>DATJGF010000025.1:0-3596 GCA_035495315.1 Candidatus Limnocylindrales bacterium
CCCCGGAAGCAGGCTCGCGATCCTGGGCGCGGATACAGCAGATGGGAAGGGTGATGATCGTGAAGGCGGTCAATAAGGCTCTTGTTTTCATATACAAGATGCAGTGCGTTATGATGGTGATGCGGTTGGCACGACGTTCAGGAAAAGAAGATGATGATCGGTTCGTCCTTTGCGATTGAAACTCGGCACGCGGGGATCAGGTCGGTGACGGCATAAAGCTGCACTCCGTTTCCTTTTTCCCAGTTCCTGCCGCCCAGGTCGGCTGCTTTCGACCAATCACTGTGCCCGATTAATTTGACCAACTCTTTCTTGTAGTCGGAGAGCAGCGGCAGGAGAACCGATGCCTGAGCTTTGGTTATCTCGACGGTGTCGCTGCGAAGCGGATTAACGGCTTTCTTAAGGCGCCGGATCGTCGCTTTTGCCTGGCCACGCGCACGCGCCTCCAGCGCATCAAGAACGACTGGATACGCGGAAAGGGACTTTTCCTTTCCGTGAAACGAACCGCAAAAAATTTCACCACCAGCCATAGTGTCTCAGTGCGCGACGGACACCGGATCGAAACACTCCCATCTCGCGCTGCTCGTCATCGGCTCAATCTGTTTGTTGGGTGACTGATCGTTGCTTTTCAAATTTCCCGGCGTAATACCGTCTCCAAAACACAATTCCGATAACCCCAATCACGGTCGGCCAAAGCCACCGCCAAACGTAGGAGAGGAAGCGGAAATTGACCACCGAAAACGCGGTGACCGTCGCAATGTAGGCTCCGAGGAATCGCGTCATGTGTGAGAACCACCACGCCCGGACGGCCTGAAGAGATTGTTCATTCGATGTGCAGTGTCGCCTGGCGCAAAGGTGAACGATGGCGGCGGCGGCCAGCGCCCGGATTTGCGAAAAAGCGTCGCCCGCCGCCATTCGCTCCACTGAAATGTTGGGCAGGCCACTCTTTCATTGGCTATCTTGCCGTCTCAACCTCGCCCCCTCTGATCCTTGTCCTTGGAAATATCAGCGTCGCGTTATAGTCGTCGGACGGAAGCGAAGAATTGGTGTGCGTGGAGATACTCAGAGTTCCGGTTAGATAATAAACGTTTGTGCCGTTTCCTGAAATAGACCAGCGGGTCCAGGGTTCGCCGCTTGGGTACACCATTAGGGGATTCAGGCTTCCGCCATTAACAAAGAGGCGAATCGTCGAATTATAGGGCAAATTCACCCAACAAGGTGAGAAGGGGCCGCGCCCACCCCAAGCCACACTGGTTGGCGGGGGGATAGCTTTGCCCGCGTTATCTGACAGTTCACAATGTAAGTTGGTCACCGCGAAATAGACGTCGATGCCCCCACCATTAGCCCCAGTAACGTTCTGAAGTTCGATAAACGTCATCGCCCCGTTTGTTATCTGCGGTCCACCGTAGGCAGGCTCCATGCCCTGCAGAATCACCAGTCGTCCGCGGATGGCCTGGTCATGCAACTGGTCGTCTCGAAGCGAAACAGGCTTTGACCACTCGCTCATGACGATGATGTTGGCGTCTCCCGCTGCGAAACATAGCTGACACGCTGCGAAGATGAAACCTGCCATTAGAGCTTTCATAGTTTGCATGCGGCCAACTCTCAACTCACCGATGGCGGCCCCTCCGCAGGTCCCGAATCACCAGGCGGTGTCGCGGGGCCTTGATTCGGCGCAGCGCCTGGCTTGGCGTTCCCTTGCTTCTGAAGCTCGCGAACCGCATAAATTAGAGCGTAGATCAGCCAGGGCCAAATGAAAAGGGCTTCGAGGAAGGGAAATGGATTTCGTCCTGTGAGCAGCGCCGACAGCCAGCTGCGCATGACAATGAGCAAGGCGGCTCCGACTGCGAATGCCCCTGCAATGTAGCCTCCTCTGCTGGCCGTCTTCATCAGGCGCCAGCCAGAAAGGCAAAGCCCCCCTACAACCAGGTTCCAGAAAACTCCCCACACCAGGAAATGGGCATTCCGTGTGTCGCCTCGCTGCTGCATCACCCGCGCCACCGGAAAATTCAGAAGCGCAAATGCCCAATAGATAACTGTCAGGGCGATCAAGGAGAGGGCGACCGGCTGCCAGCGAAGGAATGATTTGGGCACGGAGTTCATGGGGATGCTTAATTATCGCACATCACCGGCCGCGGCGCCAATGACGTCCGTCCTGCAAACCGACGCTCTTCGCGGCGTCCAGTGGAACTGCCAGGTCAGGCCGCTTCTTTCGTGCCGTGGTCAGGCGCCTGCTTTATCCGTTCGTCCAGGCCCTGCTTCCATTCGAGGGCCAACACGAAGCCCATCGATGGGAAAATAGGCAGCCACCACCAGCGCCAAACGGCCATCGCGAAGCCGAGGCCCGTCATGGGTGCGGTGTCCATGCTGCCGTACCAAATGAAGCCCAACACGGCAGCCGAGGTGGGTAACCCCGCAGCGGCTAGAGAACTCCACATCAGAGTTCTTGCTATGAGCCGTTTTCGTAACAGAGCCTGCCGCTCGTTAGCCTTTCCCTTCATAGCCAAACTCTCTCAGTTTCTGGTCAAAATACGAAACCAAATTCGGCGCGCCGGGCCAGTTCGCTGCCGGGAAAGTCGCAAGATGCATCCTAACCTCGGCCAAATCGTGCCGCTCCCAATCGACCAACATGCGGGGCACCTCGTGGATCGCCTCCATAGCGTCGTTGATCATCTTGGTGGGTGCCCCATCTCGCAACGTCTGATTCCGGCAGAAGATGCAGGCCCACGAGACTGTCTCGTTGCCCGCTCGGAGAATCGGCTCTGGTGCAAGTCTCATAGAAGGCGGTAAAGGCTAACAGGCCGGCTCAGGTAGGCCGGGGCGATGAGCAACGGAAAATAGGAAAGGCAAATCGGCGTCGCCGGAAGCGCCTGGTTGGCTGAGCTCCTCACGGTTGATCCTTTCTCAATATCAAGGAAGGGAGGGAGCCGCCCGCGATCAGCAGGCCAGCTGCCGCAACTGCTAAGCAGGCCGTTTTCCGAACGGCCAGCCCGACTCCGAACTCCTCAGCTAGCTCTCCGACACTTGGAGCATCAATTCGAAATGCTGGTTCGCCATCCTCACCGGTGCTGACCGCAGGCATGGACGGCTCAGCCCACATAAACGCGTGGCCACCCCACAGGCACAACGCCAACCCCACCCCGAGAGCTGCCGCCGCAATCAGCCGGCCGGGGACGCGAGGGACAGGCTTCCGGGCCATGCCCTTGGCGAAGGTTGACACTCCCCAAAGCACAGCCACAGCGACAACAGGGACTACGATTTCCGGATGCAGGTGCATGGATGTAGCCAACGTTCTGCCTCAGTGGTGCCGCGCCAGGGACGTGCGATATGCAACCCAGGCGTCATCGCGGCATCCACGGCAGGCAGTTTGCTGGGCGTCATTTCAAATCCTTCTCGAATGCCTTCAAGAGCTCGTCCTGGATATCTGAAAAGCGCGACAGGATCCCATCCCTGCCGATCTCCCGCCGTTCGCGCAGAAAATCCGGCAGCACACGGAAAAACTCGTCGAAGGCTTTCTGCTCATCGCCTCCTGCATGTTCAAGTATCATATGAAAACTGTCCCGGCCTTCAGCAAGTGCATGGTAGTGAGCTGCCACCCA
>DATJGF010000026.1:0-13729 GCA_035495315.1 Candidatus Limnocylindrales bacterium
TTGAGCCCTTTGGCATCGAGCCCGGCATATCAGCCATTGCGGCGGGATCGCTGCCGGTTAAGCCGATACCTCGATAGCCATTGGCTTTCCCAGCTTCCTATCTCCTTGCTGCGCTCGCAGTTAGAGATGGAGGCGAGGGTCGGAATCGAACCGACGCATAAGGCTTTTGCAGAGCCCTGCCTTACCACTTGGCTACCCCGCCATCCGATGTGCTGCGGAAATTAGTGCACTTTTGCCCACGCGCCAAGTCTAGAGTTTTGATCTAGAGTTTCATTCAGCAAGCCTTGAACCAATGCGTATTCTCATTGAAATCCCGTTATCTAATCCTGCCGTTCTCGGTAATCCTGCCTTTGGCTAATCCTGCATTTCTGGCTCGTGATGCCAATGGCCAACAGACTTCTCCAACTCCCAGCTGCTCGCGTGCTGATCGTATCGACTTGCCTGAGTTGTCGCGCCCTAATGGCCAAAAAGGCTTTCATTGATGGCGCTCCCTCCCTGATCGCAGCCGGACTTCTCTGACTCACGGCGCATCGATGGCGCGACAGACCTCTCGGAAGAACTAACGAGTCTCTTCCCTTCCTTCGGCCGCTTCTTTTCCTGAGGTCATCTATCGACCCACCTCAGGCAACTCGCGCCACCGTCTACCAGCATGGAAACTCAACGTCATCGCGGGTTTGCCTGCAGGTGGTGGCTATGCCTCTCAACTTTGTATCCATGACGGCGGAAGAGCTTGAACGCGGTGTCGAGGTTGACCGCTTGGTCTGGGTTCACCAAAACGCCTAATTCTAATAAATCGGCAACAACCTCAAATGGTTTCTGTCCTAGAAATCTTGCCAGCATGCGAACAGGAATTTCCTCTACCCGACTCGCACAAGCTCAGGCCGCCGCTGGGTAGGGCTGTTTGACTTTCTTCCGCTGAAATTCTCCAACCAATAGCCATCGGCCGCGAAGCAGAAGATGGCTCCCCCTCGCGTTCGAACTTCACATAGACACGTTGTGTATCAGTGTTCATCAGACCAACATACCATGGCGGCATAACCGCACTTTTGCCTCTTTCGTCAGCCCGTCCATCCAAGCTCTTTCCGATTCACCCACAGTTCGTCTGGTTTGAAAATTCCCGCCGGCGTGATGATCCCGGTGATCAGTTCAGGCGGGGTGACATCAAATCCGGGGTTTAACGCGCCACTGGTTGGATTAGCAACTCGAACGTAAACGCGCCGACTTGATTGGCTGCGGACTTTGGACTTTGGCCTTTGGCCTTTGGACTTCACCCCCTCAATCACTCCCCACGCTCCCAGAACCTCGCTTTCGTGCCGTTCTTCGATGGGAATTTCTAAGCCGGACTTCAAATTCCAGTCAATCGTGGAAAGCGGAATAGCCACATAAAACGGAATCCCATGTCGCTGCGCGAGCACTGCTTTGGTGTAGGTGCCGATTTTATTTGCGACCTCGCCGGTGCGGCCGAGAGTGCGGTCGCTGCCCACAATCACAAGGTCAATGCCTCCGCGCTGCATCAAGTGTCCCGCCGCATTATCGGCGATGACTTGATGAGGAATTTGCTGTTGTGCCAATTCCCAGGCGGTCAGAGTCGCGCCCTGCGAGCGGGGCCGTGTTTCGTCGCAATAAACGCGGAACTTTTTCCCTTGGGCCTGCGCTGCATACAGCGGGGCGGTCGCGCTGCCGATATCGACAAAGGCAAGCCACCCCGCGTTGCAATGCGTCAGCACGTTCATTTCGTTACGAATCAATTTCGCGCCGTGCTGCCCGATTTCGGCGCAATGCCGCACGTCCTCGTTGGCAAACTCTTCCGCGGCCGCCAGTGCCAGGGCTTGCTGCTCGGCAACCGTTTCACCGGCAGTCATCGCCAATCGCACCTGGTCCATCGCCGTGACAGGGTCGACCGCCGTAGGCCGCGCCTCTTTCAAGGTTTGATAGACACGTTTTATGTGACTTGGAAATTTCGACCGATCATTGCCGCGGAACGCACGCACACCCTGGGCCAGCCCAAACGCAGCCGTCGCGCCGATCGCGCCTGCGCCGCGAACGACCATGTTCGTAATCGCCTCGGCGGTTTCAAAAAAATTGCGCGTGCGAACGATCGAGAATCGATGAGGCAACAGCCGCTGCTCAATCAAGAGCACTTCATTACGTGCCGAATCGAACGCAACTGTTCGATAACGTTTGGTGCTACCTGATAGCCTTACATTCATTGTCGCGCTGTGCAGACTAAAAGTCCGCGATACAGCAGACTATAAGTCTGCGTTACCAAGGGGCAAGTCTCGCTGCAATTCGGCGGGTATCTTCGCGGACGGGCCTGGGGTGTGCTGCAATCTGCCGCTTGTTTTCTTTAGACCTTGACCTTCATCTTGCGGATTTTGTCCTCGATGGGGCGATAGAGCGGGTGTTTGCGCAGGCGGCGGAGGTCTGGATCGCGTGCCAGCCATTTGAAGTCGCGGTAACCGAGCAGCAGGGCTTTTTCCAACGCGGCGACGGCCAGGTCAAACTCGGAATTGAGCGAGTGGCTGCAAGCCAGATTGTAAAAAACGAGCGGGTTGCGCGGTTCGAGTCGGGAGAGCTGTTTATCGACCTTGAGACTGTGCTCGTATCTGCCTCGTTGAGTGTAGTGGTCACCGAGGATTTGCAGCGCCTCGACGTAATCAGCATCGCGTTGAACGATCCCCTCTAAAAAGCTGATTTTGGTGTCCAGGTCTCTGACCTCTTTGCGGGAAAGTCGTTTGCTTCGGGCACTATTTCTTCGCGGCATACAACGTTGGAATTGTTTCCAACCGAACTTAGGAAGTCAAGCGTGTCGAACTGCACGTGAAGTTTTCAGTTTCCCTAAAAATTCATCGCTCCGAAAACAATTTTCCCCGAGCGGCTGTTCGCTCTAAGGTGTGTCGCGATGAATTGCTTTGTCACCGGGGCTTCGGGCTTTCTCGGCGCCAACCTCGTGCATGAGCTGGTTACGCGAGGTCACCGCGTCAAAGCGCTACTGCGCCCCACGAGTGATCTGCGAGGCCTGCGCGGAATCGATTTTGAGAAGATCGAAGGTGATCTGGGCCACCACGATCGGTTGGTGAAATTGATTCGTGGCTGCGACTGGTGTTTTCACGTCGCGGCGAGTTATCACCTTTGGCTGCGCGATTATCGCCCAATGTATGCGGCCAACGTCGAAGGCACCAGGACGGTGCTGGAAGCAGCCGCGGCGGCTCTTTGTTCTCGCATCGTTTATACCAGCACGGTCGGCTGCATCGGCCTGCCGGCAGGTGAAAAAGGTCAATTGGTGCCCACCGATGAAACTTGCGCAACTTCCGAAGCTCAGATGACCAATCATTACAAGCGCTCGAAATGGCAAGCAGAACAAGTTGCCTTGCAGCTCGCCGAACAAGGATTGCCTGTTGTGATAGTCAATCCCAGCGCGCCGGTGGGGCCGCGCGATGTCAAACCCACGCCCACCGGTCAGGTTATCGTCGATTTCCTTAACCGCGCCATGCCCGCTTATCTGGAGACTGGCCTCAACTGGGTGCATGTGCGAGATGTAGCGGTCGGTCATATCTTAGCCGCCGAGAAAGGGCGAGTGGGCGAACGCTACATTCTTGGCAATGCCGAAGGCAATTGGACTCTCCGAGAAGCCTTCAGTGTGCTCGAACAAATTACGGGCATACCTGCTCCTAAAATTCGAGTGCCCTATATCGTTGCATTGAGCGCAGCCTATTTGGATGAAGCGATGTCGAAGCTCAGCGGCAAACCACCCAAAGCACCACTCGCCGGCGTACGAATGGCAAAGTACAAAATGTTCTTTAATCCGGCCAAGGCCATTCAGGAGCTTGGGTTGCCACAAACTCCGCCTCGGCAAGCGTTGGCAGATGCAGTGGAATGGTTTCGTGCCAACGGGTACGTAAAAGATCGCAAGACATGAACCTTGTAGGAGACGACGTAAGGAGACTTCAAGCCCGGCCCCCCGAGTGGCATGGAACCTAACGAACTTCGAAGCGCGGGTCTCCCTCTCCTCCTCTGAGAGGGCCGGGGAGAGGGGGCCTTTGATGTCGCTTCGAGCGTCGTTGGCAGACTCTCTGATTAAGCGCCGTTGACGCAGAATCGGATCGAACAGAGTCTCGTTACGTCGCCCACTACAATTCCTGTTCAATGCGCGTTGGGAAAACGCCCAAGATCCTCGCGCTCCAGCCTTGAAATCCACGAAGATCGAGGACGACGACGAAGGAGGAGGACGAGAAACCCTGCCTGCTGCCCATTTTTTTACGATCTAGGGCCACTCTGCTGGCAAAACAGGGGATATCTCCCCACAACCTCAGGGTTGTGTTTTTTTGTTCGCAACCGACTTTGATTGTGGAACAAAAATGGGCGCAATATGCGGTCGGCAATGAAACGTGGAACATCAACTAGGAGGTTCGTATGGGCAGCAGTTGGAGCGGGTTTCTGCCGCAAAATGATATTATCAAACTGCAATGGGCGGTGCTCGAAGGGTGTCAGACAGAGGTAGCCGCCAAAGCCCTTTCGGCCTTGCTCGGTAAGGCTGGCGTCGTTTCGGCCTCCGAAAATGAAGAAGAACAAGAGGACGGCTCCTGGACTTCTTCAGATTTCGGCATGCGCGATGCCAACGCGAAGTAGCCTGCTATAGCAACGTCTTGATCAAGCGGTACAGGCCCACGCTTAAGGCCGCCAAAGAATCGCCGGCAATTAGACCGCCACCCGAAAGCGACATCGTATCCATGTCTGCAGGCACCGCGGCTTCGGCCGTTTCGTTGGTCCGCCGTCTCTTGGTCTGCCAATAGTTAAACAGCGACGCGCCCACACCGCCGAGTGTCCACCAATAAACGGTTTCCACTTCAACAAACCCCCCGAAGGAGGAGGCATAAGGGCTGCAAAGAAAAACGGCGTCGATCAGGAAATCGATGACCCGGCCGATACGAGAATTGGCGACATACCTTTTGTAAGCCGAAAGACTCTTGATCAATTTGCGGCAAATCTCTATCGCCAACCCTAACAAAATTCCCAACTGTAAGGCCTTTATCACATGCGGTTGTGAGGTGGTTATCCCCCTTAGCGCCCCCACAAATTTGAAGGTCATTGCCGATTGCCACTTTTCTGCACCCGCAATGTGCGGGTTGCTGAATTGGTCCTCCCGCAAAACCGGGTAGGCGCTCATGAATAATTTCGCCAGCACGACCGCGAGGATTGCCCCCATAACAATCCCGATAACCTGATACCGGAATTGCACGATTCGGTTTGTACCCAAGCGCCAACCGGTCGAGCGGTCTTGTTGCATATCCCCACCCTCACTGCAGGCAATCAGTAGAATGGAGGCACATAGCAAGCCGACGCCGGCATCGCGCAATCCGAGTGCGGCAAGGATAAACACCGTCATCACGAACGCGCTCGAGATTGGATTCCAATCAGATATCCCTTGGGAAATGCCGTTCACCAGTACGAATAAGAAGCACAAGCCGACTGCCACCGTCAGAAAGAACACGGGTTGGTGCAACACTTGACTTCCCACCACGACCACCCCGATGCCCCAAAAGACCACCCATGCCAGCAATCGCAGCATATTGACCCGTTTCCAATCCTCCTCGGGTTTCGCCGGCGCGGCGGTGTGTTGCCGGAATCGATGTACCGCCTGGATGAGCAGCAGAGTTATATCGAGGATGGCCGCACCCAATATCGTGCCCAGCGAGATGATAAAGCCAATCTTCCGAAATGGCTCATCTGGTTTGAGCCAGCCGATCTGTACCAAATACGGCTTTTGCCAGATGCCAATGAGGGCCACCACCAGCGCTGGAATCGCAATCCGCGCTCCCACAATCATTCCGGCCCCGATCGTCGATGCCGAAAAACCTGTCGCCCCAATCTTGGCAACCAGCAGCGATGCTACTCCGCCACCGTACCCAAGTAACATGCCACTGCCGAGTTTGGCTATCGATTGCTTCAGCAAATTCCGATCAGTCAACGCCCGCAGAATATTGGCGACCGCAAATCCGGACGGGTAAGCCAATTGCATTCGGTCCACGAGGATCGGGGTATAAAGCATTCCGATGCCGACGCCAAACATGCCGATGCACAGAAAATAAAGTACCAACTGCCACGCCGGTGGTTCCGGCAATCCGAGCCAGACCATGGCCTGCACAAGGACAGCCATCGCGCACATCCCCGCGACCGAGGCGGCCATCGTTTGCATATAATTGGCCCCGTGTTTCCCTTCAGGACCATAAGGTAAGGTTACCGTGCTGCCCAGAATGCCGGCCAGCACTTGGCCGCCGACAAAGAAGCCGATGGAAAAATTCATGAACGAAGCCGTGATGCCACCCAGTGGGCCAAGGATAAGAATGGCCACTGCCGATAGAAGAATATGATAACCGGGAGACCCGATACGGGGGAGGAAACGCTTAAGGTTTGATTTTGAGGTTAGCTGTGGAGCCGACGGGGCAGTCGAAATGTCGTCTGTCATAGTAAGGGACCGAGCCCATTCATACGCCAACAGTGTAGGGGATCCTTTGCGGGTTCGCTATGGGATTAATTAGGGCATGGTTTCTAAGACTGAACATCGAACATCGAACTTTGAACTTCGAACTTCGAAGTCAAACGCGCTGGCACGTCTTGTAATGCAAAAAACGTTCCGCCGCTATATTTCAATGTTCAGTGTTCGATGTTCGATGTTCGTCCTCTTTTTTTCTCCCACCTTCACGCTCGCCTCCTGCTTACCTATCTGAAATATTAGCCCCTCGTATGCCCAAAACCGAGTATCTGACAGCTCCGCTCAAGACGGACAAAATGCCGCCGGGCGTTCCCTATATTGTTGGGAATGAAGCGGCCGAGCGCTTCAGCTACTACGGGATGAATTCCATTCTGGTCATCTTCATGACCAGCTACATGCTCAACGCTCAGGGCCAAGCCGATCACATGAACGGCCCGCAGGCCGAAGCCTGGTATCATACCTTTGTCTCCTGTGTCTATTTTTTGCCTCTGCTCGGCGCTTTTCTCGCAGACGCGATTCTCGGCAAATACCGCACCATTCTCATTCTCTCGATTGTTTATTGCCTGGGACATTTCACCCTCGCCCTTGAACACACCCGGATCGGACTTTGCATCGGCCTGTTTCTCATTGCCATGGGCGCCGGCGGAATTAAACCGTGCGTCAGCGCCAACGTCGGAGATCAATTCGGTGCCACTAATCAGCACCTGCTCCCTAAAGTGTTCAGTTGGTTTTATTTTTCAATCAACATCGGCTCGGCGCTCTCAACGCTCCTTATCCCTTGGCTCCTCGATCCCTATCAGGCCTCGCCCGAATTTGCCGCCCACTGGCCGACGCTCAGCAAATTACTTGAGAGAATCCACGGCCCCGATGTTGCGTTTGGCACGCCGGGCCTGCTGATGCTTATCGCTACGATAATCTTTTGGCTCGGACGCAAGAAATTCGTCCACCTGCCGCCTACCGGCCTGCGTCGATATGTTAAAGAGATCCGCAGTCGCGAAAACCTCAAAGCGCTTGGCAACTTGCTCATCCTGGTGCCGTTCGCCGCTATTTTTTGGGGACTCTGGCAGCAGAACTTCTCTTCCTGGGTTCTTCAATCCGAAAAGATGGACCGCCACTTGTTCGGAGTCGACTGGAAGCCGGCACAAATTCAAACCGTCAATCCATTGTTCATCTTATTGATGTTACCGCTTTTCTCTTATGTCGTTTACCCGGCAATGGAGAAAGTTTTCCGCGTGACTCCCTTGCGCAGGATTGGAATCGGGCTCTTTGTCACGGCCATCGCCTTCTCCATTATTGGCTGGATCCAAATCCGCATCGACGCCGGGCAAACGCCGCACATTTTATGGCAGATCCTTGCCTTTGTCGCCCTTACTGTCAGTGAGGTGATGGTGTCGGTTACCCATTTGGAGTTCGCCTACACGCAAGCGCCAAAAAAGCTAAAGTCACTCGTCATGTGCACGTATCTTGGAGCCATTTCACTCGGCAACGTCTTCACTGCCGCCGTAAATTTCCTAATCGAAAGGAAGACTATTAACCTGGAGGGCGCACCATACTTCTTCTTCTTCGTTAAGATCATGATTGTGACTGCGCTGCTCTTCATCTTCTTTGCCCAATTCTATCGTGGCAAAACCTATATTCAGGACGAAGTTGAGAGCCTTGGGGAGCAACCGGCTGAGGCCGATTGACGCAACAGACTGTTACTTGGCAAAAAGCAAACCGACCACGGTGCATCCGATGGCGATCAAGGCGGCAACCAGGGATTCGCCCGCGACAAAGCCAGACGCGATTGGGATATAGTACAAATCGGACGTTCTCTTGTGCAGTTTGTTCCAGAGCACGACCAAAGAGGCTCCGATGGCGAAAGAAAGGCTGTTTTGGAAGGGAACTACCCACGATAGGCCCAAACCCATCGCCGAAGGCAACCAAGGTTCGATTTTCGGAAAGAGTTTGCCAAGTACCGGCAGTGCCACACCGATAACCGAGCCGAGAGCGATGGCCCAAACCGCAGAAGTCGGCAGCATCTGAATCCCTTGCGTGAGCAGATCGGCAACTGCTTTCCACATGTTTGTCGCAGGCGGATTGAATGATTCAAGAGTTGCTTTGGTAGGTACCATCAAATACCACGCGGGCACGATCGACAGTGTGCCGAAGAATACCCCAATCAGCTGAGCCAGGAATTGTTTTCGGGGATTCGCGCCGAGAATGTATCCGCTCTTGAGGTCAGTCAGCAGGTCGGCTGCGGCTGTTCCTGCTGAAGCGGCCGCGCCGGCTGTCATCAAGTTGCTTGAGATGACCCCTTTTGCGCCCGGTAACACCGCGAATACCAGTTGCGTCAACTTGCCCATTGCGCCGGTCGGGGTTGTATCAGTCTCACCGGTTGCGCGGGCGCAGACCAGGCAGATCAGGAACGAAAGCGCTACCGAGATCAGACCTAATACAACGGAAATGTGAAAGGCGAGGTATTGAACCAGGACCATTCCAATGGTTATTGGGATGAGTCCGGCCATTAGCCACGAAAGCGGCACTTCGACATCGACCAGCTCGCCGGAGCGACTCGCGCTTTGGCGGCCGCGGAAAATCCGAAAAGCCCGTGCGACTGTTCTCCATTGAACGGCGACACTGGCCAGGCTGGAGAATACCATTACCGCTGTGCCGCCCCAAAGTGCCCAGCGGACCGGGTTGAAATCGCCAGCGGCATTGCGGGCAAACGAAGGCACGTAACCGGCGGTGCCTGCACGAGCTACATCCACGGCCAGCAGATGCGGTGCAACGCCGAAGTACAGAATCGTCGCGCCAAGCAACATTGAGATTGAGACTCGGAAGCCGGTAATCATTCCCGCACCAATCAGCAAAACGCTCGGCTCAAAAACCAATCCGACCATGTGGCCGCGAGAAATCGGGTTTGCCCACTGTGGAAAAACGAACGATTCCGGGATGTAAAATACCTTTTGAATATTCTCGAGCCACACCTGCGGATGTCCGTTATTACGGAACTGCTCAACCAGCGTGCCATAGGTTCGCAAAACGCCCACGCCCGCCCCAATCGCCAGCGCGGCTAACAAAGCATATGCCTTTTGGAGGGCTTCCTTGCCTTTGGAGTAAAGACTGCGGAGCGTTTCGGCTGCAGCGGTCCCGCTGGGAAATCTCAATTGCTCCTGGTTAATCATCTGACGTTTCATCGGGATCGCGACGAACACCCCCAACGCAGCAGTGAACAATACGAACGGGCCGAGTACATACCAGGGTTGATGAACTCCCTGGATCAAAAATAAGGCTCCGAAGGCCGTGCCCACAGTTGACCCTGTTGAATAACCGGCGGCGGAGGCCGTCGACTGCATGCAATTATTTTCCAGGATAGTCATTTGGCTAAGCCGCCCACCTGATAGCGCGCGCAACAAATTCCAAATCACAAATGAAAGGACGCATGCAGTAATCGCGACCCCAAACAGCCAGCCGAGCTTTAAGGTCGTATAAAGGTTCGAGAGCGACATCAGCATGCCTAACGCTCCCCCCATCAACACTGCGCGCAGGGTCAGTTGCTTTTGTGTATCACCGCGACCGGTGTAGACCTTTTCGAGCCATTGACGATCAATTTCCTCGGGCGTGCCTTCGAATCCACGAATCGCCAATTCGGGACCTTCAGCAGAAGGCGGGAGTGTTGAGGCTTCCCCATCTCCCCCTTGTTTTATAGTATCTCGGCTCATAGCTGCTGCTATGCGAAATGTGGAATGTCGTTGGACTGGGCGCGAGGGCTTTTTTAACCCTAACTGCAGTTTTTTGATGCGCTATCTCCCTCTTCCTGTGCCCGAACGATCCACTTCAACCACGGATGACCATGGATTGACACGGATAGAACGGCGTTGCGGAAGCACATTCTTCAGCCTACGTAAGCCACTGAACGGTGATTCGAATGCTCGTGGCGAAATGCTAGGCTTCCGCGGCAAAATCCCTATTCCTCCGTGTTCATCCGTGGTTTCCCTCTGCGTCGTTTCGGCTGTGGGAGAGGGTTGGGGTGAGGGGAATTTCATGGGGAAATTGCTCGCCCCAGCACTTTTTCAGCTACGTCTCGAATGAAGATCCTCATCATCTCCTTGGCGGGTATCGGTGATACTCTCCTGGCTACTCCCCTGATCCATGAACTAGGGGCCAACTTTCCTGATGCTCAAATCGACGCTCTAGTTTTGTGGGCCGGTTCGCGAGACCTTTTGGAAGGCAATCCGCACCTCAATACAATCTTTCAACATAATTTTCTGAAGGAAAGCCGCGTAAGTTCCTTGCGCTTTCTTTGGCCGCTCAGAGGGGCTCATTACGACATATCCATCAACGCCCACCCGCAGAGCAGAATTCACTATCGCGCTACCGCGCGATTTATCGGAGCGCACCGGAGAATCAGCCATATCTATGATTGCTCAGGGTTTCTCGATAACCTCCTCGTTAACGAAACCCTGCGGCAGGACTACCAAAAACACTCGGTCGACCTCAATCTGGAGCTCCTCGGCTTGTTCAAAAAATCAGCGGCCTTACCAAAACACTCACTGGAGATTTTTCTCTCCGATGCCGAACACGCCTGGGCCGAGGCGTTTCTTAAAGAAAATAATCTGCAGCAGCAGCCCCGGCTCGGTTTGCACGTCGGTTCAGGTGGAACAAAGAATCTCGCGCTCAAAAGATGGCCGCTCGCACATTACATCAAGCTGCTGGGGAAAGTGCGCCAAAGCTGGCCCAATCTGGCGATTTTGCTCTTTGGCGGGCCCGAAGAAGAACCGGACCTGCAGAAAATCCTGGAGGAACATAAGTCGCCGCTGGTGATTCGTGTGCGGAGTCAAAACTTGCGGCAGGCCGCGGCTCTGATGCAACGCTGCTCCGCTTTTTTGAGCGTTGATACCGCCCTGATGCATATCGCGGCCGCCGTCAAGACACCGAACCAAATTGTCATTGAGGCGCCCACATTCAACAAAACCAATGAGCCCTATGGTAATCCGTTTGTGCTGGTGCGTAATCCAGCTCTCGCAGGGCGAAATCTTGAATACTATCGTTATGACGGCAAGGGGATCCACGGCAGCACGGAGGAGTTGATTCGGATTATGGGTTCCGTCAGCCCGGAAACCGTCTACGAAACCCTCGCGAAGATTAGCTTCGGAAGGCCGAGCTCCGCGAGTGCCCAATAGGAGGATATTTGGACCGCGCGGAGCTCGGCCTTCCCAAAAACGTTGGGGGCAACGGCCCCTCAAGGGCTGGCTTTGTGGAACTCAGCCTTCCGGACGGTAATCGTTATTGTGTGAGGCAGTCCGAACCGGTATCTAGATAGGGTGGCATTTACGGAATCTTTCCGGCTGACCATTTAAGGCAACTTGATGAAAGTCGTTATTTTTTGCGGTGGTTTGGGGACTCGTCTGCGCGAGGAAACCGAGTTTCGCCCTAAGCCCATGGTGCCGATCGGCGAACGTCCGATCCTCTGGCACATCATGAAAAACTATGCCCATTATGGGCACAAGGAGTTCGTGCTTTGCCTCGGTTATAAAGGCGAGGTTATTAAAGAATATTTCCGCAATTACCACTGGAACACCAGCGACGTCACCCTGCGCCTCGGCGCGCAGCCTAAAATCAAATATCACAACCAGCATGATGAGGAGGATTGGAGCGTTACGTTGGTTGATACGGGCCAGGCGACGATGACGGGAGGACGGTTGAAGCGGGCGCTGAGATTTATCGAAGAAGATGAATTTCTGGTGACTTACGGCGATGGGTTGACCAACAGCGATATCAACGCCTCGATCGCATTTCACGCCCAGCAAAAGAAGATTGTCACGATCACCGCGGTGCGCCCCGCCGGGAGGTTCGGTGACTTGGAGATTTCCGGAGATAGTGTGACTGCGTTCCAGGAGAAAGCCGACCAACAACCCGGCTTCATCAATGGCGGCTTTTTTGTGATGAACAAGCGGATCGGCGACTACCTGACGGATGATAAGTGCGTGCTCGAACAGGAGCCTTTGAACCGGCTCGCCGCTAAAGGCCAAATCGCCGCCTTTCGCCACACGGGATTCTGGCAGTGCATGGATACCTATCGAGAGCAGCAGCTGTTGACCAATCTGTGGAACAGCGGAAAAGCTCCCTGGAAGGTTTGGTAACGTTCACGCACTTCTAGCGGGGCAAACGTTTCCTGTGCAGCTATGAAATTCTCCAAAGGCTCACTCCCAGGAGTCTGGATTATTGATGTCGAACTCCGGGAGGACGAACGCGGGTTTTTTGCGCGGACCTACTGTAAAGATGAATTTGCAGCACACGGATTAAATACTGATTGGCCGCAATGTAACATGACGCTCACGCGCCAGCGCGGCATGATCCGTGGCCTACATTATCAGGCCGACCCGAAACCCGAGATTAAACTGATCCGTTGCTCCGCGGGGGCGGTTTTTGATGTCGTCGTTGATCTTCGTCGGGATTCTTCCACCTTCGGACGTTGGGAAGCTTTTGAGTTAACCGCCCAGAATCGACGTTTGCTCTATGTGCCGGCCGGCTTTGCTCATGGCTTTCAATGCCTTACCGACAATTGCGAGCTCTTTTACCAAATGTCTGAATTCTATGTTCCAGAGCTGGCGCGAGGATTGCTTTGGAACGATCCGCAAGTCGGTATTCGCTGGCCGATCGCGGAGCCGAGGCTTTCCGAGCGCGATCGCGGCCTGCCGTTGCTCTCCTCTGTGCCGTGAAGATCCTGCTTACCGGGCCAACAGGTTTCGTCGGTTCGACTTTTACTCGTCTGGCGTTGAAGCGCGGTCACCAGATTGCCGGGCTGATCATCCCCACCGAGCTTATTCCTTCCACGCTGCCGAGCACACCAGCTCTGATTTGGTTGCGTGGAACGCTCGAAACCGCGCCATGGCCGGAGATCGCCTCCTTCAAACCGGATGTTTGCGTTCATACCGCCTGGATTACAACGCCGGGGATCTATCTTGAGTCACCTGAAAACGAAAAATTCCGCGATGCCAGTTTCCAGTTCGTCAGCAAGGTGTTGGACATGGGAGTTCGCCACGTACTCGCCCTCGGTACTTGCATTGAATACCAAATCCAAGACCGTCCCTTGGCTGAGGACTCCACGCCAATCGCGCCTACCAGCACCTACGCGCGATGCAAAGACGAACTGCGCCGCGCCCTTGAAGCCGAAACCAAAACCAGGGACTTTAGCTTTTGTTGGGGCAGGGTGTTTTATCCTTATGGGCCGGGCGAGCATCCTTCGCGCCT
>DATJGF010000027.1:0-2943 GCA_035495315.1 Candidatus Limnocylindrales bacterium
GCGCGGGTTCGCGAGCCGGCAGCACGTTTGCGCCAGCGACGAATACGAACCAGCAGAGGTACCACAAGAAAGTGCGCGTTTGCATGTGGGAGGATGGCGCGATTGCGTTTTTGTTCAAAGTCCAAAGTCCAAAGTCGACCCACCGTTTTTGCATGCTTACGTTTTACGTTTTAGATATCACGCGTCACGCATCACGCATCACGTATCACGTTTCCGGGTCACCGATTCACCCTTTTTTGCAGCGCTTTTTCGCGGCTTGTTGCGATTGGCTGAGCTCGGTAGACTGGGGGCAGAGTATGGAATCCGTTGGCTGCGGAACAGAGTGGCGTTGCGTTGAGATGAGATGCTTCGACAAAAACCTCTATACCATCAAATGCCTGCTGTGGGTCGCACTGTTGGCGATTGGCCTGGCTCTTACCGGCTGCACCAACCCTGTAGGCGCCGACAGAACCGCGCCCGTACTGGTGTATCGGCAAACTCACGAGAACGCCGTTGGCAGCGCTGAACCGGGTCGCGCGACAATATCTGTCCTCAACCGGTTTGACCAGGTGGAGCAATTCTCGAAGGCGCCGGATGTCACGCTGCAGCTAATCCATCGCAAAGCAGTTGAAACAAGGGATCGCGGGATGTTGTATGCCCTGGCGGAACTCAATTACGTTTCGGCTGAACGAATCCGTCGCAGTGTCAAAGCGTGGGAACCACAAGACGCTCGGGATTATTATCTGGCTTCAGCCGTCTACGCATGGTTCTTCCTTTTCGGCGAGGCAAACGAACCGCCGCCCGGGCCGTTCGATGAACGGTTTCGGGTCGCTTGCGACCTCTACAGCTACAGCCTGGGCTGGGCCCTGACCGAACGCCGCAGCACTAATGTGGTGGCGGTTATATCGGGCGGCACTCGCTCGCTGCCGATCGGCAAATTGAATCTTAGTTTTGACCAGCAGCACTTTCCCTGGCCGTTGGAGGATTTCGACAGCTTCATTCTAGCGCAGCGATTTGTGGTGCGCGGGCTAAGCGTGCGCAACCGCCAATCCGGCGTGGGCACGCCACTAATCGCGGTCGCCAAGACTGAGCCGGGGCTCAAGTTCTCGCGTTGCATCCCGGCGACGGCGTTATTGCGTTTGGAGGGAAGCCTCGCCGACCTCGACCAGGGCCGGTGCCGCGGTTCGCTCGAGTTATATTCCGGCTACGACACCAACACGGTGCGGATGGGCAGCAAGATGGTACCGTTGGAGACTGACACGACGGTAGCTCTGGCGTACAGCCTCAATCAGGCATTTTTGTGGCGCCTGGGAATGATGCAATTCCTCTCTGCCAAGGAAGCGGTGCCGACGGACGTTTACCTGACTCAGCCGTATCAGCCAGGAAAAGTGCCAGTGGTATTCGTGCACGGCACCTTCAGCAGCCCGGTTTGGTGGGCGGAAATGTTTAACACGTTGTCTGCCGACGCGGAACTGCAGCAGAGATTCCAGTTCTGGTCATTCATTTACAACAGTGGCAATCCAACATCGTACTCGGCGGTAAAATTGCGAGAGGCTTTAACGGCGAGGCTCAAGGCTGTCGACCCGGAAGGAAAGGACGCGGCACTGCAGCAGATGGTGGTGATTGGTCACAGCCAGGGCGGCTTGCTGACCAAACTGACGGCCACTGACACAGGCGACAAGCTCCTGGCGGCGCTACTGAAGACCAACCGCCTAGAGAACCTCAATCTGAGCAGCAAGCAACAGGAAATCATTCGACGATATACGTGTTTTGAGCCGCTGCCATTTGTGAAGCGCGTGGTTTTCATCTGCACGCCTCATCGGGGCAGCTATTTGGCGGGAAACTTCGCTCGGAAACTGGCGCGCAAATTGATCACCTTTCCGTCGCGGGTCGTCGAGGCTTCGAAGGAGTTCACCGGGATCACCGAAAAATTGGACATTCCAAAGGAACTTCAAGGGACGCCAACGAGTCTGGATAGCATGTCGACGATAAACCCCGTCCAACTTACCTTGGCGGATATTCCGCTTGCGCCTGGAGTCAAGGGACACTCGATCATTGCGGTGAAAGGAAACGAGGATTTTCACAAAGGTAAAGACGGGTTAGTTGCCTACGACAGCGCGCACCTGGATTATGTCGAGTCGGAGTTCATTGTGCGCGGACCGCACTCCTGCCAGGCGATGCCGGCGACCATTGAGGAAGTGCGCCGTATTTTGCACGAGCACCTGTCGATGCTCCCGCCGGGCATTTCTAATGCCTCAGGCACTCGCGTAACGGACCCACGGCGATGAACCTGGCAGCGTCGCGTCCCTTGTATCTGCGAGGGCTGAAGCTCGCGTGGCGAGTGCTGGTTTGTATCCTTATGGCCGGCCTGGCTATTTGGTGCATGATGGCGATCTATTACTCCAATCTGCCGGCCGGCTGGCTACGAGGGTTGGGTGCAATTGGTTTCGGTATCGGCACCGTGGTCCTGTTTGTTCGGATGCGTCCGTGGTGGCTGGCCCGGCTTGTCTTCTTCGGCGGCGCGGCTTGCGTCATCATCTGGTTTCTGCTGACGCCTCCATCCAACAATCGTGATTGGCAGCCCGATGTGGCAATTCTCCCGTATACCGAAATTGACAACGACCAAGTGACAATTCACAACATCCGCAATTGCGAGTACCGCAGTGAAACCGATTACACTGTTCGGCATTACGATAAGACCTTCGACCTATCGAAACTTCAGTCGGTGGACTTGTATGTCGTCTACTGGGGCTCCCCGATGATTGCCCACACGATGCTGAGTTTCGGCTTCGCAGGAGGCGATTATGTGTGCTTCTCGATCGAGACGCGCAAAGAGAAGGGCGAGGCGTATTCGGCGATCAAAGGCTTCTTCCGGCAGTTCGAGCTGACGTATGTCATCGGTGACGAACGCGATCTCGTCCGTCTGCGAACCAATTTCCGCGGCGAACAGGTCTATCTGTATCG
>DATJGF010000028.1:0-8362 GCA_035495315.1 Candidatus Limnocylindrales bacterium
CCGCAAGCCTCGTCACCGGCTTTGCCCAAAACGCCCCTGCCCCAGCCCAGCAAACCATACCCGCCGCAACCAATTCCGGGGCCAGAATCGCATTTGCCGAACCGGTCTTCGACTTTGGCCGCGTCGAGTCCGGCAAGGTAGTCAGTCACGATTTCGCGTTTACAAATGTCGGCGATCAAATCCTCATCATCCAAGACGTGCGCCCTGCCTGTGGTTGCACCACCCTAACAAACTGGGCTAATAAACCAGTCCCGCCAGGCGAATCGGGTAGTATTCCTATCTTGTTCAATTCCGGCGGTATGGCCGGCCCCATCGGTAAATTTCTCAAAGTAATCTCCAACGATCCCAAGCAGCCGGAATTCGTTCTCCGATTCAACGCCACGATTTGGAAACCTCTTGACGCTATCCCGCAAATCGCAGTGTTTAACTTTGGCCCGGATTTGCAGACCAACCAAACCCGGGTACTCCGGATCGTGAGCAATATCCAGGAGCCCGTGACTCTTTCCGAACCCGTGTGTACTAACCGATTATTTCGGGCCGAGCTCAAGACCGTGCATGAGGGCAAGGAATTCGAGCTCTACGTCACGGTGCTCACGCCCCTGGGCCCCGGCAGCTTGACCGCACCGATCACCTTGAAGACGTCCTCAGCGAAGATGCCGCAACTTACCGTCACCGCCTACGCGACGGTGGCCCCAGCGCTCACGGTAACTCCTCCGCGGATCTTTCTGCCCCCAACCCCATTGGCCAAGGAGGAACAGTTCAATGTGACCATTCGGAACAATTCCAGTAACTCGGTGACCCTGTCCGAGCCCGCCATCAACGCCGAAGGGGCCGTGGCTCAACTCCGCGAACTTCAGCCGGGCCGCTTGTTCAGCCTGGACGTGACCTTTCCCACAGGGTTTAGCAACCGACTTGGTGGAACGATTGAGGCACGTCTCAAAAGCGATCATCCTCAGTCCCCTATCGTGAAGGTCCCCGTGATAGGCGGAACTTCGATTCGTGATCTCGATGCTGGGCTGCCGCAGGTCCCACTTCAGCCGCGCGCCTCTGAAGCAGCGGCTTCTGCCGCAACGATAGCGCCGGGGGTGTCGCCAAAATAAGTGGTCTTGCCTGTGTGCGCTCTTCGTCTTTCCGCGGTTTGGTGTGGGGAGAGGATCTTGAAGCCCTAGGAAATTCCTAGGACCTTAGGGCAAGGGCGGAATTGAAACTAGGGGCGCAACGGTTGATTATTCTCAGCTGACTGCCGCTTTATTGAAAAGGAATTACAGATTGCAGGATGCCTCGGCCGAGGTAGCGGAAAATAATTTATGAACAAAACCAACCCATTGCCGGAGCGCGATTGGCCCTTATCGGGCAAACGACATGTCGCGCGGAAGTTTTTAGGCATTTCATGGTGTCTCCTGTGCCTCGGGATACTGCAGCCCGGCTTGGTCCGGGCCGCCACCGGCTTTCAAGGTACGAACAGCGCTCGGATTACAATAAATGACGCGGTTGCTGATAACCAGGGTAATGTAACATTCACTGCCGCGACGCCTTACCCATCCACGATCGCTGTGAGCGGACTGACCGGAGAAGTGTCACACGTAAGCGTCACCTTACGGGGGCTGTTCCACACTTCTTGTGGTGATATATCCATGTTGTTGGTTCCCCCGGACCGGACCAATTGCGTGGTGTTGATGAGCGAGGCGGGTGGTTTCGAGTTAGGCAACCCCCCGGTCGGCACGGTGTCAGTCAGCCAGCTGACGTTCGATGACGCAGCAACGACGAAATTGTACACCATCGGCAAATGGTGGGCGATCACGAACGGAGCTTATCAGCCGACAGACGCAGCCGCATCGAACTACTTCTTGCTACCTGCCCCCGCCGGGGGTTATTCGACGATCTACAGCAACTATAATACGCGGTTGAGCGGCTTGAACGGGGCAGCTCCAAATGGAACCTGGTCCCTTTTTGTTCAGGACGAATCTCCAGCTGACACCGGTGTGATTACCAACGGCTGGAGTCTGACTATCGCCACTGCTTTCGGCATCTCTGGAACAGTCGCAAGCTACGGTGCGAGCAATCTCGTCTCCGGAGTGAACCTGACCGTAAGCGGCGGTACTAATACGACAGCATTTACCGACACTAACGGAGGCTACCATTTATTGGTCAACCAAGGTGGAACCTATTCGGTTACCCCGTCCAAAACGAACGATTCTCCTCCGAATGACGGCGTGACCACTTTCGACATATTGCTCATTCGGCAACATATTTTAAATTCTATACCCTTGAACTCTGCCTTTAAGCTCCTGGCAGCCGATGCGAACGGATCCGGCTCGGTCACCACGGCCGACATCCTGCCCATTCGGCAGCTGGTCCTCGGAAACACAACCAATTTGCCTGCGGGCTTATGGAAATTTGTTCCTGCAAGCTATGTATTTCCTGATCCGAAAAGCCCTTGGGGAGCACCGAATAGTTTGTCGTTTACTAATGTGCTGGGGAACATTCCCAATCAGGATTTCGTCGCCATCAAGGTGGGCGATGTCAATAATTCGTGGTCGCCGCAACCTGTGGCGCACGTTTTGGGTTCGCCGGTCCAATTCAAACTTCCCAATCTCAGTGCCCAGCCAGCTGATACCATTAACACCGCGCTCAAGGTTGGCGGCTTCCAAGCCGTTACCAGCGTCCAGTTCACCATGCAGTGGGACCCATTGGTCTTGCAATTTGTCGGGGTAAGCCAGTTCGGTCTCTCTAGCCTGGCCGTCGATAATTTCGGGACCAACCATATCGCTGATGGCCAATTGACCTTCTCCTGGGATGATCCTCAACTCCTCGGGGTTACCCTGGCTGATGACAGCGCGCTGTTTACAGCGAGTTTTCGAGTCGTGGGCGGTAACGGAGATTCGTCCTCACTGGCATTTGTCGACTTGCCAACCTCCCGCGAAGTAACGGTCAATGCACAGTTGGGCACATTTGATGGTCAAAACGGCGCGGTTACCATCGGCGTCACCAACGCCCCGCCGTCACCAGTTCTCATCGGCGCCTTCGACGCAAGCAAGACTTCATTCCAACTTTCCGTCCTCACGGTCTCAGGAGCTACCTACGTTTTCGAATACACGGATACCTTGCCTGCCACCGGCTGGACGACCTTGTCCAGTTTCCTTGGGGATGGGTCTGTGAAATCCGCCTCTGATCAGAATCTCACTAACAAGCAGCGGTTCTATCGGGTCAGAGTCCAGTAAGGCTCTTCTGCCAAGGCTTAACTGTGCGACTGTTTGCGCCGATGGAAAAGACCACCGGCCATGCAGGCCGCGCCCAAAAAAGTCAGAGCGGCAACGGAAGGTTCAGGTACCGACACGATGTCCACACCGCCATCGACTGAATTGAAAGTTGCGGGATTCGCATTTACGGTGACCTCCCTTCCCGTTGGATTATCGGTGAAGCTTACATTTGAATGTGCTCCGACATTCCCTATCGTCATGAAGTTGATGAGGAAAAGCGTGCTGCCGTCACTAAGCGAGACTCCGCCCCCGTCAGTCGCAAAATTTGGATCGTCCCACGAAACCGTCAGGGTGCCTGAGGACACCGAGCTAATCCCAAAATTGCCGCTGTTAAAGCCGCCTATGTTGGCAAAACCGCTCTCGGACTGAAAGCTTAACACCGTTGGGTCCCATTGCAGCGTGAACTGAAAACTCGAGACCGTCGTGAAACCGCTGACGTCGATGGGCAGGCCCAGCGCCGCATTTTGCTGTGCTATCTCATTGGACGCGGTAAAGGTAACCGAGGCCGCATGCGAAGCCGCTGAGAAACAGAGTGGCACACAGACCAATACGGCCTTGGTAATGACCGCAATCAATGAACCGGGTTTCTTCATAAAACAAAAATGTTCCTGGCGCGTTTATTGCCGAGCGCCCGCTGCAACTTAAGCCGGGCAATAGCGGTTAGGCGCTGTGATCAAATCAAAGATGACTAATTGTGTCCAGCAAAAATGTGTGATTTTTGTCACTCTCCGAGATTAGGCCTGAAAAGTTTTCTTTAGAGTTTACCTGCGCCAACCGTTTGTACGCAGTGACCTTGGCAGTTGCCCAATGGCCAGGGAATACTGTGCGCAACCGACACCGATTGCTCCTGGCCGAAGGCTCCACGAGCGACGCCGCCCTTGTCGTAGGTGAATTGACGAGAGCCGGCTGGAAACTCGATGTACAAAGAATTACAACCGCCGCCCAAATGGAAACAGCGCTAGAGGCACGGCCGTGGGATTTTATCATCTTTGGGGACCATCTTCCCGGCTTTGATTGGGAAACTGCATGGGCCTTGTGCAAGAGTAAGGGGTTGGATATACCCTTTATCATCGTATCCGGAATCACAGGCTCGGACCGCGGCGTGGAGCGTATCAAAGCGGGTGTTCATGAATACCTGTCGAAACAGGATCTGGTTCGATTGCCCCAGACGATCAGACGCGAGTTGCGCGCTGCACGCGAGCGGCGGATCCGCCAATATACCGAAACGGTCGCTCGACTCGTCGGCTGCAATCTTGATTTCAATCCAATCGGCGTCATTGGCCTGGCTTCGGATGACATTATCGTCAGTTGGAATACTGGCGCGGAACGGCTCTTTGGCTACTCAGCTTCCGAAATGATTGGATGTTCGGTTTCCACTAACCTGTTTGGGCAGGCTTTCACGGTCATCAAAAACCCCAACGGAAGCGAACAGGGAACATGCGTCGAGACGATCGGCCAACGGAATGATGCTTCCCCGGTTCGCCTGCAAATCGTCGCTTTTTCAATTTACGACCTCGCCGGAAGAGTGATTGGAACATCGGTCGTGGTGCGGGATTCGGCGCAAGGCGAAGCATGGTCGCAAATCGACCTGACCATGCTGGCCGATAGCGCGACCCGTTCCTTTCCGGCAATTAAGCGCATAAACGGCGGTCAATAATGGGCCCGGAAACACGCGGACCACCTGGGTTTCAGAAGGGGTCCGGAATATGGGCGGCTTTAGCCCGGGGATTCCCCGGGGAGGCTGTCCGTATTGACCCGAATTGCACTGGCCAGTCGCTTCAGGACAGAGTTTTCGTCGATCAGCTTATGAAAGGGTTTTCATCGGGACTGCGTTTTAGGCGAAGCCACCAAGGTTTTGTGGTGTCTTGGTTGTCTCAAAGCTCGGTGACCGCCGTTGCTTCTAGCAGCTGTTGCATTGGAGGGATTGAATGCCGTTAAGCCAGAAAGAAGCTGCGAAATTCCTGAAGGGATTGCATCATTCGAATAAGCAATACTTCGTCGAGATGTTCAATCTCACCGAGGCAGAAGCCGATTTTCTTCTTGAGGCCTGGAAGACTTACGCCAAAGGACACGCCCAGGAACTGAAAAACCACCCGTTTCGTTTCCTTGATAGCTTTATTCATGGCTACTTGGCCCATGTCGAGTTCGTGCACGCAAAGCAGACTCTGCCCTTCACTGCACGCGTGGCTACACCCAAGCAAGGAGAAAGCCAGGCTCTGGATTGTTGATTTTCAAAGGGTTTCCACAAGCTCGCACTCAGCATTTTGCTGAGTGCGATTGAGCAGTTCCCCGGATAGCATTCACGGCCCACTGTTTGATACGGTTCAGCGGTATGAAACCCATTCACTCGCGCGCTACGACGATCGATTTCATCCCGGATTCACAAACCCTCGTACCCGAACTGACCGAAATAGTGGCTCCGTCGCTTGACTCCTTTGATCTGGTCGTGGCTGAACTGCAACGCCGCGCCGACGCCAAAACCCTTATTCTTGAGGAGTCCCTGCAGCGCGCCGAGTCCGCACAACGCCGCTTCTGGGGGATTAACGAATAGAACATTTTAGGTGCCATCCTGGCGGTGAGATTTTGCTCACTTCGCGGCTGCCTGTATATGGAATGACAGACTGACAGACCCAAAAAGGGGGTTAGGCAGCGCCATCGCCAGGACGCACCTGCTATAGAACCGACCCGCTACCCGCCCAGCGCACGGCATGCTTGGTCAATTCCGCCGGAGTCTTCAGTTGAAGTTTGTCGCGGATATGGAGCCGATGGGTCTCAACCGTCTTGCCGCTAATGTGCAGACGCGCAGCGATTTCGTTGGTCGTCAAGCCCTCCCCTACCAATTGAAACACTTCGAACTCGCGGTCGCTTAATGCACTCAGCACACCCGGCACCTGTTTTCGACTCCCGGAAAGACTGTTCAGCATTTTGGAAGCGAGCTTTTCGCTTAAGTAGACCTGCCCCGCGAACACTTGGCGAATCGCTTTGATCAATTCTTCTCCGCCGGCGGACTTCATCAAATAGCCGCGTGCTCCGGCACGCAAAGCTCGCTCGGCGTACAGACTCTCATCATGCATCGACACAACCAGAACCAGGACCTCGGGAAAAAGCGAGTTTAGGTCCTTGATTAATTCCAAACCGGGCTTGCCCGGCAAAGTCACATCTACGAGGACGAGATCGGGGTGGTGCGTGCGGACGCTTTCCAGAGCGCGTTCGGCATTCCCCGCTTCGCCGCACACAACGAGGTCCGGCTCTCCTGAAATTAACTGTGCCATGCCGTGGCGGGTCAGCGGATGATCGTCGACCAATAAGATCATTCGCGGATTCTTTGTCACCTGCCGATTTGCCATTGGGTGTGTCCTTTTCTCTCACCAGACCGTTACTGGAAAAGTGCAAACCACCATAGTGCCGGACGGAGCATTGGATTCAATCCCGAACGTACCGCCGATCATATCGGCGCGATACCGCATGATCCCCAGCCCCATGCCACCGGAAATCGCATCGGCCCCTGGCAGGCCTTTGCCGTTGTCGAGGATGCTCAGCCGTCCCCCTTCCGGCGTGCGCGCCAGCACGATTTTTATCGCGGTTGCATTCCCGTGTCGAATCGCGTTGCTGACAGCTTCCTGGGCAATACGATACAAGTGCGTGCTCGCAGCGGGGTCTGCTACCGGAACTCTCGCCGGACATTCAAAACCGCACGCCATCTGGAAACGCTCCGAGGTCCTGTTGGCCAGGGCTTCGAGCCCGTGCATCAGCCCTTCGGCCTCCGGCTCCAGCGGCATCAACCCTTTGGCCAATTGGCGCGTATGCTCGATCGCGCCCCGGATTAGTTCAGCAATTTCTCCCGCCTTCGCAGCCGTTTCGTGCGGCTGTAATTCGTGCTGCAACGCCTGGCTCAGGAACTCGATCCCCGCCAGTTGTTGGCACAGATCATCATGCAGCTCTTGTCCCATCCGCCGTTGCTCGCGCTCACTTATCGCCAACAATTCCTTTTCCAGTTCTCTCCTCTCAGTGATGTCCCGCACAATGCTGATCATTCGGCTGAAACCTGCGGCATGTTCCCGCACGGGAAAACCGCGGTCCAGCACCCAGCGGACCGAACAGTCGGGACGCACAACGCGATAGCAATGCTCATAACCGTGCGCAGAAATCGGTTCGGAAAACAATTGGCGCATTCGCGGCCGATCTTCGGCGTGAATTCCTTCCAACCACGACCGCGGATCCGCGTACAGCGAATGGCAAGGGCGGCCCCAGAGCTGTTCGTAGGCGGGGTTCACATAAAGAACGCTAGTACGTCGAAGATTCGTCAGACAGAAAACATCCTGGATCGCCTCGGCCACTTGCTGAAACCGCGCCTGGCTTTCAATCAACGCCTCGTTGGACCCCTGCAACTCTACCAGACGTTGCTCCGTCAGCCGTCCCAGTTCTCCGCACGCGTCTCCTAATTCCTTTTCCAACCGGCGCTGCTGGGTCAGGTTTCGTTCAATCTGCAAAATCCCAATGACATCCCCACGCGCGTCAGTCTCCAATGACCATTTGCTCGTCACGACTACAGTTTCCCCGGCACGCGTCGTGTGCGACAGTTCTCCTGCCCACCGCCCGGCCTGCTGCAACTCGGATTCGATGTCTGACAGAGGTCTGGGGAATTTCGTTTTCAACAAGAGTTCCGGCAATTTCCCGAGCGCTTCCGACGCTTTCCAGCCGTAGAGCTCTTCCGCCGCGCGATTCCATAAAACGACCCGGCCGTCTTTGCCACGGGCGATGACACAATCCTCGATTATTCTCAACAAACTGGCTAAGCCATGGGAATGTCTTCCGAATAAGAGGCGGTGCGGCTCTCCGCTAAGCTCCCAACCATCCTGCAATGTCAGCCCTGGGTCCTGATTAGTCGGCATGGTCACCTGCTAATGGCAGAACCTCATCCCGAAGCATGCAATTGTCCAGCGAAGAACTTTTGTTCTCGTCGTCGTCCTCGATTTCTGATCCTGACTGCGCAAATACATTTGGTGTACCTCACAAAGAACTCTGCGCCTCCTCTGCTCATTCGATTTGCCTCAACGCTCTTTACCAGTTAACAATCCGATCGTAATGTTCTATGAAACCCA
>DATJGF010000029.1:0-42813 GCA_035495315.1 Candidatus Limnocylindrales bacterium
TGCGGCCAGTCGGTGAGGGACGTTTCGCCGCTGATCTCGCCGTGGATCCCGGTCGGTATGAGTATCTTTTTGTTGTGGACGGACAATGGTTGCCCGACCCCAACGCCAAAGAAAGCGTTCAGAACCCTTTCGGCGGCAAAAACTCTGTCCTGACCGTTTCCGCTTAGCCGTCCGGCTCGCGGAATTTAAAGGATTTATTCACGACTCGTGGAGGCGGACGCATTGTCCGCCGCCCTGGGCTTTTTTTGGTCGTTTCCCCGCGTGACAATCGCCGTACGGTCGTCCTAGGGTATCAGGATGTCGCAGCTGACACTCACGCTTGGCCATTCGCCTGATCCGGATGATGCCTTCATGTTTTACGGATTGGCACGCGAGTTAATCCCCACTTACGGGTTTGCTTTCACGCACATCCTGCAGGACATCCAAACGCTCAACGAACGGGCCACTCGTGGCGAACTGGATATCACGGCCATCAGCATCCATGCCTATGCATACATCAGTAGTCAGTATGCCCTCCTGCCCAGTGGTGCGAGCATGGGCGACGGTTATGGACCGATGCTCGTCGCCAACCAGAAATTCTCCAAATCCGAGCTCGCCGCCAAACGCATCGCCGTCCCGGGAACCATGACCAGCGCCTTTCTCGCGCTGCAATTATTCCTCGATAAACCTGCTGCTCAACTTCGATACGTGGTTGTTCCCTTCGATCAGATTTTTCAGGCAGTCCGTAATGGACAGGCCGAAGTCGGGTTGATTATTCACGAGGGTCAGCTCACCTGGAAAGCTGAGGGGCTCGAACTTTGCGCCGACCTCGGCGCCTGGTGGAGCAGCGAAAACGGCGGTCTGCCCCTGCCGCTCGGCGCCAATGTCATTCACAAACGCTTCGAACCGGCTGTGCGAAAAAGAGTCTCGGACATTCTCACCGCCAGTATCCAGTATAGTCTCGACCACCGGCCCGAAGCCGTTCAGCACGCGCTCCGATATGCGCGGAACATGGGCCAGGACCTCGCGGATAAATTCGTCGGCATGTACGTCAACCATTGGACCCTCGATTATGGCGAGAAAGGGCGCGAGTCCATCCGCCGCTTTCTCGGGCGCGGCTTCGAACGGGGACTTATCGCCCACCGCCAGGAACTCGAATTCGTCTAGCCTTTGGTTCGACGATTCCAGAAGGGTACGTTGCACTCGCGCACCTCCACATGCTGGAAAGAATCATCCCATTTACGGAACTAACACTCCCATTTGCGGGAAGAGTTTGGCAGCCTCCGTAAAGCGCCGAAATGATTAGTCTCTAACGTTCAGTGAGTAAGAAGTCCATCTGAATGTTGGCATAAGCTTTGCATCTTGGAGGGTCGGCTCAATAACCTAACTGCCCTGTCAACCGATGCACTCACCCTGCACCCCGAAAACTAAATTAAAATGCAGGACCTGAAATTCGCCCTTCGCCAATTGGGCAAGAATCCAGGCTTCACGGCGATCGCAGTGGCGACGCTCGCGCTGGGGATCATGGCCGCGACGGCGATGTACAGCGTGGTCTACGCGGTATTAGTCGACCCGTTTCCCTATCGCGACGTGGACCACTTGATGAGCGTCAAAGTATGGTCGCCAGCAGAACGCGGTTTCCGCACTGGTTACACGACCGATCAGTTCATCGAGATCGCGGAGCGAAATTCCATTTTCACAGGGACCATCGCTTCGACCATCAGCGATGTCCTTTGGACGGGCGATGGGGACCCGCAACGCTTGCGGGGAAATTACGGCACGCCGAATACGTTTCAGGTGATGGGTGTGCCGCCGCTTTTGGGGCGTGCGTACGGGCCGACCGACAGCGCCCCGGGCGCACCGCCGGTGGTAGTGCTTGGGTATCGTTTCTGGCAGCGGCAGTTTGCCGGTGATCCAAACGTAATCGGCCGCGAGCTTAAACTAAACGACAAAGTTCGCACCGTGGTCGGAGTGATGCCCAAGCGGTTTATGTGGCGCGGCGCGGATGTGTATCTGCCGGTTGTTTTTGAGCGCGGACGAAGCGTGGAAGGGATCCGCTATGTACACTTGCTGGGCCGGCTTAAGCCGGGAGTGACGATGGCAAAGGCTGAGCAGGACCTGCACCCGATTATCGAAGATTTGAAGCAACGCGCCCCTGCCGAGTTTCCCCAACGCTGGAAAGTCGGCCTGCTCTCTTTCAAGGAAAGCTTCCCGAGCGATCTCCGCGACAACCTATGGATTCTGTTTGGTGCGGTCTGGCTTCTGTTGTTGATCGCCTGCGCCAATGTATCCAACCTTCTGCTCTCAAAGGCGGCCAGCCGTCAGAAGGAAATGGCGGTGCGCGCTTCACTGGGAGCCAGCCGCGCGCGATTGATCCGACAATTGCTGACCGAAAGTCTGGTCCTGGCCAGCATCGGATGCGCACTGGGCGTCGCCCTTGCCTATTGGAGCGTCCAGGTGGTGTTGGCTCTCGTGCCACCGAACACCATTCCCGACGAATCGGAGATCCGCCTCAATGGCCCCGTCCTCGTATTTGCCCTTATTATCTCCGCGGTAACAAGCGTGGCGTTCGGTCTGGCTCCGGCCCTGCATGCTTGCAGCTGCGAGCTCGCTAACTCACTGCGAGACGCCGGTCGAGGATTGTCCGGAAGCACTCGCCAGGCGTTCTTGCGCAAAGTCCTGGTGGTATCCGAAGTCGCGCTTTCACTGATTTTACTTGTCGGCGCCGGCCTCATGATCCGGACATTTCTGGCGATGCAGAATGTCGACGTGGGATTTCGAACGGATCGGCTCATTGCCATGCGGGTCCCACTTTCCGAACGGCTTTACCCCGATGCCGGACAGAGAGTCGCATTTTTTCAACAACTCGAGGAACGCCTGAAAGCACTTCCAGGCGTGATCGCGGTAGGCCTTAACACGAGGGTCCATCCATTAGTGAACTGGCGCGTGCAGGTTAGGGTTGTCGGAGCGGCTCAGGAAGACAAACGGCCTGTGGTATTGCACCAGATCAACGCGGATTACCCCAACGCTTTCGGGATCAAATTGCTGGACGGCCGGTGGTTTGATGACACAGACGTGAAGAACAAACGACATCTGGCGGTCGTAAACCAGGAATTCGTTCGCCTGAGACTGGACGGCCGCAAGCCTCTCGGTTGCCTGGTCCGCTTCCCCGAACTCAAAGAAGAGCCTCTGCGCATGGAGGACGATTCGTTTGAAATCGTCGGCGTCGTTAAGGACACCCTGAACTTTGATTCTTCTCGGCAGGTCTTGCCGGAAATTTATTTTCCTTTCAGCGTCGCGGGCCTGGTGGATTGGGTTACTACCCTCACCCAACAGGATCCGTCGTCGATGACGCGTGCGATCATTGGCCAGGTGTACGCTTTGGATAAAAATCAACCCGTGACGCAGGTGCGCACGGTTGAGCGCATGATGGATGAGGGGATCTTTGCCGGGCCGCGCTTCAACCTTGCACTATTTTCGGTGTTTGGCGCCCTGGGCCTGACCCTCGCCGTTATCGGCATTTATGGTGTGATGTCCAACACCGTGGCCCAGCAAACTCACGAGATCGGCGTGAGAATGGCCATTGGAGCAAGCCCGGCTGAGGTCGCCAGGATGGTGCTTGGCCGCGGCACGCGACTCCTGTTTGGCGGCCTCGCCCTCGGCCTCATCGGCAGTATCGTCGCCGCGCGTTTGGTCACCCGTCTCATCTGGAATATTTCGCCATTCGACCTGGTATCCTTTATCTGCGTCTCGTTGATTCTGCTTCTTGCCGGACTCCTGGCGTGTGTTTGGCCAGCTCGACGCGCCTCGAAAATCGCTCCCATCGAGGCGCTGAGATACGAATGACGCATCAAACCGGCCACGATGGTTCATCGATTTGACCGCTTGTTTGGCGAGCGGACTTTTTCGTCCTCCTACTCCTAATCCTAATGTCGGAAAGTCAGTTGCTAGCAACCACAACGCCGTTAGATTGACATTAAGATTAGGAGCAAGAGTAGGATTAGGAGTAAGAAAAACAAGCAAAGTGTCGATGGGCGTTGGGATTTCAATTGAGTGCCCTCAGTTTCTGAGGGCGTTGAGGCGTCCCCCAACCTTCCTTGTCATGCCGCAATTCTGTAATATAGTCGGTTGCTTGGCGAAAATTCGCCTTGTGTCAGTCCAGGCACCATCAGGACTGAGCGAATGAAAGGATGCTCATGGAAAAGGCAGTCAAAGCTCGGTTAGACGCTATTCAGTTTGCAGAACCTCAGTTCTTCAAGAACATCGCGATCATTCCGCTGATCGCTTCATCAGACGGGACACTCAAATATCAAACGCTTGGGGAAGCGCTCGCCACACAGAATGTACTCATCAATGAAGTCTCAAACGCCGGATCCGTTCCAGAGTTAATGGTTGTCAATCGGGGCAAAGAGTCGGTGTTGCTTATCGATGGCGAAGAATTGGCAGGCGCCAAACAAAACCGGGTCCTTAACACATCGATTCTCTTAAAGGAGGTGTGCGAAACCAAAATCCCGGTCAGTTGCACCGAACAGGGACGCTGGTCGTACACTTCGAAGTTCTTCAGTCACTCCGGAAACATCATGGCCCATAAAAGCCGATCTCGAAAAACCAGCTCGGTTCATTCCTACCTTGAATCATCCGGCAGTTATCGTTCCGACCAGGGAGAAGTCTGGGCTAATATTGCAGAACTACACTTCAAATCCTCCACCAACTCGCCCACTTCCGCTATGAGCGATGTCTACAAAGCGCGAGATGAAGACCTTCGCAAATGCGATGAGATCTTTAAGCCAGTAGCCAACCAGATCGGGCTGCTGGTCTTCATCGGCGGCAAACCCTCCGGTGTAGACCTGGTCTCTCGCGTCGCCGCGTATGGCAAGCTCCACCAGAACCTGGTCCGCAGCTACGCTCTTGAAGCGCTTATCGAATCCGGTCTTCCGTCTCAACCTTCGACCGAAGGGCCTCAATCGACCGACCCGGCACAGTTCACTGCGCAAGCGCGGCAGTTTCTGGATGAAATCACCGCTGCTGAAGAACACCAATTCCCCTCAATCGGCCACGGCACTGATTACCGCTACCGCAGCGGCCCGACACCATCGAGGTCGACGCCTCAGCACGGATCCACCATCTGCGGCACCGCTCTGGTTCATGAAAATGAAGTCATTCATGCTGCTTTTTTCCGTTTGGAAGAACCATCAGCGGCTACCGCGCAAGGCATAGCTAACGTGCCGCCGTACCGCTCGCGCTGGCGCCGGTTGTTCCAATAGCCTTAATTGAGTCCAAACCCGGCGAAGGTTTGTAATAGCAGACGCTGACCTTCAGGACTATTGAACCAATGACAGCGAAACGCTGGCCGAAACAAGTCCTAAATGCGAAGGAACGCTACATATGTTTGGACACACTATACGCTCATTGAGATTCTTGTTCGTCGGGCCGTTGGTCCTTCTGCTGCTGGTGATCATTAACGTAATGACCTCGCCCGGCCATTGGTGGGTCCAGTGGCCGGCGCTCGGAATTGGCGTTGCCTGGCTGATTAGCCTGCTTCGCGTGCTCCGAACGGCAATTCTGCTCGGGGGATTGGCAGCCCTTGTTGCCTATCTTCGCAAGAGGTGAACGAGGGCGACGCACTGGCCCGCTCTAAAGGGTTGTCATCAGTTCCGATTGGGCCAATATTTCCTCATGAATCGGGTCGCATATTTGGCCGCCGCAACGTTGGCTGCGGTTCTTTCGGGCGGCTGCGTTAGCAAGCCCCCCGGAGTCGAGCCTGGCCCCCTAAATACGTATGCCTACAAGGTTCTGGTGGAGGCTTCACCTCCCGGCGCACGTATCGAAGTAAACGGCAGGATTGCCGGCGGGGTTCCGCTGACTTTAAAATTCTTTGGTGATATTAACCGCAAATTCTATGATTTCGGGTTTGAATATTACGTCGTACGGGCTTTGCCAGTAGCTACCAACCAATTCGCTCAAACGCGCCTGTTTCGGACGGGCCAAGACCGCATTCCTGAGCGGATTGATTTCGATATGAATCAGCCTAGTCCCCCCTACGTTCCGTTGGTGCCACCAGGCCCCGTCTACTTGTCGCCAAACCCGCCGCCCACTCACTAGGTTGACAGCAGAAAGCCCGCGCGGAATTCGGTTTTAGGTTGACCCTCCACATATCAGGTACGAGGTAGAGGCGCCCGAAATGGTGCTTGACATTCACCGCCTTTCGACGCAAAAGCAGGCAGTGTTTGGGGTGCTCAATAATTTCTATGCGCATTTCCGTGTGCAAAGCGGCATGGTGCCCCTGCTGCATGAGGACAATGCTTCTCCCCCAGAGCGTCTGCTTCAGGCGATCTGGCAACACCAACGATTGTTGCGCGAGTCACTCTCGACCGCCGACGGAGAACCGGTTCGGGTTCTGCACCCGGGCTTTCATAATCTTGAAGGTGGACCGGATTTTCGCAACGCGGTTATTCAATTTGGCGCCGATGACCCTCGCACCGGCGATGTCGAGGTCGACCTGCGCTCAAGCGGTTGGCGTGCACACGGCCATGATCGCAATCCCGCATTTCAGAAAGTAATTCTTCACGTCATTTGGGAGTTCGAACCACGCAGCGCCCCAAACGGCCCGCCTTTACTTATCTTGCGTGCTCTCCTGGACGCGCCTTTGGGCGAGTTGAGTTTGTGGCTTGGAGGTGAAATCGCACAGGTTTTTCCCGACGAATTGCGTGGGCGATGCTGCGCGCCATTGCGGCGGCTTTCTTCAGGACAATTGCTTGATCTGCTGCATCAAGCGGCGCAAGTCCGGTTGCGGAGCAAGGCGGCGCAGTTTCAGGCGCGCGCACGGCGGGTTGGCTGGGAACAGTCTTTATGGGAAGGATTGTTCCGAGCGTTGGGTTATAAACATAACGTCTGGCCTATGCAGCGCCTGGCGGAGCTACGTCCGGCGTGGAGCCATAACCGCGTCGAGTTTAATCAAACTGGCGCCGGCGCAAGGCAGCCGGAAAAGCATCTCGGCGAAGAAAACCCGGGCGGAACTGAATTGAGGGCCCCGCTGCTCGCCTTGCAAGCGCGTTTGTTTGGTTTGAGCGGATTGTTGCCTTCCGAGCTGACCCGGCGTCAAATCGGCGCCGACAATTATTTGCGGCGCGTCTGGGATCAATGGTGGCGCGACCGCGACGCTGTTTTGGGCGATATTCTGCCTCGAACAATGTGGCGCTTGCACGGACTGCGCCCGGCTAATCATCCACACCGCCGCCTCGCCCTTGCCGCGAATTGGGCCGCTGCGAACGAAGTATCCCGAATTCTGGAGCGTTGGTGTGCCGGAGAGCCAGCACCGCGCGAATTGACGGCCTCACTGCTCGAGGCCTTACAGGTGGCTCATGACGAATTTTGGAGCTGGCACTGGACCTTGAACTCGGCGAGGCTCAAGCGCGAACAACCGTTGCTGGGTGCAAGCCGCGTCACCGACCTGGCCGTCAACGTTGTTTTGCCTTGGCTATGGATGCGAGCGGTGGAAGGTAAAAGCGAAAGCGTGCAACGGCGCCTGGAAGAGCGCTACTTCAACTGGCCTGCCGCGCAGGATAATTCAGTGTTGCGACTGGCGCGAGAGCGCCTGCTGGGTGGTGCGGCCAGGCGCGCACTCCCGGACGCCGCTGCGCAACAAGGTCTCATCCAAATCGTTCGCGACTTCTGCGACCACTCGAACGCCATTTGCGACCAATGCAAGCTGCCCGACCTGGTGCGGGAGTTTGTTGCGAATGAATAAAGACATCGAAGTCGGTCCGTATTACCAGCGTCGAATAGTCGCGGCTGGATGGCGCCTCGGTTCGACCTGCACCCAACCAACGCCGCCGTTGCCGGTCAAGGATCCTTCAAAAAGATGCGGTTGCAAGAGTTATTAGCTGGCCTATAGTAGGACCAAACGGGTCACGACCGGCCAGTGTTGCCCCCGGTTTTGTGTTGCTGTGACGTACAATGACTCCCGACTATTCGAGTAGTTTTGATGATGCCAACTTACTCGCTAACATCGTAGAAACCGCCGACGACGCTATAATCAGCAAGGATCTGACGGGGACTATCACCAGCTGGAACCGAGCGGCGGAGCGGATTTTTGGCTACGGTGCCGATGAGGTTATTGGCGGTCCCATCTCAGTTATCATCCCACCCGAGCGGGGCGAGGAAGAGATAGAGATTTTAGGGCGGATCCGGCGAGGCGAGAAAATCGAGCATTTCGAGACCGAGCGCATGCGTAAGGACGGCACCAGGGTCGCCGTCTCAGTGTCGATTTCACCCCTTTTCAAAGATGGGCAGGTAATCGGGGCATCCAAAATTGCCCGCGATATTTCTGACCAGAAGCGGGCGCTGCAACAACTGGAAGAAGAACGGGCGCGGCTGGAAGTCACACTGGCCAGTATTGGCGACGCAGTCATCGTGACCGACGTGGATGGTGCGGTTCGTTTCATGAATCCGATAGCTGAGGCAATGACGGGGTGGAGTGCCGCTGAGGCGCGCGGTCAGGCGCTGGAATCGGTCTTTCACATTGTGAACGAGAAGACGCGTCGGCGCGCGGAAAACCCGACGATTAAGGCTCTGCGAGATGGACTCGTCGTCGGTTTGGCCAACCATACGGTGCTGATCAGCAAGAGCGGGTCGGAGTACTCGATCGATGACAGCGCGGCGCCGATCTGCGATGGAACCAGGCAGGTGAGCGGTGTTGTACTGGTGTTTCGCGATGTCAGCGGCGCTAAAGCGCAGGAAGCTTTTCGCGCGCGGTTGGCCGCGATTGTGCAATCCTCGGATGACGCGATTATCAGCAAAGACCTCACCGGCCGGATCACCAGTTGGAATCCAGGAGCGACCCGACTGTTCGGGTACGAGGCTGAAGAAGCCATTGGCCGGCCGATTTCGATATTGATTCCGCCGGACCGTCTCAACGAGGAAACCATGGTTTTGGCCCAACTCCGACGCGGGGAACGAATTGAACATTTGGACACTATTCGGATCACGAAAGACCGGCGGAAAATTAATGTGTTGCTGACCATCTCGCCGGTGCACGATGTCGAAGGTAATATCATCGGAGCGTCTAAGATTGCCCGAGACATAACCGACCTGAAACGCACCGAACAGGAGCTGGCGGAGGCGCGCACCCGACTCGAAAAATATTCCCAAGAGCTGGAGGAAACGGTTCGCCAACGCACCGCCGAATTGCAGGCCGCAAATCAGGAGCTGGAAGCATTCAGCTATACGGCGGCCCACGACTTGCGAACTCCGTTGCGGAATATGCGCGGAATTTTACAGCTCTTCGAGGAGGAAGTCGCGCCCGGGTTGCCGGCCGAACGCCAGGAACTCATTAGCCGGCTATCGCGCTCGGCAGAGCGGATGAGCCAGCTTTTGGAAGCGCTGCTCGATTTCTCTCGAATCGGCAAACATCATCTGCAGCGGACCCGCACCGCGCTGGACGAGCTGTTGCAACGCGCGATCGCTGAGTTGAGACCGGAAATCGAAAAACGTCAGGTCGAATGGAAGACCGGCGCCTTGCCGATTGTTGAGTGCGACCCTGGCCTGATGGAGCAAGCTTTGATAAACCTGCTTAGCAACGCGCTGAAGTACACCCAGCCCCGGCCGGTAGCTCGGATTGAGGTAGGACAGGTGCCGCACGAAGGTAATGTGGCCATTTACGTGCGGGACAATGGCATCGGTTTCAGTATGGAGCAGGCGGATAAGCTCTTCACCCCCTTCCACCGCTTGCATCCGGAGCGGCAGTTTAAGGGGAGTGGAATCGGCCTGGCTACCGTGGACCGCATTATCCGGAGACATGGCGGCCGGGTTTGGGCTGAAAGCAAACCGGATGAGGGCGCCACTTTCTATTTCACGCTCGGCACGTCGTCAGGAAATCCAAGTGATTAGGCAAAACTTATCCTCTCCTTCAAATGCGAGCCAGGACCGATTTGCCAAAAACCCTTGGCTACGCCGGTGACTCGATTTTTAAAATGATGCAGGCAGGCGCAGCGCTCGCTCCAATCGATTATCTGCGCAGCCTTTCTCCGGCCAAAACCTGACTCTGGCCTGGAGACGCGCTTTGGCCAAACTAAGGAGGGACTGAAGTTGATCATTGCTCGCATCGATCACTTGGTAGGTGCTTGTCTGCCGTAATGTCTTCGCCTGCGCGGGCATGCAGCGGCAGGTTACCGTGCTGACTGCATGAGTTTCCGAAGAGAGGTAAACGATTGGCCCCATCGGAACTGGACTATCCTCCAAAACCCCGGCGACGACCACGCCAGGTGTCTCATTGATACTTCGTTCTATCGAAAAATGTCTTCCGGGCCAAGGTCTCCCGAACTTTTCACGGGCAGCTATTTCAAGGCCTCGCGAGACAAACAGCAAATCCAGCCGCGAAGCGTCGGCCAGAACCTCCCAGAGCGCGGGTCTTCCTGAGGAGTCCAAAGTCATGCGCAGCCCTTGCAACGGCAACGCCTGATTTGTTGGGCAGGCCGATTGGAGTGAATAAAACCAAATGAAGGTGAGCTGGCGATGCGGCCGGCCATTAAGGTCGACCGTGTCCGCAATCAGATAAACTGCAGGGACAGTCAAGTCGATTGTCAATGTGTTGGTACAGAGACGCAAGGACCCAAAGCCAGCCAACCCAGGGCTTGGAGTAGTCGCTGACACCACCTCCTGTATGATCAGCGGCGCAAGGTCAGAGTCCAAATCAGCCGGCATTTCCCTGCCGGGTTTAAATAAGTCGGCTTGCAGGAAAATACGACTTGTGCGGTCGCACAACTCGGCGGAAGTTGGCGACGAGTGAGCAGTGGGCGGTGGTGCCGCGAGGCCGAGACAGGACGGGGCAAGGCACGCCAGAGTGAACAAACGTGCGAGTTGAGGCGCAGCTACGGTTTTCATTTTGCCGGCCCCCATCTGAGACAGGCCGGGCGATTCCGAGAATGCGCCACCACGGTGTGAAGTGCAACGATGGCGTGCGGGCGGGCGGGCTTAAGGACGGTGTGAAGGCTCGCGCCTGCGAGTTGTGGCAGCGCCGGCGGGCACGCGTGGGGAGGCCAGGACGCCGCTACAATTAAACTAATATTTGAAGTGCGTTGCATTTGTTTTCCATTTAGATATAAATTTAGAGACGTCGTCACCACGGCACGAGCGGAATGATCGTTTTATGACGAAAGATAACTTGGGCGCCTGCAACACCAGCAATAAAGCCGTGCTGGCTTGGGTACAGGAAATGGCAAACCTGTGCCGGCCGGACCAGGTTTTCTGGTGCAATGGTTCGAATGAGGAAAAGGTGGCTCTGACAGAAGAAGCAGTTCGCAAAGGGATCCTGATCAAACTGAATCAGAAGAAGCTGCCCGGCTGTTATTATCATCGGTCAAATCCGAACGACGTCGCGCGAGTGGAGCAATCCACCTTCATTTGCACCGTGGATCAGGAAGAGGCGGGGCCGACCAACAATTGGATGGCGCCGAGAGAGATGTACCAGAAACTGCGCGGGTTGGCGGCGGGCTCGATGCGCGGGCGCACGCTCTACGTTGTGCCATATTTGATGGGGCCGCCGGGTTCGCCCCTGGCGAAGGTGGGCATCGAATTGACCGATTCGATTTATGTCGTTCTGAGCATGGGGATTATGACGCGCATGGGGGATGTCGCGTATCAACAACTCGGCCCTGGCGATGAATTCAATCGCGGCCTGCATTGCATGCTCGATGTGCACCCGGAGCGGCGGTTCATCGCCCATTTCCCGCAGGATAACGCGATCATTTCAGTCGGTTCTAATTACGGCGGCAATGTGCTTCTGGGCAAAAAATGCCTCGCCCTCCGGATTGGGTCGTATTTGGGACGGCAGGAAGGGTGGTTCGCCGAGCACATGTTGATTCAGAGCATTGAATCGCCCAGCGGTGAAAAGACCTACGTCGCGGCGGCCTTCCCCAGCGCTTGCGGCAAGACCAATTTCGCGATGATGATACCGCCGGCGCACTTCAGAGGTTGGAAAATCCGCACGATTGGAGACGATATCGCCTGGATGAAACCCGGGCCTGATGGCCGGCTCTATGCGATTAACCCCGAGGCCGGCTACTTCGGCGTAGTGCCGGGAACCAATTCCAAATCCAACCGGAATGCGATGGAGATGCTCTCCCACGACACGATCTACACCAACGTCGCGCTCACGCCGGACTTGGATGTTTGGTGGGAAGGCAAGGACGGTCCTGTGCCTAAGGAATGCCTGGATTGGAAAGGCAATAAATGGACGCCTGACTCAAAAGAAAAGGCCGCGCACCCCAACAGCCGATTCACAACGCCCATGGCCAACAACCCGGTGCTGGCGCCGGAGGCCAATACGCCCGACGGCGTGCCGATCAGTGCGATCGTTTTCGGCGGCAGGCGGCGCGACACTGTGCCGCTGGTGTTCCAGGCCTTCAATTGGGTGCACGGTGTCTATATCGGGGCAACGATGGGTTCGGAGATGACCGCCGCGGCTGATGGTGTGGCGGGCCAGGTTCGCCGCGACCCCATGGCGATGCTTCCATTTTGCGGTTACGACATGGGCGATTACTTCCGGCACTGGATCAACATGCATCGCGCGATCAAGCATCCGCCCCGGGTGTTTCACGTCAATTGGTTCCGCAAAAACGCTCAGGGCGAATACCTTTGGCCCGGGTTTGGAGAAAACATGCGCGTCCTCAAGTGGATCGTGGACCGCTGCGCGGGCAGGGTCGATGCGGTCGAATCCGCGCTGGGCTGGATTCCGAACCCAAAGAGCTTCGACCTCCGAGGCTTGCAGAAGTTTAATCTCGAGCAATTCGAACAGGTTCAGTCTATTAACCATGGGGAATGGCGGCGCGAAGTCTTGATGCAGGAAGAGCTCTTCATGAAGCTTTACGGTCACCTGCCCAAAGAACTTATCTTTCAGCGCGAATTGTTGGTTGCACGACTCTAACCCAGTGCTCGGCAGGACGAGTTCTACGAGTCCGACCAATACGGCACCGTTATTAGGGAACTCGTCCTTCCTAGGGTTAGACTGGTGGAACTCGCGCTTTCGAGAAACAAAAAACCCTGCGCTTCGCAGCGGCAGGGTTTGAAAAAACAGAAATAAGCTTACCGGCTGGCCAGGGACATAGCCTTGGGGCTTTGCAGAGTTTGCTTGGCCGTCGCGTTCTTCTTGGTTGATTTAGTGGTGACCTTGCTGGCATTGGGGCAAGTCCCGGCCTTGGTTTTCGTCGTTTCGTTTGCCTTTGAGCAGCAGGAGGAGCCTTGGCAATCACCGGCGTAAGCCGCCGCGGCCGCAAAAGTCGTTAGCATAAGGGACAGGATGAGTTTTTTCATGGGAGGGTATATAACCTATGATTCTTCTTTTTTCAAGCGGAACTTCTCTTGACCCGTAACGCAGAGTTTCACTCTGCTGTACCCCAGGCTTTCAGCCTGCATGGCTTCGCCAGACGATGACTGCAGCACAACTCAAGGACTGTAGAGAGTAAACCACGTTTCGTTACCGCAGTACAATCGCGTCAATCGCGTCTACGATTTCCCCGTCAGCAGTCCAACCGCGCGCTTCAGCGACTCATCCAGCTTGGCGACGTCTTTGCCCCCGCCGCGCGCATTATCGGGACGGCCGCCGCCTTTGCCGCCGATGATTGGCGCAATGGCTTGAATGATTTTGCCCGCCTGGAACTGTTTCGTGTACTCGGGGGTTACGGTGGCTACAAGCGCGACAGCGCCGCTCGAAGCGCTCCCAAGAACGACGATACCCTTGAATTCACCTTTTAGGGCGTCGGCAACCGCTTGAAGGAAATCTCCGTCACCGGAACCGAGATTCTCGATTATCGCGGGAGTCGAACCGAGGTTCTGGGTTTTGGGGATAAGGCCGCGGGCGATTTCGGCGGCCTGTTTGTGCTGCATTGCTTTGACTTGTTTCTCAAGTTCTCTTTGTTGCGCTATCAATGATTCGATCTTCTTCTCAAGCTCCCCCGCGGGCGAATTGACCTTCTCCGACAGATTTTTGATGAGCTGCAATTGTTGATTGGCAAGTTTGTAAGCCTCAAGCCCGGAAACCGCTTCAATACGCCTGATCCCGGCGGCGATCGCCGATTCACCGGCAATGCGAAACAATCCGATCTCGCCAGTGCCTCGAACGTGCGTTCCGCCGCAAAGCTCCATCGAATAACCATCCAATGACGTGGGCCGGCCCCCCACTTGGACAACCCGGACCCAGTCACCATACTTCTCACCGAAGAACTGCATGATGTCTTTGCGATCTTTAACGTGGTTGTACTTTACTTCGGTCCAGCTCACGGGGGCATTTTCGAGGATCCGCTCATTCACGAGATGCTCTATATCGGCGAGTTGCTGTGGGCTTAAAGCTGCGCTGCTGAAATCGAACGTCAATTTGTCGGGACCGACATAGGAGCCCTTCTGCACCGCGTCCGGGCTGACCACTTCGTGCAGTGCCCAATGCAGCAGATGGGTCACGGTGTGATGCCGCTGGATCGCGGAACGGCGGGAACGATCAACACGCAACGTAACCGTGGTGCCTGCGGCAGGCCAGGCACTATCCGCGTTGCATGTTTCGGGGTCGTCGATGAAATGCAGCCAGGTGTTCCCTGCTTTACGGGTGTCGCTGATACGCCACAGCTCTCCGCCGATGCTCAGTTCACCCGTATCACCCACCTGTCCACCCATTTCTGCGTACAGCGGTGAAGTGTCAAGCACAACGGCCGTTCGATCCTTCACGCCAATCACTTCCACCAGCCTGGCCTCGGCTTCGAGGCTGTCATAGCCCACGAATTGCGTTGGGGTAGTCGTTTCAACCTGCGAAAGCTCTATCACTTGCTTCTTTTGAGCCGCCCGCCCGCGGGCTTTCTGGTCTTCCATCAATCGGTTGAACCCTTGCACGTCAACCGCGAGGCCGCGTTCACGAGCCATTAACTCGGTTAAATCCAGCGGGAACCCATAGGTGTCATAAAGTTTGAATGCAAAGGAGCCCTCGAGCGTTCCCATTCGCGTGCATTCGGTCTGCTCGCAGAACAATTCGATGCCGCGATCCAGTGTTTTATTAAAGGCCTCTTCTTCGCGCTGAATTACCTCCTCAACGTGATCCTGCTTGACGCGGATTTCCGGGAAGACATGGCCCATGGTATCGGCCAGCACGCCAACCAGTTTGTAAAAGAAGGGCTCGCGAAATCCCAACGAGCGGCCATAGCGCACCGCCCGCCGAAGTATGCGCCGCAAGACGTAACTGCGGTCGGTATTGCCGGGTTGAATTCCGTCGGCGATCGCAAAGCTCAGGGTTCGGATGTGATCAGCGATGACCCTGAAGGCAACGTCGATTTTCTCCTGGTCAGTGGTCGCAGGTGCGCCCATTGCCGGCAGTGTCGAGCCGTATCGTTTTCCGCTGAGCTTTTCGATTCGGTCAAATAGCGGCCGGAAAATGTCAGTTTCGTAATTGGAAATGACCCGGCTGAAGTCGGTGAAATTCCGCGTGCACTGGATGAAGCTGGTCAAGCGTTCGAAGCCCATGCCGGTATCAACGTGCTTGGCGGGTAGAGACGAAAAAGTGCCGTCGGGATTGGCATTGAATTGGATAAAAACCAGGTTCCAAATCTCGATGCACTCGGCACTACCCTGGTTAACCAGTCGGCCTTTGGTGTCTCCCTGCGGCGTGAGGTCAACGTGAATCTCGCTACACGGGCCGCATGGTCCCGTCTCGCCCATCATCCAAAAATTGTCCTTCTTGCCACCTTCAACAATGTGGATTTTGGGGTCCAGCCCTGCCGCGCTAAATTTCTCTGCCCAGATATCATAAGCTTCCTGGTCGAGCTCGCTCGGGTCACCTTTGGCTCGGTCCGGAGAATAGACGGTCGCATAGAGCCGGTGCTTGGGAAATTTATAAACCTCGGTGATCAGTTCCCAGGCCCACCCAATCGCTTCCCTTTTGAAGTAATCGCCGAAGGACCAGTTACCGAGCATTTCGAAGAAGGTGTGGTGATAGGTATCTAGGCCGACGTCTTCGAGGTCGTTGTGTTTGCCGCCCGCGCGAATGCATTTTTGAGTGTCGGCTGCGCGCGTATCGCTCCCCGGGATGGCCCCGGCCCACTTGGAAACGTCCGGCGCGCGTTGGCCGAGGAAGATCGGCACGAATTGATTCATCCCCGCATTTGTAAAGAGCAGGTTAGGCGAGTCGGGCATCAAACTCGCCGAGGGCACAATCGTGTGCCCCTTCGATTTAAAAAAGTCCAGGAATGCCTGGCGTATTTCCGCACTGGTCATAGCACAAACTGTAGTCTAACCGCAAAAGATGCGAACCGCATTGCGATTTGGCAGATCAAGCCGGCGGCGACGGTGTTAAGCCTGCGAGTAAGCCGGGCATCTCGCCGGTCAGCTTGTGGCGAGGCGCCGCCAGAACTCGCAGACGAGACGCCCACGCTACGGTGTTAAGCCAAACAGCCGCACAGGCTAGAGAAAAAAGGAAAGCAAGGCGAGGGTTAATATGGTTGGATTCGACCCTCCATTGGGCGCAAAAAGGGGAAACTGCAGCCGAAGCGCGTTATCCAAATCAACGCCATCGGATGACACCGCACGACGCCGCTCGATGAAGCCTTTGAGCCGACTGAAGCCAGCGCTTTTGTAGCTCTTTTGAGCGAGTGTCCCATGGCCTGCTCTCTGACAAACTTGAAGACCAGGCTTGACTAAAAAGGTTGAAGCGCTAATAACAGAGCAAACCCATAACTCTATCTTGTAGCGCTTCAACGTTCACCCCCCCTCAAATTGCCCGAGGCCGGACACCGAGAACCCTTTTTTTGGCGCCCTGGCCTCGGCCCGTGCCTCGGAGGAGGGCACGGGAAATCATTTGAAATGATTCTCAAGGCGGCTTCATTTGTGTAATTGAGTTCATGCGTGTTGCGGGATCCCCACCAGCTGCGCCGAGGCGTCGAGCGAAGCGATTTTGCCGTTTTCGAAAATGTCCCGGCGGAAAATATTCTTAAGCACGGGTGCGTGCCCGAGCGCCTTGTTTTTGAAAAGTGTCTCTTCGAGCAGTTCGTAAAGTCCTGTCATAATCCAACGCGCCTTCTCATCGGTAGGGTCGTTCGCGTGGTCGTAATGAAAAACAGGCAGATGGCGTGCATCTTGCGCCTGTCGATCACGAAGCCGGAATGGGCCCATCAGGCCCGCCCGCACACAATCGATCGGAGCGTTGACGTACTGTGGGGACGCGAGGATTTCGCTAAGATAAGGCCGGTTGTAAGGCAGGTCGCAAAACGCGCACGCTTCCAAGAGCGCGGCCAGCAACCTTTGGTGTTCATCCGCCCGGCCAGCGGCAAAGCTCTGCCGGACCATGAGGAGCTTTTCCGGATGCTTCGGCGCAACCTCGGCGCTCGTCGCAACGCAGACCCCGACCCCGGCATGAACCGCAACCGAAGTCCATGGCTCTGCCGCACAGTAACCATCGATGTAGCCGAGTTTGAGCGTGGGAAACATTTGTGTCGAAGGAATCGCAACGATCCTAAGAGCTGTGTTAGGGTCAATGCCGGCGGCCTTAAGCCACTGTCTAAGCAACAGCTCCTGGGTGGAATAGGAAAAGACCACACCAAACGTGTAAGTTCGTTTGCCCCAATCTTTGTAGATGCGCTCACGCAGACTTTCCGCGCTTTGGACTCCCTCGTCCCAGAGGCGTCGGGATATGGCGATCGCATTTCCCTGAAGGCTCAACACCATGCCGCTGACGCATGCACAAGGATCTGACTCCAGACCAAGGTTCGCCAGAAACGGGAGCGTCGCCGGCGCCTGGGCGGCATCCAACTCACCGAGAATGACTTTGTCGCGAAGGCCGGCCCAACTGAATTCACGCTGCAACTGGACTTCGAGATCGTATTTCTCGAACAGCCCACTTTCGGCAGCAAAAACCAGAGGAGCGCAATCGCTCACTGGCAGGAATCCTATGCGCAGGGGTTCCTTCCTTCTTAGCACGTCCAATCTGACACGACTCATAGCTACTGACTCCAGCCAAAGCAAGGAACACGCCAGCAGCCGCAACGAGTGAAACTGCTGAATTCCTGCGTGTTTTCCCAGTCTTTTATGTTCGCCTGTGAATCGGACGTGAGGAAATTTTGCCAGCGTGGCTAAAATAGCGGAACAGCATGGCGCCGCCAAGGAGCCGCTAAACAAGGCTTGCCATCAACGACGAATGGAGAATACCGAAGGCTAAATCTTTATTGGCCGCACGCGCTGCCCGTCTTTGACACGACTGCCCGGGTAGACAATTACTTCTTCTCCAGGTTTGAGCCCCTCAAGAATTTGGGTCTCGGTTCCGCTGGCGCGTCCGACCTTTACCGGACGCAGACGCGCGGTGCCGTTTTCGAGCACGAAAGTAGCCCACTGCTCGCCTTGGCGAAAAAGCGCGCCGGCTGGGACTTTGAGCGCGGAGCTCGCCTCCCAGACAATGATCTTTGCCTCAACCCGGAAGTTATCCCCCAGATTACGGCGCGCCTCCAGAGGAGTAACGAGGTCTGCAACAACATTCACCCGCTGTTCCTCCACGCCCAACGCGGAGATCTTGGTAAACGCAGCGGGCTCGACCAACCGCACTCGGCCGATCAGGGGTTGGTCTCCACCCCATTGCTCAAATTCCACCTTGGTTCCGGGCGCAATCGCTGCGCCATCACGCGAAAGGACTTCCACCACGACCTCAAGATCAGAAGGGTCTCCGACTTCAAGTAACGGCGTGCCGGCGCTGACCACCCGTGTGCTCTCCTCGAGCACCTTGAGTACACGGCCAGCAATTGGGGATGTGACCTCGCGCGGCACACATACGCTGGACTGGCCCGCATCGGACGCGCCAAATTCGGCCAATTCAGCTTCTGCCTGGCGCAAAGCGCTGTCGCCGGCAGCCTCTTCCTTGGCCGCGGTCGCTTCGCGCATTTGTGCCGCCTCCAGTTCCTCCAGAGAGGAAGTCTTGCCCTCAAAGAGCTTTTCCACACGGCGCAGTTCGCTGGCGGCGTAAATATGAGTAGCCTTCGCTTTTTCGCGATTAGCCAACGCCGTATCCCGCTTGGCTTCTGTGGAAGCGCGGGTGCGAGGATCCAACAGTGTCGGCGATAAGGGATCAATTACCGCGACAACCGTTTCTGAGGCCTTGATCTCGGCACCTGGCTTAAATGGGATCCGGCGCAACTGTCCTGCAACCGGCGCGGCAATTGTATATCTTTGCTTGATTCGCGTTTTGCCTTCTTCATTGACGGTGGCACGAAGCGTACCGATCGCCGCAAGGGCGGTCTCGACGGGCACCGGTCTGGGCCACAGCCCCGCAATTATCAACCCGATGAGCAACAAGGCCCCCAAATAGGGAACCCAGGCGCGAATGCGGCCGCGATTGGAATTAGTGAGTCGCATTTTTATTCAGGCGCCTTTAGCGCTCCTACAAGATCGAGTTGATTGAGTTTTCTCAGAACCACCAGTGCGGAGCAGACGGACGCGCTCGCCACGACCAGCACCGCAAACGAGTAGTTGCTGGCGGTCAGAATTAACGGTAACCGCACGGTTTCGGTGTTGACCGCCCGCAATATCGCTTTGGCAAAACCCGTCCCCAACAGCAAACCAAATGGCACCGCAAGCAGCGCGAGGATCACTAATTCCGTGACTAACACGGCGCCCACTTCCCGGCGCGAGAAACCAATCACCCGCAACGTCGCCAGCTCGCGGGCGCGTTCCGCCAGCGAGATCCGCGCATTGTTGTAAACCACTCCAAAGGCAACCACAATCGCGAAGGCCATGTAAATCATTTGGATTAAACCGATACTCGCCGCCGTTGTTTGACGAAAGTTTTCCCGTAATGATTCCTTAATCGCTACCCAATTGATCCGCGGGATTTGCTTTAGAGCGTGCAGGAACTCTCCACGGTGAGCGGCATCGACCCGGAAATTGGCGCCGGTAATGACGTCGCCTTCGCCAAGCAGCCGGTTCAACGCGTGTAAATCCATGTAGGCGGCGACCCCAGCAAAATCCTCGGCCAATCCCACTAACGGAACGCGTCGCATCGGGCGTTTTCCTTCGAGCACTTCGACAACCAACTGATCGCCAGGATGCGCCCCCAGCACCTGGGCGAGCTTGGCCGAGACGACCAAACCCTCCGTCGGAAGTTGAATCTGATGAGAGTGTTCGTCCAACACGCGGTTGTGGAGGCCATCGGCGGGCAAGCCCTGGATTGCGATTTGGCGGCGTTGATGGCCGTAATTGATACGGACAAATGCCTGGCGAAACGGTTCGACCCTCATCACACCCGGCAAGTTGCGAAACAAATGGCGTACCTCGCTGCTGGAGGGCTCGACTAACCCCACGCCGACGTCCTGGCGTTGCACTACGTCCCATTGAAAATCGAGGATCTCTTCGACTCCGTCGCGAAAGCAGTTGGGGACGATCAGAATGCCTGTGGCCAGGCCAAGACCGGCGACGGTGAAGATGGCCTGCATCGGCTTGCGTTCAATGTTGCGCACGGCAATCCGGAAGGTGTGTGATAGAAAATGGCCGATGCCAGTTCGCTCGACCCAGGCGGGGCGGTAATCCGCTGGCGGTTCCGGCCGCATCGCCTCGGCGGGAGGAAGTTTGGCCGCACGCCGTACCGCGCTGAACACTCCCAGAACAGCCGCTGCGGCACTGACCAATAAAGCCAACGGAAACGCGGTGTGATCGAGGCGAAAGGACAGGTCTGGAAACCTGAAAAAACGATGATACATCAACACCAAACGATGGCCCAGTGCTATCCCGCCCAGTCCGCCCAGTACCGTGCCGGTCACCACCATGACAAATGCGAACTTGAGGTAATGCAGCACAATTTGCCGGTTCGTAAAACCAAACGCTTTCAGGATCGCAATCTGTTCCCGCTGCAACGCCAAAAGCCGGGTTAACACTGCGTTGGTCATAAAAGCCGCCACGCTGAGAAACACAATTGGGAAACCAACTGAAATAGTTTGAAGGACGCGGATTTCATCAGAAACGCGAATGTGAGACGGGTGATCTTCGCGCCCATACGCTCCCCGTCCTCCATAAGGGGTGAGCAGGCGGTCCAGTTCGGCAATCACCGGCCGCTCAGCCGCGCCGGGCGCCAGGGTTAGCGAGAGGAAATTGAACGCGCCGTCCAGGTCGAAGGCTCGTGCCAGCTCCTTGTAAGGCATCCAAAATGTGCCGTAGGTCCGGTTATCAGGCAAAGCCGCTCCCGGGCGTGATTCAAAAATAAGTTCAGGAGAAAGCACTATACCGACAATCTGGAGTTGTTGCCGCTTTCCGTTCAGCAGCAGTGACAAATTATCTCCCGGAACAAGATGATTGGCCTCGGCAAAGGCTTCACTGGCGAGCACTTCACTGGTGGCGCCTGGCGCCAGCCAGCGGCCGAAACGCAGAAACAAGCGGTTGAGTTGCGGCTCTCCGGAATCAGGAAGCGAGCGCACCATTCCGCTGGCGGGCTCATCCAGGTTGGCGAGATCCAAAGTGACAAGGACCGAAAGCCCAGGCTGGACAGTGGCTATTCCAGGAATTTCAGCGATTTGTGAAGCTACGGCGTTAGGGGCCCGCTTGAGATTAACAAAGACATCGGCAAAACGATTGGCTTCATAATATTCCTGGCGCGTCGACTCGAGGGAATGGATGAGGCTGCGCGCCATGATCATCATCGCCAAACCGCAGGCCATTACCAGCGAGACGGCGACGGCCTGCCCTTTCATCCGGCGCAAGTCGCGCCAGAGCTTGCGATCGAGGTGCGAGAGCATCACCACCTCAACGCGCTAGGCGGCGCTTTCGTCTCGTTCACCTGAATCTGCTGCACGCGACCGTCAGAGAAATAGATGACTCGGTCAGCCATGTCAGCCATCACCGCGTTATGCGTAATGATCACAGTTAGGGCGCCAAGTTCCTGGTTGACGCGCTGGATCGCTTCGAGGACCACAATCCCGGTTCGCACGTCCAGCGCTCCCGTTGGTTCGTCGCAGAGCAGCACTTCCGGTCGCTTCGCGATTGCGCGCGCGATCGCGACGCGCTGCTGTTCCCCACCTGAGAGTTGCGCCGGAAAATGATTTAGCCGCGGGCCCAGGTTTACCATCTCCAGGGCCGCCTCCGGAGTCAGCGGATCGGCAGCGATTTCAGTGATTAACCCGACGTTTTCCCGCGCCGTGAGACTGGGGATCAAATTATAAAATTGAAAAATAAAACCGACTTTGGCGCGCCGAAATTGGGTCAATTGGTGATCATCTGCCGTCGTGAGATCCATCTCTTTGAACCGAAGTTCGCCCGAAGTAGGTACATCGAGTCCGCCAAGATTGTTCAGCAAGGTAGTCTTCCCACTGCCGGAAGGGCCCAGCAGTACCACGAGTTCTCCTGAAAACAGGTCGAGGTCCACTCCTGCCAACGCATGCACCTCCGCCTCACCCATGCCATATACTTTGGTCAAGCCTCGCACCCGAAACATCGGGCCGAGCGAAGGCGCCACAGCAGGGCTATTTAGCGGAGCGGCCAAGGTCATAACCTATAGACAAAGTAAAAGCTGTAATGTCATTGCAGTTAGCGGCTGGCTCCCTTGTCTGCCGGTTCCCAAATGCCTGTGCTCAATTGTAGCTCGCGCTGCCTTCCGAGTTGGCGTTAGTCCACTCAGGGACGGGTTGCCAGCACTAGCGGGGACGGCGCCGGTGCGTCGAGCAACCGCGGGTTGACAAATCCCGCCTCTTTGAGCCAGCCAGCTACCTCGGGAAAGGTAAAAGTATCGCCAAGTTCCGTGTGGACTAACATGTTAACGGCAAAAATGAGCGCATTAGGCGGGCCGGTGCGATCTTCATTGGGCATGAACTCGCTGATCGCGATCGTGCCGCCTGGGGCCAGCGCATCAAACGTCTTGCGAAGCAGTCGGCGACTCCGGTCCGCGCCCTCGCTGTGCAGGATGTGGCCGATCGTTGCGACCGAATGCCGTTCACCAAAATCGGCTTGAAGCAAATCTCCTGCGACTGTTTTTAATCGTTCGGCCACTCCCTGCTGTCGCGCCACTTTCCTGGTGACCTCGAGCACCTCAGGCCAATCGACAGCCAAGACCGTCAGGTTCGGACTCAAGTGTGCCAGAGCGATGCCCCAAACCCCCGAACCCGCCCCAATATCAAGCACACTAACCGGTCCCGATGCGGAGGAAATTCCCAGGTGCTCGCCCAGTAATCGCGCTGCTTTGTAGCTTAAAGGAAACAGCGACTCGACAAATTCAGCAAAAAAGGTCGGCCCTTGATTTTGCTGATTCATTGCTGCCACCGGACGCCCGGTTCGCACGGCTTCACCCAGGTGCAGCCAGCGCGGGATCAATTGCCGTGTCATGTGCATGAAATAAGTTCCGTAATACGCGGGTCGGGTGGAAACCAGGAACGCAGAGCTCTCAGGGGTCAACGCGTAGCGTTCCCCTCGACGCGCGAGGAATTCCAGCCCAACGAGCGCATTGAGAATAGCCGCCAAACCGCGGATGGACGCGCCGGTGCGTTTGGTCAATTCTTCAACGGTTTGGGGCGCTTCGTCCAACAGGTCGAATAAACGATAATTTAAAGCGGTGCCCAGGATCAAAGGCGGCGCATACCCCCAGGCGATTTGCAGGATCCGTTCTGGACTTGGCACAGGCTCCGGTTGCGAACGTGGGGCCAGCGGGCGCGGTTTAGAAGCCCGACGTTTGGCGAGAGTGCGACTCGATCGAGAGCGTGATGCAAAGCGCATATGGTTAAGTTAGCTAAAGCCTCAGCCAGGGTTCGGCATTCGGCACCCTTACCAATACTCTGGGGAGGGGCACAGGGCAAGAAAACGAGCAAAACACTGGCTTCCCGCATGTATCGAACAAGCCTCATGGGCCTACGGAGCAATCAGGTAATACATCGTTGCCGGAAGCACTTTTACCTCGCGGCAGGAGCCGATGACTTCTACCGGATAACCATTAAAATCAAGAGCGGTCAATTTGAGCCCCGCCGCGTCCGGACGTTTCAGCCTCAGCGTGCCGCTGAATTTCCTCACAAGCCATGGATCCCTGCCGATATTTATAATTCGCTTCACACCGTTTGAACCCGGTTCGGTTTGGAAATCGGTAGCCTTTTCCTCGGACATCACCTGCAGAAGTATTTGGCTGGAAACACCCAACGGCCGGCCATCGAGCGACACGGCGATAATGTGTCCCAGCTCCATGTCTGAAGCGATCGAAACGTCCTTAAGCTCAACGTGCCCGGCCCGCGCGAGGCAACCGCTCACGCCTTGGGCATGATCCGCGTTGATTGTCAGGACACCCTCACGATAATTGAGCGCCAGTTCTCCAGTGCTGCTCTTAACGGTCTGGGCGGCGTGATCGATCAATCCTTTAAGATCTTTGATCTTTGTGGAAGCCGCCCCAGCGACGAAATTCACGTCGACTCTCCCGGCATAGTGGACCAGCGGATCAATCCGAGTACCGGGAGAGATTTGCCCATCAATTGGAAGGTCTTTGAGACGCAGTTCGTCAAGGGCCGCATCCTGGGGCAACGGAGTACCAGCCAAAGCTAACAGTGAATCCTTATTGAGGTTTATTTCAGCCAGAACCGGCGCCGAAGTAATGAAACCTTTGCGGTAAATGAGAGCCGCCGCAGGGAACTGGCCCATCATCGCAGGGCTCATGAGGGTCCAGGGCTGCATGAAATAGCCGGGTTTTACCGCCCACTGGCCGCTATCGAGGGCGAAATGCACGATGCTATCACTGTGTTGTAACGCACCGTAGGCTGCCAGGTAGAGTGGAGCTTCGCTTCGGAAGCGATTAGGCCGGTTCCAGGTCGTCTCGGAAATCATGGAGGGCTTGCCGGCATAGTGCGGATCCATTGCGGGATGAACGAACAGCTTTGGTTTGTCGAATTGCTCCGGGTCAAATCGGAGTGCGCTTCGGTCAGAATAGGTATGTCCGTTTCGGACTGACCATGCCGCTTCCTCGCCCTTGTGATTGCAAGAAAAGTAACCGTGGCGGTCCAGGAAGTCGCCACAAGTGTAGCTGAGTTTTTCGAGGGGACCAAAAACTTCGGGACTCGCCGTCGCCCAATTGGAAGCTGTGATTACCCCCTTGAAACCCAGTTTGCGCAGGAAGGCATAGCTTTGTTTATAGAAATCTTCCTGGAGCTCAAACAGAAACCGTGCCGTGTCCTGGTCACGGACCGTCTTCTCATTGAAGATATTCCATAAAGGACGCAACGCAATGCGCCGTTCCTGTGGCGCGTCGCGCTTTAATCTCAAGTTGTTCCATTTGCCGAAGGCGCTCTCAAGTGAGCCATACTTTTTCACCAACCAATCCCCGAAGATCTTTTCGAGCAGTGCCAATTGTGCCTCAGGCAGGTTTTGTTCGCTGAATGTCCAAAAGAAAAAGGAGTCTTCATTCTGGATTTCGACGCTTGCCAACGCCGGCTCATCGACCAATTTTTTGCCCGAGTCGTCCGCCGGCGTAGTAAGCAAAGCCTCCCACCATTCGCGGTATGCTTGTTGAAATTCCGGATTGAAAAAGAGCGCCGCGAACGGATGGGTTTTGCCGTCGTAACCTTTAATCAGCGCCGAGTCCGGCTTGGGATTAAACCAGAGCGGGAAGTAAATCGACAGATGGCTGTAAATTCCTTCGTCCTTCATCGCGCGTATGATTTCGAACGCGTGCCGAATGCGGACCGGGTCGATTTTGCCCTGTTCGTCGAAATAGCCCCCATGTATCCGCACGAGATTTACGCCGTACTTCGCCAGCCGGCGCGAGCAATCTGCCAGTTCCTTGCCCTTGAGCTCGTGCGGCGGTCCATTAACGCCCCAAAAACGCACCGGTTCCCCGTTACCGGTGTGGATGAATTCCCCGGCCTTTACGCCAATAAACCCGTGTTCGCCGGCAACCTTTTCGTTCAAGAATCGCAAATCAATGCTGCTATTGGTTTGGAAAGGATCGCGAGGGGGATCAAATGTAAACCAGCCACTCTTTTCAGCCGCGCTCAACTCCTGGCTATTAGGAGCCGCAAGGATATTTGCCTGACCGGCAAGAATCAGCACCAGAGAAACTCGGAAACCAAAAACAGGACACCACAGACTCATATTCAGTCGATCTTTGATGAATCACTGAACGCAGTCAATGGCAGCAACGGTCGCAAGCGTCTCACTCTGAGTTGCTCGCCTGCTCGTTATTTGCCCACGACAAAGCAATTGCGAGGCCACAGGGAGGCAGAGAATTTCGGAGCCGACGCATGCGCCCGCTTGGCACGAAAACGGCTGTGATTCCGGTGTACCTTTAAAGCCGATGCTGGATTCAGTTCACGAGCTGGGAGTTTTTTCGCGGAGGAGTTGATGAGTTTGTCTATAAACTTGTTCGATCTCCTCTTGGTATCGATCCTGACAGCGGGAGTTTTTTACGGTCGCAAGCATGGGCTGTCGATTGAGTTGTTCCGGGTGACAAAGTGGGTCGCGCTGCTGTTGGGCTGCGCGCTGTTTTATCGTCCGGCCGGCGCATTAATTGCCCAAATGGCAGGGCTAAGTCTGCTCACATCGTATCTGCTTGCCTATATCGCAACGGCTTTGCTCATTTTGCTGCTCTTTTCAGCCATTCAACGCCGGTTTGCCCCCAAACTGGTCGGCACCGACGCGTTCGGTCGAGGAGAGTACTACCTTGGGATGCTCTCGGGCATGGTGCAGTTCGGTTGCATGTTAATGATGGTACTGGCATTACTGAATGCCCGGGAGTTTACGCCAGCAGAATTGCGAGCCCTTGAGCAATACCAGGAGGCGGCCTACGGCAGCAGCGTCTTCCCCAATTTACATTCGTTTCAAGCCGCCGTGTTCGACCGATCACTTTTTGGACCTTGGATCCGCCAGGAACTGAGCTTTCTGCTAATCGAACCGACCGAAGCGGATCAACTTCAACCAACGCGACGGGAATCAAAATTCCCGACCGCAACGGCTCGTAAGTAGCACTCGGTCGGTTGGCACCCCAGTTTCGCTTGCATCCCAACCCTCGCCTGGCATGTGCCATGTGCTCGCGTTGAGATCGATTAGGAAACGGGGTTGATTACCCAATAGCCGCCTGCCAAGACAGTAGTTAGTTGAAGAATGGAGTGCGAGCTATGAATACTAGATTGAATGGAAAGCGGATTGCGATCTTAGTCGCGGAGGGCTTCGAGCAAGTCGAATTACTCGAACCGAAACAGGCCTTAGAGAAGGCCGGCGCAGAGGTCGATATCGTATCGGCAGCCGGGGCGACCGTTCGTGCCTGGGACATGACCAAATGGGGCAAAACAGTTCGGGTGGATGTGCCTTTGAAGAAGGCAACACCCCACGTTTATGATGCTTTGTTATTACCAGGTGGAGTGATGAATCCCGACAAACTGCGCATGGATAAGAGAGCAGTCGATTTTGTTCGGGCGTTTTTTGATCAGAAGAAACCAGTGGCTGCTATTTGCCACGGGCCTTGGACACTCATCGAGGCAGACGTCGTGCGCGGACGGAGAATGACTTCCTGGCCGTCGCTGCAAACTGATTTGAGGAATGCCGGGGCGGAATGGGTCGACGAGCAGGTCGTAGTTGACGATGGGCTTGTGACCAGTCGGAAACCGGCGGACCTACCGGCCTTCAATCGCATGGTAATTCAGGAGTTTGCGCAGCAGAACCAGCGCGAATTCGTCACTGTGCAAGGCGCTCATCCGCTGGCCAGCAGCGGGGCTGCCTATCCGTGAGTTTGGCCGCCGAAGACGGGGGTGCGCCCCAAGCCACCCGTCTTCCGCTTGTAACTTTGGACAGGGCGGCTTGACGCGTCCCGCGTCGTAGCCTATTCCAAGCGCGATGATTCGCTTGGGATTTGTCTTTTTTGCGATCTTGCTGGCCGGTTGCCAGTCCGAGCGGTGGGGGCCTTACTCTTTACCGCGGATCAGCGGCCGGGTCCTGGCAGCTGACACACAACAACCTGTCTCCGCTGCGATGGTAAGCCGCCACGGACGTCCGCAGACTGCGAACGCCAGTTCGCCACCAAAAGGTTCCGAGCTCATGATTCGCAAAGTACCGATTCGTACTGATGACAACGGTCAGTTTGTGTTGGAGAGCGAACGCGTCCTCTCAATTTTCCGCGGATCGGGTTGGAGTCAGCTTCAACTCCACATCGAAAAGCCGGGATACGTTACGGTTGAAACAAATTTTCCTATGAGCCTCGCGACCAATTTACCCGGAGGCGTTGAAACACTGGAGCTCGGTCAAATTTTGCTCCAACCCGTCAACCGCTAACAAAGTCCGCCGAAATCCTTATGGCTCCCTCTGTCTCAGACAAAACTATAATCGTAGGGTTTACGCATTTCTCGCCGCACATACGCGTTAGCCCTGTCGGCATTCTCGCCCACAAACTGTTCGGCGGCGGGGTCCCATTTCAGTTTCAGACCGGTGCGTAAAGCGATCGCGCCGAGATGGCAAATGCTGGCGGACCGGTGTCCCACCTCGGCCTCGCAAATCGGGGCCTTACGCGTGCGTACACACTCAAAGAAATTACCCATGTGGTCGTTGCTGGCATAAAGCCTTTGGGCGTCAGCGGGCAACGGGGTGTCGATTAGCGCCTTATCACTAGCCCTTAATGTGCCGCGATTCACCCAAATCCAACCCTCGGTGCCCTCAAACCGCACCCCATTACGTTGGCCTTGTGGATCTTCAACGCCCCCGAAAATGTTATCCGCTTTGGTGGTGCGGGCGTTGTGAATCACGCCGTTCGCGTAGGTGAATTTCACGTCGTATTCGCTGATAGCCGTATAACCACCCGGTATCGGTTGTGCGAGGGCTTTGCCTTCGACCTCAACCGGGCCCGGAAGGTTAATCGACCAGAGTGCGATGTCATTGTGATGCGCCCCCCAGTCGGTCATTGTTCCTCCCGAATAATCATACCAATACCTGAACTTTAGGTGACAACGTTCCGGCACATAATCCACCGCTGGGGCCTGGCCCTGCCAGAAATCCCAGTTCAGTTCTGACGGCACGGGAGCCGCTTTGAACGGACCTTCACGCAGGCCTGCCGGCAGCCAAACGAGGATTTCTTTGAGTTTCCCAATCCGGCCGTTCCGTACTAGCTCACACGCCAATCGAAAGCGCGGGTCGCTGCGTTGTTGGGTGCCGGTTTGCAGCACAGTTTTGTGTTCGCGCACTGCTGCTATAAGGTTTTTTCCTTCGTCGATGGTCAGCGTCAATGGTTTTTCACCATAAACATCCTTGCCGGCCTTGGTGGCAGCCAGGTTCACCAGAGTGTGCCAATGGTCCGGTGTCCCAGTAATGATCACGTGAACCTCCGGCCGCTCCATCACCTTGCGAAAATCGTTGTACTTCACAGGAACTTTGCCCTCCTTAGTAAACTGTTTGGCGGCCTGTTCGGCGTGCTTTTCGTCGACATCACAAACGGCAACGATTTCCCCAAAGCGACTGGCCAACCCGGCGTCAACTCGGCCCATGCCGCCGCAACCAATCAACGCAATTCCGGGACGATCGTTCGGCGCCGGAACTTTTGCCTCCGCAGGGGCGGCCAGTAATTCCCTTTCAACAAACCAGGCTGGCAAACCTGCACCCGCTGCGCTGAGGCAATAAGTCTTCAAGAAACTGCGGCGCGAGATGTTGAAAGGTCGAAATTTCATGTGTCTTTCGGTTGAAGTATTTGGTTCAGGGTGCCGGCTCGAATACTAGTTAAACTTCGCCTCGGCACGCTAAAGGAATGTCTGACGATTGTAGAGCGACAATTTTTATCTGACAAACCGCAGCGGACAGTTCAGAATTTACCCTGCTCCTGAGCAGGGTGGATCCCGAATTGGATTAATTTCTCCCGCATGGTGAGGCGGGAAACTCCAACCCAGCGGGCTGCTTTGGCTTGATTGCCGTGGGCCAGTTGGATGGCGCGCCGAAAAAGCTCCTTTTCGGCGGCTTGCAGGAGCCGCGCGTGAGCGTCATCCAATTCGCCGCGTTGTGCCGCTGTGAGTAATTCATCGACAAACTGGCTCAAGGTCTGATGCGCTGCTTCCGCGGGAGTGCCTGCCCGCGCCAGAGCAGCGCCGACGTGGTCAACGTTGACCGTGTAGCCTTGTGACAACAAGAGAACTTTTCGAACGACATTCTCCAGCTCACGCACGTTCCCCGGCCAGTTTTGCGCGCTTAAGAGACTCATCGCCTCGGCTTGGATCGACGGATTCTCGACCCCCAATTCCGTCCCATATTTGTGGAGCATATACTCGACCAGCTCCGGGATATCTTCTTTGCGTTCCCGCAAGGAGGGTAAATGAATAACCACCACGCTCAGCCGATAATAAAGATCTTCACGAAAAGTTTTCTGTTTAATCCCGGTTTCCAGGTCGCGATGAGTGGCGGCGACGACCCGCACGTCCACAGATAATTCTTCTTTTCCGCCCAGCCGCTGAAAGCGTTTGTGCTGTAAAACGCGCAGCAGTTTGACCTGCGTCCCCAACGTCATATCGCCAATCTCGTCCAGAAAAATCGTTCCTTGATTCGCTTGTTCGAAACGCCCAATGCGCCGCATTTCGGCTCCCGTGAAGGCACCGCGTTCGTGGCCGAAGAGCTCGCTTTCGAGCAACGTTTCCGGTATGGCGGCGCAGTTGATCGCAATGAACGGCGCTTTGGCGCGATGGCTATGATGATAAATCGCGCGCGCAATCAGTTCCTTGCCCGTCCCTGTTTCCCCGCGAATTAGCACATCGACGTCTTTGGTCGCAATCCGGCCCACTTCCTTGTAAAGTGACTGCATCACCCTGCTGCTGCCAATAATCGCGTCTCGGGACTCTCCATGCCGGCCCAATGCCACCGGCTCGATCATAAGTCGTCGGCTGGCGACAGCCCGTTCCACCATGTCCAGGAACTCCGGCATCTCAAACGGCTTTAGCAGATAGTCAAATGCTCCTGATTTCGTTGCCTCAATGGCGGTTTCAAAAGTGCCGTGCGCCGTCACCAGGATTATAGGAAGGCGGGCTTTTGCGGTATGCAGCTCGCGGACGATATCCAGCCCGCTGAGGCCGGGAAGCTTCCAATCGGTAATCACCACATCAAATCCGTCTTGACGCGCTCGATTCAACCCGGTATCGCCACGGGTCTCGACGACGACCTCAAAACCTTCCTCTCTCAAAACCCGGCGCAAAGTCATCACAATGCCGGGATCATCTTCAATCAGCAAAACTTTGCCGGCACTATTCATCCCCGAACCTCATACACGAAACGATTGAAAAGGCAATGCAGCATAGCGTGAGGGTCCGACCGCTTGCCCATGTCAAGCGGCTCGCGGCAGCACGACTCCAAACGTTGTGCCTTTGTTTACCTGCGTCTGATACTGCAAGGCCCCACCATGTTTTTCAATTATACGAGCGGTGATCGATAGTCCCAGTCCAGTTCCAGAATCCTTCGTGGTGAAGAACGGATCAAACAATCGCTTCTCCACTGCCGGAGCGATCCCCTTGCCGCTATCGGCGACCTCCAGCACCACAACTTCCGTCATTCGGTCACACAAAATCCGAGTCCCGGTTTTTACCCTCAGAATGACTGAACCACCCTGGCCAATGCTCTCGGCCGCATTTTGGACCAGATTGATCAACGCTTGCTGGATCTGCGTAGGGTCGACGCGAATCTTGGCATCGATCGAATTCTCGTAGACGAGGTGAATGTTCTTTTTCTCACATTGCGGCGCCAGCAATCGTTGGACCTGGATTAACGGTTCGCTTGCTGGCATTATGGTCAACTGCGGTTCCGACGGCCGCGCGAACAACAACACCTCTTTAACGATCCTCTCTAGGTGATTGACTTCCTGAGCTATGATTTCGGCATCGGAATGTTCCGGTGTGCCAGGCTGTAGATTTTTTTGCTGAATAAACAACCACGCCTTGATCGCCGTGAGCGGGTTGCGAATCTCATGCGCCACACCAGCGGCCAGCATCCCCAGTGACGCCAGTTTTTCCTGACGCTCTATTATCGCTTCATTTGCAACCAGACGAGTTCGTAGCGGGGCGATCAATTCACGATAGACCACCGCGGCCAATCCCCCCACCGCCAAAAACAGCAGACCCAGCGAGGTGACCAGAACAATGCGCAAGTAGCGCAGGGACTTGTTCGAATTCGCCAAAAAGGAATTCATCGTTTGCCGGTGCGCCTCGGCCAATTCAAAACCGAGCTTCAGCATCTTCTGCCCCTGAGTTTCGAACTCGGCGAAGGCCGATAAATTCAGCGGCACCTCAGAATTGGTTTGAACCTTCGCGGCGATCTCGCGAGCCGCTGCCATGTAAACATCGTAGTTCGTATTGATGCGATCGTGAATTTTGAGTTCCAAGGGGGTGTTTTCCGATCCGCGCCGTTCATCGATCCATTCATCCAACGCTTTGCTCGTGGCTTGAAAATGGGCCCAATCGCTCTCATTCCGCAAGAGCCCATACCGGACCACGTGGTTGTTCAACTCCAGGATGCTTTGCTGGATGTGGTCAGCGATTTGAAAGCTCTGTAATTGCACCCTCGTCAGGTGAATTCGTACTTCACCGGCACGACGCCAGGCGCTCTGTGCGGTCCAGGCAATCAGCGCCGTGATTCCGGCAATGGCAACGATGAATGCCGCCAGCCGAAGCTTGATTCCAGTGCCGATAAATTGAGGCGCCAGCACTCTTCCATCGAACCATAGCCTGCGAAGACTCGAAAGTGGTTTTTTACCAATACGATCACCGAAGGTGATAACCGCGTTACCAGCTATGGCAAGATAGTTATCCGGTTTTCGATGAAGCTGTTTGAAGATCCTTCCAGAACCCCCGGAAAAGCAGCTGTACTACTCCGCAAAACTACTGGCACGGTTTTGGCTAAAGGAAAACTGCTTCGTTTGTCGTGATCGCAGCGCAACAACGAGGTCTGCGGGTGGAAGTTAGTAGTCCAGCTCGAGCGAGATGCTCGGTGTTACCGCAGTAAGTAATCAATTTAGCGGCGACCCACCGCTCCCTGTGGCTCGGCTCACGCCCGCGACCGGCCACAGGGAAATTTTTTTGAGACCATGAAAAAGATATTAGTCGCCGACGAGGATGCTGCCGCGCGCCGGATGCTGGCACGCGTGCTGGAGTCGAGTGGCTATACGGCTATCCAGGCAAACGGTATACAGGAGGCGATGTTGAAATTCCGCAGTACCCTCCCGGTGCTGGTGATCATGGATTTAAGAACGCCCGACCATGATGGGTGGAAGGCCTTCGACGACCTGCGGCACCTGGATCGCACGATACCTTTGATCGCTATTACTGGCTGGCCTCATCAGCACGATTCCGCGATAAAAAAAGGCATCGACGCGTTGCTCGAAAAGCCCCTGGACCTGACGGTGTTGCTTCAAACTATTCAGGACTTAACCGAAGCGACAGAACCAGCGGCAAAACCTGCAGCCAATGGCAAGATTCATCTCGAGCCTGCCAGCGACCAGTTAGGCAGGATATCCTCGTCCAGCGCGCTGGCGTAGTCACACAACGCCAACTTTCGTTCCGCTAAGATCCCAATCATTCCAGCGTTGTCGGTGCACAAGGATAGATCGGCGAGCCGGATCCTGAAGCCCTTACTCTGACCGGTTGCGTTAAGTTGTGCTCGCAGTAACCGGTTGCAACTGACTCCGCCCGAAGCAGTAATACAGCTTACCCCCAACCGCCTGGCTGCACGAAAAGTTTTGGCCACCAGCACCTCGACAATCGCGCTTTGCACGCTGGCGCACAGGTCACGGACCGCTTGTGGATTGCCAAGCAGGTGAGAATTGTCCCGCAAGAAATAGCGAACTGATGTCTTAAGTCCGCTAAAGCTGAAATCGTCGTGGGGCTCTCTGAGCATCGGACGCGGGAAATCATAAGCATTGGCATTTCCCTCCTGCGCTAAGCGATCGATTTGCGGTCCTGCGGGATAAGGCAGGCCGATCAATTTGCCAACTTTGTCGAAACACTCGCCGGCCGCATCGTCGACCGTCGAGCCAAGCAGTCGATGCTGCAATTCTCCCTCGACATGCACCAGCATGGTATGACCTCCACTGACAATCAGTGAAACATTTGGCTCAAACGAAGCAAAATCGGCCTGCGGGGGTCGACCGCAAATCCAAGGTGAGTAAAGATGGGCCTCATGATGTTGAATCCCGAGGAATGGACGCCGTTGTGCATACGCAAAGGCTTGAGCGGCCTTAACACCGATTAGCAACGCGCCCGGAAGTCCTGGCCCTTGCGTGGCAGCCACGGCCTCGATCGCATCAGGGCGAACCTGTGCTTCGCGCAGAGCTTCCCGGGCTATCGGCAGCAGGTTTCGCAGATGTTCGCGAGCGGCCAGTTCAGGTACCACGCCACCATACTCGGCGTGGAGCCGAATCTGCGAGGAAATCACATTGGCCAGGACACGCCCCTGCCGCACCACGGCAACGCTCGTTTCGTCACAAGAGGTTTCGAAAGCCAATACAGCCATTGTTGGCTTACTTGGCTACTGCCATTTTGTCGCCACGGGCGATGCGCTTTTCCGGGGCTGGTGCGCGCTGCGTGAAAAGAGTAATCCCTTTGAGCAGGTCAATGGCCCGCTGCAACTGAGGATCTTGCGCATTCGTCACTCGGTCGCGGTCCTTCTCACTCAAGCTTTCCAGCCCGCCGGGCGCCCGCTGAAGTTGGATATCGCGATCTTCCAGCTCCGACATCGGGACCGGGATGTCCGGCGTGATGCCTTCTTCGTGAATCACTTTGTGGCTGGGCGTATAGTATTTGGCCGTCGTTAGCCGTAAGGCCGAACCGTCTTGCAATGGCAGGATGCTTTGCACGGAACCTTTGCCAAAGCTCTTCTCGCCGAGGACAATTGCGCGCTTCAAATCTTGCAGACACCCGGCCACGATTTCCGAGGCACTGGCACTTCCGAGATTAATCAAAACGACCATCGGCATGCCGTGCAACTCGTCACCACGACCATTAGCCACACGCCGTGAGTTTTGGGCCGCATTCCGTCCTTCCGTGCTGACAACCAATTGCCCGCGGGGCAGGAACTTTTCGCAAACATCGACTGCCTGATCCAGCAGGCCGCCGGGGTTCCATCGCAAATCCAGAACCAATCCTTGCATCCCCTGTTTCTTGAGCGTCGTGAGCGCTTGTTCCAGATCGTCGCTCGTCTTTTCGCCAAATTGGACCAGGCGAATATAACCAATTTTATCTTCGCCGAGCGGGAACTCCTTCTTGCCATGCACATCTTTCACCATGTCGATGTTTATGACCGAGCGAGTCAGTGTGAAATCTTCCAACTGACTCGACGAGGGCCGAAAAACGGTAATTTTGACCTCGGTTCCGGGGTCGCCACGCAGACTCTTTACGGCGTCTTGCAGGCTCATCTTTTCAGTGCTTTTGCCGTCGATCCGAATGATCCGGTCACCCGACATGATCCCGGCCTTGAACCCGGGGCTCTCGTCCATCGGCGCTACGACGGTGACAAAATTATCTTTCATCGACACGACTATCCCCAAACCGCCGAACGCGCCTTGAGTGTCATTCTGTAGATCCTTGTATTTGTCCGGCTCCATGAACTCGCTATGCGGGTCCAACGTATTCAGCATTCCTTTGAGCGCGCCATACACGAGGTCCTGGTAAGTGAGTTTTTGGCCATCGACATAGTCCTTGCGCACCTTTTCCATCACGAAAGAAAAGAGTTCGAGGCTCGGATACGGTGAATCCTTCTCCGCGGCTTGGGCGGTTGACAAATAGATGCGGGCCCCAATTAGAAGATTCGCGGTGAGGACCACTACCACTGCCCCATAGATCAGTCGTCTTTTCATAATGCCGGCAAAACTGTTCAGGCTGAAAGTAAAGGGCAACAGGTGACTTTGCAAGGCGGGGGAGGCGCTTTTGCTCAGGTAACGCAGAGTTTTACGCTGCTGTAACGCCGACTTTTAGTCGGCAGAACTGGGTCTAATCTGAACCCCCCCTGACATGCAAAAGTAAGACTTTGCGGTGCAGCACAGTGAAACCCTGCGTACGGGGAAGGTTTAAATCTCCAGAACTCGGCTAAAGCTGGTGGTCGTTACGGCATACTGAAAGTTCTTGTTAGTTGTCGCTGCACCGAACCGGCCATGCTTATCCAGTGCAATAAAGCTGATGGTCAGGTTCATGCCTTTGGGGTCCTGACGCGCGATTCGCTGTATGGTCTGACGACAAGCCTCTTCCGGGTGCAGGCCTTGACGCATGAATTCCACCACCATGAACGAGCCGCAATAGCGCATCACATTCTCGCCAACACCTGTAGCGCCGGCTGCCCCAACCTCGTTATCGACGTAGAGACCACTCCCGATAATGGGCGAATCACCTACCCGCCCCGGAAGTTTGCCCCCCAATCCGCTGGTTGAGCAGCCACCAGCGATATTTCGATCGCCTCCGAGCACGAGCAACGCAATCGTATCGTGGGTGTCTTTGTGCGTTCCACCCGGTTTGGCCGAAAGAGGAATCTTCTTTTGCCACTCCTCGTATCGCGCTCGCGAATCCACCGGCACCGACTCCAACCCGTGCGACAATGCAAACATGCGAGCTCCCTCCCCGACCAGCATCACATGGGGTGTTTTCTCCATGACGCGGCGCGCGGCCGAAATCGGATGACGAATTCCCTCCAGCGCGGCAACGCTGCCGGCCTGGTGTCCGGGGCCCGACATAATGCACGCATCCAATTGCACCACGCCGGCGGCGTTGGGATCACCACTGAGTCCCACATAATGATTCGACACATCGGATTCGGTTACCGAAATGCCTTGCTCGACAGCATCGATAAGCGAACCGCTGGACTTGAGCGCCTTCAAAGCCGCATCGTTGGCCGGTTTGCCGAACGGCCAGGTGGAGACAACCAGAGGTGCCTCGCCCTGTTTGGGCGGCTTGCTGACCTCGGCACTGCCGCCGGTTTGAAGCGACGCGCCACCGACCAGACCGATGGCGGTTTGACCAACGAATTTGCGTCGTGTGATGTTCATGGATTCAAGCGTGGTTTTTAAGCAGGACTTCAATGTAAGGCAAGTCTTCGGCGCGAGTCACCTTAGGATTGGGCGCAGCACTGAGGACAAGTCGGACAGGTTGGCCGATCAACTCACAGGCCGCCGTGTCGTCGGTGATGCTTAACCCCTTTTTCCGCACCAGTTCAAGCGCCTGGCGAATAACCTCGACTCGGAAAGTCTGCGGGGTTTGCACCGCGTAAAGACGCGAACGATCGACGGTACGATCCACCAATTTGCCGTCGTTCGACTCCTTAATCGTGTCAGTTACCGCTTGCGCCGCCACGGCGGCCCCGGTTTGCCGCGCAGCGGCCACAGTTGCCGCAGTGAGCTCTGGGCTGGTGCAGGGTCGCGCTGCATCCTGAATTACGACGATTTCTGCGTTAGTCGGCAGTTGGCAGAGACCGTTCCATACTGAATCCTGACGTTCGGCGCCGCCGGGCACGAGAACAAATGGTTTGTTGGGTTTAATTTTGGCAGCGAGCGCGACGAACGCATCTTGCATCCCCTCTCGAATAACGAGGACAATATGTTCGATGCAAGCGGTGCGATCGAAGCGCTGCCAGGTATGAGCAACGACCGGTGTGCCGTTCAATTCGAGAAAGAGCTTGTCGACATTTGGCCCCATTCGGGTCCCCTTCCCTGCGGCAACAATGACGACACTGACCATGGCTATTGCCGTTGAACGTACTGGCTCCGCGCCACTGTCTCAAGGGGAAACCTGCCGGGGAAACCTAAAGCGCTTGCCGCCTGGGCAAGGCCGGCGTTCCGGCAGGCGATCAGCTTTCGGGCCAGGTAATTTAATGGATTTGTTTCTCTCCGCGGGCGCGCAGGACGAGGTCGGTTTTGAATTCGTGCAGCCTTAACTCGAGTCCGGCCGGATACTGATGCGGATTCGTGAATCGTTTGATGCCTGGGTGGAGCATTGCCAATTGCTCCCGGACGCGTGCGCGAGTCTCGTTCAGCGGCGGTATTGGATAGACGAGTTTGCCTTCGCGGAAAACCGGGACCAACAAATCCTCCGCGGCACTATGGGCCGGGATATGTTTGCGGCGAGTCAGATCAAGCGGGTCAACAATGACAAATTCTGCTGGCACAGGTCGGCTTGTATCATAAATCGCATCGCCGATGAGTTCGGTAGCGCTGCGGAAGCGGCGGACTTGCAGGATGCCCGGATTGGTAATCTTTGCGGCTTGCTCCGAAAGTTTGATTTTATATTCCCACGCCTCGCCTGGCTTGCGTATGGCGGATAGTTTGTAAACTCCGCCAAGCGCGGGTTGGTCGTAGGCTGTCACCAGGCGTGTGCCAACCCCCCAACAGGCAATCGCAGCGCGTTGTTGTTTGAGACTGGTAATCAATCGTTCGTCCAGGTCGTTGCTGCCGATGATGACCGCATTCTTGAATCCTGCCTCATCGAGAATCTTACGCGCCTGAATACTTAGAAACGCCAGGTCACCGGAATCGAGTCGAATGCCCGCAAGGTTGTGGCCTCCCGCGCGCAGTTTGCGACCCACTTCGACGGCATGGTGGACGCCAGCCAACGAGCTGTAGGTATCAACCAGAAAAACGGCGTTATTTGGCATCGCTCGCGCATATTCCTCGAATGCCTCCACTTCGGAATCAAACGACATGACCCAACTGTGCGCGTGGGTTCCGGACACCGGAATGCCATAAAGTTTCCCGGCCAGAAGGTTCGATGTCGCCGCGCAACCTCCAATGTAAGCAGCCCGGCTTGCCGTGATGCCGCCATCGATTCCTTGGGCGCGGCGCAAGCCGAACTCGATCACCGGCTCGCCCTGTGCGGCGAGGCAGATTCGCGAGGCTTTCGTGCAAATCAGCGATTGAAAATTAAAGAAATTCAACAAGGCCGTTTCAATGATCTGGGCTTGCAGGATTGGGCCCTGGACTCGCACTAAAGGTTCTTGCGGAAAGACCACCGTTCCCTCAGGAATAGCATCCACACTGCAGGTGAATTGAAGGGTTTTGAGGTAGGAGAGGAATTCATGATCGAACAACGGTTTTCCGTCACCTCCCGGCAAGCTGCCAAGGTACTTGAGATCGGAATCGGTGAATTCCAGTTCTTGAAGGTACTCAATAGCTGCGTTCAGTCCGCAGCAAATCGTAAACCCGCTTTGAAAAGGGGATTCTCGAAAGGAGAGATGGAATACTGCCTCTTTATCGATGGTACGGGATTTCCAATAGCCATACGCCATGGTTAGCTCATAGAGGTCAATGAGCATGCCGACGGAACCGGGCGGCAGGCTGAAGATATTGGCGGCGGAACTCACATCCAAGAAGGTGTTCTGAGGCTCTGAGCGCAGTCAAGAACAGCCGGGGCCCTTGGAAGCCCTAGGACAGCGAAAACGACGCGAAGGTGTGTGATCCATATGTGGTTCTGGCTCTATGGGTTGGTCTTGGAACTATTATTATTTCTTGAAAAATACTATTTAATAGTTTACTGTCCTTATAGTCCATAAGTATGAAACAAGCAGCCCGCAACAGGGGCCATGTGCTATGACGATTCACGTTAGTGCGCTAAAGAGCCATTGGCCGGCGCCATTGCACCGCGCGCGTCAGGACTCGGGCTTATGGGAGTCGCTGGCCATTGAACGACGGCGCGAAAATGCAATCTGGCTGGTTCTGGGATGTGCGTGTCTGGCGTTGGTAGCGACATCCTTTGTCTGGATGCTGTTGCACAGCTGATTCAGACCCAGTCAAGTATTTGGCACGACCTGACAAAAAAGGCGAGCCGTTGCCGGCTCGCCTTTAGTGAAGAATTTTTGGTTAGCCAATATGCGGCGTCTCGCGCTGTCTATCGCCGCCGTCACCACGGTCGCCGCGAGGATGTCCACGATCGCCGCCTCTATCGCCGCGGTCGACTCTGCCCCGCTCGCCACCACGGCGGTCGCCCCCCCGCCGGTCCCCGCGCTCGCCACCACGGTCGCTGCGGTCACTGCGATGTTCACCGCGCTCACCGGAATCGCCACGGTCCGGACCACGGTCACCGCCATCGCCGCCCTCGGGTTGACCACCGCCGCCGCCCATTTGCTGATCACGCTCCGCCATCGCCGCCTTGCGAGATAGACGCACCCGGCCTTTTTCGTCAACCCCTAGGCATTTCACCCAGATTTCGTCGCCAAGCTTGACGATATCTTCGGTTTGCTTAACTCGGAAATTCGCCAATTCACTGATGTGAACGAGGCCATCTTTGCCAGGCAGGAATTCAACAAAAGCGCCAAAGTCCTTAACAGTTACGACCTTGCCGCGATAGATCTTGCCGACTTCCGCCTCGGCGGTCATGCCGGCTATCGCGTCGCGGGCGATCTTCATCCCCTCGGCGGAAACCGAGTAAATGTTCACAGTGCCATCGTCTTCGATGTTGATCTCGCACCCGGATTCTTCGACGAGCTTCTTGATATTCTTCCCGCCCGGACCGATCAGCGCGCCGATCTTCTCCGGGTTGATCTTCAGCGTCTCGATCCGCGGCGCGTACTGGCTGATCTCTTTGCGTGATTCGCCAAGCGTCTTGGCCATTTCGCCCAAAACGTGCAACCGGGCTACCCGGGCCTTTTCGACCGCCTCGGCCATCATACTCAACGGAATGCCGCGCAACTTGAGGTCAAGTTGGAACCCGGTAATGCCGCGCTCCGTTCCGGCTAGTTTGCAATCCATGTCACAGAACGCATCTTCCCAGCCGATAATGTCCGTCATCAGCTTATAGCGGGAAATGCGATCTTTATCGTCGTGCTCCGTGCATAATCCAACACTGATTCCAGCGACGGGCCGAGCCATCGGGACGCCGGCGTCCATCAGGGCAAGAGAACCGCCACACACCGTCGCCATCGAGGTCGAGCCATTGGACTCCATGATCTCGCTGGTGATGCGAATCGAGTAAGGATAAGTATCAACCGGCACCATCGGCTCGAGCGAACGCTCCGCCAATGCCCCATGGCCAATCTCGCGCCGACCCGGACCACTGATCCGGCCGGTTTCGCCGACCGAGAAGTTCGGGAAATTATAATGCAGAATGAACTTCTTCTCACTGGCGCCGCCCGTGTAGGAATCGAATTCCTGCGCATCTTCCCCCGTGCCGAGTGTGCAGAGGGTGATAGCCTGCGTTTCGCCCCGCTGGAACAACGCCGAGCCATGGGCGCGCGGGAGGATTCCAACTTCGCTGGAGATCGTACGCACGGTATCAAAATCGCGCCCATCCAGACGCTTATCATGATTCATAATCAGGCCACGCGCGGCTTCCTTTTGGATGTAATAAAAGGCATCCTTGAGTACGAATTCTGTCACCTTCTCCGCGCCGAACTTTTCGACAAGCTTCTTGCTGATTTCTTCCGTAAGCGCGGAGACGGCCGATTCGCGGGCAAGCTTTCCTGCAGTCAGCAGAGCTGTGACAATGCGATCACCAGCCAGCGCCTTGGCTTCCTGGAGGATTTCCTCAGGAACGATATTCAGAGTAATCTGGCGTTTGCCTTTTCCGGCGCGGGCAGCGAGCTCCTTTTGAGCCGCGATGGTCGGTTGAATCGCCTCCTGGCCGAATTTCAGAGCCGCATTGAAATCCGCTTCGCTGATTTCTTTGGCGGAGCCCTCATACATAACGAGGTCAGTTGCGTTACCCACATAGACCAGGTCGAGGTCGCTGTCCGCCATCTGGCTGTGGGTCGGGTTGGCGACCAATTGGCCTTTGACGCGACCAACACGGACAGCACCCAGCGGTCCTTCCCATGGAATATCGCTGACCATCAAAGCGGCCGAGGCCCCGACCACCGCCAGCATGTCGGGATCGTTCTCGCCATCGGCACTCAGCACGATGCTTTGGACTTGAACTTCGTTGTACCAACCGCGCGGAAAGAGCGGCCGGATAGGCCGATCGATCAGCCGGGACGTTAGTATTTCCTTCTCGGTCGGGCGGCCTTCGCGCTTGAAGTAACCCCCGGGAAATTTGCCGGCGGCTGCCGCTTTTTCGCGATAGTCAACTGTCAGCGGGAAGAAATCCTGGCCCTCTTTGGCTTTGGTGGCGGCAACAGCCGCAACGATTACAATCGTTTCGCCCAGCTGAACGGTAACAGCACCGTCAGCTTGTTTGGCGATTTTCCCTGTTTCAATAATGATCTGCTTGTCCCCTATGGGGGCGGTGGCCTTTTCTGCCATGGTAACCTTTCTCTCCATCGCCACCGAGGAACTTCAGTGAACTCCGAAAAATTCGGAGCTGAATGAAATTACCCAGCGCAAATGAAGTTCTCTTATGCACGAAAGTTAAGGGTAGAACCGCGCCGCTCGTGCTTCCGGCTCGGTTTAATCGAAATTCGCCCGCCACGCACCCGGGGTTAACAGACCCAAGGCTTGTCGCAAGTCACTTGCGGAGCTTGAGCTTCTTGGTGACCGCCTGGTATCGGTTCACGTCCGTATTCTGGAGATAATCCAATAAACGCCGGCGTTGCCCCACCATCATCAGTAATCCCCTGCGGGAGCTGTGGTCTTTTTTGTTCTTTTGAAGGTGATCGGTGAGATGGTTAATGCGTTGCGTCAGCAACGCAATCTGGACATCAGCCGAGCCCGTATCCCGCTCGTGGAGCTTAAAATCACTAATCGTCTTCGCTTTCGCTTGCATGTATTCTTACCAATTCGAGCAATCTCTCATCAATATAATCGGTAAACAATAGTTTTGCCCCCGGAGACTGTAAAGAACATTTATCGACCTAATCCGTTCCGGTGGTCATCTCAATTTTTGAGAACCTGACCGAGCCGTAGATGATTGAATGTGCTGCTCTCATTAACACCCCGCTTCAGCGGGGTGAAGACAGCGAACACCGACCGGAACCGCTTTTAGCGGTTTTCCATGCGTCGTAGAAACCGCTGAATGAAGC
>DATJGF010000030.1:0-37276 GCA_035495315.1 Candidatus Limnocylindrales bacterium
TCGCAAGCCAGCTTCTTTTGCGCATAGTCCCAGAACGGATTGCCTTTCGGCGTCGCTTCGGTAATTGGCAAAAACGGCGGTGGCTTGAGGTAAACCGTTGCGGAGCTGATGAAGATATACTGGCGGACGCTTTCGTGAAACAGCTCGAAATCGAGTCGAATATCTGAAAGCTCGTAGCCGAGGAAGTTAATGACGATTTCCGCTCTTGAGCCCTGCAGGGCACGGCGCATACCAGCCGGGTCCTTGCGGTCGGCAATGACAGCGGTCATTCCCGCCGGCACCGTGCTCCGGCCTCGGCTCAAGATGTGGATTTCATGTCCTTTGGACTGAAGCCGCTCCGCGCAATCACCCGAGATATTTCCCGTGCCGCCAATGAAGAGGATTTTCATCTTCAACGGTAAATCACTATCAAAAAAATCACCGCTTCCGTTTTGCCGATATTCACCAGCGCATGCGGTACGTCTGCCCGGTAGCTGGCCGAGTCGCCTGTTTCCAGCTCTTCGGCGTCGCCCGCCGACTCGATCCGCAGCCGGCCTTTTTGCAGCGTCAGAAATTCCCTCGTACCTTCGAAATGCGGCGAACTGCGCAGCGCTCCTCCCCGCTGCAAACGCACTTCATAAAATTCGACATCCTTTTCCAGGTTCAACGGCGAAAGCGTGCGGATCCGGCAATCCTTGTCGGACCGGTAATGGTAAGCATGATCGTCTGCGCGAATGACGGTAACTGCAGAGGCGGCCCCCGGCAGTTCGAGCAACTCTCCAAGCGTGAGGCCGAAAGCGCGCGCGATACGCAGCGTCACTGCCAGCGTGGGATTGGCCTGCTCACGCTCAATTTGGCTCAACATCGAACGGCTTACACCGCTGGCGGCCGCCAGCGCTTCGAGCGACCAACCCCGGGCCGCCCGCAAAGCTTTAACCCGACCACCCAGATGTCGGCTGATGGCGTCGGCCGGCTCCGCGGTCGAGTCCCCTTTTTGGGCTGAAGCAGGTGGGGCTTTCATAAAATAGGCACAGTGCGTGGAGTATCGGGCGTTCGCTCCTTCAACGCTGGCGGTTCCGCCAACCATCTCCAGTATATCGGAAAATATTCTTGCATAAAGGAATCGAGTGCGTCTACTTTATAGGAAATGCATCCGTTAAACTAGAAGTTTTTCCGAAAAATCTATGAAAGCCTTGGTAAAAAAAGAACGGCGGCCGGGGTTATGGCTGGAAGATGTGCCCGAGCCGGAGGTCGGGATTAACGATGTGCTGATCCGCGTCGACCGCACCGGTATTTGTGGCACAGACCTCCACATCTACAAATGGGACGATTGGGCACAACGGACCATCCCCGTGCCGATGGTCGTCGGGCACGAATTCGTCGGGGAGGTCGTGAAGGTGGGTTCGAACGTGAAGGACTTTTTTCCAGGCGAAATCGTTAGCGCCGAGGGCCACGTGGTTTGTGGCCGGTGCCGAAACTGCCTGGCTGGCCGGCGCCATTTGTGCAAAGACACGGTCGGCATCGGCGTGAATCGACCCGGGGCTTTTGCTGAATATATTTCCGTTCCGATGACCAATGTCTGGCATCATCGGAACGGGATCGACCGGGACGTCGCGGCCATATTCGATCCTTTTGGCAATGCCGTGCATACGGCGCTTTCTTTTCCCGTCCTCGGTGAGGACGTCCTCATCACCGGCGCCGGACCGATTGGCATTATGGCGGCAGCCGTGGTAAAACACGCCGGCGCGCGCTTTGTGGTCGTCACCGACGTGAACGATTACCGGTTGGACCTCGCGCGGCAAATGGGCGCTACTCTGACTTTGAACGTTAAGACCGGAAAGCCCCTCAAGGACGTTGTCAAAGAGCTGGGGATGAAGGAAGGTTTCGACGTCGGGTTGGAAATGTCCGGCAACCCCGCCGCTCTGCGCGACATGATCGATCACATGTGCCATGGCGGAAAAATCGCAATGCTGGGAATCCCTTCAGAGCGGGTGCCGTTTGACTGGAATAAAGTCGTGTTCAACATGCTCACCATAAAAGGTATTTACGGCCGCGAAATGTATGAAACGTGGTACAAGATGACCGTCATGCTCGAAACCGGATTGGATCTGAAACCGGCCATTACCCATCGATTCCATTTTACAGAGTTCGAGAAAGGCTTCGAGGTCATGATGAGCGGACGTTCCGGCAAGGTTATACTGAACTGGAAATGAGATCGGCGGGTGATCGAGTAAGGCGATCGCATTCTCCCTCTCTTCCGGGAGAGGGTTGGAGTAAGGGGAAATCGTCGTGAACTTCGCCGCTCTCGCTGAGATTTCGATCTCGGAGTTGCTACTGTTCAAATAAAAAAACGTCTTTATGCAACAACGGTTTAAAAACCATCTGAAGGATCAACTCGCGTCCATTCACCAGGCTGGCACGTACAAGAACGAGCGCGTGATCATGACCCCGCAGGGGACGACGATCCGCGTCGCCGACGGCAAGCCGGTGCTGAATCTCTGTGCCAACAATTATCTTGGCCTGGCCCAGCACCCCGCCGTTAAAGCTGCTGCCAAAGAAGCCCTCGATAGTTGGGGCTACGGGCTGGCCAGTGTCCGATTCATCTGCGGAACACAGGGTGTTCATAAGCAGCTCGAGGCAAAGCTCACCGAATTTCTCCGCACCGAGGACACCATCCTGTATTCTTCCTGTTTTGACGCCAACGGCGGTTTGTTCGAGACGCTACTCGGTCAAGAAGATGCAGTGATTTCCGATGAGCTTAATCATGCCAGCATCATCGACGGCATCCGGCTCTGTAAAGCCCAGCGCTACCGCTATCGAAACAACGATATGGCCGACCTCGAATCAAAATTGAAGGAGGGTTCGGCTGCCCGCTTCCGTTTGATTGTGACCGACGGGGTGTTTTCCATGGACGGCTATATCGCCAATCTTTCCGGGATCTGCGATTTGGCTGATAAATATGATGCGCTCGTGATGGTCGACGATTCGCACGCGGTCGGCTTTATGGGCAAACACGGGCGCGGCACGCCCGAATACAACAACGTGCTCGGGCGGGTCGACATCCTGACCGGAACGTTGGGCAAGGCTCTCGGAGGCGCTAGCGGCGGTTACACCAGCGGCCGAAAGGAAATCGTCGAACTCTTGCGGCAACGTTCCCGGCCGTACTTGTTTTCCAACACCCTGGCGCCGGCAATTGCCGGCGCCTCCCTCAAAGTCCTCGAGTTGCTCTCCGCTTCGACCGAACTGCGGGATCGGCTCGAAGCCAACACCAAATTATTTCGGGAAGGGATGGCCAAGCTCGGTTTTAACATCCTGCCTGGCACGCACCCGATTGTGCCGGTCATGCTTGGGGATGCCGCCCTGGCTGCCACGGTAGCCGATGACATGCTTGCGAAGGGAGTTTACGTGATCGGGTTCTCCTATCCGGTCGTGCCGCTAGGCAAAGCCCGCATCCGCACCCAGATCTCAGCCGCGCATACCGAAAAAGACCTCGCCTTCGCGATCGATAAGTTTGGCGAAGTGAAGCGCGAGCTGGGTTTGTAGCGCGAGAAAAGAGAACGTGTCGGGCTTGATATGGGAAGCCGCTTATGCGAGTATGGCTAACCATATTATGAAGACGACCATTCAAATCGCCGACGACCTTTTTAAGCGTGCCCAGCGCGTTGCCCGGGAAGAAAAAACCACTTTTCGTTCGCTGACGGAACAGGGCCTGCGGCTGGTGTTGCAGCAGAAGCGGGAAAAGCCACGGAAGCTCCCGCCATTGGTCACGGTGCGTGGTCGAGGCCTGACCCACGAGTTCAAGAACGCTTCTTGGGCCAGGATCCGTAACGAAATCTACCAGGAACGCGGCGCGTGATCGCCGTGGACACCAACCTGCTGGTTTATGGGCATCGCGAAGACAGCGACTTTCACGCGGCGGCCAAAGAGTCTCTCGAATCGCTACGTCATCAGCCGGCGACGTGGGCCGTTCCGTGGCCTTGCATCCACGAGTTTATCGCCATCGTCACGCATCCGCGGATATACGAACCACCCTCCAGCCTGGTTGAGGCCTTGGGTTTTGTCCAGGCGTTGCTGGCGTCACCGCAACTGCATTTGCTGGCGGAAAGCACCGGCTATTTCGAAAGGCTGCAGGCCCTTGCCACAGCGGCCAAGGTGAAAGGTCCGCGAATTCACGACGCCCGGATTGCCGCCCTCTGCCTTCACCACGGAGTCAGTGAATTATGGTCGGCGGACCGCGATTTTTCTGCGTTTCCCCAACTCCGGGTGCGCAACCCACTGGTGAGTAGGTGAAAATGGCATGGGCTTGGCGTGGCAACCAAACGACGCGGAACCAAACGCGCAGAGCGCGGTGACGGCGGAGAAAATCAAGTTCGGAACGGGACGCCAAAAAGGGCCCCGTCCTCCTTAATTAAAATTCGGCGCAGCTAGGTTATTTTTGTTCCGCAACGTAGCTGAGCTCGGGGCGATATCGCAGGGCCTCGGTCGTGACGCGGCGAAATGTCTTGCGGAGGGTGGCTAGAATCGCGGCCCCTTGTTCCTTGCCGTAGGCTTCTTCCATCATCGCGTCCAGGCTCTTCTCTGTGGGAGGTTGAAACGCAGCCCAGTTGGCGCGGTCTCCGACGAGAACGAAATGTGGCGAATCGCCGCCATTGAGCAGTTGATACCAACGGTTGGCGCCGGCCATAGGGTAATTGGTTTTCTTGATGCCCTCGCTTACCTTCTTCACCCCTTCAACAAAGTCATTGACCCCATCGGGTGCGAGCAGAAAGTGTGTCACCGAAGCAAGGGGCGCGGCTTCGGAGGAAGGAGCCGATACAGTCAAGTCGCTGCGCAACAGGTAATAGCTCTGCATCTCAGACTCCAATGTGTGCCCCATTTTGGCAATCGCGTCGACGCCGTCCTCTTCAACAAACTTGGTACGGCCGTCCAGGTCGCTCCATTTGTGTCCGAACGTGCCGACGACGTAAGAGCCAGTGTTTTCGCCGGTGACGATCTCCCAGGTATACCATGACCAGGCGTCGTTATGCTGCCGGTGCCACATCATGTGTTTTTTTCGGCCCTCCTCGTACTGGCGAGTCATCCCCGGCTTGACCTTGTTGATATGAATCTCGACCAGACTTGCCTGTGAAGCTGCCGAAGACTGCTGCGCAACGACGTTGTGACCCGCTAGAACTCCCGCCACTATCAAGGTAATAGATTGCAACCGCATACGTTTTCCTCCGATTCAACAGACCCGAGCTTGATACGGCCTCCAGAAAGGCCACCTGTGGAAGTGCTGATCAGTAAGACGATGGACAGGACACGAGTACTGGCCACTGACAGCAAGAACTGCCTGTTGCTCGGGTTCAATGAGAATGAACGCTTCGTAACAGAGGCACTGGTAAGTGTCAAATCTTATTGAGTCGCTTGTGCCCTCCTGCCCGATTCGGCCGCGAGAGCGGTTGGGTTGAACCTGGCATCTTGTGAATAAAATTCCTCCGTAGCCCCGTTGCGGATTAGTGCCAGATTGACGAGGAGCGTTGGTCGACTGTTTTTGGTTGTCGCGAACCGTGAACGGGACACCGGCACGCCACGAGGAGTTGTGTATGACTTTGCCGATTAAATCCCCGTATGCCCCGATGGACGCGCTGCTGACTCAGGAAATACCGCTTGGGGAGAAATGGGAGTACGAGCCGAAGTGGGACGGGTTTCGTTGCCTGGTATTTCGGGAAGGCAAGGAGCTCAAACTGCAATCGAAATCCGGTCAACCGCTGACGCGCTATTTTCCCGAGCTGGCCTCGGAATTCCTGCAACTCGAGGCCGATCGGTTCGTTTTGGACGGCGAGATTGCTATCCCGCTGGGGACACACTTCTCCTTTGATGATCTGTTGCAGCGGATTCATCCGGCGGCGAGCCGGGTTCAAAAACTGGCGCGGGATCATCCGGCTGTGTTCATTGCCTTCGACCTGCTGGTCGCGGCAGGCGGTCAGTCGCTGGTTGACAAGCCTCTGGAAGAGCGCCGCAGGCGCCTCGAGCAATTCGCCCGCGAGTACTTGCGCGGCAGGAAACGCATTCGGCTTTCGCCGGCAACGACTGATTTGCGCACTGCGCGGAAATGGTTCGACACCGTCGGTTCAGACCTTGATGGCATCATCGGCAAACGCCTCGACCTCGCTTATCAGCCGGGACTGCGCACGGGCATGGTAAAAGTCAAGCACACGCGAACCGCCGATTGTGTTGTCGGTGGTTTCCGTTATGCCACGAAACAAAAGGTGATTGGGTCGCTATTGTTGGGCCTCTATGATGAAGCCGGTTTACTGAATCATGTCGGCTTTTGTTCCGGATTGACCGCCGCCGATCGCAAAACGTTGAAGCAAAAACTCGAACCGCTGATTCGGCCTCCCGGGTTCACCGGTCATGCGCCGGGCGGGCTGAGCCGCTGGAGCACAAAGCGGTCAATGGAGTGGCAGCCTCTCAGAGCCGAATTGGTGGTCGAAGTCAGCTACGACCACTTCACCGGCGGCCGCTTTCGCCACGGCACCAAATTGATCCGCTGGCGCCCGGACAAAGCACCGCAACAGTGTCGAATGGACCAGGTTGCGCCAACTGGAAAAGGGGCGTGGGCATTGCTGGCCTCGTAGCGGCAGGCGTCTCGCCTGCCGTATCGGGCGGCGTCCCGCCGTCCGGATAAAAAGGCCGGAGAGATTGAATTGTCGAGGACGCTCCGATCCACCGATCCACCGGGCAGGATGCCCGGTTCTACGTCAGGCGGGACGCCTGACGCTACGGCGTTTCCGGGACGCCTTTCAATAGGTCGGGTGTGAAGTAGCCGGAGTGGTCTTTGATTTCCTCGCGAACCTTCAGCACCTGCTCTGGAGTGACCGCGCTGGCATTCTTGCCAAAGGTCTTTCGAACGTAAGAGATAATCGCGGCAATGCTTTCGGACTTCTGTTTCTCGTCGCCGGGCATGGCATCGCCAATGGCGAGCATCGTGCCAGTGTTGTAAACGGTTCCCTTGACTTCGATCGGACCCTGCAGGCCTTTGGAAACGATCCGGATAATACGCGCGGGCCCTGGCGCCAAAACCCATTCCGAACCATCCAAGGGCGGGCAACCATTGGCCGGATTACCGATACCGTTTTCCATATGGCAGACCGCACAATTCGCCGAATAAAGCTGTTTGCCGCGCAGGATTAACTCGTCCGCGCCACTGAGGACAGGCTGGAATTTTGCAACTTCCTGAATCGAGGTGAAGGGGATGTAGACGTTTTGATCAAACCAGCCGCTGCGTTGATCAAAATAGACCATCGCCCAATAGAGCAGTAGAAAAAGCAAGAGAATCAGCCAAACCGGCACTGGCCTGCGTCCCGCGCGCGGCTCCGGCAGATCGGCCGCCGCGATTGTCGGAATTTGCGTTGACGGCAAGCTCATTTGACTGGTGCATTGGTTCCGGACGCGGAGTTCGTCACGGACCCGGCAACGCTGTTGGTGCTGGATTCCACAGCCGCCTCGGCGACCGTTAAGGGAGCGTCAAAGAGAGGGGCATCGGCTCGCAGACTCGTAAGATAGCCCACCAGCGCTTTAGCCTCAGGCTTGGGTACTACCTCGAACCCTGATTCAGGCGCAAGCTCGGGTGGGAGAACCAGGGCGTCAGCCGAAGGAACACGCTCAATCCTGCGCTTTTCGAACAGGAAGCGGTAAGGCGGCATCATAGAGCCCTTGACCTGGGTTCGCGGGGCGTACAGATGCAGCAAATGCCATTTGGGATCCGGCAAGCGGACGCCGGCATTGGCAAGGTCCGGACCGATCCGTTGAGACCCGAGCATCAGTGGATAATCGAACAGGAAATCCTCCGCTACGGAACGCCGCAGGCCCCAGCCGCGGGCTATGTCCGGGCCCATCGGCACGATCCAGACCTGGGCTTTGCCGCCGGTCGAATTCAATGCCTTCGCCGCGGCATCGGCTGCTTCTTTGGTAACGTGCTCAAGGACCGGCTTGGGCAACTCTGCTAAGAAGCGCCGGGCTTCGGCGTCTGTTAGTGCAGGTTTTACTTTTAGCAGTGCGGTCAAAAGCGCGGGTTGATTCGTGCCAACCGCGGTCAGGAGGACATCGCACGTGACCCCGGTTTGGCCAACTTGCTGGCTATGGCAATAGGCGCATCCATTGGCTCGATACACGTCCAAGCCCTCTCGAGCCAGACCGGGCCGACTGACCGGATAAGTTGCCCCTGCCGGCACGGTGTTGGTCTGGTCCAATCGCCCAACCTGAACCTGTGGAGTCAGCACAAAGCTGAACCATGATCCCGCCAGGGCAAAAAACGCGGCCAAAAAAATCAGGGGCCCGTGGTTCATGGCTTGGCTCCCGCAGTTTTGAACAGGTCGGCCGTCATCTCCGCGTAAGCGGACATCGCGCGTGCCCTCGAAAAACGGACCAGCAGGCCGGCGGCGTTGCCCAGGAAGAGCAAGTGGCCGGCCAGCAGCAACAAATCTCCAATGGTACTGACACGGAGCACCGGCAGCGTCGACTTGACGATGTCCATGAACGGAATATTGGCGTTCTGCAATTCCAACGTTTGAACAACCCCTCCAATCGCGAGCGGCAAAACGGAGAGAAAAACACCAGCGGCAGCTAGCCAGAAATGAGCCCGCACGAATCTCGGGAAAGGGAATTCAAAACCGGTAAGCTGGGGGAAAATCCGATAAATGGCGCCAAACATGACCATCGCGAAAAAGCCATAGGAATTCAGCAGGTCCCTGGCTGGCATGAACCAGGTAAATCGCAGCTCCTGGTTGAAATCGAGGACCAGTCCGCAGACTTTCATGAAACCGGCAACGATGAAAGCCCCAGCCCCAAACGCGATGAAAAGCAACGCAGGTTCGGAGCGCACCTTCGAGTAGTTGCCGGCCAGCGTGCGCTGGACATTCAAAGCCACTGCCAGCAACGGAATGACCGTAAGGACGGTTCCTATCATGCTAAAGGTTGGCATCCACGCCGGGACGGGAGCAGAAACGGCAATGCCGCCCCAACCCGCAAATAGGATCAACATCCAAAACGCGAACAGAGCCAGGTAATGGCTGTGCAACTCTCGTTTCAGCAATTTGGGAATAAAATAAAATATCGCCGCCAATCCAACCAGTGCCAGCCACACCCACAACAGATTATCCGCATACCACCACGCGATCACCGCCTGGGTCACCCCTCGAACCGGGTATTTGACCAGCAGCAGGTTCGCGGTGGAGTAAATCCACGGGAACCAGAACACCGCCGTTAATATGAACCATTGTGAAACAAACAGCGGGCGCTCACGCCGCTGCTGCAGAGTCAGAACGCCGCAGATCCCAATTAGCAAATAACCGAGGAAAATCAGCAGGGCAGCGTAAAACGGGATTTCGAGATATTCGAACCCGGTGCTTTCACCGGCGAGAATTGCCAGCGTGCCGATAGTAAGGCCAAGGTTCCACAGGCTGGCTCCGAACGTAACGAACACCGGGCCTGCCAACGTCGTGCGTCCTAATCTCGCGACCAGCCAAAGAGACACGCCCAATCCTGCCTGCAGACCAAAACCGTAGATCAGCGCATTGACAAACACCGGCCGTACCCGCCCGTAGGTTAACTGGGCAATATCCGCCAGAAAACCCGGCGAATGAAACTTGATCGAGGAAATCAGGCCAAATACTGACGCGATAATCAGCCAGATCGCGGCGCTGACGAACATCACGAACAGCGGCATCCGGCAGGAGGCATCAATCTCAGAGTTCGGGATACCAGCGATACCAGGGCCGGGGCTTGGGCTCCCTGGGACACCGGCTGGCGTTGTTTGCTCCGTACTCATCGAGCACCTCCGATCTGCCGCCCGGCAGTAACGCAGAGTTCCACTCTGCTGTACCGCCGATTTTCAATCGGCATCTCGCGAAACGTTGACGGCCTCCCAGGTTGCAGAGTGGAACTCTGCGCGACAGCAGAGTAGAACTCTGCGCTACTTGCGGGCAGGAACGCCGTTGGAAATTGCGCGAACATGCAAACAGTGCGGCCTATTCAAACGCGCTCGGCTTTTCGGGCGCTTTGGGTGGCACCGCAGTTGCCTTCTCCACTCGGGCGATCAAATTCGAACGCGCCGCAACTGGATTCTGCCCCCAGTCACGTTCCACCATTTTCAGCGCTGCCTGGATCGGCAGCCGGACGATGCCCTTGGGTTGGTCGATCCAAGCGGCATGCTCGAGCGCGTCAGCTTCTGCAGCCCGGAGTTCGGCTAGTGCTTTGGCGCGGACCTCAGCGCGGTTCTCCCCCAATGGCGGCGGTTGCGTATAACGATGCATGGCCCACACCAGGCCAGCTACTATTAAGAAGGCACCCAACGCCGCAAGGACGTAGGCCCAAGCGGAACGTTCTGGAGCACTTTGTGAATTCATTGACGGCCTCCACCGAATTGCGGCGGCGCATCGCGCAGATCATCGGCTTCACCGAGTTCGCCGCCCGAGATTTGTGTCGGTACTGGATGATAAAAGCCCATCGCTTCGATCAGCCGCGGGTCTTTAATCGGATAGGGCGCGTACTTGGCGTATTCTTTCAGAAATCGCCACGCGAGGAACCCGGCCATAAATGCCCAGCATCCGAGATTCAGCCAGACCCAGGCGAAGGGGAAACCATTCGGGTACGGCACCGGCATGATGTTGAACGAAAGGTCAAACCAATGCATTAACCACGTCCAAACGCAAAGCGGCACCATGTAGGTGAAAATGTTTTTCACGTCGATGCGTAACAGCGCCAGGAAGGGAATGAAGAAATGGCCGAAAATAATTACCAGACCGACATACCACCACGTGCCCCGCTCACGAACCACGTACCAGAATGTTTCTTCCGGCATATTGCCGTTCCAGATGATGAAGTACTGCGAAAGGTGGATGTAGGCGTAAAACACCGTGAAAGCAAAGAGCAACGAACCCAGGAAATAATATTGGTGCTCGTGCAAGGCCTCACTGATGACGCCCTGGCGGTCGAGGATCATCGTGATGATGTAGGCCGTGCCTAACGTCATCCAGACGCTGCCAGCGAAATAATAAACGCCGTACATCGTTGAAAACCATTGATGCTCCAGGCTCTTCATCCACATGATCACGGCCATCGTCAGCGACAACGCAAACAGGAAAATCCCGAGCGCCGAGTAAAAGCGCATTCGGTAGGTGGGCAGCGCGGCACCGGTCTCATCTTGCTTCAGCGACCAATAGCGCAGCCGGTTGGATAACAGCCACCAAACCAGAAACAACACCACCGCGACGATCGTGAACGATGGAACCGTAAAGAGCGGAAGTTTCGCCGCCAGCGCGTGATCGCTGTGGGGATTGAGGTTCATCCACGGGTAAATCGTCTTCTTGAGGAACCAAATCGGCAGAAAGAGCAGTGCCATCCAGGGAAAGAGCAGCGAAGCGATATGTTCGCAGAAACGGCGAATCGGCACCGACCAGCCGGCATCAAAGAGGTGATGCGCAATCACCAGAAACAGCGCGCCGAGGCAAAGACTCAGAAAGAACATAAACGCCAGCAACCACCCATAGGCAAACTCGCGATGATCGTGGCCGGCGAAAAAGCCGATCAGTGCGAGCACCGCCCCCACCACCATCAGTATGCCCGGCACATTGCGCCATTTCGAAAGATCAAGCGGCGCGTGTCGGTTTGCGGTTTGATGTGCCATAAAAGTGCTAAGCGTTCGCTAAGATGTCCTATTTCTTCAGTGTGCCGCGAAGTTCCTGGGGCAGATCATCGATCGTGCCCAGCTGGCTCAGTTGCAGGGCACGCAAGTAAGCGACGATGGCCCAGCGATCCTCAGTCGTTACGTTCGGGCCATACGCTCCCATCTGGTTGCGGCCATTAGTGATCACGTAAAAGAGCTCGCCGTCAGTCATTTCGACCATGCGCTTGTCGTGAAGATTAGCCACCACCGCCATCGCGTTGATCTTCTTGGTGATCCCGTTCCCGTCAGCCAATTGTCCATGGCAGGGCGAGCAGTTGATCGTGAACCGCTGCTCGCCACGTTTCAACAGCCCCGCGGTGATGGGCAGCGGATTGACCTCGACGAAGTTCGTCGTGCCAGTAACAAAACCCGTGTTTACTGGAGCTTCTTCATACGGGAAAACAGCGCCGCTGGCGGTCTGAATCGGCATCCCCCGCGCGATTGTGCCAGGCACGGACGGCTGCGAACTGCGGCCATTGGGAAAGAACGCATTAGGCTTTTGCGGACGGAGCTTCAATTGTCTCTCCATGTCCGGGAAAATATATAGCGGTGGTTTGCGAAAATGGCTGCCGCGGAAACCGAGAATGCCAATGACGGCAAGCACACTCACAGCAAAGATGGCCAGAAAATAGCGCATTACTCCTCCACTACCTCAATGTGCCGGCTGCCGGCTGCTTCCAGCAGCTTGTGGGTTTCAGCTTCGGAATACTTCGGGTCATCACATTCGATAACCACAAAGAACCGGTCATGCGTGACCAGGGAAAAGCGTTTGTTCTTGAGCAGCGGATGATAAAGGCGCGGCAAACGATTTAAGAACAACATCCCGAATAGCGAACCAAAAGCGCCAAATAGAATCGTTAATTCGTAAGACGGCGGGAAGGCCGAGTAGGGGCTGAACATCGGTTTGCCGCCGATCACGATCGGGTAGTCGGCGGCGTTCATCCACCAGATCATCAACATGCCCGTCGTGTAACCGGTGACGCCTCCAAGGAAGGCAAACCAACCTACCTTTGAATTGCGCAAACCCATCGCGCGATCCATCCCATGTACCGGGAACGGCGTAAACACATCCCATTTGCGGTAACCGGCATCGCGCACCTTTTCGGCAGCATGCAGAACCGCCGCGGCCGTCGTGAACTCGGCGACGATGCCGTAGGGTTTAGAAGTGCCATTCATATCGCCTTGTTTCTATTCAGCATCGGGGATGACCTCGTTGACCTTTGCGCCACCGAGCGGATGATGCGGATCGGATTGGGGCGTCACGCCTTTAACCTCGGAAATCGCAATCATCGGCAGGAAACGGATGAAGAGCAGGAAACAAGTCAGGAACAACCCGAAGGTGCCGATATACGTGCAAATATCAACAATCGTCGGCCGATAATAGCCCCAATTGGAGGGGATGAAATCGCGATGCAGCGAGATCACGATAATGACAAAGCGCTCGAACCACATGCCGACGTTCACCAGAATCGAGATGATAAACACCGCCACCAGGTTGTGCCGGAACCATTTGATCCAGAACACCTGCGGCACCAGCACATTGCAACCCACCATGAAGAACCACGCCCATTGATATGGCCCAAGCGCGCGGTTCAGGAAATGGAACCGCTCAAAGGGGTTCCCGCTATACCACGCGATAAAGAACTCCATCGCATAGGCGTAACCGACGATTGACCCGGTCGCCAGGGTCACTTTGCACATGATATCGATGTGCCGCATCGTGATGATATCCTCGAGCTTGAACATCGAACGCAACGGGATCAGCAGCGTCAGCACCATCCCAAACCCGGAGAAAATCGCGCCGGCAACGAAGTACGGCGGGAAGATCGTGGTGTGCCAGCCGGGTAATTGCGAGACGGAGAAGTCCAGCGAGACGATCGAGTGCACTGAGAGCACCAGCGGCGTCGAAAGACCCGCCAGGATCAAGTAAGCCTTTTCGTAGTTGCTCCAGTGCCGATTCGACCCGGTCCAGCCAAGAGCAAATAAGCCATAGAAGAATTGGCGCAGCCGCGTCCGCGCGCGATCGCGCATCACCGCCAGGTCTGGAATTAAGCCCATGTACCAGAACAGAACCGATACGGTGAAGTAGGTTGAGACGGCGAAGACGTCCCACATCAGTGGTGACCGGAATTGCGGCCAAATCGAGTTTGAATTTGGAATCGGGAAAAGCCACCAATCGTACCACATGCGTCCCACGTGCAGCGCGGGATAAATCCCGGCGCACATCACCGCAAAGATGGTCATCGCTTCGGCCGCCCGGTTGACCGCGGTGCGCCAGCGCTGGCGCAAGAGGAACAGAATCGCAGAAATTAACGTACCGGCGTGACCGATACCGATCCACCAGACGAAGTTGACGATATCCCACGCCCACATTACCGGATGCATGTTCCCCCACACACCCACGCCGGTGGAAATCTGGTAGGTCAGCATGAACAGCAGCATCCCCAGGCACAGCACGCTCGGGATGAATAGGATCCACCACCAGATCGGCGCCGGATCTTCGCTCAAAGACGCAACCCGATTAGAGATCCACCCAAAACCACGCAGGTTTGCCACCAGCGGCTGGCGCTCCAGTTCCGGAGGCGGCTGCGGTATCGTCACGGGACTGCCGGGGCCCGCCTTGACGGCGCTCGCTCCTGAGGCCATCAGCAGCCTCCTTTCCGGCCCGCATGTAAAATCTTACTCATTCGGATTTCTCTGAGGTCGCGCCGTGTGCGGCGTGATTTTCCCCTTCCTCGTGCTCGAAAGGATTCCCCATCTTCTGCTCATATTCCTGGAAACTCAGCGGCGCCTCTGAGTAGTCCGGCATCTCCGGGTTTGGATTGCGAACTCTCGCTAGATAGGTCGTTCGCGGTTTGGTTAACAGCGGTTCCAGCACCGCGTAATCACGATCCAATTGTTTGAGCCTCGAGACTCGGCTTTCCGGATCGTTGAGGTTGCCGAAAACAATCGCGCCGGCCGGGCACGCCTGCGCACACGCGGTCGTGAAGCTGTCGGTTGGCACGACAACATCGGACGACGCGCCCGCCTTGGTCTTTTGCGCGATCTTTGCCTGCTCAATGCGCTGCAGGCAAAACGTGCATTTCTCCATGATACCGCGCATACGCACCGTGACGTCCGGGTTTTTTACCATTTTCATCAGGTCCCACTCGTCATCTTTGCGATGGCCAAAGGGACCCAGGTAAAACTTCCCAATTGGGCGCTTGTTCCAGTCGAAATAATTGAAGCGGCGGACCTTGTACGGGCAGTTGTTCGAACAGTACCGCGTGCCGACGCAGCGGTTGTAGGTCATCACGTTCAGACCTTCCTGATCGTGCGACGTTGCATTCACCGGGCAAACGTTCTCGCACGGGGCCGACTCGCAATGCTGGCAGAGCATCGGCTGCGTCACCACTTGCGGATTGTCGATCCAATCCTCGAACTGTTGCTTGGCTTCCGTGTTGAACGTCTCAAAGAACCGTTGCCTCGCTTGCTGGGCATCTTTTGGCACCCGCCCAGTATAGTAGCGGTCGATCCGCAGCCAGTGCATCTCGCGTCCGCGGTGGACCTGGTCCTTACCCACGATCGGCACGTTGTTTTCACTTTGGCAAGCGACCATGCACGCCGAACAACCGACGCACCGATTCAGATCGATCGACATCCCCCATTGGTGCAGCCCCTTCTGCTTCAGTTGATCAAATGGATTCGGATAAAGCGGCGCCTCCACCGGCAGCTTTTCACTGCCCATGCTTTTGGCAAACCGCGGGTGCTGTTCGTATTGTTTAAGATTCGCCTCCCGGATAATCGCCCGGCCTTCCAGCGACCAGTGGCTTTGCGTGCAGGAAATCGGATAGGTCTGGCCCAACGGGCGAATGCTCGCTCCAAGCGCAATGTGCGGAGTCTCTGCCGTGCGCAGCGGATACACATTGAAACCGGTCCCGTGACCGACGCGTCCCGTCTTCTGCCGCCCATAGCCCAGCGCCAGGCCTAATGTGTAATCGGCTTGTCCCGGCTGCACCCAAATCGGCCCGCGGACCGCCCGATCGCTCAACTTGACTTCGACCATCTCCGAGTTCTTTACGCCCAGCTCTTGAGCCGTTTTTCGGCTAATCAAGATCACATTGTCCCAAACAATCTTCGTGATCGGGTCAGGCAATTCCTGCAACCAGCCATTGTTATTATATCGCCCGTCATCGACCTTGTAATCCCGGTGGAAAACCACTTCCAGGTTCTCTTTCGAAGGAGTCGAGGTCTTGATCGACCCAATTGCTTGCGCAACCGCCCCTTGATTCAGATTTACCGCAACCGGCTGCGCCGCTGAATTGCCCAGAAAACCGTCGTGCAGGAATTTTCGCCAGGCTCCCTCCCCGTCCTGCCCTGAGAAGAATTTGGCGAACGTCTCGCGCACGATCGAATACGGATCGGTTTTCGGCAAACCCACAATCCGCGCCAGAATCTCCAGCTGGGTAAAACCACCAAACAGCGGAGCGATCAGCGGTTGAATCGGCACAAGCGTGCCATCGCTCGTCAGGGCGTCGCCCCAGGACTCGAGGTAATGGGCGGCCGGAATGTGCCAATCGCACCCCACAGAGGTTTCGTCCTCGTAGTATCCCAGCCGCACCACCCGCTTGGCTTTGCGTTGGGTAGTGGCCCAGTTTAGCTCAGCCGGCGCAGTGTAAGCCGGGTTGCCGCCCAGAATTACCAACGTGCCGACGTTCCCCGCATTGAGGGCTTGCGCGAGTTCCACAAGCCCCTGCTCCTTCGGTTCCGGGACTTCGTGAAACACAACGGTCTTGCCGTTGTTGCCCAACGCCGAATTGATCGCGTGCGCCAGCAGGTGAACCTGCAACGGCTGCCGGTATCCCGCGACGACCAGTGATTTGCCGGCGTGTTCACGCAAATCTTTCGCACACGAGGCGATCCATTTGGGGTCGACCCCCGCAGACTTGGCTACATTCTCCAGGCCGGAAATGCCGTCTTTCAAAAGCTCTGACGCCAAAGCTGCGGCAACTTGAACCACCGTGCTGCTCGGCGTCCGGAGCCGGTGATCGGCATTGAACCCGGTGATGCTCATCAGACCCTCCACCACATACAAACGGTTCAACGCGTCGCCCGGTTTGCTGATTTGCCGACGGCTGGAGAATCTGCGGATGTTGTTCTGGACATCCGTTTCAGAACCAAGGAAATCGCAATCCAGAGCGACCACTACATCGGCCTGGTCGAACAAGTGCAACGGTTTGACCGGCCTGCCAAATGCCTGACCAGCCGCGCGCTGGTGAATATCCAAGCCGACCGAATCTGAAATGTACCATTTGGCCTGCGGCAGTTTTTGCTGGATGGCCTGCTGCAGCCGTAGTCGCGAGGGGGAGTTGTTACGCTCAACTAAGAAACTAAGACCTTGCCCTCCGTTGGCTTGCGCTTCTCTCGAGATCTGTGAAAGAGCATCAATAGCCCCTTCCGGCGGCGCATTTTTTCCATTCGCCGCAAATCGCGTCGCGCGGTCGGGATCATACAGATTCAGGATCGAGGCTTGGGCGTAACGATCGGTTCCACCGTTGCTATCGGGATGCAACGAATTGCCTTCGATCTTGGTCGGCCGTCCGTCGTTTGACTTTACCACCAACGGAATCGCCCCACCTGGCGACGGCATCGCCGTTGCATAGTACTGCGGCACGCCGTGCACGTAATTCTCCGGCATCTTCCCGAACGGCTCAATCCGCTCCACGGGACGTCGGCAGCCGCTGCCGGCAAAACCAACGCCAGCTAACAGGAACGACGCCGACATGATCTTCATGAAGTGCCGCCGGGATACCGGGTCGGTCCACTCACTCGCCCCGGCCGGAAATTCCCGTTCGACCCAATCCCGGAATTCAGGTGTGTTTGCCAATTCGTCGAGGCTGCGCCAATAGGTCCGGCCGTGAACAGGCACGAGCACCGGCGAGTTGCGCCCAGGTTCTCGAACAGATGGCAAAGGCGTCTTCATCGATGGCAGGCTGAGCAGTTCTGAAGGGATTCTACGTGCCACTGGGTCATGGCTTTTTGGCCAAATTCACGCTGGCTTTCAGGCGAGGCCGGTTTCCAGTCCAGATCGGTAATCTTGTCCAAAGGCCGCAGTTTCATTTCCGGATGCCGATGACAATCCAGGCAGAAGGTCATGCTCAACGGCTGGTAATGATAAATCTCATCCATTTTGTTCACCGGCCCGTGGCATTCCACGCAGCTAATGCCGCGATCGACATGCACCGAATGGTTGAAATATACAAAGTCAGGTACGCGATGAACCTGAATCCAGGGAATGGGCTGGCCGCTCAGCGCACTCTCCCGCACCAGCGAAAGCCGCGGATCGTCTTTCAGCACCTGGTTATGGCAGTTCATGCACGTCGAACTCGCCGGGATATTTGAATACCACGACTTTTCCACCGCATTGTGGCAGTAGCGGCAATCCAACCCGAGTTGCCCGGCATGAGTTGCGTGCGAGAAGGCAACCGGCTGAATCGGTTGGTAACCGATCCGCGAATACTTCGGCGTCAGGTAATACCATGCGCCCGCCACCACCGCCCCACCGAGCAGTATCCCGCCGGCGATCACCGCGACGGGCAACCGGTTAGTCCATTTGGGGAAAATTGCCGACATGCGCTGGGTTTCTCCTACGCGCCGATGTGACCAGTCTTCACCTGTTCAAGAGGTGTCATGGCCGGCTGACCGGAGCAGGCAAGAGCAAGTATTGGCGCTGGCGCGAGTTCCATTAGCTCAGAAGCGGGTGATTGTTGTGAATCCGCGGTAAACGTCAATTGTTTTCTTCATGCCAAAATTTGATTAGCTGATCCCGGCAATGGGGCAAAGTGACGCACTTCATGAACTTGCCGTGAACGTATTCTGCCTCGCTTTGCCTGTCGCGCAAGGGGGAAGCTGCAGTTTTCGGTATCATTAATAAGTAAAATAAGATCTCAACATGTCGCCACCCTATGAGTTTTTATGAGCCTTCGCCTTATAGTCGCTCAGCTAATGTTTCTCGAACCTAGTCCCAAGAAAATTAGAAACCTAGCAGGCACAGCTTTGCACGGCACAGGGATTAGCTTTTGGACGCCTCCGATTTTCGACGCGGTGGGTTAGCTCAAGCTCAGCCGTTCACGGGCATACACCAGGCTTCGCTGCACGTTGCCCAACTCAAGCGCGAGTTGTTGGTCAACCGGCAATTCGGAGACCTTCACGAAAACCTTGGGGGTACTTTTGCTTTTGACTACCGCCAGGGTACGGGCGAGCTGGGTGGCGGGTATGTCGGGCATGGTGACCCAGAAATCCTTTGTTAACACCGGCACGCTGAGCGCGTCGCGGGTAATCGTTTCGAGATTGAAGTGGATGCGAGGCTTGGCGTCACGAAGCACTTTCACGATCGCAGGCAGATCAATGAACCCTTCCCCGAGCGCAACGTCCGCGAACCAAAACCCAGTCTCGCTCTCGCGAACGGCCTGGTCTTTAAAGTGAACGGTAAGCGCCCAGGGGGCAAACGCGCGCACTGTTTCAAGCGGATCTTCCAATAGCGTGAAGCTGTTTCCAACATCCACGCAAATGCCAATAAACTCGCTACCGACCCGTTTGATTGTTTCAAGTTTCTCCTCGATCCGCTGGTCCTTGTGATTTTCGACGGCCAGATAAAACCTTTGCCGCGCCAGGACTGGCTCAGCCCATTCTAATGCTTGCAGACCGTGCTTCTCTGCCTGCTTGAATTCCGCTAACGACTTGAATTGCTCGTACCGACGTCCGGGCAAAATCGCCGTGCGAGCCAGCGTAGCCCCCGCCGCTTTGGCTGTCTGAATGTCCTTTTCAAAGCGATCGACATCGTCAGCCGATTGCGGTGCACTGAAAGTCGCCTCAATGAACATCCCGTATTCTTCAGCGCGTCGCCGCAATTGCACGGCGTGGGCTTGCTGAGCAGTGGTCAGCTCGACTTGAATGCCGGCCGCACCGAGTCGATGGCTTTCTTCCAATAACGCCAACGCGGCCGGCAAGCCTTCGTGACGCCCGGCCCATTTGTTCTTTTGATGAATACCGAAAGCGTAAGTAACTATACCCATGCGGGTGCGCGGCACGCTTTCGTCGCTGCGGGTTGTGCCTCGGCCGAGCCACAGCGCCGAGCCGGCGGTGGAAAGCGCCAACAATGCGTCGCGTCGATTCATAGGCTTCACGCTTCTTTACAGAAGAGAACGAAGCTAACGACGAGGTCAAGACGATCTTGCTGGTGTGTATCACATTTCATGGCTTGTTCCATCCACTAACCAGGCTTCATGAAAGTTGATCAATAATCCAAAGGGCACATCGAGCAACTTCATGTAACTCAGCAACTGCGCCTTATGAATAGCTAATACATCTTGAACCGACTTGAGTTCTAACGGCAGGCAATCTTCAACTAAAACATCGAATCGTAGCGGTTCTTCAAACACGGCTCCCTTGTACTCGATTTTTACCAACCGCTAATTAGTAGCTGTCAGGGAACGGAGATTGAAGCAAAGCCAAGACAAATCATGGGTTGTTTAGAACACCGCGGCGAATAATCTACCTCCCTTACAAAATCTTCCTTATCTTTGTTATCTTCTGTTAAATCCCTCAAAACATCCTTGCTGTAACGCCGCCGTCGATAACCAGCACGCTCCCGGTGATATAGCTGCCGGCATTGCTTGCCAACAATAGCGCGGCAGGCGCCAGTTCCGGCGGCTCGCCCCAACGTTCGAGAGCCGTACGTGATGCAAACGATTTCTTTTGTTGTTCACTGAGGATGGTCATCGGCATTTCGGTCGCAAACGGTCCGGGCGCGAGGCAATTTACCGTCACCCCAAACGGACCCAGGCGCAACGCATTGGCCTTTACCATCCCGTGCAATGCCGCTTTGGTGGTACTGTATGCCACGCGGTCGCCCGTGCTGGCCAATGCCATCACTGAAGAAGTATAAATAATGCGGCCCCACTTGCGGTCTTTCATTCCGGGCGCCAAGGCACGTGTAAGCACCATCGAGCTGGTCACATTCAGCTCGACCAACGCGTCCCAATCCTCATCGCGAATGGACTCGACCGGCTGTGGAATATTCCAACCGGCGTTGCTTACCAGAATATCGATCTTCCCGAGTCGCGCCACCGCTTCGCGCGCGAGACGCTCTGCGTCCGGCCGTTTCCCCACATCCGCAACGATGGGCTCAACCCGGACACCGGCCTCCTTAGCCAGTTCCGAAGCCGAGGCTTTGATTTGTGACTCTGTGCGACTGCAAATCGCCACTTCGGCTCCCGCGCGGGCAAGTATCCGGGCCATCTCCTTGCCCAATCCGCGTCCGGCTCCGGTGACGAGCGCAGACCGCCCAGTGAGGTCAAACGGCGTATCTTTAAATAGCGAACTCATAATTTACTATTCGCGGACCACGAGTTCGGAAGGGCGAGTTCAACGAAGCCCTAATTCTTACTAAAGTAAACAGGGCCTCGCGGAACTCGGCCTTCCGACGTACCTAAATTTTCGGCAGCAGCTTCAGCACCGATTCACTTGGTCGCGCGATGACATGCGCGGCGATCAATTTCCCCAGGCCATTGACTTTTTCTTTAGCCGTATCGATAGCTGAAGTCACAGCGGACAACTGGCCCTGGATCACCACTGTGACGTAGCCACCCCCGAGCTTTTCCTTCCCGACGACCTCGACGCTGGCTGCTTTGCACGCCGTATCAATGGCTTCGAAGACAGCGGTAAAACCCTGGGTCTCGATGAAACCCAGGGCCATGGGTGTTTCCTGATTCATAACTATAGTCTCCGGTTCCGAACTCTGGCTTTCTTGTGATGTCGAGGCGAACGCCGCATCAGCATTCACCGCCAGGCCAACTGTCGCGTGCGGCTCGAACACCACCGGTTGTTGAATGAGGGGGCTGAACTCAGGCGGTGATCGGAGTGCCGGCACTGCGCTCTCGCTGACACGGGTCAATACGGTCGTAATCGGCTGGCCCTGCATCTCCTCTGCAACGCGGCGGCCGACGCCAATCGCGGTTTGGACGTCAGCGGTAGTTCCAATGATTTTGACGCACACCCCGTACAAGTCGTTGAGCTCGAGCTGAAAGACACGGACCGCGGCTGATTTCACCATGCGGTCGATTGCGACCATTGCCGGCGTCAGACCAGTCGTCTCCAGCAATCCCAGCGTCCCCATCATACCAGCCCCTGCTTGCGCAATTCCTTGATAACGTCGTCGGCGATTTTATTCACGCGGTACGGCTCGAGATCATTCGTGCGCGGAGGACACCCCTCCACCGGAGCTTCCACAAAACCAAAATCCGCCAGGATACAACGCAGAAGATGTTGCAGATTTTCGCGATTGATTTGCTGGGTTTGGCTGAGCGGTTGACGGCTGCGGCCCATATTAAATCCGCGCAGCTCGACCGCGGCGCGAAATCCTTCCGGGAAATCGGCTGAATAGAGCATCGCATCGAACAGCTCCAGCAGGCGATATTGCAGTTTCATCGCTTCATCCAGCTGCCGCGAGCGGGTGAGGTCGTACATCTGGCGCGTCAGTTCCGGGACTACGCCGCTCGTCGCGTGTGTGCCCCCGTCAGCTCCTATCATCAGCATCGGCACGAGCACGGCTTCCCAGCCGGTCAGAAAAGAAAACTCAGGGCGGTATGGCCGAATGGCGGCGATCATCCGCATCATGAACGCGAGGTCTCCGGAAGAATCCTTAATCCCTACTACGCGCTCGAGTTCGGCCAGGCGCCGGATCGTCGGCACATCAATCGGGCTCGCGAACATCGGGATGTTGTAGAGCGTGACATCGATCGGGCTGTTCAGCGCGATTTCTCGGAAATAAGCGTAAACCGATTCCGGACTCAGCCGATAATAGAAGGGAGAAACAATCGCCACCGCGCGGGCGCCAAACCCTGCGTAAGCCTCGCATGCCGCCACGGTCTCTCGCGCGTTGGATTCAGCGGCGCCGGCGAGGACTGGCACCCGTCCGGCTGCTTGCTCGCAGACGATCTTCACAATCTGGCGCCGCTCTTCAGGCGTGAAGCGAACAAACTCTCCGGTTGAGCCATTCGGATACAATCCGTGGACGCCCTGCGCAATGAGCCAATCGACATAGCGCCGCAACTCGCCTTCATTGATGCGCCCGTCGGGCTCGAGCGGCACCATATGCGGTGTCAAGATGCCGGTGATTTTCGCAGACATGCGTTCTATTCAGAGTCCAAAGTCCAAGGTCCAAAGTCCAAAGTCGAGCGTTATTGCACGTGTTGACTTGAGGAGACCCCCGCGAACATTGAGGACGGAACACTGTCTCCGCCTTCAGAACTCAAAGTTCGATGTTCAGTGTTCGATGTTTCCCTGCCGAGTCGTCAAGTTGTCTCCTTACGTCGACTCCTACAGTCAATTCAGCCCACGCTCAATGCGCGAAGTTCGGCGTCCCAGGGTTTGCGATACGGGCGCGCGAGCATTTGGTTTAGTTCTGTATCCCCAACCGCCTCTTCCTTGTCCCCGTCCCAAATGATTTTGCGACCCGTTTTCAGTGAAAGATTCGCCAGGTGGCAAGTGGTCGCCACCCGGTGACCACTTTCCAAATCCGCGATCGGCTGTTTGCGAGATTTAATGCAGTCCAGAAAATCACGCTGATGTCTTCCATAGTCCCCAACCGCATCGCCGCTTTCATCTTTGATCGGTTCGGTCCATGATTCCGGCTTTTCAGGCTCGAGTTCAGGTTTAACCTGCGGCCCGCCAACCGGGTGACCGCCCGGAAGCACCTTGGCGACCAGATTATTCGGCGACACCTTCGGATCCGCCCAAACCTCAAAACCACTGCGGGAGATCGCTAGCGTGCCGTACGTGCCATGAAAAAGCAGCCCGCCCATGCCTTGTCCGGCTCGCCCCGCCGTGCACTCGCGGTATTGGCAGACCGCGCTAAAACCGGGGTAATCAATAATGGCGTCCTGACGATCAGGCACTTCGCAATTGTCTTTGAGGAAGAATCGTCCTCCGGTGCTGTAAACCGATTTAGGAGCCTTCACATCCAGGAACCAATGGACGAGATCAAGTGAGTGTTGCCCAAGATTGGTCATTTGCCCGCCGGAGTAATCCCAGAACCAGCGGAAATGATAAATTCCGCGATTCGGGTTATATCGGCGGTGCGGAGCTGGCCCGAGCATCATATCCCAGTCGAGGTCCTGCGGTGGATCTTGATCCGGCGGATTGCCAAATCCTGGCATCGCATTTCGGAAATAATTGCTTTGAATGGAGACCATCTGCCCAAGCTTGCCCTCGCGGACAAATTGCCGTGCGCGGGCGAACTGCGGACCGGATCGATTCTGTGTGCCGACCTGAACCACGCGGTTATATCGGCGTGCCACGTCGACCATCCAGCGGCCTTCCTTGACGAAAAGAGTCAGGGGTTTTTCGACATAAACATCCTTGCCTGCGGCGCACGCCATCATCGTCATCAGCGCATGCCAATGATCAGGCGTCGTGACCCATACCGCTTGCACGTTCTTGTCCTCGAGCAAACGACGAAAGTCGCGATAGGCTTTGGCCCGGCCACCGGCCAGCGCGACGCCTTCTTCAACTCGCGGCTGATACGTATCGGCGATTGCGACCAGATCCACGTCCGGCTGCTTCAACAGGCTGCGGGTGTGAATTCGCCCAATCAGCCCAAAGCCGATCAAACCAACCCCAATCCTTTCGTTTGCACCAGCTACACGGCTCGCTGAAAGAGCGGTCATGCCGGCAAAGGTCGCGGTGGTTTTCACAAACGTCCGGCGCGTCATGGTGTTGGAGGCCGGGAGACTCGAGTCGGGATGGGCGTGAGGCTCGTTCATGACCCTATTACTGCAAACTCTTCAGCCGAAGGTCAAAACCAAAGAAGAGCCTAGGCTGTCAACGGTGCATTCCGACACTGCCCCCGCTGCCCCGGAGCGCGAGCCGTCCCGGGCTCGCAGTGGGCTCGAAAGCACTGAGGGTAGGGAGGTGTTTTAACGTCAGCACTGGTGCCGAGTTGCTGCGAGCCAGGGACGGCTCGCGCTCCGCTCGGAATGACCCGCTGTCAACCTTGGCGCTTGCTTCTGGTCAAGCTAGCGCTTTCAATCCTTGCAAGCAGCCGTTGCGTTTGAGGTCCGAACTCAAGAAATAGCATTCTTCGACATTGTTTCGACCTTAGGCAACTAAGATATCAGCAGGAATTTGCAGATGTATTCGATGGAAAACCTTTTGACCCTGATCGCCACCGAGCAAGCCCGGGAATTGCGCTTTCGTGCCGGTGCTCCACCGGTGGTCGTATTGGGTGATGAGCCGCATGCGATGGAAGGTCCACCGCTTACTGCCGAGGCCGCTGAGAAACTGCTCCGAAGCGTCGCTACAACAAGGCAGATGCGGGAACTTAGGGAACGCGGCGCGGTGACCTTTATCTACACGCTCCAAGGGACTTCCCCATTTTTGGTAAACGCGCTTCTGGAAAACCAAAAAGTGGTTTTCGCTGTGCAGTGAACCAGCTGTCAACTGCCCGAAGTAGTCATGTCCGCTTTGCGCATACTGCACCTCAACTCGTTACTAACAGGCGGAGGCACCGACGACCGATCGGTGCGCGGCGCTCATGCCCTGTTGCGCCTCGGCCACGATGTTTGGATGGCGGGACCGGCCGGGCGCGAATTCTCACCTGTCGTTGCCCAACTTGGTCTGCCCTTTTGTCCCGTTCCTCAAGGCCCGCTAAAGGTGCCGTTGATCTTCGCCACGGCCCGGCTGGTCCGCCGCAAAAAGATTCAAATTTTGCACGCGCGACACGGCCGGGACTACTGGCCTGCAATTCTGGCCGCAAGATTATCCGGCGCTCGGCCCAAAGTGGTTTTGAGCCGCCACCTCGCTAAAAGTCCAGGTTCCTGGCCCAGCCGTCGGTTTCTGCTGAGCCAATGCGATGCCATCGCAGCCGTCTCTGAATTTGTCGCCAAGGTATTGCGTGAAGGCGACTCTGACCCGGCGTCGGACAACCCTGAGCGACATTACCGTCCTCCGATCTGCGGTGACCTGTCCAAAATTCACGTCGTTTACGGCGGCTTTGATATGGATCGATTTCAGCCGCGCACTTCCGAAGAACAACGCCGAGCTTGGGGTTTGAATTCGGATCACTATGCATTTGGCGTGGTCGGTGGTTACCCATTACCCCGCGGAAAGGGCCAGCGGGAATTCTTGCACGCCGCCGCTCGGATCACTGCCCAGGTGCCACAAGCCCGTTTTCTGATTATTGGGCGCGGCGATATGAAACAAATCCTGGAGACCGACATTAAAGAGCTTGGCCTTACTGGAACGGCTCAGCTGACTCCGTATGCTCTCGACATGCCCGCGACGATGAACGCGCTGGATTGTCTGGTTCTGCCTCAGGTCGGCACTGAGGCCATTCCCGGAGTCGTCATCGAAGCCCATGCCTGTGGCAAACCCGTCATTGCGTCCAACCTCGATGGCATACCCGAGGCGTTTAATGTGGCTGCTTATGGAGAACTGGTTCAACGCGGATCCGTGGACGAATTAGCGACGGCCATGGCACGTCGGGCTCGCCTGCCGGCCCTGGAAATGCCGGCGCGTCAGGAGCTCCATGCAAAAGTCTCTCAGCGGTTCTCCCTCGAACGGGCTGCCCGGGATTTGACGGCATTGTATGAATCGCTGCTTAAAAACGGACCGTGACCGCCATTCCACATTACTACTCAAGCCTGGAGCCATTCCGTGAACTCTTTCAAAGCGGATATCCGGTCCTGACGTATCATCACATCGGTCCGCGCTCACGCGGCGCACGCCTGAAGGGCCTTTATGTAAGTCCCCGTCTTTTCTCGCGCCAATTGACGGAGCTGCAGTCCGCCGGATTTGCGACAGGCGTTCTATCGGACTTCCTCAAATGCAAAAACGGCTCCGTTTGCGCCGGCTCGCATCGGGTTTGCCTGACATTTGACGACGGTTTCCACGACATCTTTGAGCACGCCCTGCCGCTCCTCGCTCAACGTCGCGCCCGCGCTACTGTCTTCCTGGTCGCCCACCTCATCGGCAAGACCAACGAATGGCAACAACGTCAAGGCGATGTCATCGAATCCTTAATGGATGAATCCCAAATCCGCGATTGGCTTGCCGCCGGCAACGAGATCGGTTCGCATACTCTGACTCATCCGTTCCTCACTCAGCTCTCAATCACCGAAGCTCGCGACGAGATCTTTGCCAGCAAAAAGTCCCTCGAGGACCGATTTGGAGTAGCCGTAAATCACTTCTGTTATCCATATGGTGATTGGAACCCCGCCGTGCGCGATTTAGTCGCAGAAGCCGGTTACCAAACCGCCTGCACCACCGCCACCGGGATCAATCAACCTGAAACAGCCGCACTCGAACTGCGCCGCTTCACTGCGCGCTATCCTTCCCGTAATCTCAAAGCCGTTTGGCGCAGACTGCGTAATTTTTTTCCTGGAAAACCGTAATGATCATGAAATCGCATATATTGGGACCATTGAACCGCGGGCAGCGATGGGATGACGCGGCAGCGTCTTGGAGTGCGCCAGTCCCCTGGCGCTGTCGAGAGCGGCGGGGATTCCAAAAACTGCCGGCGACTGGCGCACTCCAAGACCTGGCGGTGAGTCAACGGTTATGGGTACTGCTTGATTTACACGGTCCTTAGCCGATTCCCGGTGCCACACGCACAAGGCATCCCGGATCGACAATCCGTTCATTTGTGGTTTCATGACCACGTGTTGCCGGGTCTCATTTTCGAAGACGAACATATCCTGGTATTTAATAAGCCGCCGGGCTTGAACACGCATGCACCAAGCCCCTACGCCGGCGAGGGTCTCTATGATTGGCTGCGCCATCGGGAACCCCGTTGGGAAAATTTGGCGATCATTCATCGGCTCGACAAAGAAACCTCGGGAGTGATCCTCTTTGGCAAGACAGCGCTGGCCAACCGATCTCTGACCAAGCAATTCGCCAAAAGAACCGTTCGAAAAATCTATCTCTTCCTGACGGATCGAGCTGCTCCGCAAAAACCAATCACGGTGCGTAGCGATCTGAGGAGAGTCGGTGATAAATATGTGTTCCGGCCGCCACTCGCCGGCCAACAACCTGCCGAAACCAAATTCGAACCTGCGTTTGACCCGGCCTTGTTCGGTCCCTTGACTGGGACTGCTTCAGGGAACGCATCCCCGCACCAGGTAAGGGCGAAACCACTGACCGGCCGCACACATCAGATTCGGGTTCATGCCGCCCAAAAGGGCTTCCCGATCCTCGGTGATGTCCTTTATGGAGGCTCTCCAGCTCGACGAGTTTATTTGCACGCCGCCGAGCTCGTAATCCGCCATCCGGCTTCTAGCGAGGAAATCAAATTCGAGGCGCCGCCGGATTTCGCCACGGACCCAATATATGCATTGCGCGACGCGCTGATTGAGCAAGAGTCCACGAATGCATACCGGCTAGTCCATGGTGCCAGCGACGGCGCGCCGAACTGGTATATTGATCGTCTTGGCGATTATGTTTTGTCGCAGCACGAGCAGCCGTTGAACAGCACACTTCGCGCCGAGCTCGGAATCATCTCACAAAGACTGAGTTCGCGTTCCGCCTACCATAAAGTCCTTTCGAAACAGGTGCGCTGCAGTCATCGCGCTGGAGCATCCCCACAACTCGTGCAAGGCCAGGCTGCCGCGCCAGTTTTTGTTGTTCGCGAAAACGGGCTCCAGTTTGAGCTCAGCTTTGAAGAAGGTTATTCGGTGGGTCTGTTTCTCGACCAAAGGGATAATCGGCGTCGGCTGCTGAATCGTCACGTCGCGGCACGGTTCCCGCTCCTTTGTGCGGCAGACCGGCAAGAGGGCGTCGCGGGACAACCGGAGAGCAGGCCGGCTCTGTTGAATACGTTCGCCTATACCTGTGGGTTTTCACTCTGCGCTGCGAAGTCGGGGTTCGTGACCACCAGTCTTGATCTCTCGAAAAAATATCTTGAATGGGGCAAACGCAATTTCCTTCGCAATTACGTCGATCCCCAACAGCACCAGTTTATCCATGGCGATGTCTTCGATTGGCTTCGCAGATTAACCAAACAGCGACGTGCATTTCAGGTGATTTTGCTCGACCCACCGACCTTTTCGCAGTCGAAACTTTCCGGCGTTTTTCGCGCGGACCAGGATTACTCGAGTTTGGTTAAGGCGGCGCTCCCACTGCTTCAACCAGGCGGCGTCTTATTTTGCTCTACTAACGCTGCGCGCTGGAGACCCGAGGAGTTTCTCGCCGGCATCGAGGCAGCTGCTAATGCCTCAGGAAAACGCATCCTGCAAAAACACTACGCGCCGCAGCCGCCAGACTTTCCGGTGTCACGTGCTGAACCCGCTTACCTGAAAACTGTCTGGCTTAAGGTTGAGTAACGCGGTCAGCCCGCGCGCAACACCTCGAGCATTGCACGGTCAAGCTTGTGGCCACGGTGGTCTTCATAGCGGACATCTTGCCGCTCACTATCCAAAACCCCAAAGCCACCGCGCAAATTCCATACCGCCCAGCCCCAGCCGGCTTCCTTCCACAAGTCCAGACAATCCCGCATCCACGCCAGCGCCACCTGATGAGGTGTTCGATTAAAAGCGCCCCATTCGCCGACGTGGATCCCAACGCCCTTGGCCTCAAGCTTTTTCCAGGGCTGAATCCGTGTCTGACGCAGCGTCTCTTTATTGGCGATTTCTTTCTGGTCCTTTTTTAGAGGCCAGGTCGGCTCGGGCCATGTGTCGGAACCATGAATCCAATTGGCCTTGTAATGGCTGATCTGCATCGGTTCATAGCCACGCGTGCTTTGGCCAATTCCCATCTCTGCCAGCGTGCCCACTGGAGCTGTTCCCCAGCGCAAACCATCAGCGATAATCAGCCGTTGTGGGTCCTCGGCCCGAATCGCTTCCACCAATCGCTTTACGACCCGCGCGTAAGTCTCTTCGGGAATATCCGCCGGCTCATTCAGCAGGTCGAAACTGACCCGGCCATTCGGAATGCCTTTGTAACGCCGTGCAAAATGGGCCCAGTGGAATGCACAGGCCTCGAGCGCTTTCTCGTCGCTCCACAAATCGAGCGGTTCCTTAGGCGGATTGACGCAATATCCAGGCGCGCGGTGGAGATTGAGATTGATATGCACGTGATGCTGACGGCCCAACTCCACCGCCCCATCAATATGTTTGAGCTCCTCTTCCCGCAGCTTCAGCCAATCCGACGAATCGCTCCAGCAAAGATACGACATCGGCAGCCGGGCAAAATCAAAACCCCATTCTGCCATCATTACAAAGTCGCTTTCCAGAAAAGGAGGGTTCCCGCCAGCACGCTTCGTGAACTTCTCGAGCAAATTAAATCCACGCCAACGAGGCAAATGCTGCGCCGTAGGTTTTGCGGGTTCAGCGGCCACCAACGAAAACGCCCCGCTTGCGGCGACTGCTGTCGCGCCACCAACTCTCCGAATAAACTCCCTGCGGTTCATACGCACTCAATCCTTTTCACGATCCAAGGAGCGGGTGATGAGACTAACATGACCGACCGGCCGGGCACGCCGTTTCCACAACCAGAAAACGAAACCGGCGGCACAGCATGCGCCGAACAGGATAATCGCTATAACCTTTGTGGTCGAAGGGATCGGCGCACCTGGAGTAGTTGCCAGCTCAGGTCGCGGCCGGACGGCTGAGTCGCTTTCGGTTACAGTGGCCTGTTGGGTCGATGCACTTGGCGAGACGCCTTTTGCCGAAGCTGGTGATTCGGCCCTGCTCTCCGATGGGACCGCCGTCGATGAATCAGACTTTTTCGTCGAATCAGGACTTTCGGTCGGTTGAGCCACGACCCGATCCTGCGGCGCGCCCGAGCTGGCTTTGCGATTATCGGACGTAGCCTGATCCAGGCGGACTGATTCAACCGGTGCCGGTTGAGCCGGAGGGTTGATAGTCGCGGGGCTCGGCGTTACACCCGAGGTGGGCGTGATTGTTGAAGCCGTCGGCGGCGGTTCGGCTATGCGCTGAGTCAATTGGGATGCGGCATTTGAGCCAATGGCCGGAGCAGAAACTTGAGCCCCAGTGCTGCTATTGGTCGTCGGAGAGACAGTCGGAGCCGGCTGGGATTTCTTGCCGGAGATGATTAAGGGAGGAACCGTAGATGGCGGAGCAGTCTTAGGCGTCGATACGACGGGCAGACTCGGAGGGGCTCTTGGCGTCAGCAGGTCACTTGGCAAAGGAGGCATGTCTATCGCCCAGGGCGCCGACGTGACCGAAAAATTTGTGAACTGACCGCGCCGCGCGCGCAGGACAGTCAGGAAAGGCATGTGGGCGTCCTGCTGCTGCGTGCTCCACGCCTTGTAAGATTGATTGATCTGTTGGTCGTATGGCGTGCCGTGAAAATCCTGATTCCCCTCCGAAATCAGGATAACCGTGATGAACTGGGAGTTCTTTACCACCTGCAACAATGCCGGCAAGACCGCATCAAACCGCCCTTGCTTCTCGAACTTCTGCTTGCCCAGGAAGTTCAAAACCTTGTCGTCGATTGCGGCTCGTTCGCCTTCCGACCATTCCTGAAGTGCAAGCTGGCCTGTATAGAGCTTTTCATTATAAGTCCATACCCCAATCGTATCTCCCAAGTGCAGCTGCCCGCGCATCCGCGAACCCAGCATGTCGTGAACCGCCCGGAACGCCCCGGCACTCCGTCGCTGCATCGCATGGGAGGTTTCGACAACGATCAAGTAGCGGTTGGCGGGAAGAGTTGAGGGCGAGTTGGTCTGCGCTTGGATCGGAGGCGGCAGAAGATTGGTGACACCCATTACCACGGTAAACAGCCATCCTAACGCGGGTGCAAAAGCGACCCTTCCCCTCTCATTAACACCTCGCTTCAGCGAGGTGAGTAGTCTGCCTTGCGGCCGTAACCGCTTTAGCGGTTTTCGACTCGGCTCGAAAACCGCTAAAGCGGTTCGGAAGGTAGTGCGGTGCAGAGCCACCTCGCTGAAGCGAGGTGTTAATGAGAGGGCTTTCATTACTAAAAGTTTGAATGTTCTGGCCTAGCCGCGCTTTTGAAAGCGGTGACGCTCTCGCCGGTTGTGATGTTTAATATCATCCTCTAGCTCAGCCAAGGTACTTTCGATGGTTTGAATGAAATTCCAACAACTTGAGGCAAAACCGCCTAGGGCGATGACGGTTTCGCGCTCCGCCAAGTCATCCGTTACAGCGAGCACCTCACCATACGGCGCAAATCGATGTGCGGCACGCTCGATCAGTTGATCCGCCGTCTGGCCCGCTTTCGAGTAAAGCACTTCCACCCCCGGGCTGGATTCGGTCGACGGCTTGCCCGATACCGGCCCGGAGCCATCGAAGAACAAGCTTATCGGAGTGCCGGCGGCATCCTGATAAAGCATCAGGCGCCGGATCAGTTCGGAACGGGCCTCGGCAGAAAATCGGGCGCGTCCTGGAGCCAGTTCAGGCCAATTATGCAGGAGGCTGTAGCCATCGACCAATATTCGAACCAGCGCCATACGGCAGCTTAGGTTCTTTATCAGGTCACGTCCACTGAAACAGGTGACAGCCGGTCGCGCGGCCATTTCAAATCCAATCCCGCGTTTTGATTACACTGAATCGCCTGACTGACAGCCCCCGAATGGGATTGCACCCGTGCTGATTTCTGGTACTGTGGATTTGAGGCCTATGGGGCGTTGGCTGCCAATCATTTTGGCGATTCTTACCGTATCGCTCGTGCCCGGACTGCACGCTGCCGAAGTTGGTTTGATCAAAATTAATGGCGCGATCGGTCCTGCAACAGCCAGTTATATCGCTCGGGCGATTGATTTGGCGGGTACCCGCGATTATGCCTGCCTAGTTATCGAACTCGACACACCCGGCGGTCTGCTCGATTCCACCAAGTCCATCGTTCAGAAATTCTATGCGTCATCGGTTCCCATTGTCGTCTATGTGACTCCCTCCGGCGCTAATGCCGCCAGTGCCGGCTGCTTTATCACGCTAGCTGCCGATGTTGCCGCGATGGCGCCCCACACCAGCATCGGCGCCGCACACCCGGTTAGCATGGGCCCCAGCGGTCAGGAAAAGACCGATGATGTCATGAAAGAAAAACTGGAGAACTACGCCAGCAGCTATATTGAAGCGATTGCCGACAAACGCGGCCGCAATGTCGAATGGGCTAAAAACTCCGTCGTTAAGAGCGAATCCATCACTGCGGAAAAAGCGCTCGAATTGAAGGTGATCGATGTCATCGCGCCGGATTTGCCTGATTTGCTCAAGAAAATCGATGGGCGGGAAATCAATGGAAAGGCTCTAAAAACCGAAAGCGCTGTTGTCGTTCCGATACGAATGGCCGCGAGGGAGCGTGTGTTTCAACTGCTTTGGCGTCCTGAAGTCATGTTGGTTCTGATGTTAGCCGCTATTTATGGCATCATCGGAGAACTGAGCAGTCCCGGGGCCATTCTTCCCGGCGTGGTCGGTGCGATCGCCCTCATCCTGGCGCTCTATATGGCGGCAATCCTGCCGGTTAATCTCGCCGGGCTGGCATTGGTGGGCGTTGCCATCCTCTTGTTCATCATCGATGTTTTTGCGCCCTCACACGGAATCCTCACGTTCGGGGGTATTGTCTCATTCTTCCTCGGTGTCTTTATGCTCTTCAACACCGGTGACGCCGCGTTTCGCCTTTCGCTTGCCTATATTATTCCCGCCACTTTGATCACCGCAGCCTTCTTTGTATTCATCGTCGGGGCCGGGTTGCGGGCTCAATTGCTTCCCGTTCGCGCCGGCAAAGAAACGATGATCGGCAAAACTGCTCCCGCCCTGACGCGCATTGATGCCCGGACCGGCAAGGTCTTTGTTGAAGGCGAATACTGGAATGCCATAAGCGATGTGCCGATTGAACCGGGCCAACTGGCCGAAATCGTCGGCATTAATGGGCTGACGCTAAAAGTGCAGCCGAAAACAGCGTCAAATCTCCAAGTCACAGAAATCGCAAACCCAGCTAAATGACTTATGCCTGAAGAACTATCCGCCCTTGCGAAAATCATCCCCACGATCATCGTCGTCCTGGTCCTCGCCTCAATCGTATTGCCTCAGGCGCTTCGCATTCTCCGCGAATATGAACGCGGCGTTATTTTCAGACTCGGTAAGCTGCTCGGCGCCAAGGGGCCTGGTTTGATCTTCCTCATCCCGATCGTCGATCGCATCGTCAAAATGGATTTGCGAGTCGTCACCATCGACGTCGCCAAGCAGGAGGTCATGACTCGCGACAATGTCCCGGTTACCGTCGATGCGGTCGTCTATTTTCGCGTCATCGACCCGATCTCGGCGGTCGTTAAGGTTGAAAACTTTTGGAAGGCGACGTCGTTGATAGCGCAAACGACCTTGCGCAGTGTGCTCGGCCAGGCCGAATTGGATGAACTGCTCTCGCACAGGGAAAAAATCAACCAGACCCTTCAGGAAATCATCGATCGGCAAACCGATCCCTGGGGAGTCAAAGTCACCGCCGTTGAGGTCAAAGATGTCGTCTTGCCTGACGGAATGAAACGCGCCATGGCCAAACAAGCCGAAGCCGAACGCGAACGCCGCGCCAAGATCGTCAATGCCGAAGGCGAGTTCCAAGCCGCCGAGAAGATGGTTCAGGCCGCCGCGATGATGAGCAAGGAGCCCATGGCGTTGCAGCTGCGCTTTCTCCAGACCATGCGCGAAATCTCCAGCGAGCATAACACCACGACCTTCCTGCCGGTGCCCATTGACCTCTTTACCCCATTTATGAAGGGACCCAAAGCGTAAAACCGAAATCCGAATTCCGAAACTCGAAGCAAATTCCAAATTCCAATAAGCAATGATTCAAACGACCAGCCGCCGCGATTCAAGATTTTGAAGTTTACTCATTTGAATTTATTTCGGATTTCGAGCTTCGGGTTTCGGATTTGGACGGCACCCAGGGCACATTTGCTAGCGGTTGACTCCGGCGGCTTCCCGTTGCGATTCTAGCCTTGGGTAAGCTCATGCCTATTTACGAATACGAACTCTGTGAGGGTGATTGCAAAATCTGCGGCGGCAAATTCACCCTTTGCCGTCCGCTCTCTGCCGCCCCATTAACTAAATGTCCTGCCTGCAAGAAACCCGTCCGCAAGGTGTTTTCCCGTTTCCATTCGCCTAAAACGCTCTCGATTTCCGACGCTAAAAAGGCCGGATTCACCGTCCTCAAACGCGTCAACAAAGGCGAATACGAACGCCAATAGGTACCCCATCCTCGTAACGCAGAGTTTCACTCTGCTGTACCGCAGGCTTTCAGCCTGCAAACTCGGAACGTTTTCCACCCCCATTGGTCTAACCATTTAACACTAGTAAAATGTGCCCGGGTGCGGCACGTTCAGGGTTGGATCATGAGCCAATTAGAAGTGATTCAAGCGACGCTGCAGCGAGCAGTGATTCGGCGTCGTTGGACTCGCGCTCTGCGCGGGCTCTGGCTTGGTTTGCTGGTAGGGGCATCCCTAACCTTTGTCCTCATCGGTCTCTACCACCTGCTTCCGTTGCCGCTTTGGACCCTGTTGCTGGCTGCCCTGCTGCCATTTCCTTGTATGGCCATTGGCCTCCTCGCCGGCGGCTGGAAAAAGCCCGATCTCCGCCAAGTCGCCCGCTGGTTGGACGGGCGGGAGCACCTGCAGGAACGGTTGAGCACCGCCCTCGAACTAACCAATCAAGACCAAGCCGGCTCGTGGCGCGATTTAATTATTGACGATGCCGCGCAGCACGCCGCAAAGCTAAATCCACGCCGCCTCTTGCCCTGGCATTTGCCCAGGAACACGCGTTGGGCTCTCGTTCTGCTCGCACTGGCCGCGGGCCTCGGATTCGTGCCCGAGTATCGCAGCAAAGGCTCACTCCGCAAAAAAGCTGACGAGCAAAATATCAAGGAAACCGGCCGCCTCCTGGCGGAACTGACCCGCCACAGCCTGGAACACCGGCCGCCTGCGTTGGAGCCGACCCAGAAGTCGTTGGAAACCGTCACTACCCTCGGCGATCAGCTTTCCAAGCAGAGTCTGACGCGCAGTGACGCGTTAAAGGACCTCGCCAATGTTGCCGAGAAGCTTAAAGACCAGCTTCAGGACATGGCCAAGGACCCGGCCTTGAAGCGCCTTGAACAGGCGGCTCGCAGCCCAACCGGTGGCGAGTCTCCATCTGCCGCTGGGCTTCAGAAACAACTCGAGTCAATGCAAAAGCAGTTGGGCACTCCCACCGGCAACCCTCAGGCGCTCGATAATCTGAAAAAGAACCTCGAGAAACTCGAACAGGCAGCTCGCGGATTGGCCGATAAGAATTCAGCCGCTGACGACGCCGAACGGCAGAAACTCGCCGCGTCGTTGTCCGCCCTTTCACAACAAGCCCAGGAGCTCGGAGTGCAATTGCCGCAACTCGACGACGCCATTTCCGCGCTGGCTGCCAATCAAACCGACCTTTTCCTTAAGGATCTTGAGGCAGCCACCATCGATCTTGAGAAGATGCGCGATATGGCTAAAAGCATGCAGCAGTTGCAGCAACAAATCGAAAAGCTAGGCAAGGACCTCGCCGAGCAGCTTAAGAATGGTCAACCCGAGATCGCGCAGCAGACACTTCAGAAAATGATTAGCCAACTGCATTCAGCGAAGCTCACCCCCGAGCAACTCAAGAAAATCATGGACGACGTCTCGAAGGCGGTTGACCCAGCCGGCAACTATGGCAAGGTCGCCGATCACCTGAAGGAGGCCGCCAGCCAAATGCAGGCCGATAATAAATCAGGCGCGGCCCAATCCCTCGCCGCCGCATCTGCGGAACTGGACAAATTGATGCAACAGATGGGGGACGCTCAGCAACTGGAAGACACGCTTCAAGCGCTCAATCAAGCCTCGATGTGCATCGGAACCGGCATGGGCTGGCGCTCCTGCCTGGGCAAGCCGACTTTTGGACAAGGTGGCAAACCCGGCCGCGGTGTCGGCACCTGGGCCAACGACAACGCGCAGTGGGATGGACAGTGGACCGGTGGGTGGGACAATTCCGGCATCGTCCGCCCGGACATGGACCCTCGCGGCCAAACCGACCGCGGCCCCGGAGAGCTTAGCGACGCCCTGATGCCCACCAAGGTCAAAGGGCAATTCTCCCCTGGCGGCCCGATGCCCAGCATCACCCTCAAAGGCGTCAGCATCAAAGGCCAAAGTAAGATCGATTACGAACAAGCTGCCGCCGCGGCGCAATCCGACGCACAAAGCGCCCTCAGCCAGGAAAAAGTCCCTCGCGCTTACCAGGGCGCCGTGAAGGACTATTTCAATGATTTGAAAAAATAAATCCGCTGGTTATCAAGTCACCCCAAGCCAGGCCGCTACCTCTTGATAACTTGATAACCTAGTAACCTTGAACAATGGCAACAACCACCGAAGCCCAAATCCAAACCTTTACCGACACCTACGAACGACTTCGCGCCGAACTGGCCAAGGTCATCGTCGGGCAGGAACCCATCGTCGAGGGTACCCTCATTTCGCTTTTTGCCGGCGGCCATGTGCTGCTGGAAGGCGTTCCTGGGCTCGGCAAGACGCTCCTGGTGCGAACCCTGGGCCAAGTGCTGGACCTTTCCTTTAGTCGCATCCAGTTCACGCCGGACCTGATG
>DATJGF010000031.1:0-9512 GCA_035495315.1 Candidatus Limnocylindrales bacterium
TATGTCGGAAATTACGCAGATCCTCCGAGAGATCAGTGGCGGCAACCAGCAAGGTGTCGAGCAGTTGCTTTCGCTCGTCTATACCGAGCTTAAGCGCATTGCGGCCCAGAAAATGGCTGGTGAGGCACCTGGAAACACGCTACAGCCGACAGCCCTGGTCCATGAGGCCTGGCTGCGGATGGTCGGAGATGGAGACGCTCAGTTTGAGAACCGGGCGCACTTTTTTTCGGCCGCAGCAGAAGCGATGCGGCGTATCCTGGTGGACTCGGCGCGGCGGAAACGCGCGGTAAAGCGCGGCAGCGGTGCAGCCCACGAAGAACTGCACGAAGAACGCCTGTCCCAAGCTCTGCCGGACGAGGAGTTGCTCGCCGTGGACGAAGCCCTTGAACTGCTGACTAAAGAGGACCCCGCCGCGGCGAGTCTGGTTAAATATCGCTATTTTGTGGGGATGAGCATGGATGAAGCGGCGGCAACTATGGGGATGTCGCTGCGAAGCGCCGAACGCACATGGACTTACGCAAGAGCTTGGCTAAGACGGCAGATTGGAAGAAAAGAACCAATCACTGGCCGCAAGTAGTTGGCGGGTTTTGGTTTGGTCCTCCGCATGTCACGCCAGCTAGATATTTGAATTCGGTCAAATGACCCGCGAACGCGAAATCTTTCACGAAGCCCTGGAGCAGCCTTCAGCCGAGGCGCGCGCGGCTTTTCTTGATCGGGCGACCGCCGGGGAGCCCAAGCTGAGGAAAGCCGTCGAAGAGCTGCTCGCGAACAATCAGGAGGACACTTTCCTCGAACAGGGCGTCACCGAACCTCTCCGCCACTCCATGGAAGTGGCGGGCAAGCTCACGCTCCACGAAGAGCAGATTGGTGATTCCATTGGCCGTTACAAACTCCTGGAGAAGATCGGCGAGGGGGGCTTCGGGGTCGTTTATCGCGCCGAGCAACGCGAACCCGTTCGGCGACAGGTCGCCGTGAAGGTGATCAAGCTTGGCATGGACACCAGGAGCATCGTTGCCCGGTTCGAAGCGGAACGCCAGGCGCTCGCGCTGATGGATCATCCGAACATCGCCCGCGTGCTGGATGGCGGGGCAACCACGGCGGGTCGCCCGTTTTTCGTGATGGAGCTGGTTCGCGGAGTCCGGATTACGGATTACTGCCAGGCGAATCAACTCGCGCTGCAGGATCGCCTTACTCTTTTTATCCAACTTTGCCACGCCATCCAGCACGCCCACCAGAAAGGGATTATTCACCGCGACTTGAAGCCGTCGAATGTTCTCGTCACCGTCCAGGATGGAAGGCCAGTCCCCAAGGTGATCGATTTTGGTGTGGCCAAAGCGATTGAGGAACCGCTGACCGAGAAAACCATTCTGACCAACTTCCACGCGTTCATCGGGACACCTGCTTACACCAGCCCGGAACAAGCAGAGATGACCGGATCGGACGTGGATACACGGAGCGATATCTACTCCCTGGGCATTTTGCTCTATGAATTACTCACGGGGGTAACGCCCTTCGATGCCAAGGAGCTGACCCAATCCGGCCTGGATGGGATGCGCCGCATGATTAAGGAGGTTGAGCCGCCCAAGCCCTCAACGCGCTTAAGCCGGCTCGTCGCTGGCAACTCGGCCAACCCGCTAACAATCCTTGTGGACCGGGACCTGGATTGGATCGTTATGAAATGTCTGGAGAAGGACCGCACCCGGCGTTACGACACCGCGCGGGAGCTTGCGGCTGACCTCCAGCGTTATTTAGACCAGGAACCTGTCCTGGCGCGACCGCAAAGCAAAGCCTATCGTTTGCGGAAAGCGTTGCGGAGGCATCGAGTCGGTTTTGCCGCAGCGGCCGCCATTCTCATCGCGGTTGTTGGCGGGACCACTGCAAGTCTTTGGCAGGCCTGGCGCGCGACGAGCGCCGAACACCTCTCGGAACAGCGGCGAAAGAATGAAGAGGTGCTTCGTCATAATGCGGAGCGGGAGCGAGGGCGCGCTTTGGAGAGTCAGGAGCAGGCTGAACTCAACGAATACGTGGCCGACATCAATCTCGCCCACCAGTCCATCGTCGCCGGAAACCTGGCCCGCGCGACAGAACTCCTGGCTAAACATCGCGACCAGGGTTCTCAACGCTTTGAATGGCGATATCTCTGGCATGGAGCGCAAGGAGATGACCATAAGATGTTCGCGGAGGAAGCGACCAGTATCCTATCTCTTGCGAACTCGCCGGAATGGCTGGTGGTCGGCCTGCAAGACTCCGTTCGAATTTACGACTTAAAAAGCGGCAGCCTGGTTAAGACCCTGTCCAAGCCGGGTTTTTCAGTGGCCCTGTCACCCGCGGGCCTCCTGGCGACGGCGAGCAAAACCGCAGTCCGGGTCTGGCGAACCTCGGATTGGACCGAGGCTTATTCCCTTCCGCAGAACACGACTCCGGCAGCCTTCTCACCCAATGGCCGACAACTGGCGGCAACTTCGCCGAACGGTGTGCATATATATACCAGCCTTGACGGAAAGTTGGTAGCTGAAATCCCCAACAGCATGCCGCCTTTTGCTTTCAGTCCACACGGCACAGTGGTCGCGGTGGACTCCAGCCAGGGCATTATTCTTTGGGACCTGAACGCCGGGAAGGCCTTGCGGGTGCTCGAAAAATCCCAAGGGGCGTTCAATGCGCCTCACGTGCGGGACATGAAAATTTTAGTATTCTCTCCGGACGGACATTCCATTGTGGCCGCCCGGAATACGCTGCAGGATGGCAGCATTTTCGCCCTCGAGATGTGGGCCTGCGCGACCGGCGACAAAGTGGCTACCATGCCCCTTCAGCGCAACGTGACTGAACACTCCGGCGTGATCTCCGCTCTTGCGTTTGCTCCTGGTGGACAACTTCTCGCGTCCGGAAGCCGGGATCACTCCGTTCGGCTTTGGGATCTCTCTTCGCTGCAGTGTGTTGAAAGGTTGCACGGGAATTCCTCGGAGGTTTGGGCGGTGGCCTTCGCTCCCGATGGTCAGGGCATTATCAGCGGCGCCAAAGACGGAACGATTCGGTTATGGCCAACGAACGCCGCCACCAGAGAAAAATTTTATACAGGGGACTGGATGCCGATTAAGTTTTCCCAGGATGGCCGTTTGCTTGCGGCCATTAACGACCAGTCCAGGTTCGTGCTGCTGAACCTTCGGACAGCAGAAACCGAGGACAGTTTTCCACTGGGGAAGCTCCCATTGAGCCTCTGGACCGGCGCAGTTAGCGATGATTTCCGAGTGTTGGTTCATCCCCTGCCGGAAGGGGGGCTCCGGGTTTGGGACCTGCAATCCAGAAAATCAGTGGACTTGGAAAGCCATGAAATGCCCAGCACCTGGGCGGCCATCGCCCCTGACGGATCAACCCTCCTGGCGGGAGGAAATAAAGATTCCGTGCTGTGGTGGAATCTCCAAGCCCCTTCGGAAGCCCCCTTACGAATCACAGGCAAAAGTGCTCTTTTTTCTCAAAACGGCGCCGTCGTCGTTACACTTCACGATCGGTCGATCAAGCTGTGGAATCCAACAACGCGGTTGCTGAAGGCGGAATTCCCCGTGACCGCTGACTTTGGCTTCGGCACACCACTCGCCCTATCGAACGACGGTGGCGTTCTAGCGGCTGGATCCAATCCCATTACAGAGACTGAAAACGCCATTCGTTTATGGGACACCCACAACGGAAAACTCCTCGGGGTCTGCAAAGGCCATACCCAAGGTGTCAGGTGGCTCGCTTTTTCTCCTGAGGGTGAAACCCTTGCATCGGTCAGTGACGACAGTAATCTCCGGTTTTGGAACGTTCGCACGCAACAGGAACTCTTCTCGATTCAACGCCTTGCGGATCCTGTCAGGAATATCCTTTTCTCTCCCAACGGTCATTGGCTCGCAGCGAAGACGCTGGGGGGACTCCGGCTCCTGGATGCCTCGGGAGACCGCGACGCGGCGAAGAAGACCGCCTCGGGAAACGGCCCGGCCGATCCGTAAAGCAAGACGCGCGGTCTGGCCTGGCTGCCTCCGGCGAGCAAAAGGGTTGGTTTAGGGCCGGACACTCGGAACCAGCCACTTCCACGGTTGAACCGCCGCCTCCAACGCGCCCGCCTAAACACCGTTCATTCCAGACCCTTAGAGCAATAGCAACGGTGCGGACCAGTTCGATTCCAAATACACCAAAAAATGTTTGGCGGGTTCTGTTTGGGTATTCCGCATGTCACGTCGCTAAATTGCGCAAAGATTTAAAAATGAAAACCGACGAATTGAGGTTGCCCGCAAAGATTATGAGCAGGAAACATCGAAAGTCTTTCATCGCGCTCTGGCTGATGCCAGCCCTGCTTCTTACTTCCGCAAGTGCACAAGAGACCAAAGGGAGCACACCAGGGTCGGCGCCCACACCCGCCTCTCCGAAAACGGTTGCTACCACAGGGCCGACGATTCGTACCGCGTCCGGAATTGTGCGTGGCGTAACCGAAGCCGATGTCTCCAGCTTTAAAGGGATTCCCTATGCCGCTGCTCCGGTCGGTCCCCTGCGTTGGCGCCCGCCCCAACCCCCGACCGTCTGGCAGGGAGAACGCGATGCGAGCCAATTCGGGGCGGATTGCGCGCAGAGGGGCTTTGGCTCCGGCCCGGTTTCAATTTCGCAGAACTCCTCGGAGGATTGCCTGTTTCTTAATGTGTGGAAACCCGCGGGGGCCAAGCCGGGAGCAAAACTGCCAGTCATGGCGTGGATCCACGGTGGTGCTTTCGTGTTCGGCAGCGGTTCAGGCCTTTCGGGTGCTCAGTTCACCAAGCAAGGAGTCATCCTGGTTAGTTTCAACTACCGTCTGGGGCGCCTCGGCTTCTTCGCGTTCCCCGCGTTGAGTAAGGAGCATCCGCAAGAGCCCAAGGGCAACTACGCTTACATGGACCAAATCGCCGCCCTTAAGTGGGTCCAGCAGAATATTGCCGCCTTTGGTGGCGACCCCAACAATGTCACCATCTTCGGCGAGTCTGCGGGTGGGGTCTCGGTTCATTCACTTCTCACCATCCCGGAAGCGCGAGGCCTGTTCCACAGGGCGATCAGCGAATCTGGCGGGGGTCGGGACGGAGTCTTGACCGGCAGACCGATAGGTCAAGAAAATGCTAATCCGTTCTACCCCGTTTCAGCGGAAACAGTCGGAGTAAACTTCGCACACAAACATGGGATCGAGGGTACGGACGCGGACGCGTTGGCGAAACTGCGCGCCCTGAGCGTGGCCGAGATTGTGGACGGGGGACAAGAAAGCGACGGCCCCGGAGGGCGCCCCATCTACTCCGGACCGATTCTCGACGGCAAACTGGTTGTCGAAACTGCTGAGAGTGCATACGCGGGAGGCAGGCAGTCAAAAGTTCCGCTCATTATCGGGTCGAACAGTGCGGAAGTACCAGCTGGTTTCGTCAATGCGCGTTCTAAAGAGGAACTGCTCGCTCTATTCGGGAAGCTCCGTGAGAAAGCGAAGGCGGCATACGATCCTGAAGGGTCCACCGATTTCGCCGAGATGCTGACGATGGTTAATACTGACAAGGTATGGGCGGAGCCGGCCCGGCTGACAGCTCGAGCGTTCGTCGCGAAAGGTGCGCCAGCCTATGTCTATCTGTTCTCCTACGTTTCCCCTTCGATGAGAGAGCGGATGCGGTTTGGTGCAGGGCATGGGTCTGAGATCCCGTATGTGTTTAACAGCCTTAGAAGCCGAAACGGAGCTGCCGTGGCGACCACCGACCAGCAAGTTGCCAACCTGATGAACACCTATTGGGCAAACTTCGCCAGGACCGGCGATCCGAACGGTCCGGGATTGCCGAAATGGCCCCGTAACGATCCTGGCAAGGACGAACTCCTCGACTTCCAGCTCGATGGTTCGGCGGTTGGCAAACCCGATCCCAGGAAAGTGAGACTGGATGTGATTGAGCAGGCGGTCGAGATCATGAGGCCGCATTGATATTCAGGAAAAGAAAGGGGCGGAAATGAAACTGATTACCACGGCTGCCATAACGCTTTTTCTCCTAGCCTCCGCGTCCGCCCAGACGAATCGTACGGGTGCCCTCTCCAGTCTCGGCGTCGCTCAAGCTCCGGGCTCGCAGTCAATCACGATACTGCGGAGGGGCGCGCAGCCCTCCCGCCCGGTCATGGCCGGGAATTTCACCGGCTCGGTGCGCGTTGACCCTCTGTTCCAGGCGAACGCCCCGGCTCGCGCCTCCGGGTCCCTCGTTACGTTTGAACCTGGCGCTCGCACGGCCTGGCACACGCATCCGCTCGGTCAGGTACTGATCGTAACGGCTGGACTGGGGCGCGTGCAGCGCTGGGGTGATCCAATCGAGGATATCCGGCAAGGAGACGTGGTTTGGATCCCGCCCGGTCAGAAACACTGGCACGGGGCTGCGCCGCAAAGCTCGATGGCGCACATCGCCATCAGCGAGTCGCTGGACGGCGAGTCCGTCGAATGGATGGAGAAGGTCAGCGACGCACAGTATAGCGCGCCGAGCGCTGCCGGGCCTGCGACCCCCGCCTCGGGCACGCAGCCTCGACCGTCTCAACGAGCCATCGGCGATTTCGCACCCAAGTTGGCCGACCTGACTGATAACGTGTTGTACGGAGATGTTTGGGAGCGCCCTGAGCTGTCGAAGCGTGACCGAAGCCTGGTGACGGTGGCTGCGCTCATTGCCATGAACCGGCCAGAACAGCTGCGGTCTCACCTCGTCAAGGCGCGCGAAAATGGCGTGAAGCAGGAAGAGGTAGTCGAGACCATCACTCACCTGGCATTTTACGCCGGCTGGCCTAACGCCGTAACCGCCGTCGCCGTGGCCAAGGAGGTATTCGAGAAAAAGTGACGCGAACCGTCGCGTGCCGGTTAGCCGCACGTACCAGCGGGGCTTCGGTACTGCGGCGGTTGCATAGCAGCAGATTATGAAAAATGAAAGTAATCAGATCCTTGATAAAGGGCGGCGAAGGTTCATCGGTACGGCAATAGTCGCGATTCCCGGCGCTGCTTTCGTAAGCGCTGAATTGCTGGCTTCTGGTGAGACGTCGGCTCAAACCAGGACGGCGGGTCCGGTGAAAGAGCCGGCGGTGATTGGTTATCCCAACAAAAAGGGTGTCACGATCGAGCGTGTCAGCTACAAGGCCAGAAATCTGGGTGCGGATATCGTCGCAAATGTGTTCAAGCCTCCCGGGTTCGATGAGAGCAAGACATATCCGGCCATCGTCGTGACCCACCCGTTCGGTGGCGTCAAGGAGCAGACATCAGGGCTTTATGCGCAGCGCCTGGCTGAGGAGGGTTTTGTCAGCCTCGCTTACGATGCTTCCTACCAAGGCGAGAGTCAGGGCACGCCGCGTTTGATAGAAGTTCCCGCACAACGCCTGGACGATATCAGTTGCGCCATCGATTATCTGGTTCAGCAACCCCAAGTCGATCCCAACCGGATCGGCTCGCTCGGCATCTGCGCGGGCGGCAGTTACGCGATATGCAACGCCACAACCGAGTTGCGCGTGAAGGCAGTTGCGTCGGTCAGCATGTTTAATCTTGGCGATGCGCGCCGCCGGGCGATGGGCTTGTTGTCGTACGAGGAGCGGATGAAACGCCTGAAGGACGCCGGCGAGCAGCGTAATAAGGAGGCCCGTGGCGAACCCATCCGCCTGGTAAAAATCTCCCCCGATTCGCCCGCTGAATTCACTGACAAAACGCCCATCCTGTATCGCGAAGGTTATGACTACTACATGACCGCGCGTGGCAAGCATCCCAATTCACCCAATCGCTACATGTTTTCCAGTCTCCCCTTGCAGATGGCCTTTTTCCCTTTCGACCAGGTCGACACCATATCACCCCGGCCAATCCTGATGGTCGTCGGCGGGAAGGCCGACACTAAATTCTGGAGTGATGAGGTTTATTCCAAGGCGCGGGAGCCAAAGGAACTCTTCATCGTCGATGGCGCCTCGCACATTGATATGTATGACAAACCGCAGTTCGTGGCGCCAGCCGTCGAGAAACTGAAGGAATTCTTCGAAAAGAATTTGAAATAAAGGAACCATGAACGCGACTCCGTGCGCTATAAAGAAGCTCGCTGCGCTTGCGGTGCTTGGTGCAGTCGCTCTTGCTTCCGCGATTGCCCAGGACACGAATAAACTCGCCGAGCTCCTAATGATCCAGGCGCAGGGAAGCTTCCTGGTTGGAGGCACAGTTTTTACCAATTCCGGCACTTACGATGCGACCAACCGAAGCCCTTCCGGCCAAACCTTACACGGCGACCACGCATACGTTTTCTACCAAGTCCCGTCGCACGCTCGCAGACTGCCTTTGGTGCTTTGGCATGGGCTCGGGCAGTTTTCAAAGACTTGGGAAACTACCCCGGACGGGCGAGAAGGCTTCCAGAACATCTTCTTGCGTCGCCGCTTCCCGGTTTACGTGATCGATCAGCCGCGACGTGGCCGTGCGGGGCGCAGCACGCAGCCTGCGACGATTACGCCGGCGCCGGACGAGCAGGACTGGTTCGGCACGTTCCGCCTTGGTGTCTGGCCGGATTTCTTCCCCGGCGTGCAGTTCTCACGCGACCCCGAGGCGATAAACCAATATTTCCGCCAGATTACCCCCGATACGGGCCCTCTGGATCCCGCTCTGAATTCCGAAACCGTGACTGCGCTTTTCCAGAAGATCGGCCCGGGGATTCTCGTGACCCACTCACACAGTGGGGGTATGGGCTGGCGGGTGGCGACAAAGAGCTCGAACGTTCGGGCTATTATCTCCTATGAGCCCGGGAGCGGCTTCATCTTCCCGGCGGGCGAAGTGCCTCCTCCGATGCCAAGCGCCGGAGGTACGTTGCAGGCAGTCAGCGTGCCGCTGTCGGAGTTCATGGCACTGACTAAGATCCCGATCATTATCTATTACGGCGACAACATACCGTCGCAACCAATGGCGAATCCGGGCCAGGACGGTTGGCGTGTCCGTCTGGCCATGGCGAGGCTGTGGAGGGATGCGGTAAATAGCCGGGCTGGTGATGTCACCGTCGTGCATCTCCCCGAGATCGGGGTCCGGGGCAACACGCATTTCCCGTTCTCGGACCTAAATAACATCCAGATTGCGGATGCGTTGTCGACGTTCCTCTCCGCAAAGAAGCTGGACTAGCGGGATTAAAACTTTGAATACCAACATGAGCAGCTTCTTTGACCATCGCGATCCAGAAAAGGTGAAGTGATTAGGCACTTGAAAACCGGATGTTTAATCGCGCAGACCATTTTGCCTCACCGCTAACGGTGAAGGATGAAGAAATCCAAAAACTATATGAAAACCTCAATGGATTCCCCGCCTTCCGGATGCAATTTCCTATCAATTCTGTGACAACGATCAGACGCCATGGCGCAGGAGGTTTGCGAAAAGGAATGAACGTCAGGATCGGTTCCACCTTGCTGGTGCTCGCCGGCTTGGCGCCCTTCCCACTGATGTCGCAGGACTGGCCGATGTTGGGTGGCGCAACGCACCGGAACATGGTCTCCGCCATGAGGGACCTCCCCGA
>DATJGF010000032.1:0-4597 GCA_035495315.1 Candidatus Limnocylindrales bacterium
GGCAGGCCAGCGCTGGCGCCAGATGGTCTGCCTCAGACCCAGCAGACGGCGTGCGACTGTTTTTGCTTCCGCCCTGCTTCCCGCAACACAAGTCCGGTACTCGAGATCGCTAACGCGCAGGCTCGGTTTAGGCGTTTGAAAAAAGCGCCCAAGACGGCTTGCAAGCCTCGGCTCGAAATTCAGCTTCGAAAGCGCTCGAGCGATGTTCGAGGTCCACCCGAACGCCACAACTCGGCCCGTCACGGTATGACGGACTTCATAGATGCCCGGCGCAATCGGCGCCTCCACAGACCCGCTATCGTAACCGTTGGAAAGGCGTTTCCAATTGCTCCAGATTTGCATCATTCTATCATGCTCACAGCGTCGGAGAGCCTATACGTCTCGACAGCTGGAAATTCTACACCTCGATATTTATCGGTCAAAATACTCGTCGGTTAATGGTAAAGTCGAATCCGATTAGAAGCCTACATAGGAGCGCTGTTTTTCGTCGTCCGAAGCGCCATGCCAATTCCGGCAATAACAGCAGGCAGGCGTTCTCGGTCGTCAAAAGGTCGAGCCGATCTGGCACTCTCACCAAGCGGGATTGATCAGAAGCTTTGCATTGTCCCATCAAACTCCGACGTCCGTGAAGCTAACGCCGTGCTCAACACCAAGTCGCCAAACCACATTACAAGATCGACGCAGCTCACCTTCGCTTGTCGCTATCACCAAGGTGAACACATTCGGCATTTCAAACTCGGAGCAGAGCCTCGCGCCAGCGCGTGAAATGTCTGCGACCATGCAGGTGCGTGGGGTTGCGGATTCAGCATAGAAATGTGCGACGCGATTGAAATGCCGCCTAACGGATTTGCGTCGCTCGCTCAGCATGGGCCGGACCGATCCAGATGCAGAGAAATCCAAGGTGCCATTCATCACCCTAATCCTTCATCCATAAACTCACTAAAATCGACAGAACAGCCCCTTACTCTCCCAGAAATGGCCGGCTCGCTCTGAGCGGCGAGCCGAGATCAACCTTAATGTGCTCGGCCTGTTGAAGCGCCTCCCGGCTCGGCCTATCAACATTGCAAGGATTTGACACGGACGGAGCGATTATGCGCACCCGACATTTACTTTCTGCTGGTCTAGCGATCGGCTCGATAATCTGCGCCCCGGTTGGCGCTTCGGCGGGAGGATGGAATTGCGGCCGCTGTGACCAGTATCAAGCCTCCCCTTCGACGATCTATGCGTCTCCGACCTACACTTACGCCCAGCCGACCGTGACTATCGTCCCCCGAGTCATTGTCCAGCCAAACTACGTGGTCGAACGCACCTACGTGGTTCGTCCGACTGAATATCTGCGGGATAACGGCGATTGCTGGTCTGGCTGCAGTGAGGGGTTCCGCATTGTGAATCAAGGCCAGTATCCCGCCTTCGAAACCGAACCTGCATATTACGAGTCGTACCGGACCTACCGTCATTCGGGTCCTTTTGTGAGGCGTTATCGGGCAATGCCCCGCTCTTATTTCGAAACGCGACGCCAAGGTTATCGGCACGGGGCTCGGCACACCGTTGTCTGGTCGGGCCATCAGAAGCAGCAAACATTGCCGTGGCCTAACCGCTATCGGTCCCGATAATCCAGTTCCGACCGAAGACAAAACAGAAGGCCGCGCCAATGGATGGCGCGGCCTTCGTACTACGGTCTCTCTCGTCCTGCCGCGGGCGTCAGGAGGTCATTCCGGCCCGCTAGCGAATCAGTTTATACTAAATTGGTGTCGATTCTCCAAGGCTCCGAAGAGATAGACCGCATCGTCGACTTCCCCGACGATGCGGCGGCGATCCTGGGTGCACAAAGGGTCGAGCACGCGTTAGCGGCCTATCTTAGGCAGCATGTGCAATATGATCGGAACGTCTACCGTACGATGTTCGAGGCCGCGGGCCCGCTTGAGAGCTTCGAGGCGAAAATCAATATCGCTTTCCTGTTCGGCCTGGTCGACAGGACAGCTCTCAAGAAACTTCAGATTATCAGTCGTATTGCCAGCCGATTCAGCGACAACTTTCGAGGTACTAGCTTCTCCTCTAAGCCGATGCAGGACCTCGTTGCCAAACTTTCATCGGACACAGATCGTCGATCCGCACGCAACCGAACGGGTGCCGATAGCACCACGGCGACTTCCGCCAAAGCTCAATACGTGCGTGCTTGCCTGCAACTGGCCCTGACGGTTTCGGGTACTGCCGGGCGTAGCTCGAGCCCGCTCCGCTGACATCTCATAACGATAATCTCGGAGAGGGATTGGGCATTCGCAATGGTTGCGAAATCCTCATCTCCGCCGTCCTGCCACCAGAATTTCGACGCGAGATGCCAAAGGCTCTCCGAACAACAAAATGGGTGATGAGCGCCATCTAACATTAAGGTTTAGAGAAGTTTTCAAGTCGGTTCGGGCACCGATGTGGTAATATTAAGGTATGTCCCCATTGGCGGATCTCACTATCGATGTGATATTTCCAATCCGCGATCGAGCTACGGCTCGTTTCGCTGTGACAAAGGCGGAATGCCTGTACGCGGCTGGTCTTATCGACGCTCAATTGAGGGCTGCACTCGAGGCCAAAGCTACCGCCGCCATGAATAACCCGCCCGAGCAATCCCTCGGCGGCGAATCTTCGTGAAGGCCTGTCATGACCGCAGAGGCCTCTAAACAAATACATTCAGCGTCTTTGTTGGGTTAACGGCGGCCCAGACCCAAGCTTGCAAAGCAACTGTAGAGGCTCTCGTGCATTTTAAACGAGGCGAAGCGCCAGCACTCGGCAGTACGCCAGATAGCAGAACAGCGGCTCGACGCACGATGCCAAAGCTGTCGCGGAGCGCCATCCCCGATCGCCTCACAACTGGCGAGCCGTTTGCGCTAGGTCGCTCCCAACTAAAACGTGCCGAGGCTGAGGCTACCATACCCCATAAGCGGACTCGGGAAGTCGACGGCAGATATCTTCTCAAGGTTGATGGGCAGACGAAGGCCACATTTGAAGAAAGGGAGTCGGCCTTGAAGGCGGCTCAGGCAATCAAACGCGCGCATCCGATCGTGGTAGTTACTATCACCGATGCATGTGAACAGACGACGGAACGGATCACTTAATTTGGAACGGACCGCCCCCCAACGGCTCTCGACGTTGGCTTAAACCATCGCTGCCGAGAAAGGTCGGCGTCGGCATGTGGTGGAAAGGGGGAAGCAACTTAAACCAGCCCCCATGGCGGCCCTCCGCAGACGGGCTTCACAGGCGATCACACATCGGAATGAACCAACAGGACCGCGAAACAATTAGTCATGTTTCGATAACTCGCTGGCGCTCGGATTCGGAACCTGCAATCGTGCGGTGGCGCGGGCGTAGCTTAAAGGCAGAGCGCCACCTTCCTAGGTGGAAGCAGAGGTTCGATTCCTTTCGCCCGCTCCATTATGAGCCGCCCGCGTCCACCATCCGCGGGCGGCCTTTTTTCCGAGACAAGCGTCATACATATCGCCGGAAGGTCGCTGCCCGCGCGACCTGGCCTTCGCCGTTGAGTAACGGCGCCTCAATAGCCATACCAGAGGTCAAGGATGGTTCTTCAGCGCAGCGACCGGTGCTGGCGTCGATTCAGTATTTCGCCCGTCTAACTGGCAAGCCATTTCCCGCCAATTGCTTGCAAGTTGCCGGTTCAATTCTCGTGTCTCGGCGAGACTGGCCGCTTCTGCCCGCTTGTCCGCCTCGACCGCGAGCTTCCGATATTCATCGGCCTTCTGCGAGCGTGAAATATTCATGAAACGGGCCTACCTACTTGAGCTGGCTCGAAATGCTGCTGAACGTAGTACTCAACTTGGTGCCGATCGAGGGAACGACCGCGATGATCGCGGCAGCAATACCAGTGGCGATGAGACTGTATTCGATCGCAGTCGCCCCGGCTTCGCTCTTGAGGAACGCGACAATCTTGGACATCCAACGACCCTCCAGGGTTTTGGCATGACACAGTACCAAGCGAGTGGTGGAGCTCTAATTTCATCCGACGCATAATTTGCACGCATTCCGTCAGCGTCTATTAACCACTCCCCGGCGCGAGGAGCGATTGGGGATGGTGTCGCGCCAAGAGGCGTTTAGTTCGGCTTCCGGTGCGCCTACGGAGTAACCCTAACGTCCACGGGTTATCTACAATTTGCTGTTTCAGGCGACCAGATTGCCGCTTCGTCGTATTTTTATTCTGCAGCGCCGACGGAATGGCGCTGGCAGGGAAATTCACATGTACGTCGCGCTGGAGAAAATTGCGGAAATTATATCGGTAATGGCAGTGCCCGCCGCGATGATCGCGATGCTCGCTTGGGGCTTCGCTTTCGGTTCCTGGTAAGGGGCCCGCTCCTTAAGGTGCATAGCGCGATTAGGGGCCGTTTATCACCTTAGATTGACCCGACAGGTTACGTTCGCGATCACGTAGCCACATTGCCCGCCCGCTGTATAACTCATGTCAACAATGCTAAATTCGGGGCAGCGCTTTTGAGCCCATTCTGTGACCGATCTGCAGCCAACAAAAAAATCGTGCGGTCTACACCCCTTCTCGTGCTCACCACGGCACACGTCCACCGCCCACTCGATCGACGCT
>DATJGF010000033.1:0-5366 GCA_035495315.1 Candidatus Limnocylindrales bacterium
GGTTCTGGAATGAAAGGCGTGATCATCGTCAAAAGATCTGACATATTGAGAGCCAGCAACTAAGAAATTCACACTAGCCGACGGGCGGGATTTGATCTCTGACAACAGATCGGTCCCGCTCACCTGCCAACTCTGGATGCCGTAAGAAAGTGCTTGATCGAATGGTTAGTCAGCGGGCGAAATGAACCTGCGCCGCACCCGGAACCGTGCAGCCGTCAGGGGCTTGGCTCATGAAGCAGCGTACGCGGGACTTCTGAGCCCAGACTTGGCCGCAGGCATTGCTCAGGTAAAAGACCTAAAGCAGTTGGGTCAGCGCTCCGGCAACTGGCTGACTCAAGACACAGCGCAGATGTCCTCAGACTTTCCCGCGGGGAGAGTCTACGCGCCAAAAGGAACTGTGCAATGCTCGCGATGCTATTCGAATGTGGACTCCGTGCTGGTCTAGAACTCGACGACATCCAAACTCGCCAAGGACCCTGGGCCATTGTCGATTTGATCGGTAAGGGTGATCACGTGCGAACGGTTCCGATTCCCCATTGGGGCTAAACAAGCGCTCGATGAGCGGCTTTCAGCAGCGGGGATTACAAAGGGAAATCTTTCGAGCGGTGAAGATCGAGATTCTGGCACATAAAGACTTAAGGTAAGGTCGAGTCGTGCGTATTCACCGTCCCTGTCCTGTAGGTGTGAAAGCGACCTAGGAAAACCTAGTACGGCGAGAGGCGTTGATCGCGGAGCGAAAGTCGACATGGCTTCAGAAGACTTCTATTGCTCTCCCAGCGACAATTGTTACATGTCAGCGTAACTCCGATCAGTCTCTTTAGAACGAGAGCCTCGCTTGGAACTCAATCACCCGTCCCGCAAGACCGTCGGGAGCACGACCGAACTGACCCTGATTGATAATGTCGGTGGGCGCCGACGCAGGAATGAATGGTGCGAGATTCAGAATGTTGAATGCATTGAAGAAGTTTGCGCGGATGGTGAGACTCGATTCTTCACTCAACAGTTTTGGCAGCGCAAAATCCTTTCCGACGGTCAGATCGACCGACGTGTAGCTGGGGCCACGGAAGATGTTCCGGCAGGCACACCCAGGTCCAAGCGTATTAAAGTCGAAGTTGGGGCAGGAACTTGGTACACCCGGAACCGCTTTGCAATTAGGAAATAGCCCATTGATGTAATCTTGCTTGCTCGGGCTGGATATGACTCCGCCGTTGTAAGCGAATGGCAAGTCCGGACAATACCCGTCGCCGTTGCGATCGGCGTTCGTATTGCAACTGCCAATCAGAGCGGCAAACGGAAATCCGGTATGCGCACTGAGAATTCCGCTGATCATCCAGCCGCCGACCGTCTTGCCCGTCCAGGAGTTGCGACCACCGATGAATGGAGACTCCCACGTGCCCGAGATGACCAGGTTACGACGGATATCGAAATCCGAGTTACCACGATCGAGGTTCTGATTGAAAGGGTCTGTCTGCTGATAACCGATTTCATAAGAAGCCGTATCAATTGCGTGACTTAGGGTAAAGCTGCCATCAAATTGGAACCCATGTTTAAATCTGCGGGTCAGCGACACCACCATGGCGTCGAAGCTAGCGTTCACATCCGGCAACGGAGTGTAGATGTTAGTGAAACTGTTATTGCCTGTAGCATGCGGCACCAAACAGGTAGGGTTGCCCGATCCGCAGAGTTGCCCATTCGGCCCATTCAATTCGAATTTGTTCTGAGATCCGTCAAAGGTGTCGCCGGGGAAAAGGCGGTTAACGTCTATCGTACGTACAAGCTTTCGGCTTCTGCTGCCTTGATACCCAAGCTTTACTAGCCAGTCTTTCACCGGCTCATACTGCCCCTGAAGCGAGAAGATGTAAACGTAAGGGGCGGGTTCGTTGGGTCGCGTAGCAAATAACGATACTGGGCTAGTCCCAGTGCAAGTGGGATCTGAACAGAGGGCTCCGTTGGGAGCAACGCCGTTCGAGAATGCCGGATTGACTGGATAACTGTTCGCCTGCTTGTTAGACCCGAGAGCATATTGGATGTTTGAACCCGGCGGTGTGCCCACGATCGGACCGGGGTCAAAGAAACAACACACAGAAGTGGCCAGAGCTGAGAATGGAGTGTTCTGCCGGACATTGTCATAGACCACGTCGGAGTTGCGGTTAAAGATCAGCCCAAAGCCTCCCCGGAATACCAGCCGGCCATTAGTTTTTTCCGGGCTCCACGCGAATCCGAATCGAGGACCAAAATTGTTGTAGTCAGGGTCATAAAGATTGCTGCGGCAAGGAGTGAGAGGCGAAGTTGGACCACAAACAAAGCCGTTAACAATTCCGTTAGATCCGTATTCGTAATTACTAAGCATGCCGTGAGCTTCAGTGAGTGGCGAGAAGTACTCCCAGCGCAAGCCCAGATTCAACGTTAGATTTGGGCGCACTTTCCAATCATCCTGAGCAAAAAGGCCGTAATCGCCGGTCCGAAAATAACGCTGCCCGTTCAACTGCCCGCCTCTCGGATCGACACCCTGCTGCTCAAAAAAGCAACAGGCATCGTTGGCGAAATTCAGCAATCCGCGAAACTGGTATTGCGGGCGTTCGGCGCCCGGCTGGTCGTTATTATTTTGTTCGCGCCTGGCCTCGACCCCAAACTTCCATGCATGCTGATGTTGAACCACACTGAAAGTGTCAGCCAGCCCGTATGTGTTCTGGGCAAGAGCGCTGGGAGTGGTCGAACTCTGAGGGATGCCAAGGAAGCTGTCATTGGCGGGAAATCCGCCGATATCGAAATCAAACAATCGGATCTGCGGGATACCGAAATCAGTCTGTCCTGTGGGCTGCCGTTGATCAAAGTCCCAGCGCGTGAAGTTGACGCGGAATTCGTTCAGCATGGTGGAACTGATTACGCGGTTCCAGCCGACAGTCGAAGCATAATTGTGCGGCAGAAGACTCAAATCATCGATAGGACGCTGGCCGCCGTTGAAGTTGTTAAGCCGAACCAAAAACGTGCTGACAAAAAATTGATCGTTTCCATGCGCGTAATCCATTCGTCCGTTGTATTGGTTGCCGCTGCTGCTACTGGGCTGGACAAGATCGAAGATCCCCCAATCGGGAATTCCGTCGGGACCGGCACCAGGTGCTTGAGCCGGTGATTGTCCGGGAGTGTTGCCAGCCACGTACCACTGACCCAGCACGTTACTTGGATCGAATGAACAGCAATCAGTCTCGGAAACGATATTAGCGATTCTCGGCGTTATGCCCGGAGTGCCGAATATTTTCGCGGCCATACTGCCGGGGTTCTGCTGTATCACGTACTGCTCGAACTCAGGAGTTTCCAGGGCTTGCGCGCGCAGCAGCGCACTGCTCGATAGCCGCACTCCTTCGTACGAGAAGAAAAAGAACAGCTTGTCTTTGAGAACTGGCCCGCCGATGCTGCCGGCGTAATCCCGATATCGCTGGTCAACTCTTTCTGGACACTGCCGCGCAAAAATCGTAAATTGACTGGGCGTTCCCCGTTCGCAGGTCTGAAGAGAGGCGGGCAAATTCGTCGGTCCTTCAAACTTATTGAACGCGTTTAGCCCCTTATCGTTGAATTTCACAAAGGCGCTACCGTGCCAACTATTGGTGCCGCTTTTGGAGATGACCTTTACCTGCGCTCCGGAGTTCCGACCATCCTGTGCCGAGTAAGTGTTGGATGTAACCGTGATCTCCTGCACCGCCTCGGGATTTGGGGTAATGACCGCCGCGCCTCCCCATTCCAGGCTGTTCACGCTGACGCCGTCGAGCATATAGTCGTTGGCGGACACGCGCTGTCCGTCCGCGATGGCCTGGACCTGATTCTCAGTCTGAAAAATCTGACTATTGGAGCCACCCGGCCCAGCTTGCTGCGGAATGGCCTGAGAATTCCCATTGGCCTGGCGAGAGGCGTCGGCGAACACTCCGGGAGCCAGCCTGACCAATTGGTAGGGGTCCCGACCAAATGCCGGAAGGTCAACAACCTGTTCCGAGGTGACGGTGCCGCTGACATTCGCGTTTTCCGTTTGCAACTCCTCGGTCCCAGAGAGAACGGTTACGCTTTCCTGACTGGGGCCGGGTTGAAGCAAGACGTTCAGGCCGTGCACCGCCTCCGCAGCAACGACAACGTCGGGTGTGGTTTGTTGCTTAAAGCTTGCGGCGTCGGTAACTACTGTATAAGTGCCGGGCAAAAGACCCGGAATTCTGTAGAAGCCTTCACCGTTAGCGACGCTATCCCGTGCCACACCGGTCGCATTATTAGTCGCGGTAACCTTCGCTCCGGCAACTGCGGCGCCGGTCTGGTCGGTGATTACTCCTTGAAGGCTACTGCCGTATTGGGCCAGGGCTTGGGTGGTGGCAATCACGGCGATTGAGAAAACGAAACAAATGCGGACCAGGACGCAGGTGGCACGGGTCATTAGACCTCCTACAAATTCGGCTTGCGCTTGCTGCTATTGAGTACGCTGACCGTTGGAGTCCATTACAGACCCGACGCGAACGGGAGAGTAACACGGACAGAAACACGATCTACTAACATTAGCAAAACGGATTTTTATAGCATTGGTTTGAAGACAGTCAAGACATTCTTCAGAAATCAAGACCGCGCTTCCCAGCGGCCCATCGCCCATCCCAGTTCTTGTTGAAATTTCCCTTTTGTCACCGTACTTCAAAGTCCCCCGAATACAATCGCAAATGAATGGCTTACAGAGAAATCGGACAGCGAATACAAACCCGGCGAGCCCACTATGGGACCGCTCCCGTGAAATTAGGCGCCGAGGGCCTGCTGACACATGTGTCACACTATCCCATGTTCCTCGTCCCTGGGGTGGCCGCCTGTGATGATGGTAGTCCTTGGTGCAGTGCTGATGGTGATCCGAATCGAGGGCCCACAGCAGGTCATTTCGCTTCCGGACGGATGGAAACATAGATACAAACACACTAGACACACGATTGTAAGCGGGTAATGAGCAGCCGGTTAGTTGGAGATGATCTGAAGATGTCTGAACTTTTTTGACACAGCACTCGCGCAGGCGCCCACGACACCGCAATTCATCGTGCTGTCGTCATTAAGCATTCGAATCGGTTTACAAGGCGGTTTCCTCCGAGGCGGGGGAACACCCTCTGCAATTTTGCACCGGCCCGCACGGGATCGCCGCTCTAACACTGAGTAGACAGTCGCATCCTCGTACTCAAGTCTTAATCTTTAATCTGCTCAAAATGTGCAAACATCGAGTCAGGCAGCTGGAATCTTCAGCTGTTGACCTGCGTGGACGTATTGCTCCCCTTAAGCAGCTCGCTGCCGCTCAGCCACTTTAGCCAACGCAATGGTGAGTGCCGCTCCGCCCAGGGTCTTTACCAAGCTTGAGTGTT
>DATJGF010000034.1:0-30109 GCA_035495315.1 Candidatus Limnocylindrales bacterium
GGTTCTTCTTCGAATTCCAAGTCACCAATCAATTTAGCGCCGTTTTGTTTGAGATGTATAACCTCTCCGGCAATGCCGATCTGGTGCTGCAACGAGATGTCCCCCCCGGTACGCCACCCTATTTTGACGGCAGCTTCGAGACGGGGCTAGCCCCAGAACAAATTGTGTTGCGACCAAGTCCTGATTTGGCGGATATCCGCGGCAACTGGTATTTGGGCATTTTCAACAACGAAGCGACCAACGTCACTTACACCTTGCGTGCTGTGGTTCAGACCAATGGCCTGCTGCTTAGCGCCCAGGCTTTAGTGCTGACTCAAACTCTCCTGGCTCCTCCTCACGGCCTGCTATTGCAATGGAATTCGGTCAAAGGGGAATATTACTTCATTGAGCACCAGGCTGTTGGCCAGACGGTTTGGACTCCGGTTCGTTACGTTCGGGCCACCACGCCTCTGACAACCGCTGAAGTGACTCCCGGCGGTACTTATCGCGTAACCCAGGTTTCGATCTACACCATCCCCATCCCGCCGCTGACTATCCTTCTCTGGACGAATAATATGGTCCGCATTTCTTGGCCGGTGACTTTCGCCGGCCATTTGCAGTATGCGGATAGTCCGGCAGGTCCCTGGACGGATCTCAACTTGCCAATAGTAGTCGAAGGACCTGATTTCGTCGTATATGACGTGATTGGATCCCGGTACAAGTTCTATCGTCTGGTGCCTTGATTCGGAAGTGCCTGTAGCACAGGCGCTCGTGACTGTCAGTCGACCGCAAATCTCGCTGCCTGGCACATGGCAACAATAGCAGTCGCCACTTTTGGTTCGTAATTCGACCTGATTATGCGCAGACTGGAACGTTTCGATGCGCTGGCGTCCGTTGATTTGGCTCGCACCGAGCCTGCTGTTGTTAGCCGTTCTTTCGCGGTTCCATTCCGTTTCCCATGTACCGCATGGGATCGCGGTAGATTTAGCTGCGAATATGTCTCCGTCATCGCAAAAAGAGGCGTCCCCTGCCGATTCGTCTGTTCCGGCCAGAAACCGGATTCGGAGATTCCCTTACCGACTCAGCAACACCGCCAAAACCATTGGCGAATTAGCGCGCACCGATCGGGCAATCCTGCTCGAAAACGCATTGCTCGACACAGAGCGTTCGCTTGACCTTCCCATACCCGAATGCCTTCGTGCCGCGGACGAGCCCGGCAGCTATATTGTGCAATCTCGGGCTCCTCCCGATACTGCGTTCCAAAATCTGCTTAACCACGCGAATGCAAAGGTTATTGCTTACATTCCAAATAACGCTTACCTGGTTCGCGCGTCGGCTGCCGTTGCAACGCACCTTACGGCTGCCCCCTACATTCAGGCCGTCATCCCTTATGAGCCCTATTATAAACTTCAGCCTGCACTGCTTGCAGTCGCCCTCCAAACGGCTTCGACCGGATTAGACTCCCGGAGCTCGTTATCCCTTAATATTCTGCTCTTTCCGGATTCTCTCGACACGGCAGTCGAGGCAGTTCGGTCCCTCTCGTCTGAGGTCCAGGCCATTGAGCCGTCACCCTTCGGTCCAAAGCTCATCGTCCTTGCCCCAACTCAGGCTCTCGCACGGTTGGCGTCGTTAGCGGATGTTCAGGAGATTGAATTCTCAAAGCGACGCACCTTTGCCACTGATCTGACTCGCGCCACCATCGGGACAGCTGCCGATTCGATCACCGTTTCGAACTATTTGGGTCTTACTGGCAGCAATGTGCTGATCAATGTCAATGATACCGGTGTGGATTCTCAATTTCCGGGATTGGTTGGCAGAGTCCAGAGTGACACTCCAGTCAGTGGCCAGGACACGCTTGGCCATGGGACGCATGTGGCCGGTATTATCGCCGGCAACGGCAGCCTGTCGCGCTCGGTGACGAATGCGCCAGGATCGATCCTGCCTCCCGTCGATTTTCAATTCCGGGGACAGGCGCCCGCTGCCTCTATTTTGTCGATAAATGTGAGTTCGGCGTCGGCGGCGACAGATTCGTATCTCCAAAAAAGCGCGGCGCAGGCCGGTGCGCTCATCTCGAACAACAGCTGGCACTATGATGGCGCCAACGAATATGACCTCGCTGCCGCGAGTTACGATGCCGCGGTGCGGGATGCCCTGCCAGGAATGACTGGGTCGCAGCCTATCCTGTATGTCTTTGCCGGCGGCAATAACGGACATGGACTCAACGATGGGACCGGAGGCAATCCCGACACGATCGAATCGCCGGCAACGGCAAAGAACGTCATCACCGTCGGCGCGGTCGAGCAACTGCGCTTGATTACCAACCAGACCTGGACCTGTGGTGCGGGCCCGGGCAGTTGCCAAACGAACGCGCCGTGGGCCGCAATGACCGATTCTGGAAATCAGGTCGCCGCGTTTTCCGCGCGCGGAAATGTCGGGATCGACAGTGAAGGTGAATTAGGGCGTTTTAAGCCTGACGTCGTTGCTCCAGGCACATTTGTGGTTTCGGGCCGATCCACTCAATGGGACCAGAACACTTATTATGCCGACTCGAATAACGCGGTTGTTCCTTCGCCTGATGCCAACTACTTCCAAGTGCTAAGCAACCTCAACACCGGCCTTGGTCCCTTTTATCGTTTTGAATCCGGCACGAGCCTTGCCGCCGCGAGTGTTTCCGGGACGTTGGCATTAATGCAGGAAATGTTCGAGCATCGTCTGGGGGCGACTAATAGTCCCGCCTTGCTGAAGGCCCTCCTGATTAACGGGGCGCGTTCTTTGACGAACCTGTATGGCCTCAGCCCGCAGAATGCGACCAATGCACAGGGTTGGGGTCTCATTCACCTGCCCAATTCTCTACCCGCCGAACTCACTAACAAAAGCGCCGACAACGGCCCAATGCTGATTTTTGATCAAAATCCGGCTCAAGCCCTCTCTACCGGCGAAAGCAAAACGCGGATCATTGCTGTTTCCCCCGCCGCCCGGAACCAGCCATTGCGGATGACATTGGTTTGGACCGATCCACCCGCAAACCCGGTTGCGGCGACCAAGCTAGTGAACGACCTCGATTTGATAGTGACTAACCTCGACAGCGGTGAAGTCTTTATCGGCAATGACATTCCCCTGGGGAGCAGTTTCAATTCCCCTGCCACTCCAAGCACTTTTTCAAAGCATGACTTGGTAAACAATGTCGAGAACGTCTACCTGCCTCCCGATTTAGGCGGGAACTACTCTGTCACTGTACTTGGGCGGCGGGTCAACGTAAACGCGGTGGCGCAACGCACCAACGACATTGCGCAGGACTACGCGTTGGTAATCTCCAGCGGGGATTGCCGCACGACCGACGCCTTGACGCTGATGCAAGGGGGCCAGATTGCCTCGATGGCCGATCCTTTGGTGAGCATCATCCCTAATGCCTTTAGCGTCGATTCCGGTGATTTTGGCGGCATTTTGCTAAACCAGCGTGCCGGCGCGCATTCACCGACCGCGACGAACTCAATTCCTTTTGCAGGTTTGCCCGGCGGTTACCTTACCAGCGGAGATGTCGAGCAATGGCATTTCTATGTATTCACCAACAGCGCCGGGTTTAGCAACGTCGCCTTTGTAACGTTCTCAGCTAAGTCTGTGAGTTTGGGTTCCGGCGCGGCAGGCGCGTCGCTTTTCGGTGATCTGGATCTATACGTTTCTACAAATTCCACCCTGACCAACTTGAATCCGCTCGCGTTGGCTAATGCCGATTATTCCATCGGCCGAGGTGCGGAGGAAATGATTGTCTATTCCAATGCGTCCCCCGGCGTTTTTTACATTGGTGTGAAGTCGGAATCCCAGGACGCGATTGAGTACGGATTTTTGGCCGTAGCCAGCGTGGATCCCTTCGCACAAGTCGATGCTCAAGGCAATGAGCTGCTACGGGGATTCTCGGTGCCGGCATTGATTCCGGGTGCTGAAGGTTCACAGCCTGGAATCACAACCTTGTTCGCCCTTTGTCCAGACGCGATCCCTGTGCGTCGGGTGGTCGTCACCAACACGCTAACGTGCTCGTCGTTGCCAGATTTGCAGAGCACTTTGCGGCATAATGGAGCCTCCGTCGTGCTGGCGAATCATTCGGGCACCGGCATGGTCGATCATAGCACGTTCATTTACGACGATAGCTCGGAGGGAGACATCAGTGGCGCCCAACACTCCGACGGTCCCGGTAACTTGCTCTGGTTTGGTGGCAGTGATGGATTTGGGCAATGGCATTTAAATTTAATCAGCACCAATCAACCGGGTACCGACGATGCCTTTTGGATCTTTCTCGAACGGCAGCAAGATCTCAGCTCGAGCGTTTCTGCGTCAATTTTACCTTCCGCGTGCCGCGAGGACTTTTTGTATTTGCCACTGACGACCACAAACTTGATGGGAATTGTCAATTTCGGTTCGGGTACGGGTCCGCTCACGATGCAAATTTGTCGGCTCGATGACGCGCTCGAGGGATGTATCGAGTTGCCGATCGCCGATCAGGGGACCAATGGGATGATTATTTTGGATTCAACCAGCCATCCACCCCTGAACCCTGGTTGTTACATCGTGCGCGTTTGCAATCTCGGCCCGGACGTGGTTGCAGCCAATATTACTGCCCTCACCATTTCTGATGTCACCACGCCGCCGCTGCAGGACTTCGGTTCCAGCTCGTCGATGCCCATCGCGGACGACGCTATGTCGGTCTCGATGATCGACGTGACCAATCTGGATCCTGTTCTTTCTCTCGAAGTAGGCGTTCGGATTGATCACCCTAGAATCTCCGATTTGGTGTTGCGCCTGGTTAGTCCCCTGGGAGGGGAAGTTCTCCTCGACCAAAATCGTGGCGGCCTTTCGACCGGTGGCTTAGGCTTTAGCGCTGTCGCCACCAACACGGTATCGGTCCATCATTCCGGCCCCGAGGCGGTTACTAACCTTTTCGATACCGGACAAACGTCGGGCGTCATCGCCATCGGCTACAATTTTTATAAAGAACCCGATGATTTGCGGGTTTATTACGGCGGAATACTGCTCTTCGATTCGGGTCTGGTCAGCTCTTCTGGCAGCACCAATCTGGCCTATGGTCCGGGTCAGTCGACCGCGTTCACCATCGTGATGAATTCCGACGGTAATGTCGATCCAGGAACTGTTTGGGATTATTCCGTCAAGTCGACGCGGCGGACTCCCGTCTATTTCACTTTTACTGAGGATACAAATGTCGCATCGATACCGATCAAGTTCGCCGCTACGCCATTGACCAATCTCAATTACTTTGGCGGGGGTGCTCGAACCAATTCGGGCATTTTTTATTTTCCTGAGGAATCATTGGACAAATTCACCGGCCAATCTGCGTTCGGTCGATGGCAGCTGCAAATAATCGATACTCGAGCGGGAGGGACAAATCCACCTCCCGAGCTCTTAACGTGGCAGCTGGGTTTTCGCTTTCTGAGTACGACGCCTGTGCCCATCCAGTTGCTCGCAGGCCAAACGGTTACGAATCTCCTCGGAGCTTCACAGATCCAGTGGTTTAGCATAAGCGTCCCTTCGTGGGTTAGCTTCGTCACAAACTGGCTGCCGTCGTCCAGTGCGCCCGTTGATCTGCTCTTCAACCAAAATACGCCTCCCACCGGGACAAACAGCGGCGATGCGCTCCTCCTTGTGAACTCAACCTCCAATACCGTGCTCCTGCGCACCAATGGATTGCCTACACTACTTCCCGGCGCCACTTTTTATCTCGGGGTACGAAATACAAACTCGACTCCCATCAGCTTCCTCTTTTCTGTCGATTTTGATATCGACAATGTCATCTCTCTCCAAAGTAACACTCCCTATGCCAACAATAACCCGGGACCTGCCAACACTGCGGATTACTATCGGTACGTGGTTAGTTCTAATGCGGTTCGCGCCCAATTTGAAATTAACGGTCCCACTGGCGATGTGACGCTTTTAGCCCGCAAAGGTGCTCCCCCACCAACTCTCGTCGCTTACGACTATCTCAGTGCCAATCCCGGCACCAACGATGAACTCATTGTGGTCTATGACTATTCTCGTCCGGTCCCGTTGTCCCCAGGTGAGTGGTTTTTGACGGTCGTGAACAATCAGGATGGGCCGGCGAATTACACGATTATGGCGACGGAATTTGCCGCCTACGGCACCAACCTGGACATCGTTGATGCAAGCCTGTCAAATAATGTATTTTGCCTTTCCTGGAATTCGCTGCCGGGGGCTCACTATTTCGTCGAGGGAAAGGTATCGCTGGAAGATACGAATTGGGTGACCCTTTCACCAACCTTAACTGCTTCCGACGTCTTTACGGCTTATTGTGTTTCCGCACCGACTCCGTTTGGATTTTTCCGAGTCGAGGAGGGGTTGGTGATCAGCCCGCCACCCTTGCTGATTGGCAACATCAGTTATGGGCCTGGTGGTGTTTTGCTCCAATGGCTCGCTGGGACCAACCACCAGTTCCAGGTCGAATGGACCACATCTATATCTCCCCCGCAATGGATCCCCTTTTCAAAAATCGTTACCTCCACCACTGGCGCGTTTTCCTTCCTCGACGACGGATCCCAATCCGGTCCTCCCGGCCAAGCCCGGTTCTACCAGTTACGCCAGCTGCCTTAATTGAGCTAGAGCGGTTCAAAAATAGAGCGGTTCAAATTCCAATCAATCTCACAAATGGCAGGGCCGGCTCGCCGAGCAGGCCGATCCCGTTTTTGGGCAGGAAAGCGGACTGTTCGGCGAGGCGTCCCTACCAGCCTGGTACACCTCGATAAATATAAATGGAGGTGTTAATGAGATGAAGCAACGGGGAGCAAGGCGCATTCGCATCCACTTTTAAAAGTGCCAGGGGAACAGCGCCTGAACACTTGGGCTTTGCTTCCGTGCCGTTTTCAGCTTAGTGTTACCGATTGTTTTGATAGTAAAATAGTGGATTTGTGAGCAAAGAGTTCATCCGAATTGGTGGGGCCCGCGAGCACAATCTTAAGGATCTCACCTTGAACATTCCTCGGGACAAACTCGTAGTTATAACGGGTTTGAGTGGATCGGGAAAATCCTCGCTCGCATTCGACACGATTTACGCCGAAGGACAGCGAAAGTACGTTGAGTCGCTCTCTGCCTATGCCCGTCAGTTTTTGGACCAGATGCAGAAGCCGGATGTGGATTTCATCGAAGGATTGTCCCCTGCAATCGCAATCGAGCAGCGCAGTTCCGGCTCCAGTCCGCGATCGATTATTGCGACGACCACCGAGATTTACGATTACCTGCGGCTCCTCTACGCCCATGTCGGGCATCCCCACTGCCCGGAGACAGGTGTGCCGATTGTCCGCCAGACCACCAGCGATATTGTCGATAAAATACTGACCCTCCCGTCGCGAACCCGCGTTATCCTGCTGGCTCCCGTGGTCCGCGATCAAAAAGGCGAGTTTCGCGATGTAGTAGAACGTTTGTCGCGTGAGGGTTTTGTTCGCGCACGTATCGATGGTGCATTTGTCGAACTGACCGATGGGGTGCGATTGAAACTGGAGGCCAAGCGCCGTCATACGATTGAAGCGGTGGTGGACCGTCTCGTTATCGACGAGAAAATTCGCATCCGCTTGAGTGATTCGGTAGAGACAGCTCTCAAATGGGGTGATGGCGTTTTGCAAACTCTTCATCAGGTCTCTTCAGAACGCGCGGTTTTGCCCAAACCGGACGGAAAAGGGCAGGGGGGCGGGCAGGTTGCTTCTGAACGCTTGTCGTCGGGAAACGGACAGGCAGTCGCGCAGCTGGGTTGGGTGGAAACTTTGTACTCTAATCGCAACCTGAGTCCGGCTACCGGCAGGAGTTATGAACCCCTCACGCCAAAACATTTCTCGTTCAACGCCCCGGCCGGCGCCTGCCCGGTCTGCCACGGGCTGGGTCAAAAAATGGTCTTCGATGAAGGGTTAATCGTGCCCGATCCGGAGAAGTCGCTGGAGCAGGGAGCGGTGCTGCCGTGGCGTCGTGGCGGCAAGCGGATGGTCGTTTATTACAAGGCGGTTTTACGAGGTTTGGCCGGCCATTATGGCCAAAACATGGAGACGCCCTATAAAGATCTGCCGGCCTCTTTCAAAGAGGTCCTGCTGCATGGTTCGGGTGATGTTCCGGTTCAGTTCTCGTTCTGGCGTGCGGGCAAGGTGAGTAAAATCGAGCGTCCGTTCGAAGGGGTGACCCCAAACCTGGAGCGTCTGTATCAGGAGAGCGAAAGCGAATTTACGCGGAACCGCCTCAAAGGCTTTATGAGTCCGCAGTTTTGCGACGCGTGCCTGGGGCAACGGCTCAAACCTGAGATCCTGGCGGTGACTCTGGGCGGCGAGGAGGTCAAGGCATATCGAGCTCGAAACAAAATCGACGGCGAAGCAGGTACGGCCAAGGGACCTCGCGACCTCATTCCCGGCCTGTCTATTATGGACGTCTGCGCGTTGTCAGTCACCCGCGCCAATGCATTCTTCAATGCGTTAAAGCTGACCGAGTTCGAAGAAAAAATCGCGCATGATATCATCAAAGAGATCCGCACTCGGCTGGGCTTTCTCGAAAACGTCGGGCTGGGATACCTGACGCTCGATCGTGAGAGTGGGACCTTAAGCGGCGGCGAAGCCCAGCGAATACGGCTGGCTACGCAGATCGGCGCCGGCCTGGTCGGGGTATTATACATTCTGGATGAGCCGAGTATCGGTCTGCATCAGCGGGATAACGATCGGCTCCTCCGGACCCTCGAAGGCCTTCGCGATCTCGGCAACTCTGTCCTGGTGGTCGAGCACGATGCCGACACCATACGACATGCCGATTACGTGCTGGATCTCGGTCCGGGTGCCGGTGTTCGTGGCGGCGAGTTGGTTGCCTCTGGCACCCTCAGTGAGGTTTTGGCTAACTCTCGTTCCCTAACAGCGAAGTACCTCAATGGTGAATTATCCATTCCGGTGCCAAAGCAACGAATCAAGCCCTCGCCGGACCGAGGCTGGCTGGAGTTGCTCGGTGCCCGGGAGAACAATTTAAAGAACATCGACGTGCGCATTCCGTTCGGCACGCTAACGTGCGTGACGGGTGTCAGCGGTTCGGGCAAGAGTACGTTGGTGGATGATATTCTTCGTCGCGCCTTATTTCGTAAGTTCTTTGGCTCCAAAGAGCGGCCGGGCAGTCATCGCGCGCTGAAAGGCTTCGAGTTGCTGGATAAAGTCATCGTCATTGACCAAACACCGATTGGTCGCACTCCTCGCAGCAATCCGGCTACCTATACCGGCATGTTCAACCATATTCGCGACCTGTTTTCCCGTTTGCCGGCAGCTCGCATTCGCGGTTACGAGTCCGGTCGATTCAGCTTTAATGTCAAAGGCGGCCGGTGCGAGAAATGCCAGGGCGACGGTCTGATACGGATCGAAATGCATTTCCTTCCGCCAGTCTATGTCACCTGTGAGGCGTGCAACGGGCGCCGTTACAACCGTGAGACGCTCGAAATATCCTACAAAGGCAAAAATATTGCCGATGTGCTCGACATGACGGTGGACGAAGCAGTGACATTTTTCCGCGCTGTGCCCCAAATCTATGAGCCGCTGCTGACGTTGGCAGAAGTAGGTTTGGGTTACATTGGCCTGGGCCAGTCCGGCACGACGCTTAGCGGTGGGGAAGCGCAACGAGTCAAACTCGCTGCCGAGCTGAGCCGCAAAGCTACGGGTCGAACACTATACATTCTTGATGAACCCACGACCGGACTCCACTTTCACGACGTGGCTAAGTTGCTGGAAGTGCTCTTCAAGTTGCGCGCCTCCGGCAATACGCTGCTGGTGATCGAACATAACCTGGATGTTATTAAAACCGCTGATTGGGTAATTGACTTGGGGCCCGAAGGCGGCGATGCCGGCGGCCAGGTTGTTATCCAGGGGCCGCCTGAGCTTGTTGCGCAAAACCCGGCCAGCCACACTGGACAATATCTGAGAACCGTTCTTTCGCACTCTTGATGACCAACCCACCATGAAAATCGCTCTGTTCGGTATTACAGAAATCAAACTCGGCAAACACAACCTGAAGGATCCACGGCTCGACCAGGCGGATAAGCTCATCGAAGCCGACAAAAAGACGCATGCCCAAGTCGAAGTGATTGGAGAAGAGGGCTTGCTCGAGGCCGATTCTATCCTGGCTTTGGAAGAGAACAAAGCCGATCTCATTCTTAAAGACTTGGAATTTGTTGAGACCCGGCTGGGGCGCGACCCGCAACCGGCTGAACGAGCGAGTCTGGAGAAAATCAAGATGCTGCTTGAGAGCGAACGCTTCCTGTTGAATTCAGGCCTGAGCGAAACTGAGTTGCAGGCCGTCGCAGCTCACAGCTTTTACACCAATAAGCCGATTACTGTCGCTACCAAAGAAGACCTGCAAGCCCCCGACGGCTTGCTCCTGCGGGCATTTCGTGAAGCCGGTTATATTTGTTTCCTGACGGTTGGAGGCAAGGAGAATCGCGCCTGGCCAATACGCCGGGGATTGACCGCCTGGGAGGCGGCGGGAACTATCCATTCTGACATTCAGAAGGGCTTTATTCGGGCAGAAATCATTTCTTTCAACGATTTCATTGAGACCGGCGGCGAGACACAAGCCAAACGGGCGGGCAAACAGCGTCTCGAGACCAAACAATATGTGGTGCAGGATTACGATCTGACGAATTTCCGGTTCAATAAGTAGGCCATTTGTGGGCAAAAGTGATGCCGATTGATCTGAACCGGGCGAGAATTGATCACGGCCGCTTCTTGGCGGCCACCTTCATCGTTTAAATCTACTTTGATTTCGGCTTTCCCGGTCCGAGGCACTTGCCCTAGAATTCTGCTGCGATGGTTGCACTAGGCCGATGGTCTTTGATTTTGCTGGCGCTGCTTGCACTGGTTTCGCCGGTGGCTGCAGCACCTTCGCCTGAAGAACGCGCGTTCAAGGACGCGCAGAAATCGTTTCAGGACATGATCTGGGATCGCGCGGAAGCCGAGTTTGCGGCCTTTGCGCAGAACTACACGAATTCGGCGCAGTTTGCCGAGGCGGTTTTGTTTCAAGCCGAAGCCCGGTTTTGGCAGACTAATTACGCCGGGGCCATTGGGCTGCTAATGGCTAATCAGAAGCTGGCTGGCGCGCTTGCGGACGAGTACGAGTTCTGGATCGCTGAGGCACGCTTGCACAAAGGAGAATACCAACCAGCGGCGGACGCCTTTGCCGCGCTGGTCCAGAATTTTCCAAACTCGACGCGTCGCTTGCGCGCGACGGTAGAGGAGGCCTCGGCTCGCTCAGAACTTCAGCAATGGCCGCAGATCATCGCCTTGCTTGAACAGACCAACGGCGTATTTCAGACTTCCGCCTCGACCAATGCCGCCAGCGATCTGCTCGCCAACGGTTTTCTCCTTCTGGCTCGCGCGCAATTGGCCGAAAAAAATCCTTCGGCTGCGGAGAGGGTATTGGAACGGCTGGCAAAAATTCCGATTGACTCTGCAACGCAGTGGCACCGGGCGTACTTGGTTTGCCAGGTCAAGCTCGCCGAAGGGTTACCAGAAGAGGCCTTGGGGAATGTCACAAACCTCTTTGCGGCCGCCGCTCGGACCGGGCAACTACGATTCAAGGCAGAGACCTTTTCGGTACAGGCTTCAATTCTGCAGCGACTGGGCCGAACCTCGGATGCCATTGCAGCCTATACCAACAATCTCGCTCAAGGCATGCCCTCTGATCGCCGGCAGGAGGCATGGCTGAAAATTGGAGCGCTTTCGCTGGCCCAGCAAAATGTTGTCGAAGCCGCGCAGACCTTGCAACAATACCTGGCTCAGTTTACCAACGCCCCAGCAGAAGATGTCGCCTGGCTCACCTTGGGAGAACTCCGGCTGCGCCAGGCGCTGACGGGTTCCGGCACAAACCTGCTTGCCGGCACCGAGACTAACGCGGTCTCCTCAACGGAGGCGCTCGACCAATCGATACAAGCCTTAAAAACCATCCCTCGCAAGTTTCCGCAAAGCCCTCTATTCGGAAAAGCGCAACTCAATCTCGGCTGGTGTTTCTGGGCCGCGCGTAAAATTCCCGAGAGCCAGGCTGCGTTTCAAGCCGCTATCGGACGACTTCCGGTCTCAATCGATCAGGCCGTGGCTTTCTTCAAACTGGCTGACACTGAATTTCGTCAGACCAACTTTGCCGCCGCCATAACGCATTACCAAGCGGTGGTCGAAAAGTTTCCCCATATCCCGGAAGTCCAAACCAACCTCGCCGAACCAGCGCTTTATCAAATCGTGCGCGCCGAGCTTGCCCTGGGCGATCTCACGGGTGTCACTAACGCGCTCGGGTCACTACTCGGGTTGTACCCGGGTGGGTTTCACACCGATCGCGCTGTGCTCTTGAGCGGTCAGGCGGTTGGCAAGGCGAGCCCTGCCGCTGCGCGCACGCTCTTTTCGAGCTTTGTCAAATCCTCCCCCAACGCATCCTTGCGACCGGAGGTTGAACTCGCAATTGCGCGCACCTACGAACAGGAAGACCAATGGCCTGACGCCATCCACCAATACGACTTCTGGCTCGACGCTTTTACCAATCATCCCGCCCAGCCTCGCGCCGAATACTCTCGCGCCTGGGCCAATTTTCAGGCCAATCGCGAACCCGAAGCTTTTAATCAATTTACCAATTTCCTGTCTCGTTTCCCGGCCGATGAATTTGCCCCACGCGCGCAATGGTGGATAGCGGACTTCTTTTACCGCAAAGGCGATCTAACCGCCGCCGAGCAAAACTACAAATGGTGTTATCAAAACACAAATTGGGCCGCATCCTCGGAGTTGGCTTACCAGGCGCGGTTGATGGCGGGCCGATGTGCCATTAAACGGCAGGCGTGGGAGGACGCCAAAGATTATTTCATTAAGTTGATCAATGACACCAGTAATTGCCCTCCTGATCTGCAGGCCCAGGCATGGTTTGCTCTGGGCGATACTTTGATGAGCCAGATTAATCCCGATTCGACCAACCGCGTTCCGGATTACGGGGCTGCCATTACCGCTTTTGATAAAATCCCCTTGTTATTCCCCACCAACCCCATCACCCCGCTAGCACTGGGGGAAAAAGCGTGTTGCTTGCTGCAACTGGCTCAAAATCCCCAGGATTACTCTCGCGTCACTAACGGGTTCATTTCCGTTATCGACTCGCCTCTGGCCGACGCGCGTGCGCGCAGCATCGCTAAAGTCGGCCTGGGGATCGCGCTGGAAAAGCTGGCGGATAAGAGCAGCGACCCAGCGTCGACCACGCTGCTCATCGGCGCCCGCGATCACTATTTGGATGTCTTTTATGGCAAAATTCTTCGCGATGGCGAAAAGCCCGATCCGTTTTGGACTCGCGAAGCAGGGTTAAAGGCCGGCCACGTGATATCTGATTCGCTTAAGCAGCGGGCACAGGCGATCGCAATATACCAACAGTTGCAGAACATGTGTCCGGCGCTGCGCCTCGATGAAAAGATAACCGCGCTCAAAACCCAGGAGCAGGAAGCCCGGCGAGAAAATTAGCGATCGCGCGCAGAGTGGAGTTGCAAGACTGTGTCGCCCGTTTGACAGCGTCGGCGTTGCGGCTTAAGATCTCTCTAGGTAGATCAAGTATGGATGTCGTTTTAGAGAATGAACCTGTAGTGCAACTCACTCCCGCTGCGGCTGGGGAAGTAAAGTCTTTGCTTCAAAAGCCGGAGAACGTGGGCAAGATCCTTCGGGTCTTTGTCGAGCAAGGCGGTTGTTCAGGGATGCAGTATTCGCTCACGTTCGATGAACGACGGCCGGACGATTCGACAGCTGAAATGCACGGTGTCGCGGTAGTCGTTGACCCATTCAGCGCCCAATATATCCGCGGTGCAATCGTCGATTTCAACGACAGTCTCACCGCGGGCGGTTTCAAGATTTCAAATCCGAATGCCAAGCAGAGCTGCGGCTGTGGCAAATCCTTTACGGCCTGAAGAAGCAGTTAAAACCAGGCTGAAAAACGCCGTTCCGTGTGATGCGGAACGGCTTTTTAATTTCCAATTTATTGGAACGAGCGACCGATGTTGGCCGCGCAACGCAGCCAGCCAGGACAATTCCATCCGTTGCATCGCGGTCTGGACGCGCCCCAAAGAATTGTCGCGCACGGAAACCTCGTGCCTGGCGACCAATGCCGGGATTTGTCGCGCAAGGGCCCGCGTCACCGAGTTACGGTCCAGAGTCGGACCATAATCTCAGCAGAACCGGACCAAAGCAGGAGTGGATCGTACCTGTTCGACGTAGTGCATCTGCACTTGGCCGAGGAAAAGACATCGTGATGCCCAATGGCACCGCAGTTGCTAGGAGACGGTAGAACCCTCGGTCCAGAATTATGAAACGTGCAACAACGCGTGGAAATTCGAGAACTAATTTATGAATCCTAATCTTCAAATTTGGCTCGGCCTTGCTTGGCGAGAGAAAACTGGCTTCGAAACGCGATCCTGCTCTGCCGGAATTTCAAATCAAAACACCCTAACCGACGTGAAATCTAAAAAATTGCCGCGTCGGCCCTCATTGGGATTATGCCTAAAAACAGGTTGCGTCACGGGCTTGCTCCTCTTAGCCGCCAATAACATTCAGGCGAGCATCGCTTACGGGACTATTAACAACTTCGACACGGTGAATGACACGAGCAATGTCTGTCACGGCTTCGAGATCGAACTAGATGATTGTCGCAGTCAGGATATTACTTATTGCTACAGCTACAATCATTACGGCACGCCCAGCATCCGACAAGACCTTATCTCGGTGCCTGGCCATACCAATTGTTTTGTGCGTTACGCTGCCGTTTACTCCAACGGAGTCTGGTCAGCTTACACGGCGATTCCTACCGGCCCAATCGCTCCGACGCTCGGCCATTCCTTCACCAATCCTGGCACAAACTTCGGCGGCGAGCATTTCGGCGTTGGCTTTTATGGTAACCCCACGGCGATCAAGTACAACTGGCTCCTGGATGACGGTACTGGCCAGCTGGTGCACGGACCCGCAGTGCTTGTGTCCACTCCTGTTTTCACTTACTATCCTCCCGCCGCGGGAGTGCTGCCGCAAGTCCAAGCTGCCGTGGAACCGCCTCAAGTGGAAATTCAGCCCGTCGAGGGCTTCGGGCCTGCCTCCTGGGTAAAATCCATAAGAACCGCCGGCCATACCAACACGGTGATCCACCTGCGCGACCTGGTTTCCGATGATCCCAGCTACCCGGACGATAAAACCTGGCGCAACGCTGAAACGAGTGAGGTCGAGTCAGAATTCGATTTGCTCCAACAGGAGTTTGGCAGCAGCGGCGGTGGCCACGGCGGCGGCGGCGGCGGCGGTTCCCTCTCGGTTACCAATGCTTCCGAAGTCCTCCCGGCCGGAGACGAAATCATTACTCGGCGCTACGAATTTTATGCCTATGTCGGCCCTACTGATCCGACTACTCATGAGGCGCTGGCAAAGAAGGTGGGGCCGGATGGTCTTCATGGGATCAACTCGTATTCCAATACGGTTGTGGTGGGGGCCTACCTTGGCGCGCAAATGTCGGCCTACAAAAACGAATTACCTATTGGCTTAACCGAAAACATCGCGGACGGCCAAATCAATATCGCCTATCCCCTGCGCAACATCGTGATTGCCGGGGTACCATTCACCTGCACCAATTCCGGTAGGCTGCCCGCAGGTATGACCTTTGACCGGACCACTGGGCAGCTGTCAGGCACGCCCACCGAAGCTGGTGTTTATACCTTCAGCGTGCGCGTGTCTGGCACCAACCAACCTGTGCTCGAGCATGCCTACACCTTCGCCATCACCGCGTCGAACGAAGTGATGCCGCCTCACAGCACAGTGGACAGCATCGCCTTTCCGCTCGATACCGGAGATATCACGGGACTCGGACTATACACCAACGGCGATACTTGCTCGATCACGGCTACACCCAGGCCGGGTTATCGCTTCAGCAGTTGGACTGACAATGGAAGCACCGTCAGTACCAACTCCACTTACCAGTTCCCCGTGACCTTAAACCGTTCATTGGTGGCCAACTTCATCCCTGCGCCGCCGAACGAGGGGCTTGATCTCACCGACCCAACCCAGGCCCTGGCCGACCTGGACGGCGATGAGTTCTCCAATTTGCTCGAGTATGCGCTCGGCACCGATCCCCGCAATCCCGCCGACGCGCCAAGAGGGATGGTGATCTCGTTAATGGAAGACGGCGGAGGCCAATTTTTATCGCTACGGTTTAACAAGAGATTGGACAGCGGAGGCCTGGCGTTGCAGTACCGGCCGGAGGTTTCAAGCGATAAGCAGAATTGGCTTTCAGATGGGGCACATGTGACAGCCATAAGCGAGACGCCGGTGGATAATCAGTTTGACCTGGTGACAGTGAGAGACCTGACACCGATTACCGTCGCCGCTCCACGATTTATGCGCCTGCGCGTAGTTTCTTCCGCCATTGAGACGGCTTCGCCAATTTGGGTCGGCACGGATAGTTTGATCTCGGGGAATGGAGGCAGCGGTTCCAAATTCACGACTTTTTCCCAGCGCATGGTTCAAGCGATTGAATACGCGGGCAAAGTGTCGAGCCTACAGAGCAGAGTCCTGACCGACACCAATGCTACTTGGGGTAACGGTCAGTTTGGAACCAATGGGATTCCAGCCTATGTGGAGTTTGACAACGGTTGGATGGCGGATATCGCCAACTCCTCAGCCACTTCAATGACTCTGGCGTTTGGAGGCGATCTGGGGACCCATGTCTCGGTGGGAGACGCCTTTCGAATCCGGCCACAGTTGACCATCGCCAGCCTGTTTGGAGCCAATAACGAGACGGGCTTGAAACCCGGGCTTAATCCCGCTCAAGCCGATACGATCCTCCTTCAGATCCCCGAGACTCAGCAAACCATGACTATCTTCTACTTCAGCAACGCCGTTGCCCATGGCTGGTATCGGGCGGACTTCTCGCCCGCCGCCGACCAGGTGGTTTATCCTGAGCAAGGCGTGATGGTGCGCCGGCTTGTCCCTGGTGACGTGAACTTGTATGCATGCGGGCCGGTGAAGTCCGGAGTGACAGTGGTGCCGATCGAGCCGGGCTTTAACCTGGTGGGAACCCTTAAGAGCTTAAGCACACTGACGTTGAGCTCGCTCAATCTCTACACGGGCGACCCGTCAACAGGTGTGGCCAGCGGGCTTAATCTGACCACCAGCGACAATATCTTGGTGGTGCAGCCGGATGGCGCGACCGCGTCGTATTTTTACTTCAAGAATACGAGCTTTGAGGGTTGGCTGGATGCTCTCTTCAATCCCGCAGGTAATACGTCAATCTCGGCGGGCAGCACCTTCTTTATAAACCGCCGTCCCGCCAACGGCCCTTTCAATTGGACCATTCCAGCAGAATGAACTTTGATTCCCGTAAGGTCAAAAGGCTCATGCGGCTTACCTGTGATAGAATTTCAGCAAGCCTGGCCAGGCGCTCACGGGTATGGATCTGGCCAATGGCTTCACCGAACACGAACATCTGAAGATCGTTCAGTGCGCCGCAAGCCAGAGGCTGAAACAGTTCACGTCTGCCGCCCGCCAGCTCGCAACCGCCAGACAGGCGATGGCAGCGCTTTTTCATGCAAGATTTTTGCTGGGATCGGTTAAAGGTTGAACATGAACAAGTCGAACTCGAGCCTCCCTCCTGCTTCTTCTGTCAGCATGAACCGCCGGCGTTTTCTGAAGGCCACGGCGATCGCTTCGACCATCACAATTCTTCCTCGGCACGTGATGGGCGGGCCAGGCCAGACCCCGCCGAGCGAGAAAGTGAACATCGCCGGAATTGGCGTAGGTGGAATGGGCGGAGCGAATATGAAGGCGCTGGCAGCGCAGAACATCGTGGCCCTTTGTGACGTAGACCATGATAACGCGGCGCACACTTTCAAGGAGTATCCCAACGCGAAGCTTTACACCGACTACCGCCAGATGCTCGACCAACAGAAGGACATTGAGGCGGTAGTCATTGCCACACCAGACCACACGCACGCCGTGATTTCCATGGCGGCGATGAAAGCCGGCAAACATGTCTACTGCCAGAAGCCGCTCACGCATGACGTGTACGAATCCCGTATGTTGGCAAAGGCGGCCAAGGAGCTGGGCGTTGTGACGCAAATGGGAATCCAGGGCCACTCGACGGATGACCTGCGGACAATTTGCGAGTGGATCTGGGACGGGGCCATCGGCGAGGTGCGCGAGGTGGATGCCTGGTGCAGTTTGACTTATTATCCCTGGGGGCACGCGGAGTGGAGTTCGCGATGGGGCACCCGACCCAAGGAGACACCGCCGGTGCCTGCAAAATTGGATTGGGATCTCTGGCTGGGTCCGGCGCCGTACCGCCCGTATCACCGCGCTTATCATCCCGGGACATGGCGCTGTTGGTGGGACTTCGGTTGCGGCATGATGGGAGATAGGGGGGCGCACACGCTCGACGTCGTCAATTGGTCATTGAAGCTTGGGCCCCCGGCAACCGTCGAAGCCACTTCCTGTGGAATGGACGCAGAAGTTCATCCGCTTTCGGCCATCGTCACTTTCCGTTTCCCGGCGCGCGAGAATTTGCCTCCATTAAAGCTCACGTGGTACGAGGGCACCCGGCCGCCTCGTCCTGAAGAAATGGACGCTGACGTGGAATGGCCAGTCGAAGGCGGGACGTTGTTCAAAGGCAGCAAAGGCATGCTCATCTGCGGCGTGTATGGCAACTCGCCTAAGCTGCTGCCACTGAGCCGGCACTTGGAGTATAAGCGCCCTGCCAAAACCCTTCCTCGAATACCGGATCATTGCCACGAGCTGGATTGGGTGCGGGCGATTAAGAGCGGCCAGCAGGCTGGCGCCAATTTTGCCTACTCGGGCCCGCTCATTGAGACCTGTCTTTTGGGCAATGTTGCCAAACGCGTGGATGGCCCCATCGAGTGGGACAGCGCCAGTCTAAAGGTGAAAAATTCTGAAGCCGCCAATCGGCTGATCCAGACGCCGTATCGGGCAGGTTGGACCTTGTGAATCGGACGCGCAGACCCATTTACGCTGGGAGAAGAAGCCGACGCCCGCTGCGTTCATATTCACCCGGACGGCAGACAGCTGTTACCAGATTCCGCGCGGTGGGCTCGCTTTAGCCCGCGCCGAGCAACTTGGAAAGCGAAACGTCAGTGTGGCCTCGGGCTCGGGAACTTACAATCTACGCAGCCTCTTCAACCAACTCAGCTTCGTTCTTCTTCAAATACGCCTCAACCGCAGCGATGGCGCTCATTTGAGTTCTCACCGCTCGTTTTCCCGGCTCCTTCATCATCTTGTACGAGATTAGCCTTTTTCCCCGGTCCATGATTTGCAGGTAGGCATCTCCCGTTTTCCAGACTTGGCCTTTAGCCAATGCTGCTTCGTACTTTTCGCCGTGCTTCTTCATGTAGGTATCAAATCAGACATCGCGGGCTGTACCGGTTCAAACGTCAACGCGGCACACTGCGGAATTAGGGAATAATAGGGCAGGGCCGCCAGAAAGCGATGAGAACCTATTTGCTCAGGTCTAAATAATACAATTCCTTTGCCTCCACCTTCATACCGGGGTTGTGCCCCTGGATCGCAAAGTGACCGGTTTTGTATTCGGTGTCATCATAAGTCATTACCAGCTTATCATTGATCCAGAACTGAATGTGGGGTCCCACAGCCCGGATACGATAACTAAACCATTCTCCGTCTTTGGTAAGCAGTTCCGTTGCTTTTCCGGTCGGCTTGCCCGGTTTCCACAGCCATCCGGTATAGCCGTCGCCGTGGTTACAAATCTGGGCTTCGTAGCCCCGAGGAAAGCCATTCACGTCATCCGCCGGCGGGTTGGAGCGAAAATAAAACCCGCTGTTGGGCGTTGCTCCCTGGTTAGTGACGCGGAACATGCCCTTGGCCTCAAAATCAGAGCACGCGACATCGGTGTAAATGTGTCCCATTCCCCCAATGCCCACCAGAACGCCATCTTGGACTGACCAGGTCGCTTTGCCGCGAACCGTCCAGCCGCTGAGGTCCTTGCCGTTAAACAAGGAGATCCATTTCGATTCTGCGCCGCTAGTCAACGTGCATCCAACCGCCATGGCACTAACCAGTAATGCAAGGGTCCTTTTCATCATAATGGCCAAAAACACATTGCCGAATCTTGCGCATCGCCCGGCACAAACACAAGCACGGGCCTCGGATGCTGCGTGGGGGGGTGAGGTTGCTTCGAATTGACGGACAGAGAATTGGGTGAACATTAAACCAAAAATTACGGCTGCATTTATGATAGTGATGAACGGGAAAGTTCTCGGCAGTCGCCGCGTCCAGATTGAGTGCTTGAGGTGCCTAAGTAATTAAGTACCATCGAGGGGCTAGATGCTCGATCTATGACCAAGACCACTTTGATCGCAGCCGGTTTGGTGCCGATAACGGGAGTGTGTTCCGCAACCGATCCTCCTCCCGCAGCCCAGATCACGAACAGCTCAGTTCGCCTCCGCGTGTATTTGCCGGATGCCAAGACCGGTTTCTACCGCGGCACGCGTTTCGATTGGGCGGGCGTGATTGGCAGCGCGGAATATGCCGGACACGACTATTTCCCGCAGTGGTTCCAGCGTGCCGATGCCAAGGTACGCGACTTTATTTACGAGGGCCCAGACATCGTCGCTGGACCTTGCACGGCCATCACCGGTCCAGCCGAAGAGTTCGTCACCGATGGTAAAGGCCTCGGCTTTGATGAAGCCAAGCCCGGCGGAACGTTTATCAAGATTGGTGTGGGTGTGCTTCGGAAACCAGACGATGCCAAGTACGATATGTTCCGCGTTTACGAGATGGTGGACGGAGGGAGATGGGCAGTCCGCCGAGATTCCGATGCCATCGAGTTGAGGCAGGAACTCTCCGATCCCTCGAGCGGCTACGCCTATGACTACCGCAAGACCGTGTCGGTCACCAAAGATAAACCGCGCTTGGTCTTGGACCACAGCCTGCGCAATACTGGACGACGAGCCATCCACTCCAGCGTCTACAACCACAATTTCCTCTACCTTGATCGCCAACCGCCCAGTCCCGATATTTCGATAACTGTACCCTTCATGATTCAAGCCTCGCCGCCGCCAGACCCGCATCTCGCCGAGGTCCGCGGAAATCAAATCGTGTTTCGGAATACGCTGACCGGTGAGGATCGTGTCTACTTCGCCATTGCAGGATTTGGGGCGGATCCCAAAGACTACGACATCCGGATCGAGAACCGTAAGGCGGGAGCCGGTCTTCGCATCACGGCAGACCGGCCGCTTTCTCGCGCCGCGTTGTGGTCGATTCGAGCACCGCTCTCAGTGGAGCCGTTCATCGATATGAAAATCGATCCCGGTGCCGAGTTCACCTGGCGGATCAATTATGACTTCTACACACTCCCGACCAACGACAACTAGCGTTGGTTTGAATTCGCCAACGAGGCGAGGGGGTCCTACTTGACTTTCAGCCGTTTGAGGGCGCGGTGGATTCTTGTCACTAACTGGTCTTGATAGATGCCGCCGAACCAGTCCTGGGCCATATCCGGGTCCTGGAGCGACTGCACTTCGCATTGCTTGAGCAGATGAATATCGTTCACCTGGAATGATCTCTCGTAAGCTTCTTCCAGAGTGTCTGTGAGGGGATAGAATTGCCGGTCGCCCCAAACGACAGTCTTGTTTCGGTTGTCCGCATGGACATGACTACTGTCCGTGCTGGAAATACGGCCAGTTTTCAGGTGTACTTTTCCACTATGCGTTTCGACGACGACAACGCGTTCGCCATAGATGGCGCTTCCGTTCATCGGGGTGTCTTTCTCATGTTTGATAAGGGAGGAGTTCGACTTGGTCTCCGGTCGAGGCCTGGACAGGGCCGCTTAGCGGCTGATAGAAGCCGAATAGCCCTTTCGGCACGGGCTTGCAGACGCTATGCAGACTCATTAAGCATCGACTAAGCATTAGAGGTGCCAAGGGCGATCTGGCAAAACTACGATTTTAGTAACTAACTAATGGTACCTATACGTTAAGTTTTGGTACTTGCCGAGCACGAATGGTTCGTCTCTCGTTATTCGGCTGTGGAGAAGCTCGCCGAACGGCGGACCTCTTACGCCACCCGCTGCCCGCCAGGTGGGCGCATCTCAATTTTTGTTCACCTCTTCGTCGGCTCTTATTAATACCCCGGTTCAGCTTCAGCGGGGTGAAGCTATGTGCTGGGCCTTAGCGCTTCATTCAGCGGTTTTCCCGGTGCACAGTTAAGACAGGCACCCTAAACCGCTGAATGAAGCGGTTCCGATCACTTTCGCAGCCCACCCCCAGCTGAAAGCTGGGGGTTAATGAGAGCAGATACAACGGCAACTGAATGGATTGGGCTTCAGCGGGGGTGACTTCTATGTGCTGGGCCATCCGACCGCTTCATTCAGTGGTTTCTACGACGCATGGAAAACCGCTAAAGCGGTTCCGGTCGGTGTTCGCTGTCTTCACCCCGCTGAAGCGGGGTGTTAATGAGAGCAGCACATTCATCTACGGCTCGGTCAGGTTCTCAAAAATTGAGATGCCCACCCGCCGTGTTGACTCACGGCAAAATGTTACCAGAGCGTGGGGCCATTAGGGCTTCGTTGCCTCACGATTGAGGTTACCGAGCACAGTGAAGAATTTCTTGAGTTTGAGCTCAATATTTTTCTTCAGGGCCCAAGGATCGAGCTGTGCGTGTTGGGCCCGCAGTTTAGCTTTGGTTGCCTCTGGGATTTGGGGGCTGGCCAGTAAGCGTTGGTAGGGGGTTTGAGGCTGGGCTTCATAAATGCGTTTGGTTCTGCCATCCTTCTTCTCTCGCCTGAGGAGCTTAAAAGTGGGTTTGAAGTGGTTGGTAAACTGACTCCATTCCTGGGCATAGAGCTCATTCATCAAGGGTACCAGTTCGGGATGTTCGAAGCGGTCATGCCCGAAGAGTTGGCGCACATGCGTCCAGTTCTTCTGCTCGCAGTGGGCGTTGTCGTTCTTGCGATAGGCCCGGCTGCGCGTCCAAGGCAGCTTGAAGGGAGGCTCGGTGAGATGTCGGTGCAGCGCCCAGTTGAGAAACTCTCCGCCATTGTCGGTGTGGAAGTCCTTCATCGGATAAGGCACAGCCTCTTGGAGTTGGCGCAACTGCGCCAGCACGGCATCGGCGCTTTTGTTCCAAACCGCGCGATTTTCGGTCCAGCCACTGAAGAGTTCGGTAAAGGTTAGGGAGTTGACGTAGTCTCCTTCGGTGGTGTCGTCGCAGTGGGCGACCGTATCGGCCTCAACCGAGCCAATCCGGCTGGTATCAGGCGGGCCGCTGCGGGTCGGCACGGCATGGCGCAATAAGGTGCCGGGCCTGGTAGCCGAGAGTCCCTTTTGGGGATGCTGCACGCGGGCTGGGCGCAAAAGGCGGTCAATTTGGGCAGGACTGATCTGTAGGAGTTTTTTCTTAAAAGCCTCCGCGAGCGGCGCGGAGCGCCGCTCATGGTGTTCGAGCCATTCGGGCAGCGCCGCCTTGAGCAGTTTGCTGCAGAGCTGATCACTGGCCAGCCAAACCGCCTTGAGCACCGGCAGCATTTGCCCCGGTGGGTAGATGATTTTGGGACCTGAGCGTGCTGGTGGATCGCTGGACAGAGGACGGTTCAGAAGCCGCAACGCGGCTTTGCGATGATATCCGCAGATGGCGCAAAACTCATCCAGAATGCGCGTCTTGTGCGGTCGTCCGGCTCGTTGGTAACGGCCGTGAATGCGGGCTAAGGCCTCGCGTTTGGCAGATAAACTCATATCCGGGGCTTCGGTAACCACAGATATGAGTCAACGTATCGATAGACGCCTCGTCCACCTCCCCCTCTCGGTAACATTTAATTTGAGTCAACTCGCCCGCCAGGTCTTGGCCTGGAATGTTCTTGATCTGGTTTTAGCGAACGTCTAAAGTTCCTACGTTACTAACCCTGAATTACGAACAGCAGTACGCGCTTTCTCCATGCGCGATGCGGAGTCAACTGAGACGGCAGTCCTTGCGAGTGGTAACAGCCCAGCCCAGCCTTTCTGCCCAACTGTTCGGAACAGGGCGTAAGCGTAATGTGCCGACCATCTTGCATTGGCTTACTTCTGAAGACACCCATACAAACAACAACAAACATCGATGCTCCTGATTTAACCGGAGCAGAAAGGACAAACAATGAGAACTCAATACCCATCACTGACGAAGCTCAGCCAAGCACGCAACGGAAGTATTTGGCGGTGGGCTGCAGCGTACCTGATTTGTCTGCTGCCCTGGATCGGTCAAGCCGATTCCGGGTCCTACTCAATCGCCAAAATCGCACAACTTGGGACGGCGGCTCCGAACGGTGGAGATCATATCAATGACTTCGAACCGGGAGCTATCAACAATCGTGGCGACGTGATTTACGGCACGGATCTAGGGACCAGCTCGGATCCCAGCACATTTTTTGGAGAGGGCGTGTTCCTGCAGCGCGGGGGAGAAGAATCCGAGTTGGCGCGCGGCGGCGGTGCTGCCCCAGGCGGTGGCGTGTTCGACTTCCTCCTGCTTGGGCAGACTGTTCTTAACGACCAGGGCGATGGCGCCTTCGCCTTCACCCTGAGCCCATTCAGTTTGCCTGTCGGAGTCAATTCGGGTGTCTATCGCTACTCTCATATTACCCAAGAGGTGACGCCGGTCCTGGTGGCGGGCAGCACGCCGGCGCCAGGAGGTGGCACATTTCTGGGTGCGTTTTTCAACACCAGTTTAAACAATCAGGGCGCTCTTATCTTTCCGGCCTTGATTGCAACGGCCAACGGAATTCATATCGCTGGAGAGGCGTATACGGGCGTGGGGATGGGTGTTTTCCAAGCCGACACTCAGAACCATATTGCCAGCATAGCCAGCCCGGGAGATGCAGCGCCCGGCGGTGGTACCTTCGATTGCGCCGGTAATGGTGGACTGTGGAACAACGCGTCCGGCGATGTTGTATTCACAGCTCATGTCGCGGGCGAAGAAGTTCAGGTTGAGGGTGCACCTCCACAGTCGGTTATCATCACGGCCCTCGACAGCCTGTACCTCAAGAGGGCTGCCACAGGAACAACTGTTTCGCTGGTGCATGCGGGTGATCCCGCCCCGGGTGGCGGTGTGTTTCGCGCTGCCTTTGCACCGGTTATGAACGCCCGCGGCGATGTCGTTTTCACCGGTGATCTGACACCCGCTCCGCACAATAGTCTGATCGAAGGCATATTCCTTCGCTCCGGTAACACAACCGTGGCCGTGGCGCGCCCAGGCGACGCAATGCCTGGCGGTGGAACATTTGTCACCGGCAGCGTCTTGAGCGCCCAGCAAACGCATTTAAACAACCTCGGCGAAGTGGCGTTTAACGCCTCTCTGACGGACATCAACGGGGACGGGGGCGGGGACACCGGTTTGTTTGTGTGGTCTAAGGGGTCGGTTCAGTTGGTGGCTCATACCGGTACCGTCATCCCTGGGGTCGGCACCATCGCTCAATTGGTGATGGGCGTCATTACGATCCCTCCGCCCGCTGTTCTGACTTCCAACTCGGGCGCAATCAATAACGACCGCGGCCAGGTCCTCTTTGGCGCCACTTTAACGGATGGCAGTGGAGTGCTTCTGGTTGCAACACCGGCGCCAGCCCAGAAATAGCTGGAAATTGGAGCGGGATCACCGATCTCCTCCACCTTCCTGGATGGGGACCAGACTGAGTTCACGCTCGAGCGTGGCAGATCTTGGGCAGGTGTCATACGTCAGGAAGCGCCCACTCGGATCCAGTCATCGAGTTTTCGGATCTCCTCTTTTACTCGTTTGGCCAAACCTGTCGCTGTGAAGCCTCTTTCGGCTCGCTGAATTGCCGTCCTTGCCGGCCGAAGCCGTCTTGATGGACATTCATTTGCCTGGCGGGAGAAAGAAATTATCGCTCTGTCAGGCAAGGGCTTTCTCTTCTAGGAAATTGCCGCCCAGCCAGGCATCAGCGTCGAGACAGTCCGCACGCATATCCACAATACCTACGAAAAGCTGCATGTCCGGAAGCGAGGCCGTGATGAAAATCTATGGGAAAGGGGATTCCGTTGACCGTTCGTTTGTCACCCAACCCCGGTATTCCCGGAGGCCGACTCCGTAATTCATCGGATTGCCCTGAGTTGCCGATTCTGGTATTAGATCTCTTTGGGTGTCTCAGGTTTGACCGCGTCTGCTGCACCCACTTTTTGCCGCCGGGGATTTATTACAACGGGGCTACAGTTTCCGGCGGATAGCGTGTCTTTCGATGAATTCAACGTCAACGACGTCGACCGCGGTTGCGTCCGCGGCCAGTCGTCTATCATTAGCCAGGTTATTGAAAACCAGCGGCGCCTTGCGGCCAATGCTAAGGCCAGGCGCGCCGGCGGGCCTTCTTAATTTGCCGCGCCGCGCCGTGGCGGCAGCCAACCGCGGGGTCCAGCGCTGGCTGCGCGAGTGCAGCCCGGCTTCGTTGATGTGGCTTTGGAGTGGTGGCGCGTTGTTGGTCGGAGAGATCGATTACCTGTCGGGACCCGAATGGTCTTTCGCGATATTTTATCTGTTGCCGGTCAGCGGCGCGGCCTGGTTCTCAGGCAAACGCAATGCCCTAGCGATTTCCGGCCTTGCCGCGCTGATTTGGATGTTGGCCGAACTCGCCGGCGGCAACCCGCATCTTCACGAGGCGGCGATACTCTGGAACTTCTCGGCCCGTTTAACGATTTTCATCTTCGTCGCCATCATCCTTAGTCGAATTCGCGCCTTGAACGCCGGCCTCGAAGAAATCGTCGCTCTGCGCACTCGGGAATTGGCCGCCGAGACCGCGCGCGGGTTGGCCATGGAACGCGAGATCGCCAATGTCAGCCACCGCGAGCAACAGCGCATCGCGCATGAGTTGCACGATGGGTTGGGACAGGAATTGGGCGGGGTCGCATTTCAAGCGAAGTTGCTGGCCTCAAAACTGGCTGAGTCCGGCGCGCCGCTCTGGGCGGACGCGGAACGCATGACGCTGCTGTTGAACCAATCCATCGCGCGGACCCGTGCCTTGTCGCACCTGTTGGACCCGCTGGGTATCGAATCGGGCGGGCTCCGCCCGGCGTTGAGTCAATTGGTGGATCGTTCCGGCGAGGCCTTCGCCATCGCCTGCACCTTCGAGGCGCCGCAGGAATTGCCGCCGCTCGGGCGGGAGGCCTCGTTGAACCTTTACCGCGTTGCGCAGGAGGCGATCCATAACGCAGTCGCACACGGCGCGGCCTCTTCTGTCGTTGTCCAGGTCGAGTGCGATCCGCAAGCCCTCACCTTGACCATCGTCGATAATGGCCGCGGGTTCTCCATCGAAACTGTCGAGAGCGCGCGCCACCAGGGCATGGGCCTGCGCATCATGCGCTATCGCACGGCCGGGCTCGAGGGGCGCCTCAACATCCAATCTGCTGCGGGCCGCGGTTGCAAAGTCATCTGCAGCGTGCCGTTGGCGCAAAACGGCTTTCCGGGAGGCTTTTGAAGCCGTCCCCTCTTACTCGCAGGCGAGGATGCCCGCGCTACATCGATAGGCACGTCGAACATTGAACATCGAACTTTGAACATCGAACATCGAACATCGAACGTCGAACATCGAACATCGAACGTCCACGGCGAATGTCGAACGCTGAATCGTTACGTATCGTCAGCGTTCAATATTTCAATATTCAGTGTTTCACTGGGTACGTGAAGCCGTCCCTTTCTAAGCCAATCCTTTGAAGACCGCCGCTCATTCGATCCTGATCGTCGAAGACCACCCGCTCTACCGCGAAGGATTGCGCGGCTTTATCGATGCCCAGGCCTCACTGTCTTGTTGCGGCGAAGCCGATTCCGCCCAGGCGGCAATCGAGCTGGTGCGCCGGCGCAAACCGGATTTGGTCTTGCTCGACCTTCGCCTGCGACGCGAGGACGGCATGGAACTCATCAAGAATCTGCGCACCGAACATCCCTCCTTGCGCATCCTCGTTGTGTCCCAGGGCGACGAGACCGTCTATGCCGAGCAGGTCCTGCGCGCCGGCGCGGTGGGCTATATCATGAAGGAAGAGGCCACCGAGGAATTGCTCAACGCCATCAACCAGGTGCTGCGCGGCGAGTTATATGTCAGCCGCCGGCTCTCCGCCCTGGTTCTCAAACGCTTCTTCGGGCGCACCGCCCGCCGCGACCTCGCCGAAGGCCTCACCGACCGCGAACTCCAGGTCTTTCAGTTCCTGGGCAGCGGCATGACCATGCAGGAAATTTCACAGCACCTCCACCTCAGCATCAAAACCGTCGAGACCCACCGCGAGAACATCAAGCATAAGCTCAAGCTCCAGGATGCCGCCGCGGTCGTCCAGGCCGCCCGCGCCTGGCTCCAAAGCGTCGGCAGGTGACAGCCGGATTGAACATTGAACATCGAACAATCGAACGCTGAATATCGAACGCTGAACATCGAGCGGTTCAATGTTCGACGTTCAATCTTCGAGGTTCAATGTTCAGTCTTTCCCCGATCTCCCCATTCGTCCCCGCCCCTGGCCCGGTATCCGTACGATTACCGACCTCCCTCAGTCCCAAAGTCCCATTTTCTAGGTCCTTCCCTGACCTCAAAATCAGGGCTCCCGCCTGATAGTCAAGTACGCCTCGGTTGATTTAAAGTGACGTCAATCTCGGATTGCCGATCGTCGAACTTAGTCAATCGCGCCTTTTGACTCGGTCGTCTGTGGAGGCACAACAAACTATAACAACAAGAGAAAGCATCAAATAGGAGTACGTTTCAATGAACAATCTAAGGAACTGTAAAGGCGTCCAAACCGTCTTTCGTAAGTGTGTCACGAGCACACTGCTGCTCGCATCGGTAAGCCTGCTCAGCCTCGCCGGAAGCGCCAGCGGCGACCCGCTCTCAGGAGCAATATTTACTACAGATGCCGGGTGCAATAAGGTGAATGGCAACATCTATGACACTAAAGAGGATGTCCATCTCAATGGCGGGCCGGCCAAAACAGGAGCGGCGGGTTTACCCGAAGGCGATTATTACGTTCAAGTGACAGATCCGACCGGAGCTACGGTGCTCGGCACGAGTGGAAGCGGAACACCCATCCACGTCAACGCAAACGGTGAATTTGCACAATGCTATGAACTTTGTCTTATTGCGCCGGCAAGCGGTGGCGGATGCTTCGATAATACACCCAATAATGGTGGCGAGTACAAGGTATGGGTGAGCACCATTTCTACCTTCGACAACGATAGTACCAAGACAGACAATTTCAAGGTTCGGGCAAGCGCAACCTGCGACAAAGCGGTATGCATCTCCTGTCCGGTTAACCTCGAAGTGCCCTGCAGTTTGGTGAATGGCCAAAACGTGAAAGTGGACTACGACCCTCCGATCGTGATCCCGGATGACGCGACTGTCGAGTGTGTTCCTCCGTCTGGGAGTGACTTCCCAGCAGGACAAACGACGACAGTCACGTGTACCGCAACCAAAGGCGCGGATAGCGATTCTTGCCATTTCGACGTAACTGTTGACACTTGCCCATCCTGCACCCTTACCTGTCCGCTCGACCAGAACCCGTGCAACGACTCTGGACTATGCTCAGCGGTGGCGACGTATCTTACGCCTAGTTGTGAGGCTGACGTTGTAGTTACTTGCGACCCGGCATCTGGGAGCGCCTTCCCGGTTGGGCCGAATGTAGTGACATGTACAGCAAAACAGGGCGATACGGTTGTAGATTCGTGCTCTTTCAACATTAACGTTAAGGACTGTGAAGCGCCGGACATTACCTGTCCGTCAGAGCCGATTACGAAGTGCAATGACACGGGTGTCTGCACCGCAAACGTCAGCTTTGACGTAACTGCAACGGATATCTGTGATGCGAATCCGACGATCGTCTGCACGAATCAGGACGGAACCGTAGTAAAATCCGGGGATAGTTTCCCATCTGGAACCACAACCGTGACCTGTATTGCGACTGATGCATCGGGTAACTCGTCGACTTGCAACTTTACAATTACCGTCAACGACTGCGAAAAGCCGGTTGTTACATGTCCGGGAGACAAGAATGTAACGGCAGGCCCGTGCTCGGCCACCGCGTCGGTTACGTTCTCGGTCAGCGTTACTGATAACTGCGACGGCACCGCCGATACAATCGTGTGCAAGGATC
>DATJGF010000035.1:0-41829 GCA_035495315.1 Candidatus Limnocylindrales bacterium
TAGCGCTTGCCTTCATCGTCCCGCGGGTGCGCCTTGCCTGCGAACACGAACTGGATCGGCCGCTTCGGATCGCGCGTCAGTTGAACGATCTTGTCCATTTGCTGAAAGATCAGCGGGGCGCGTTTGTAGGTTGCGAACCGCCGCGCAAATCCGATCGTCAGCGCGTCAGGATTCAGCAAGCGGTCGAACGCGATAAAATCGCCCTGTGCCCGGCGCTGAACCTGGCTAAGCAACCGTCGCCGCGCGAACTCGATTAGTTCACGGCGAAGTTTGTAGCGCAACGCCCACAGTTCCTCATCCGAGACAAAGGCCGGATCCTCGATGCGATGCCAAAACTCCGGCGAGTTGATGCAGGTGTCCCAATCTAAAGTTGCGCCTGTAGTATCCGCCTCCTCCGGCTTGGGGGAATCGCCGTTGAGTTTGTTGCGCCAGAAACGTCGCACTGTGCCCTTCATCCAGCCCAGCAGATGGATGCCATTCGTAATGTGGCCGATCGGAACCAGATCGACGGGCTTTTCCGGGTAAAGACAGTGCCACATCTGCCTGCTCATCCGGCCGTGAAGTTCACTCACCGCGTTAGCTGCGCGCGAAAGCTTCAAGGCCAGGACCGTCATGCAGAACGGCTCCTGCGCGTTCTGTGGCTCGACCCGCCCCAACTCGAGCAGGGAAGGGAATGGCACCGGAATGCGCGCGCAAAACCGGTGCATCGCATAGTCGATCAGCTCTGCAGTGAAACGGTCGTGCCCCGCCTCGACCGGCGTATGTGTCGTGAATATGCATTCGGCTTTCGTTTGACTGAGCGCTTCCTGGAACTTTTTCCCCGCTTCCATTTTCTCCCGTACCAATTCCAGCGTCAGGAAAGCCGCGTGGCCCTCGTTCATGTGGTAAACCGACGGCCGAATCTTGAGCGCCCGCAACAAGCGCACACCGCCGACACCTAAAAGCACCTCCTGCATGATACGCGTGGTGCTGTCGCCGCCATAAACGCGCAACGTCAAATCCCTGAAATGGCGTCCATTTTTCTCCAGATTGCAATCGAGCAGATAAACGGCGACACGCCCGACGTTTGCGCGCCAGGCCTGAAAGGCTACCTGCTCCATCCCCAGTTCGACCTCGCACACCAACGGCTTGCCCTGTTCATCCAGCACCGGTTCCAAGGGAAGGTTTTTTGGGTTCAGCAGCGTGTAATACTCCGTCTGCCAATTATTCGCGTCGATCGCCTGTTGAAAATAACCCTCGCGATAAAACAGGCTGATGCCGACAAAACCGATCCCGGAATCGCTCGCCGATTTCGCATGGTCTCCGGCCAGAATGCCCAAACCGCCCGCGGCAATCGGGAGCGTTTCGTGAAAACCGAACTCCGCTGAAAAGTAGGCCACTGGATTGTCCTTTAACGCACCCGCATGCAGGTCCCCCCACGTCGGCCGCTCGCTCAGGTAGCGGTCGAACGCCCGAATGGCTTTCCGCACTTTCTCGGCGAACTCGGGTTCTTCCAGCCGCACTCGCAGTTCCTGGTCCGAGACCTCATGCAGGACCGCTACCGCATTATGGTAGAGATTCTGCCAGCCGCGCGGCGACAGTTCCTGGAAAATCTCCTGCGCGCCTTCGTCCCACGTCCACCAGAGGTTACGCGCGACCCGGTTCAAGCCGAGCGTCAACTCAGTCAGCTCGTCGGTGGTTAAAGGTTCCGGCGCCATTGGATTATTTGATTCTTAGAATCCTCCCATAAGCCTCTCGCGGCAAGTGATAACAGCCATTTGTTATTGACGACTTATTGCTTTCCTCCCAAGCGAGCCGACACAAAAGCGCCAGGGGACTGGCGCAGTCCAAGACCTGCGGATACAGTTGCATCGGGCCGGCTGGCCGCCGGGAGACATACCGTGAAAACGATTCATTTCGAGTAAATCGGCTTAACAACTCATGATCGCTCCCTTCGCTCATTCACAATATAAGTGTGCGCCGAAGCGACCGGGCTGGGCTTGTGCACCCCCGAAATAAAATGAACCTTTCGACAGCCAACGGTTACTAACGGGCAAATGAACAAACCATTCGACCGACACCTCAGAACTCCTCAGGCTTGCGACAGTTTGCATGTCATTGCGTCCCCCCGAGGGCCTCTGCCACCCAGAAATAACCTTATGAAAGCTCTTTGCATCTCACTACTTCTGACTGCCGGATTTGCCTCCAGCCTCAGCGGAGAGCAGTTCCGGACCGACATCAACCCCGCACTGCAATATTACCGGGCGTTTATCCTGGCCCCTGACCTCCCGCAGGCCGACCACGACTACCTGTTCACCAACGAATGGCGCGGGCAAAAGCTCCCCGAGCGCGTCGGCGAATTGCTCAGCAGATATAACAATCAGTTCACCTTGGTCAGGCAAGCGGCTTACTCAACCGTTCCCTGTGATTGGGGTATCGACATGAGCCCCGGCCCGGCCACCCTGCTGCCCGGCCTTGCCCGGAATAAAGGCATTATCGTCACCTGCCGTTTGCGCGCAATGTGGTTCCTGCAGAACAGGCGCCCCGCGGAGGCGGCCGAGGATTTAATCGGCGCTCTTGCCTTGGCGCGCAACAGCTCGCGTGACGGAACCCTCATTTCGGTCCTGGTCCAAATCGCCTGCGAAAATATCCTCTGCAACACTCTGGCCGAAAATTATTACCAATTGTCGCCAGAAACCCTCAAGCAGATCGTCGATGGCTTTGACGCAGCGCCGCCTCGTGGAACAGTAGCAGACTGCCTCAGCACCGAGCGGGCTTATTTCCACGCCTGGCTCAAAAACAAAATCATCGATTTGCAGAAACAAAATCCAGGAGACGAAAGCAAAGTGATGGCCGCGGTGCGTGAGCAAGTCACCGGGATGCGAGGAGATGAAGGCGGCCAAAACAGTGAGTCGCCGGCCAGTTTCTGGGACCGGGTCCTCAAAGCCTCCGGAGGTACCAGTGATGGAATTCTCGCCTTGCTCCGCACTGAAGAGCCGCTTTATGAAAAGGTGGCCGCCATTTTGGCCCTGCCGGAGCATGAGTACGAAACCCAAATGAAAGAATTTCAGCAGGAGACTCGGCAGTCCGCCGATCCTTTCGTTCCGGAGATGTTCTCCGCATGGGAGAAATGTCGTGCGAAAGAGTTCGGCGTCCTGGTCCGCCTGGCCATGGTGCGAGCCGCCACCGAGTATAAACTCCACGGTGAAGATGGCCTCAGAAGCGTGTTGGATCCGTATAGCCAGTCGCCGTTTGCCTTCCAGCGCTTCTCATTTGAAGGTGTGGACCGCGGCTTTGAACTCAAGTCCACTTATGCCGGAAAAGGAACTCCCGAATTGCTGATCTTTGTCGAAAAAGACGGACCGCCGTTCAGCGTTAGCCCAGTGCCTGCCAAAAGCGAAAGGACCGCCAAGTAAGGGACATGATGGGGTCATCTTGCCATTGGCTGAAGACGAAGTTAGGGCGCGCAGTCATCTGCGCGCCAGCTTTCATGCATACCTTGCGCGGCTCGCCTGGGGGTTCCTGGGGCGTCCTCGCCCCACGAAGCATCTACCGTGGGGCAGTGCGCGGACGTGGCCCTGTCCGGCTTTTCTTGCTATAAACAAATAGTGCTAAGCCTCAAGTCAACGTCCATGGAACTGGATCCCCAGGACCTTCCGAGCCTGCTCGAGGAGGCTCGCGCGGGCGATGCCGAGGCGTTCGGCGAGGTGTGCCGTTTTTTCGAAACGCGCCTTTTGAGACAGGCTCTTTCCCTGTGTGGCGACCTGGGGCTTGCGGAAGATTTGGCTCAAGAAACTCTCGTCGAGGCCTGGCGCTGCTTGCCGCGTTATCGCGGCAAATGCCAGTTCTTCACCTGGCTTTGCGCCATTCTGCTCAACCGCTTCCGCAATGTTCTTCGGGACAAACGGCGGACGGCGCTTCCGAACCAACTCAATCCGGCGGATGTGGAATTTCAGGCGGAGACTCACGTCAGCAATCCGCAGCTCCTGCCCGACGAGGTGATCGAACTTCGCGAACGGGCATTGCTCGTGCAGAAATGCATCCAGGTCCTCTCGCCAAAGCATCAGCAAGTGATCTACTTGCGGTTTTACGTCGACGATTCCCTCGAAAGTATCGCCGCGGCACTCGGCTGCTCGATTGGAACCGTCAAGTCCCGGTTGTTCCATGCCCTCGAGAAACTCCGGGCAATGAAAGTTTTGAGCCGGCAGTTTGACCCCGGCCAGCAAAGGACAGAAAGCCATGAAACCTTGTAAGTCAAATCGCAGACTCATCGCGTGGTCAGTTCTGGGTGAACTGGATCAGTCACGGAACGTGAATCTGCTTGCGCATCTCGACCAGTGCGAGGGATGCCGGCAGTACTTTGATGAGATGTCCCAACTCACGCGGACGCTCGGCGACAAAGGTCCATCGCCACGCTTTCAAGCGAATGAACTGTTTCACCAGGAATTAGTCAGAAAACTGAAGAGCTCCGGCCGGGACTTCACGCTGCTGGATTTCGTGCAAGCGTGGTCTCACTCACTGGCCAACTGGAAGATAGCGCTCCCCGTCCTGGGCGCGGGCGCGTTAATCGTCATCGCCTTGCTCACACTGAAACCTGCGCCGAGTGTCCCGATTGCCACGCAAACAAAACCGGACAGTCAACCCGCCCAACGTACGACCATGGATATCGACCCCACGATCTCCAATTATAGTATGCTCGCGCTCCAGTCGTTTGATCGATTCGACGATCTCCTCACTCAACAGGGCACCCGGAATTTGCCGCCAACCCCGGTTTATACCGCCTCAGCGCGCGTGCTGCCGTCGGCGGCAGAATGATCTGTCGCCAGGCCGCCGGTGACAGTGAAGCAGCCCTCATTAATTGGTGCTGCAATTGGCGTCCTAACCCAGCGGGCGACAATCGGTGCTGCCGCTTGCCGGGCAACTTCCTTGAAGCGGTCCCTTGGTTACGCTAATCTCTGGCTATGTTCGCCTTTTCTTTGCTTCGCGCTCACGCTCCATTGCTGCGCCTTCATTTACGATCTTTGGCTATCGCCTTGTTCCTTTTAAGCGCCTCGGCAGGCGTCGGCCTTGCCGCTGATGGCACGCCACCCAGAAAGGTCGCCGCCGTCGAAGGCATCACTGAGTACCAGTTCGATAACGGCCTGCGCGTGCTGCTCTTCCCGGACGCCTCACAGTCCAAAGTCACCGTTAACATGACGGTCCTCGTCGGCTCACGCCAGGAGGGTTACGGCGAGACCGGCATGGCGCACCTGCTCGAACATCTGGTCTTCAAAGGCACGCCCAATCATCCCCACGTGCCCAAGGCGCTCCAGGACCACGGCGCGGTTTTCAACGGCAGCACCTCGTTGGATCGGGTGAATTATTTCGAGACGCTCGCCGCTACCGACGAGAACCTCGAGTTTGCGATCGACCTCGAAGCCGATCGCTTGGTGAACAGCTGGATCAAGAAAGAGGACCTGGATTCAGAAATGACTGTCGTGCGCAACGAATTCGAGCGAGGAGAAAATTCTCCGCAGGGCGTGCTGATGGAGCGCATCGAGTCGGTAGCGTATGACTGGCACAACTATGGCAAGCCGACGATCGGCAATCGCAGCGACATCGAACGGGTGCCGATTCAGAATCTCCAGGCTTTCTATAAAAAGTACTACCAACCGGATAACATCGTGCTGATTGTCGCCGGCAAGTTCGACGAACCGAAAGCCCTCGCGACGATCGAAAAATGCTTTGGTGTATTGCCGCGGCCGAGTCGCAAACTCGAGGCCACTTGGACCGAGGAACCCGCCCAGGACGGTGAGCGTTTTGTTACCTTACGTCGCGTCGGCGATGTGAGTGCGATCGGAGTGGCGTACCATATCCCGGCTGGTGCGCATGAGGATAATGCCGCTTTGCAGGTGCTTGCCAATATCCTGAGCACGCAACCCTCAGGACGCCTGTATAAGGCACTCGTCGAGGCGAAAAAGGCAGCCAGCACCTCGGCCTTTGCTCGCCGACAGCACGACCCAGGTCTTTTCATGATTGATGCCGAAGTGCCGCACGGGGGTTCATTGGATGATCTCCGCGAGAGCCTGCTTGCCACCGTCGAAAACGTTTGTCTCCAAGGCGTAACTCAAGAGGAGGTTAGCCGCGCCAAACAACAGATCCTCAGCGCGCGCGAGCGCGCCGCGACCGACACCGCCCAAGTAGGTGTTGCATTAAGCGAATGGGCGGCGCAAGGGGATTGGCGGCTTTATTTTCTGTTCCGCGATCGCATCGAAAAGGTTACGCCCGAAGTGGTCAAAGCCGTCGCGTCAAAATACCTGGTGCGCAACAACCGCACCATCGGCGTCTTTATCCCGACCGATAAGCCTGAGCGCATCGGCATCCCAGGGACGCCGGATGTCGCCGCTCTGGTCGCTGCTTACCACGGCCGCGCTGAGATTTCCAAAGGGGAGGCATTCGACCCTACGCCGGAGAATATCGAGGCCCGGCTGCAGCGCCTCGAACTTCCGGAAGGCATCAAAGTTACCTTGTTCCCAAAAAAATCGCGGGGCCAGGAGGTGCATCTAGCAATCACGCTTCGCTACGGCAACGAGGAAAATCTCAAAGGCCTCGATGCGGCCGCAGGCTTTCTTCCCCAGTTGATGCTGCGCGGCACGAAAAAGCTTTCCCACCAACAGCTGCGCGACGAACTGGATCGTCTCGGGGCGACGCTTAGCGCCGGGGCTGGTGGTGCAGGACCTCGCGGTGGCGGACGCCGAGGGGGTGGTGGCGGCGGTGGCGCTCTCGGAGCGGCGAGTTTCTCGATCCAGGCCAAGCGCGATACCCTGCCCGAGGTGCTTAAACTGCTTCAGCAAGTGCTGCGTGAACCCGCGCTGCCGATGGACGAATTCGATGTGATGAAGCGCGAACGTCTTGCGGGTTTGGAACGAATAAAAGCCGAACCGGCGATGCTGGCGCCTCGGCTGTTGCAGCGTCAACTCAGTCCCTATCCCAAAGATGACGTTCGATACACGCCCACAATCGAGGAAGCGATCGAGCGGCTGCAGATGGCGAGCTATCAGCAGCTCGTTCAGCTTTACCGCGATTATCTCGGTTCACAGGCCGGTGAATTGACGATCGTGGGAGATTTCGACGCCGAAACGTGTCTGCCAATCCTCAAGGAAACTTTGGCGGGTTGGCGGGCAAACAAGCCCTACGCACGCATCGCTACTCCCCTGACCAGTGTCGTGGCCGGCTCCGACCACACCATCGATACACCCGATAAAGCCAACGCAACGTTTACCGCCGGATTGCTCTTTCCGATGCGCGATGATGACCCGGATTATCCTGCCCTCCTCATCGGCAATTACATTTTGGGCGGCGGCACCCTTTCCTCGCGCCTCGGCAACCGCATTCGTCAGAAGGAAGGGTTGTCTTATGGCGTTACGTCGGGAGTCAATGTCTCGTCCGAGGACCAGCGTGGTGGCTTTACGATCTCGGCGATTGTAAACCCTCAGAACATCCGCCGGCTGCGGCTCTGCGCGCTGGAGGAACTGGACCGCGTCCTGCGCGAAGGCATCACCGCCGACGAACTCAATCAGGCCCGGGAGGGCTATCTGCAGGCGCGCAAAGTGGCTCGCGGGAATGACGCCGCGCTGGCGTCTGCGCTCGGCGGCCTGCGGCACCTCAACCGGACTATGGCGTGGGAAGCCGATTTGGAGAAACGGATTGCCGGGGTGACACCAGAGCAAGTCAAATCAGCGTTCGTCCGTTGCGTCGACCCCAACAAGCTCGTGCTGATCTCCGCGGGAGACCTCCACGCGCCTTCGTCAGACGCAAGCGGAAACGCGGCTATCCCCGCAGCGAGCCCAATTCGCAAGGATTAGCCGCACTCCGTTTCCTCTGCGATCTGCTGTTCAAAATCCCTTCGGCGCCCGGGGAATCCCCTGGTCGGCTTTCGGTTCCTTTACTGGCGCAAGATACGTGTCTGGCCCCGATAGCAGGTTGATTGCACTCGGCTAGAGTGTTCGGGTCATGAATTTGTTGTTAGAGAATTCAGTAACGAGAGCCGCACGGGACGGGCATGAGCGTCCGATCAAAACGCGGTTCAACCATTCCAATCAATTGTTATGAATAGTCTAAGCATCTTCAACTTGATCGTCCCCACACTCGAACTGAGCGTTCCCGTTTATGGCCTGCTCCTCGTCCGGCGGTTCGGCAGCCGTAGCGTCGGGCGGTTCCTCGTCTGTGCGTTGTGTGCGTTGTCCCTGTTGCACTTGGTTCAGTGGCTCAAAGGCAGCGCGATTGCCCTGCCGGGTTCGGAGCTGATCGTCGCCTTCGCCTCAGGGCTCTTGCTGATTGGGATGGGGCACCTTCAAGGGTTATACACTCAACGCCGCCAGAGCGAGTTTGCGGAGCAGAAGCTCTCTGCCGATTGGCAGCTGACCCTCAAGGACAAGACTACAGACCTTGCGACCGCCATCGAACAACTGCGCGAAGAACTTGCACGCCATCAGGCGAGCCAGCAGCTCCTGCGGCAGTCCGAGCAGCAATACCGCTTTCTTTTTACTGAAAGTCCGCAGCCGCAGTGGATCTTTGACCTGCGTTCTTTAAAAGTGCTGGCGGTGAACCGCGCCGCGCTGGCCCTGTTCGGGTTTAGCCAGGAAGAGTTTATGGGGTTATCCGCCCGAAGGCTGTTGCAACCTGACGCTGCCGGATTCTTCCTGCGAGATGTTGCCGGCCCGTGCCCGAAAGCTCAGTCGCGCGGGTGTTGGCCGTTCTGCACCAAGGAAGGCACCCGCCTCGAGGCAGAGATTAGCGCAGTCGATTTGAACTACGACGGTTGTCCTGCCCGCCTGCTTGCAGCGATCCCTGTTATCGAGCGAGTGCGCTTCGAGCCGGAACAGCCCGCCGAGCCCACGAAGATTGAGAGGGTTAGTGGCCCCAACTGCAACATTCCTCGTTCGGTCCATCTCAATACTCGCTTCGTCGATAGTCAGCCCAGCGTTGTGGCTCACAAATCTCCAGCGCCCGAGTCCATTTCGGAGCCCCAAAAGACCGCTGAAGAAGCAAGTCGCCCGGTTGCTCCCACACGCGAAGTCCTTTCATTGCCCGTCCTCAATTCAGTTCCAGTAGAATCTCCCAAAACTGTTGCGGCTGCGCCGAGGCTCAGCGATATCCCCCACACTGCCCCTGCAAAACTACCTGACTTGCGGCGTACCCAAGCTACTCCCCTCGCGCCGAAGCCGGCCACGGCCCGCCGCAGTACACCCGGCAAAGAAACCATCTTGTTGGTCGAGCCCGAAAGCAAATCCCGCGGCCTGGCTCGCCACATCTTAAGCCGCCAAGGGTATCGCGTCATCGAGACCGACTGTCCCTCGACGGTGCTGGCGCTCTGGGAAAGCGAATCTACCTGCGTCGATGTGCTCCTGACCGACGTCGCCTTGCCCGAGGGCATTTCCGGCGGCGCCCTGGCCGACCAACTGCGGCAGACCAAGCCTGAACTAAAGGTAGTCTACACTTCCGCCCCGCTCGACGGTGCCGAGGGGGAAGCTGCACCGGCGGACGCAACTATTATCCCTAAACCGTACACCCCGGACAAACTGCTCGAGGCGGTTAGGAATTGCCTGGTGCAACCTTTCGCGTCTATCGCGTAAGAGTAATATCGTGAGCAAGCGTCGAGGTGCCGACAACCCGACCATGCGCCGCCTTGACCGGCGAGATAGTTAAGGATACGCGCACCACACTCTTGTTCTTGCGCAGGTGCACCGTCTCAAATCGCGGCACTGGCTCGCCGCACCTCAATTTCTGAAGCATCGCCGATTGCCGTGTTGTTTCATTGGGCGATTCCAGAATCGCAACCGGGCCGCCGAGGATCTCTGAAGCCGTGTAACCATAAAGTCTTTCAGCGCCTTTATTCCACGTTACGACACTCCCTTCCAGCGTCGTGCCGAAAATTGCCTCATTGCAATCCTTTACGATCGACGCCAGCAAAGCGTCGTTGGCCACCGCACGCTTCCGGATGAGACGCTCTCCCGCTGCTTTCAATTCGCGACGGATCGCCGGACCGAGCTCCGCCAAATCGTCTTTCATGACGCATTCATGCGCCCCCGCCTTTATCAGCTTCACCGCCTGGGCTTCCCCAATCCAACCCGAAACTACAATGAACGGTATGTCCAACCCGGTTTCTTTATAGACGGCCAGCGCTTTCAGACCATCGAACTGTGGCAGTTGGTAATCGCAGATGATGAAGTCCCAGGTCCCCACTTCGAGCGCATGGCGCATTTCGGTCACTGTCTCAACTCGCAGCGAGCGGACGTCCAACCCCTCGCCTTGCAGTTGCCTTACATTGAATAGTGCATCATCAATTGAATCTTCAACCTGCAGAACTCGATAATGGGTGCTCATCAAAACGCTCCTCGACTGGTCCGGTCTCCCGGGTTTGTTTCAAAACCTTCCGTTGCATGCGCGCATTGAAGCAACCCGGTCGAGTTTTCGCTCATCGACCCTGGATAGCGACGTCGTCATTTGCACGCTCGAATGTGCTCTCTTTGGTCCAACTGGTTGGATCGGCTTATGTCCTTATTGGATTTCCTTTATTGCTAGCAAATCTCAAAACAACACGCTATCCGGGACCTTCCTGATCCTAGCTAAGCATTTTGCTGAGATGGGCCCTCAGATCACTCGATGAACGGGTCCGAGCCATGACTAGGCGGGTATCTCCGATCATGTTTGGGGCTTGGAAGAAATCATGAATTTATTAGCGTGATGCGGCTATGAAAATCAGCGAGTACAAAACCGCGGTCGGAAAAGACATTCCAGAACTTGATAAGGCCAGTCAGCGAACTGATAGGCAAGGCTTCCAGCCCTTCGGCCGCCCCTACATGGGGGCGTGGAATATTCCTGGGCGTTGCTGACACAATTGGATTCTTTCAGGCAATGGTTCGGCAGCAACTCGCGCCGTAAAGAATTAATGCACCATTGCGCAAATGGCCTGCGGTTCCCTTGGATGGTCGGCGTCGTAAACGCGCCGCCCACGTAGCGCAGAGTTTCACTCTGCTGTACCGCAGACCTCCAGGTCTGCCGGACCTGTCCAGATTACGAACAACTACGGATGCCTCTGAGTTTCAGTGTGATTGACCCCACCGGCGGAATCTGCTAATCCAATCTTGGCGCTGCTAAGCCATTCTTGAATAAACGCCAGCTAATGTTCTCCTCATGAAGTTCGTCTCCCGCCTGACCCTCTCGCTGCTGTTTCTTACCCTCAATAGCCATGCCCAGATTATTATTAGCGAGTTCATGGCCGATAACAAACACACGCTAGCTGACGAGAATCAGCAATACCCCGATTGGGTGGAGCTTTACAATCCCTCCTCGGGCGCCGTCAATCTGCTCGGTTGGTCGTTAACCGATGACCCCACCCATCAAACCAAGTGGACCTTTCCGAGCACAAATCTGCTCCCCAAGGCGTTCCTGGTCGTTTTTGCCTCGGGCACTAACCAGGCTATTCCGGGCCGTCCTCTGCACGCGGACTTTAGCCTGAAGGCCAGCGGTGAATATCTGGCGTTGTTGAAACCGGATGGGGGTGTCGCGACCGAATTCTCGCCGACTTTTCCCGCACAGTACCCCGACATTTCGTACGGCTTGGCGCAGGATGTCACTACCAACTCATTGGTCTCAACGGGCGCACCAACGTCGATACTGGTCCCGTTTGATAGCTCGCTGGGGGCCTCATGGACCCAACCGGGTTTCGACGATTCCGGCTGGTTCAATGGATTTACAGGTATCGGATACGAAACCGCGGTTCCGGGGTTTGCCGTCTATAATTACATCGCTAATGTAGGGGTTTGCGACCTCGGCACTGCCCAGGGAGTGGCTAGCAATCCTTCGCAGCAGTTGGCTGTTTACGCTGAAAACCCGCAAGTTATCAACTATCTCAATACCGGGTCGGCCGCAAATTATGGCAATGACCGGACCTTCCCTGGACTCACGCTGGGAGTCGACCAGGACAATTTCGTCACCGAGGCAACGGCCACAATAACGATTCCAGCGCCCGGCAACTGGTCGTTCGGGGTTAATAGCGACGACGGTTTCAGCTTGAGCATCGGCAGCTTCACGATGTCTTACCCGAACCCGCGCGCGCCGGGCGAAACGATGCAGACTTTCAACTTCCCCTCCGCCGGGGATTACCCACTCTACCTGATTTTCTACGAGTGCGGCGGGGGCTCGGAGGTGGAACTCTATGCGGCGCAGGGAACCTACAGCACATGGAACCCGACGAATTTTCGCCTGGTTGGTGATGTCGGTAATGGCGGACTGACGGTGAAGGCCCCGGTAGTCTCTGGCGGCGGGGGCAGCAACCGGCTCAGTTATCGATCTGATATTACGACAGATATCCAGGCGCAACTGTATGGGGTGAATAGTTCGGCCTACATTCGTGTTGCGTTTGATCCGGGCGACCCCACAGCCGTTCAATCGCTTACCCTGCGAATGAAATACGATGACGGCTTTTTCGCCTACCTCAATGGACAATTGGTTGCCAGCCGCAATGCCCCTGCGACCGCGCAATGGAATTCAATCGCCACCGCGGCACATCCCAATTCGCAGGCGGTCGTTTTTGAGGAGCTGAACCTCTCAGACCGGCTCAATCTTCTTCAACCAGGACAAAATGTTTTGGCCATCCAGGGCCTGAATCAAAACGCGACCGATAGCGATTTTCTTATTGTCCCCGAATTGGTCGAATACAAAGTGACCAGCCTCACCAATCGATATTTTTCCACTCCGACTCCCGGCGGGTTGAACAATAGCGGTTTTATCGCGTTCGTAGAGGACACCAAGTTCAGTGTCGAGCGCGGCTTCTTCAGCGGCCCATTCAGCCTCTCGATCACCTCGGCAACCCCCAGCGCGACCATTATCTATACGACGAACGGGTCGGAGCCGTCGTTAACCAACGGCGTCAAGTATCTGGCACCGTTGTCAATTTCGCGAACCACGGTGATTCGCGCCGCGGCATTTAAGGACGGCTTTCAGCCATCCAATATCGACACCGAAAGTTATATCTTTGTTGCCGATGTGATCCGCCAATCGCCGTTGGGCCAGCCCCCGTCCGGGTGGCCCTCGAGCTGGGGGCCCAACATGGTGGATTACGGCATGGACCCGGACGTGGTCAATAATGCGACTTACAGTGGCGAGATTATCAATGACCTGAAATCGATCCCCAGTTACTGCATTACGACCGATCTGCGCAATCTTTTCGATTCGCTAATCGGGATTTACGCTAATGCAGGCAATGATGGTGTCGCCTGGGAAAGGCCTGCTTCGATCGAATTGATCTATCCCGACGGCACCAAGGGTTTTCATATCAATGCCGGTATTCGCATCCGCGGAGGGTACAGCCGCAGCCCCGGCAACCCCAAGCACGCGTTCCGCTTTTTCTTCCGGCAGGAGTACGGTGACTCTAAGCTCAATTACCCGGCCTTTGCCAAACAGGGAGGCGCCGACACCTTTGATGGTTTCGATCTGCGAACGTTCGAGAATTACTCCTGGAGCTTCGACGGCGATTACCGGTTTATCGGCTTGCGCGACCAGTTCTCGCGCGACACACAGATTGCCCAGGGGCATCAGGCTGAACGCGGCGACTTTTATCACCTCTACATCAACGGTCAATATTGGGGCCTCTACAATACTTGCGAGCGGCCAGAAGCCTCTTATGGCGCAACTTACTTCGGCGGCAACAAGGAAGATTACGATGTCATTAAAGTGGATACTGGCGCCGGGTACACGATTTTCGCCACGGATGGCAATATGGATGCCTGGACTCGGTTATGGATGGCTGCGACCAATGGGTTCTATACCGCCGCCAGTTATTTCAAGATCCAGGGGCTCAACGCCAATGGCACGCCTAATCCTGCCTACGAGAACCTGCTCGATGTCGATAACCTGATCGATTACATGCTGGTCATCTTTTTTACCGGCAATATCGATGCGCCGGTCTCGGCTTTCATCGGCAATACAAACCCCAATAATATGTACGCCGTGCGCAATCGCACGGGGCTCTATGGCGGGTTCCGATTTTTCGCCCATGATTCCGAGCATACGTTGTTGCACGAATCTGCCCTTGGAAATACCGACGAAATCCACCGCGATCGGACTGGTCCCTTCGCCGCGGGTGACCCCATTCAACAGGGCGCAGTAGGGGCTCTGGCCCGTAGCAATCCGCAATACATCTTTTCGCAGTTGACCGTGAATCCCGAGTTCAGAATCCGCCTGGCGGACCATATCCAACAACAATTCTTCAATGGTGGCGTGCTGACGACCGAGACCTGTCGCGCGCGCTTCCTAACGCGCAGCAACGAAATTTATAGCGCAGTTGTTGGTGAATCGGCGCGCTGGGGTGATGCCAAACGGTCGACACCATTTACCCGCAACGTCGAGTGGGTAACCGAGATGAACCGCGTCTACGGCGATTACTTCGGCCAGCGGCCCGGCATCGTCTTAGGCCAGTTGCAAGCCAAAGGTTGGGTCCCAACGGTATCTGCCCCAAGCCTCAATAAGTTTGGCGGAAATGTGACCAATGGATTCCAACTTTCAATGAGCGCCCCCGCTGGGACAATCTATTATACGCTTGATGGCACCGACCCACGGCTCATCGGAGGCGGTTGGTCGCCGGCCGCGCGTATTTACAGTGCTCCATTGACCCTCGCCAACAGCATTCATCTTAAAGCCCGCGCCCTCAGCGGCAGTATTTGGAGTCCGCTCACCGACGCTAGCTTCTTTATCATTCAGAATTTCACGGACCTGTTGATCACCGAAATCATGTATCATCCGCCAGGCACGACCAACCTCGACGGAAACGAATTCGAGTTCATCGAACTGAAGAATGTCGCCAGCACCAATCTGGAGCTGAGCGGCCTTCGCTTCACCAACGGCATCAATTATACTTTCCCCGTAGGTAGCTTTGTTGGCCCGGGCCAGTTTGTCGTGCTGGTGGCCAATCCGGCTGGCTTTACCAATCGCTACCCTTCGGTGCCCGTGTTTGGCACATATTCCGGCAAGCTTTCCAATAGTGGCGATACCCTCATGCTCGTTCACGTTACCGGTGTTCCAATCTGTTTGGTTACTTACGCCACCCGCGCCCCATGGCCTTCCTCTCCCGATGGCACCGGCTTCTCCCTGGTGCCCACCAATCCGAATTTCAACCCGGATCCATCCAACCCGATCAATTGGCGGGCTAGCAGTATTATTGGCGGTTCACCGGGGGCGGATGACCCGGCCTTGAATATCGCGCCAATTTTAATTAACGAGGCGCTGACTCATACCGACCTGCCCGAACTGGATTCGGTCGAGCTTTATAATCCAACTGCGACGAACGTCGATATCGGCAATTGGTACCTTACGGACGATCGCACCTCACCGCTCAAATTCCGATTCCCGTCAAAGACGATTGTCCCGGCCAACGGCTTTAAAGTCGTTACCGAGAACGATTGGAACCCCAATCCCCAATCAAGCAACACTTTCCGCCTCAGCTCACACGGCGAACAAATTTATCTCTATTCTGCCGATACCAACGGCGGCTTGACTGGCTACAGCGACGGCTTCGCCTTCGGCGCCGCCGCCAACGGGGTGACTTTTGGCCGATATCTGATTAGTACAGGCGAACCGCAATATCCTGCGCAGTTGACCAAGACTCTGGGCGCAGCAAATTTGGGCCCGCGAGTTGGGCCCGTAGTGATCAATGAGATTCATTATCATCCACCGCTAGGCGGCGACGAGTTTATCGAGCTCAAGAGCATTACGAATGCGCCACTGCAACTCTACAACCCGAGTTACCCCTCGAACACCTGGCGGCTTAATGGCGTCGGCTTTGATTTTCCCACGAATGTTCAGGTCGCCCCCGGCGGACTCCTTTTACTCGTCGGGATCGACCCGGTTCAGTTCCGCACCAAGTACAGCGTCCCCGCCAGCGTCCCGATCTACGGACCGTACCCTGGCCATTTGCAGGGCGGAGGCGAGACTCTGGCGTTACAGCGACCCGATATCCCGGACCTGGACACCAACACTGGCACCTTGTTCGTGCCTTACATTGATATCGATGTTGTCCATTTCAACGACAAATCGCCCTGGCCGACCAATGCAGATGGTTTTGGTTCCTCGCTCGAACGACTCTATGCGACTGCTTATGGCAACGATCCGATCAACTGGCGCGCCAGCCTCGCCGGACCTTCGCCAGGTCTTGAAAACAATCCACTGCCGCAACCGATGCAGATCGGCTCCATTGGTTTAGCCAACGGTGGTTTGCCAGGTCTGCAACTCCAGTTTTCTCCTGCCCCGGGCCAGAGTTATACCGTTCAGTTTCGTGATTCTCTGCTCACAGGGACTTGGTCGCGACTGGCGGATGTGGCGGCGCAAAGTCAGGTTCGATCGATTCAAATCATTGATTCGGGATTTGGCAACTCACCACAGCGGTTCTACCGCATCGTTTCGCCCTGGCAACCGTGAGCGGCCAACCGCTAATCTGCACTGAAGAACCCTTTGGATCGACCTCAGTCCACCCCGAGTAAGGCCTCTGTATTTCGTTTCCGCTCCGGATAATAGGATAATCATTTCGATGAGCTTTAATGAGCGCTTATCAGCGGTTCCTTTCTATGAAACCTTTGACATAATTCGGGCTTTGGTCCAATTTCCAGCGAAATGCATGGGGCTGGTGCTTCCAGGGGACAGACTGTAAGTATTTGATAACGAGATGGGTAAGGCACTGATTATAGCCGAAAAACCTTCGGTCGCCAGCGACATTGCGCGTGCGCTCGGAGGGTTTAGGAAACTCGAAGATTTTTACGAGAGTGACAGTTATGTACTTTCGTCAGCCGTCGGGCACCTGCTTGAACTGGCAGTTCCCCCAGGTGTCGAACCGGCGCGCGGCAAATGGTCCTTTGCCCATCTGCCGGTGATCCCGCCCCATTTTGACTTACAACCGTTGGAGAAGACCCAATCCCGTTTGAATCTGCTCAAGAAGCTCATCAAACGGAAGGATGTCGACCTGCTGATTAATGCGTGCGACGCCGGGCGAGAAGGCGAACTGATCTTTCGCAACATCGCGCGTTTTGCCAAGGCACCGCAGCCGATCAAACGCCTGTGGCTCCAATCGATGACCCCGGCCGCAATTCGCGAGGGCTTCGTTCGTTTGCGTGAAGATGGTGAGATGCAGCCGCTGGCCGATGCCGCGGTGAGCCGTTCGGAGGCTGATTGGCTCGTCGGGATCAACGGGACGCGCGCCATGACCGCGTTCAACTCCAAATCCGGCGGATTCTTCAAAACGACTGTGGGGCGCGTGCAAACGCCGACTCTGGCGATTGTCGTCGAACGTGAGCAGAGAATTCGCAATTTCGTTCCGCGGGATTACTGGGAAGTGATCGGAACTTTTTTGGCCGCAGCTGGGGAGTACACCGGCAAGTGGTTTGACGAGAAATTCGTCCGGCCCGATAAAGACGGAGATGCGGATCTTAAGCCGGAACGTTTGTGGGACCGCGCCCGGGCCGAGACCATACGTGATAAATGTCAGGGCAAACCGGGTGTTGTCACGGAAGAGAGCAAGCCGACCACACAAGCCTCTCCATTGTTGTACGATCTGACGACCCTGCAGCGGGAAGCAAACAATCGCTTCGGTTTCAGCGCTTCGGGGACCCTCAAACTTGCCCAAACGCTTTATGAACGTCACAAAGTACTAACTTATCCGCGGACCGATTCCCGCGCCTTGCCGGAGGATTATCAGGGCGCGGTCCGTAATACGCTGAACATGCTCGCCGGCACGAGCTACGGCCAATTCGCCGACACGATCCTCAAGAACGATTGGGTCAAACCCAATAAACGCATTTTCAACAACGCCAAAGTGTCCGATCACTTTGCGATTATTCCAACCACCGAGATTCCCAAAAGCTTGAGTGAGGCCGAACAGAAACTCTATGACATGGTGACACGCCGGTTCCTGGCGATCTTTTATCCCCCGGCAGAGTTTCTCGAGACAACGCGAATTACACGGGTTGAGAACGAGCCTTTCAAAACCACCGGCAAAGTTCTGATGAACCCCGGATGGCTCACAGTATATGGGCGAGAAGCTCAAGGAGAAGATACCGCGACCCTGGTGGCGGTGCAGCCGAACGAGCAGGTCCAAACCAAGGAAATCGAGGTGAAGCAGATTCAGACCAAGCCCCCCCCTCGTTTTACTGAAGCAACTTTGCTGAGTGCGATGGAAGGGGCCGGCAAGTTGGTTGAAGACGAAGAGTTGCGCGAGGCGATGAGCGAGAAGGGCTTGGGGACGCCCGCTACCCGAGCAGCTATTATTGAAGGGCTGCTGGCCGAGCAGTATCTCTTACGTCAAGGTAAGGACCTGCAGGCCACTGCGAAGGCCTTCTCGTTGATGGAATTGCTGAATGGCCTTGGGATTCCCGAACTCACCAAACCCGAGCTGACCGGCGACTGGGAATTCCAGTTGCGTCAAGTCCAGCGCCGGCAAAAGAGCCGGAACGAGTTCATGACCGGGATCGTCGATATGACTCGACATATCGTCGATCGCGCGAAGAAATTCGAGCTCGATACCATCCCGGGCGATTTTGGCGTGCTCGAGACCCCTTGCCCTAAATGCGGCGGGGAGGTGCACGAGCGCTACAAGGCGTTTCAATGTGTCAAATGCGATTTCTCGGTCTGGAAGATCATTTCGGGTCGTCTCTTTGAAGGCAAGGAGATCGAACAGCTGATCCGGGAGCGCCAAATTGGTCCTCTGCAAGGATTTCGCAGCCGGCAAGGGAAACCGTTTGCCGCCGTGCTGAAGCTGAATGAACAAAACGAGGTCAAATTCGATTTCGGCCCGGACCAGCGCAATGGCGACGGAGCCGCTGAGGTCGATTTTACCGGACAAGAGCCCGTAGGACAGTGTCCAAAATGTCAGAACCGCGTTTTTGAGACCGCGATGAGTTTCGTCTGCGAAAAATCGGTCGGCGCCGGCCGCTCGTGTAATTTCCGTGTTGGCAAGATCATCCTTCAACAGCCGATCGAGCGGCCGCAGGTGCAGAAGTTGCTGAGCGGCGGCAAAACCGACTTGTTGGATAAATTCATTTCAAAGCGAGGACGCCCATTCAAGGCTTACCTCGTGCTTAAAGAAGGGGCGGTCGGGTTTGAATTCGAGCCCCGTCCGGCGCGAGCTAAAAAGGGAGCCGCCAAGAGCGCTGCACCCAAAGAACCCGCGCCAAAGATCGATTTTACCGGCCTGCAATCGATTGGTAAATGCCCCAAATGCGGCGGGCAGATTTTCGAAACTGACGGTGCGTTTCTCTGCGAAAAGTCTCAGGCCGACAAACGCCCGTGCAAATTCAAGATCAACAAAGTGATTTTGCAGCAACCAATTGACCGCGCCCAGGCCGTCAAGCTCCTCGAAGAAAACCGCACCGACTTGCTGACCAATTTCATCTCCAAGGCCGGACGCCCGTTCCCCGCCCACCTCGTCATGGACGATGCCGGGAAGATTACCTTCGATTTCCCGCCCCGGGAGCAGCAAGAGACGAAGGAATAGTTGGGGCGACAGTCAATTCTTGTGCCATGCCCTCAGGGTCGTTCTGCTTGAGGCGAATCCGTTCTTTACCCGTTGAGCCAGCATGGTAGTTTGGCCCCATGAAGACGCGGAAGCCTGTAGTGGAGAAGCACCCTGATGGTTATGTGGCATACCCGCTCGGCCTCAAAGGCGTAGTTGTTGGTGAAGGAGACACCAGCGAAGAAGCCGTTGCGGATTGCGAATCGGCGATTCGTTTCCACGTCGAGACTTTTGGCTCGGAAGTCCTCGATGGCGATGCGTTCATTGCTCAGGCGCATGCCTAAGTTCCCGGTTGACGCGCCAAAGCGGCGAGTCGTACGCGCTCTTGTGGCACTTGAGTTCCAGATCGTCCGTGAACGCGAACACATCGCCATGGTCACAACCTCGATGGAACACGGACGCCACTGACCATGCCGAATCATCCGTCTATAAGGGCTCAACATTGCGGACGATCTATATGCAAGCTGGCATCTCACGGCACGATTTTCTGCAAGCGTTTGATAAAGCATGATCGGGGATGCGTCTAAATTGCCGCCGCCTTCTCCGGAAGCTGATAAGCATGTTAAGGACCGATGGCTGGAGAAGTTCTATCAACATCTTGCCACCGACCGTGGCGCATCGGCTTACACGCAGCGCAATTATCGGCAGGCCCTCGAAGAGTTCTGTCGTTGGCATCAGGAGGAACGAACATCTGGCCCAGTCTGGGGCAAACTGCAGCGCGATGATTTCCGAAGTTACCTCCGGTTCCTGGGCCGGCACAAGCTCGGCCGCGCGGCCATCCAGCTCCGTTTTAGCGCGTTGCGCACATTCAATAAATTCCTGATCCGACACGGCGTTCTGGCCGCCTCCCCGATTAAGAATTTGTCGCTGCCCAAGCTCGGTCGACGGTTGCCAAAGTTTCTGACGCCTCAACAAATGAACGAGTTGCTAGTGGCCCCTCTCAAGCTCTTGCCCGCTGCAGCTGACTCGGTAGAGTCCAAACAGAGGCTGGTGTTATGCCGCCGCGACACGGCTATTTTGGAGACGCTTTATTCCTGCGGCCTGCGAATAAGTGAGCTATGTGGGCTTAAGGCCCAGGATATCGATTGGCCTGAGCGCCTGGTTCGTATCCTTGGGAAAGGCAAAAAGGAGCGCTTAATTCCGATTGGCCAACCCGCTTTAGAGTCGATCCGCAATTATTGGCAACTCCTCCCTCAGGCCCCCGCGGGAGAAGCTCCCGTCTTTTTTGCAAAAGGTAGCAAGCCAAAACCGGTTTCACCGCGCGACCTGCAGCTGCGCCTGAAGAAATATCTGGTGTTGGCGGGCTTGGATCCACATTTGACGCCTCACAAGCTGCGGCATAGCTACGCGACGCATTTGCTCGATGCCGGCGCCGACCTCCGCAGCGTCCAGGAACTCCTCGGTCACGCGCATCTGGTCACGACTCAGGTCTATACACACCTCACCACCGAGCGGCTCAAACGGGCCTACGATAAAGCTCACCCCCGGGCGTAAAGAAGTTAAAACGTTAAACCGTTAGAAGGTTAAAACGGTTAAGATTTCCGGGCTTAGGCACGGTTTTTAAGCTTTAACCTTTTTGTGAGAGCACTGGCGCAGTTTAAGATGTTAGACTAAATTGGCGCCGTTCACTTGATTAGCGCAGTAACAATGAAACACCGCGCGCCTCGTGCGCGGTGGTGGTTCTGGCTCGGCAGTTTGCTGGTCCTGGCTAATGGTTTCCCTCTCGTCGGTGCGGATTTGAAGGAGGCTGAAGAAAAATTCTTTTCAGGCGACTTCACCAACTCGATCGTGCTGGCGCAACAGGCCCTCAAAGAGGGCGAGAATAGAGAAGAATGGGTTCTGTTGCTCACTCGGGCGCTGCTTACGACCGGGCGATACCCCGAAGCCCGCACCATTATCACTAATGCGCTCGAGCAGCGCCGCCGCAATGTCCGTCTTTCCTGGCAGGCCCGCGAGGTGTTTTTCGCCAATGGCCAGCCCGAGAAAGCGAAGGAAATGCTCGAAAATATCGGGTGGGTGGTCGGGCGGCGTCCTTCGGATTTTTCAGAGGCGCCCGACTTGGTGATTTCGGGCAAAGCCGCGCTACAGCTGGGAGCAGATCCGAAGAAGGTCCTGGATCGGGTTTTCGATGCGGCGGCCAAATCAGATCCAAAGCTCCGGGATGTTTATCTCGCCAGCGGCGAGTTGGCGCTGGATAAACATGATTACGCTCTGGCGGCGAAAAAGTTTCAGGAAGGATTGGCCCAGATCCCTGACGATCCCGATCTTTACTTTGGCCTGGCACAAGCCTACGCCCCCAATGAGACGGCTTTAATGGTGAAGTCGGCCGAAGCGGCCCTTAAGCGCAACAGCAATCACGTCGGTAGCCTGCTGTTGCTGGCGGATCACACGATCGACGCTGAGGACTATTCCGAGGCGGAGAAGTTGCTGGATCGAGTCCAGGCAATCAATCCGTGGCATGCCGAGGCATGGGCTTACCGTGCCGTGCTGGCCCATTTGCAAAATCAGCCCGACCGCGAAGAATCGAGCCGGCAAATCGCCTTGAAATTCTGGGCAACCAACCCGCGAGTGGATTATTTAATTGGCCTCAAGTTGTCTCAAAATTACCGGTTTGCGGAAGCGGCGGCACATCAGCGACAGGCACTGCAATTTGCTCCCGATTATCTGCCGGCCAAAGCGCAATTGGCGGAAGATCTGTTGAGATTGGGTGAGGAGACCGACGGATGGCGATTAGTCGAAGAAGTGCAAAAACAGGATGCCTATGATGTCGAGGCGTATAATTTGGCAACGCTGCACGATGTGATGGGCAAGTTCGCCACCCTCACGAATGAGAATTTCGTGTTGCGCATGAACAGCCATGAAGCTGCCGTTTATGGGCCCGCCGTATTAGCATTATTGGAGTCTGCGCGGAGCAATTTATGCGCGAAATACGGCTTCGAACCCAAACGCCCAACCATTGTCGAAGTCTTTCACGAACAAAAGGATTTTGCTGTGCGCACATTCGGCATGCCGGGCAATCCAGGATACCTGGGTGTCTGTTTCGGTACCGTAATTACCGCGAATAGCCCCGCGGCGCATTTTGAGCATCCGGTCAACTGGCAGGCCGTCCTGTGGCACGAGTTTTGTCACGTGCTCACGCTGCAAATGACCCGGAACAAAATGCCGCGGTGGCTGAGCGAAGGGATCTCGGTTTATGAGGAAGCCCAGGCAAATCCGGCCTGGGGGCAGCGTATGAATCCGCAGTATCGCGCGATGGTGCTGGGAGATAATCTGACACCAGTCTCTGATCTCAGCGGAGCCTTTCTGGCGCCGCCCTCACCCCAACACTTGCAGTTTGCTTATTATGAGTCTTCGCTCGTTGTGGAGTTCCTGGTGCAGAGATTTGGTTTAAGCCAGCTAAAAGCAATTCTGGCCGATTTAGGTGAAGGAACCGAGATCAATCGAGCTATCGAAAAACAGACCGCTCCGATCGAAACCATCGAAAAGGATTTTGCAGCGTATGCCAAAGAGCGGGCCGAGACGCTGGCCCCCGGGCTCGATTTCGAAAAACCAAAATTCGAGGTGTCATCCTCCGCGAAAAGTTCCAGCGAGGTGGCCACGAACATTGATGAAACACTTCTCAAGAAAAGACTCTCCCGTTCGCGCGGTGCCGGCGCCTTATCCGATAAAGCTGTTACAGAGTGGATCGACAGCCATCCGACCAATTTTTATGCCCTTAACGAATTAGCCCGCCGGTTTATCGAACGAAAAGATTTCCGCTCCGCCAAAGCGCCGCTGGAGAAACTGGTAGAGCTTTATCCAGGCGAAACGGGAGTCGATAGCGGGTCGGCGATGTTGGCGGGGGTTTATCGGGAGCTTGGAGAAACCAATGCCGAACGCCAAATCCAATCGCGGGTGGCGATGGAGGATGACGAAGCATTGCCGGCGTATCAACGCCTAATGGAGTTGGCCGCTGCTGGCGGAGAATGGGAAGAAGTCGAGCGAAGCGCGCGGCGTTACCTGGCGGTAAACCCGCTTGTGGAATTGCCATATCGTTTCCTCGCCCAAGCAGCCGAGCACCGGCAAGAGACCCGAATTGGAATTGAAGCTTACCGCGCGCTGCTGGCGTTGGAGCCCTCAGATCCGGCTGAGGTCCATTACCAGCTCGCGCGGTTGCTTTATCGTTCCGGAGATCGGCAAGCTCGCCGCCACCTCTTGCAGGCTTTGGAGGAGGCGCCGCGCTACCGGGCGGCCCTCGATCTTTTGCTGCAGATGAATGGCGAATCGCCACAAGCCAAAGCCGACACACGTGCATCGGATGAGGTGAAACGGTGAAACAATGCGGCTTAGTTCTGGTGATTCTTGCCCTGGGTATGGCCCTTGGTATAGCTCAACGGCGCTCCCGTTGGGGCTGGGCCGGGGGCGGCGATACCGGCTACAGCTATACCGAAGAAGGCGTCCCGGTAAATGTCGATCAGGTCCGTACCGCCCGTGAAATCGCCTCGCACAGCACCGGAACCCCTGAATGGACTAATTCACCAGGATTCGCCAAAGACGTTTTCACGTTTGCCCGCGTGATTTACCGGCGCGCACCAAACAGTTCAGGGATTTCTTATAGCTCGAGTCCTCTCGGGTGGCTGACCGATTTTCCTGATAGCGACTTGAATCTTTCGTTTCGGGTTCAGCAGGTCACCTCGATCCGCACCGACCCGAACGGGCGTGTCATCAGGCTCACCGACCCAGGCCTCTTTGATTATCCCTGGATTTATATGGTCGAACCTGGCGGTTTGCAGTTGAAGGAAGAGGAAATCCCTGTTCTTCGCAAATATCTCGACAATGGCGGAGTGTTGATGGCGGACGATTTCTGGGGGCAAAAACAATGGGACAATTTCGAGCGCAACATCAAACGAGTGCTGCCCGAGCGTGAATTTGTCGAGTTGCCGATGACGAATCCGATTTTTCACTGTGTTTTCGACATTAAGGTGCCGAAAAACAAACTGCAGACACCAAACTACCGCCAGGGGATCCGCAGCCTCGACCCGAACAGCCCGTATTATGGGGTCACGTGGGAAGACTATCACGACGACTATGACAGCAACGGTGCCCGGGATATGCATGTGCGCGCGATCTTCGATGATAAGGGCCAGATCATGGTCATCGCGACCCACAACTGCGATAACGGGGATGGGTGGGAGCGCGAAGGCGAAGAGGACGGTTTTTTTCACGAGTTCTCTGAAAAACGCGCCTACCCACTTGCCATTAACATTATTTTTTATCTGATGACCCACTGATATGAACACGCTGACAGAACCACCTGCCCAGGAAAGCACCACTCCAGTGACTCAAACCGAACGTGAGATCGTCGAGAAGCTGACGAGCAGCCGATCGCAAATCGAGGCTGAGCTCGGCAAGATCATCGTCGGACAAAAGCAGGTCATCGAACAGATCCTCATCGCGCTGTTTGCGGGCGGCCATTGTTTGATCACCGGCGCACCGGGATTGGCCAAGACGCTGCTGGTGAAATCCATTGCCCGGATTTTCCACCTCAAGTTCCAACGGATTCAGTTTACACCTGACCTCATGCCCGCCGATATCACCGGCACCGAGATTCTTCAGGACACGGGCGAGGGCCGGAGGATGGTGTTCGTACGCGGACCCGTTTTCGCGAACATGATTCTGGCTGACGAGATTAACCGCACCCCGCCGAAGACGCAGGCTGCGTTGCTGGAGGCCATGCAAGAGCACCAGGTTACAGCGGCCGGGGTTCGCCATATACTGGAAGAGCCGTTTTTCGTGTTGGCGACGCAAAATCCGATCGAGATGGAAGGCACCTACCCCCTGCCGGAGGCCCAACTCGATCGATTCATGTTCAATGTCGTTATGGATTACCTCCCGGAGGAGGATGAGGTTGCGGTAGTGACCCGCACGACCTCGGGCGAGCCGGCGGCGATCGAGCCCTTATTCACCGGCGAGGATGTATTGCGCTTTCACCATATTGTGCGCAAGGTGCCGATCGCGGAAGAACTCGTCCGCTATGCAGTCAAATTGGCCGCCGCGTCACGGCCGCGACAGAATGGTGCATTCGATTTTATCAATGAATGGGCGAGTTGGGGCGCGGGCACTCGTGCGGGACAGTTCCTGGTGCTTGGCGCGAAAGCTCGTGCATTGCTAAAGGGCCGCAGCCACGTCACCGTCGAGGATATCAAAGTCCTTGCCTGCCCAACGCTACGGCATCGCATTCTGCTCAATTACCGTGCCGAGGCCGAAGGCATAACCGTGGAGGCGGTGATCGAACGACTGCTGCAAAACCTCAAGCCGCCTTTGGAGTCATGATGGTCTCCTCATCCAATGTCTCGATGCCGGCGGCGTCATTCATTGACCCGCAGACCTTGATGAGCATCCGCAATCTCGAATTGCGGGCGCGGGTCGTGGTGGAAGGCTTCTGGAATGGCATTCACCGCAGCCCCTATCATGGATTTTCAGCCGAGTTTACTGAATACCGGCAATACACGCCTGACGATGATCCTCGTTATTTGGATTGGCGCGTGTTTGCACGCAGCGATCGGTACTTCATCAAAAAATTTGAAGACGAAACCAACCTGCGCTGCTTTCTGCTGGCCGACATGAGCCGGTCGATGAGCTACGGGTCGCTTGGGTACACCAAGGCACAGTACGCGGCGACTCTTACTGCCACCCTGGCGTACTTTCTTTATTTGCAAGGCGATGCAGTCGGGTTGCTTACTTTCGATGATCGTATTCGCGAATTTTTGCCCGCACGCCACCGCACCGGTCACCTGCGCCACTTGATGCTGGCGTTGGAAAAGCCCGCTGCTGGAACCGCAAGCAACCTGGCCGCTCCGTTGAAGCGATCGGTCGAAATCGTTCGCAAACGGAGCCTGGTTATCGTCGTATCGGATTTCCTGGCCCCGTTGGATAATCTCGAACGGGATTTGGGGGCGCTCACAGCCTCCGGTCACGAAGTCGTCTTTTTCCAAATCCTGGACCCTGCCGAGCTGAGTTTTGATTTCAACCAACCTGCGTTGTTCCAGGATTTGGAATCAGGCCGCGCCGTGTTTATTGATCCAACCGGCGCGCGAAGGGAGTACCAACGGCGTTTGGAGGACCATTGCGCCAGGTTGCGCTCCACCTGTCAGCGGCTCGGGTCGGCTTGTCATCGACTGTCGACCGGTCGTCCGTTGGAGTTGGCGCTGTTCGATTTCCTCAGGCAACGGATGCAGCGACGCGCCCCGGTGCAACGTGCCTACCGCCATCGGGTATGAGCTTCCTCGCGCCACTCTTCTTGTTGGGCGCTGCGGCGGTCGGCTTGCCGATTGTTTTTCATCTGATCCGCCGCACGACTCGCCAGCGAATTCCTTTCAGTTCGCTCATGTTCCTTTTTCCCACCCCGCCGCGTCTGACGCAACGTAGTCGGCTTGAGGATATTCTGTTGCTCGTACTGCGCTGCTCGATCATTGGTCTGTTGGCGGTTGGTTTTTCTCGTCCGTTTATTCGCAAACCTGTTAACCCAGCGCCAAGCAGTGACGCCAAACGAATTTTGTTGCTCCTCGATACCAGCGCCAGCATGCGCCGCGCGAACCTCTGGTCCGATGCCCGTGAAAAAGTCCAATCTGTGCTGCGGCAAACCTCGCCGGCCGATCAGGTTGGATTGTTCACGTTTGATCGCGAGCTTAAGCCACTGGTCACTTTTGAACAATGGAATGCGATTCCGCTCGCCGAGCGTGTGCCTCGCGCCCTGCGCCTGGTCGCGGTCACCACACCGGGTTGGGCAGCGACTCGCCTTGACTCGGCCTTGCTGCGAGCAGCAGAGATCCTCGCGGATAGCTCGAACAAACAAGCGCTGGCCCCGGGAGAGATTATCCTTATTAGCGATCTTCAGGAAGGTAGTCACCTCGATCTACTCCAAGGTTTCGAATGGCCGCGAAATGTTGCAGTCGAAATCGAACCACTCAAACCCAGACACACAGATAACGCCTCGCTCCAGCTTGTTGGCGAGGAAGATGGCGACCCGAAAAGCACTACCCAAGTTCGTGTTCGGGTCACCAATTCAAACGAATCCCGGCGGGACCAATTCAAAGTCGGGTGGACTGGCGCTGATGGCCGCAGCTTCGCCGGTGCTCCGACTGAGTTATACGTGCCGCCGGGTCAAAGCCGTATTCTGTCGTTAGCTCCACCACTGCCCGGGGTGAACTCAACTTGTGTGCTTCTACAGGGTGACGCTGAGGATTTCGATAATGTGGCATTCGCCCTTCCTGCGGACATAGCGCAACTGAAGGTGCTGTATTTCGGTGGCGAGTCAGAAAGTGATCCCAAGCAATCGCTTTATTTTCTGAAGCGCGCATTTCAGGAAACCCGCCGGCAGACAGTTCAAGTCCAATCCAACTCTGGAATGGGTAAGGTTGCGGATGACCAAGTGCAGGCGGCGCAACTGGTGATCGTGCAAGACTCGTTACGGCCGGAGTTGGTGAATACTTTACGGGACGCACTTGCTGCCGGAAAAACAATGCTGTTTGCTCTGAAAACAGAGGGCATGGGAGAAACACTCGCTGCCTTGCTAGGGCTGAATCAATTGAATGTCACTGAGGTCCGTCCCGCAACTTATGCGATGCTGGCTGAAATCGATTTTCGCGATCCGCTCTTTGTCGCTTTTGCTGATCCGCGTTTCAGCGATTTCACTCGAATTCATTTCTGGAAATATCGTCGTCTGGATGCAGCTGCGATCCCCCAGGCCCGAGTGTTGGCCAAATTCGATACCGGTGATCCCGCGCTGCTGGAAGTTCCTGCTGGTAAAGGGCGCGTTTTGATTCTTGCTTCAAGCTGGCAACCGGAGGATAGCCAATTAGCCTTATCGACAAAATTCGTACCGCTGCTCTATTCGATGCTTGAAACTACTGGCGCGGCGCGAGGATTTCCGGTGCACCATTTGGTGGGTGATATCGTGCCACTGAACTCGATTGCGGAGCACGGCACTTCCAGCCTCACCATTACCACCCCCAATAAGACGGTGATTACGATTCCTTCGGGAGAAACCAATTTCTCCGAAACGCTGGTTCCGGGTATCTACACGGTGGCCTCGGATCACCCGCTGAAGACCTTCGCCGTGAACCTGGATCCGGCAGAAGGACGGACGGCTCCGTTAGCCGCAGACGAATTGGAGCGCTTGGGCGTGCCTCTGAAGCATCCCAATCCGCCCGCTTCATTTGCAGCCGAACGCAAGAGCAGGTTGGATAATGCAGAATTGGAAAATCGCCAGAAGCTTTGGCGCTGGCTGATCATCGCTGCGCTATTGACCTTGTTGCTTGAGACATGGTTGGCAGGACGGGCCCAGCGGCGGAAACTGGCTGCGCTCGATTCCCTTCCCATGGGTGACTCGGCACCAAAGGCGCGTAACGCAGAAACAACTTCAAGCGTCTTCTAATTATATGCCGCTAAACGAGCTTTTAGAGAGCAGGATTTCGGCTTTGGCAGCACGCCAGCGTCGTTTGGGGCTTTGGTGCAAGTTGGCAACTTGTTGGGCCGCTGCCGGCTTGCTTGGCTTGGCGTTGGCGATATTCGAGAGGCATGGCGGCTGGAGTTCCCCCTGGGTATTCCCAGTGGTACTTTTGGCGGGTTTGTTCCCTTCGATGTTCCTTTTGATAAGGGTACTCAGTGGGTCGCGGTCTCCGGGGCAAACACGTGATTTTGCTCGGCAAATCGAAGAACAATACCCCGAGTTGCAAGGGCGCTTGCTCACGGCGGTCCAGCAAGCGCCACCCGCCGGTGAGAGTCTGAATTTCCTGCAGGAGCGGTTGCTGCTCGAAACATTAAAACACGCTGAAGAACATGATTGGGCTGCAGTGATCCCGGCGCGTCGGTTGACCATTGCCCAGGTGGCGCATTGGCTCGCAGTGGCCATGTTTGCTGTTGTCCTGCTCGAATTACGCCCCACTACGCGGGGTCCTGCGTTTGCTGGCTTGTTTGGCTCTTCGGTCACGATCTCCCCAGGAGATACGAGTGTCGAAAAGGGAAGCGGTTTAGTTGTTCTCGCACGGTTTAAAGGTCCCTTGCCGCCGACTGTGAACCTCATCGTAGAACCGCCAACTGATGTAGCTCGAATTGCGTTGGTGAAGAGTTTGGCGGATCCGGTTTTCGGGGGCAGCATTCCGGAAGTCTCCAGCAATTTCGTCTACCGTGTTGAGTATGCAGGCCAGTCAACGCGATCTTACAAAGTCACTGTCTTCGAATATCCGCGTTTGGAACGCGCCGATATCGCTTTAACATTTCCGACTTACACAGGTGAGCAACCACGACGTGTTGAAAATACGCGCCGCGTCAGCGCGGTCGAAGGCTCCACCCTCAATTTGGCGTTAACCTTTAACAAACCGGTTGCGTCGGCAACGCTTGTAACCAGAGACAAAGCCCACCGTGGGCTTTCGTTGCGCGTGGCCACGAATCAGCCGTTTGCTAATCTCGAAGGTTTCCTGCTCCAGACCAATCAAAGTTTCGACCTGCAACTCCGGGATTTCGAAGGGCGTACGAACAAGCTCTCCGCGCAATTTGTTTTTGAGGCTCTCAGCAACCGGCCTCCTGAGATCAAGCTTGTGTCACCGCGAAATGATATCAGGCCCTCGCCACTCGAGGAGATATCGTTCGAAGGCACGGTGTGGGACGACTTCGGCATTGAGGCGTATGGCCTCGGCTACATTGTGGCTGGTCAGCCGGCCCACTTCATCCAGCTCGGCCAAACCATTCCCGCTAAACAGAAGCATACCTTTCAATACCTGCTCCGGCTGGAAGAGCTGCAGTTACAAGCCGATGAACTTATCTCCTGGTTCCTATGGGCCGATGATTTGGGCCCCGACGGGGTGGTCCGTCGCACCACTGGAGATTTGTTCTTCGCAGAAATTCGACCGTTCGAAGAGGTATTCCGCGAAGGGCAGGGGATGGACGGCCAGGGCGGAGGCGGTGGACAATCGGGAGGCAATCAAACCGCTCGTCTGGCGGACTTGCAAAAGCAAATCATTTCGGCTACTTGGAATCTCCAACGCAAACAAGGCTCTCCCTCAACGCCAGCTCCGGCCACGCCGGATAATACCAACCAAACCAGACCCAGGCGTGAGTCAAGCAATCGTGTTCAGAGGTCTGACGCTGTAGCGGCAGGCGTCCCGCCTGCCGTAAAGCCGGGCATCCTGCCCGGCGGGCAAAAACCCGGCGGACAAAAACCCGTCGGCAAAGCACACCGATTCGTTGGGCTGCTAGCTTCAACTGCAAAAACGTCCGATCCGGGCGGCGGGACGCCGCCCTCTAAGTCAGGCGAGACGCCTGACGCTACCACCGCCGCTCATTTTGTGGCGCAAATTGCACCCAATGAGGAATCTCCCGCACCTGGTTCTCGCCGGCTGCGCTCCAATTCTGCCCCCGATAATGGCACTCCCCAAACCGATGACATCCAAGTGGTGCTCGAAGCCCAAAGCGAGGCATTATTACAAGCTCAAACCGCCGCCGAACGGGCTCAAGATGCTCGCTTTATTTCGCTTTGGAATGCGGCGACGAAACAGATGGCAAACGCGCTGGCTCGGTTGCAGGAGGCTACCAACTCAGCGGCATCCCTGAAAGAGGCTTTGGCGGCTGAACAAGCCGCCTATCAGGCACTGCTGAAATTACAGGAGCACGAATATCAGGTCCGGCGCTCGCGCAATCGAAGCCAGGGAGGCAGCGGCCGCGAACAGCAGATGCAGCGGCAATTGGAGGAAATGGAATTGACTCAGTCTGAAAACCGATATGAAAACCAACGTCAGGCCCAAAGTCCACAATCCTCCCAGCGCGGCGAGCAGTTGCAGATAATGAACCGTCTGCAGGAATTGGCTCGCCGGCAAAAGGATCTCAATGATCGGCTGAAAGAACTTCAAACCGCGCTGCAAGAGGCAGCCACGCCGGAAGAAAAGGCCGAACTGCAGCGCCGGCTGAAGCGTCTGCAGGAGGAGGAGCAACAAATGCTGGCCGATGTCGACGAGCTGCGCCAGCGCATGGACCGCCCGGAAAATCAATCGCGCATGGCAGACGAGCGCCGGCAGTTGGACCAGACACGGGAAGATGTTCAACGTGCCGCTGATGCCGCCGCGCAGGGTGCGGCAGCGCAAGCCCTGGCGTCCGGCACGCGCGCCGAACGCCAGTTACAGCAGCTTCGGGATCAACTTCGGAAAGAGAATTCCAGCCAATTCGCAGAGGATTTACGCTCGATGCGCTCCCAGGCACGTGAGCTGGCTCGTCAACAACAGGAAATCCAAAAAGCTTTGGACGCCGACGGTTCGTCGGAGCATAAGTCCTTGTCCGATTCAACTGACCACAAGGACTTGCTTGAGCAGTTAAGCCGCCAGAAAACGCTCATGACGAATCTAGTCGATCGCGCGACGCAAGTGTCTCAGCAGGCCGAGACTTCAGAACCACTTCTCTCCACCCAGCTCTATGACACGGTCCGCAAGTTTAGCCAAAACAGCGGCAAGGACGTTAAGGAAGCTCAGGAAGAGCTTCTCAATCGTGGGCTCTTGAGTCGCGACCTTTGGGAGCAATTGAAAGACGAATCCGAGCCTGATGGCTCCAAGCTCCTCGACATTACGTCGGACATGGTTCGCCGAGATTTCCTGACTCAGGCCAGCCGGGCAGGTCAGCGAGCCGGCGGGCACATTGACGAGCTCAAACGCGGGGTCGAGCGGGCTGCGGAAAGTGTGCTGGGTGATGATACCGAAGCCTTACACCTCGCCCAACAGGAGTTGGATCAGCTAACTGAGCAACTTAAGCGCGAAATGGCACAAGCGGAGGGCAACGGTTCCGAGACTAATCCGGCTTCAGCGACCCGGGGGCAGGGGGCGCCGCTGAGTCAAACAGATAGGTCACAAGCTGGGGAAGGCCAATTGGCCGGCAATAGCCCTCAAAATCGGCCAAATAGCAACCCTCAAGAAAACCAATCTCCCTCGGGCCAAGGCCAACAGGCGGCGAGACCACAATCATTGAGCGGTGGGGAATCGCAGGCTGGCCAAAACGCGGGCCAGCAGCCTGGTTCACAAGCCGACGGTCAAACCGGTCGCACTGAGTCCGGGAATTTGAGCGGCTCCTCTGCTGTTCGGCGCGGTGTCGACACTGATTCGGGATTCGCTGGAGGAGGTGGAGGTCCCTGGAATTTTGATCGTATTTTGAACGACGAAGCGTGGCGTCGGTTTGGACCAATCACGGGTGAAGGCTACGCCAATTGGTCAGATCGCTTGAGGGAGATCGAGGAGATTGTCGAATTTCCAGATTTGCGGAACGAGGTCGCTACCGCCCGAGAGCGTGCGCGTCTCCTGCGCCAGGAGTACAAGCGCGATCGGAAAAAGCCCGACTGGGCTGTCGTCCGCCTACAAGTGATCAATCCTTTGGCCGAGGTTCGGGATCGAATCGCCGAGGAACTGGCGCGCCGCCAGTCCAGCGAGAACCTGGTCCCGATCGATCGCGATCCGGTTCCTGCCCGATACTCTGACCTCGTTCGCCGCTATTACGAGGAACTTGGGAAAGAAAAGTAGCTGCTGATGTTCCTGGCTTCGCTCATTTTCTCCGGATGGCATTGGGCCTGGATTGCCGCAGGCGGCGTCGGAGTTGGAGTCTTGCTGCTCCTCTGGAGCTACCGGGCGGGATCCGCCGGCCTGCTCCGATCCTGTTGCGTGGTTTTCAAAGTGCTGGGCATAACCGCGCTGGCGCTTTGCCTGCTTGAGCCCCTCTGGTCCGCACAGCGGGCGCGCCAGGGCGCCAACCTCTTTGCCGTACTGGCAGATAATAGTCAAGGGCTTCAAGTCAAAGATCAGGGGGCAACTCGCACGCGGGGCGAAATGCTTCGTGAACTCCTCAATGCCCAAAATGCCACTTGGTGCGCGGCGCTTGAAGAGAATTTCGATCTGCGCCGCTACTTTTTTGATGCGCGCCTGCAAACGACAAAAGATTTTAATGAACTCACGTTTGATGGCCGTTCATCGGCGATAGGTTACGCGCTCCGCACCCTGGCGGACCGCTATCGCGGCCGTCCGCTGGCGGGCATCCTGCTTCTGACGGATGGAAATGCCACCGATCTGCCCACCCCGCCGGACTTAACAGGTCTGCCTCCGATCTATCCGGTCGTGATCGGCAGTCCGGACCCGATAAAGGATATTGCCGTCCAGCAGGTGCACACGACCAAAACTGACTTTGAAGATGCTCCGGTGTCGCTTCAGGCGGATGTCTCGGCGAGTGGGTTTGCCGATCAAACGATCCAAGCCGAATTGCTCGATGCCTCTGGTAAAAAGGTCGCCGGACAAACTCTCAAGGCAAGAAAATCAAAAGACTTGCTGGCCTTCCGATTTCAATTCCGCCCGGACCAACCTGGCCTGTCGTTTTATCGGTTTAATGTCCGCGCCGGCAATGAAACCTCAGCCCCGGCTCATCCGGATGCTTCTGCAGAAGCGACTCTAGCCAATAACAGCACGGTCCTGGTGGTGGACCGAGGTCACGGTCCGTATCGCGTTCTTTACGTCTCCGGCCGGCCAAACTGGGAGTTTAAGTTCTTGAACCGGGCACTCGCAGAGGATCAACAACTGCAGTTGGTAGGACTGATTCGCGTCGCCAAACGTGAGCCCAAGTTTAATTTCCTTGGACGCGCCGGCGAAACCAGCAATCCGCTGTTCCGCGGTTTTGGCAATCAATCTCCGGAAGAGGTTGAGCGTTACGATCAGCCCGTCCTGGTGCGCCTCAACACGCGTGATGAACTGGAATTGCGCACCGGGTTTCCGCGCGCACCGGAGGAACTCTATGCCTATCACGCCGTAATCGTTGACGACCTTGAAAGCGAGTTCTTCGCACCGGACCAGGCCGCGCTCCTGCAAAAATTCGTCTCCGAACGCGGCGGCGGATTTCTGATGCTGGGCGGAATGGAATGTTTCCAGGAAGGCAAATACCAGCGCACGCCCATTGGTGACATGTTGCCGGTGTATCTTGACCGTGGTGAGGAGTCCGAAGCTCCCGGAGCACTTCGGTTGGAGCTGACGCGAGAGGGATATCTTCAAGCCTGGGCGCGCTTGCGCGACAATGAAGCTGATGAAAAATCCCGTCTCCAGGGTATGGCGCCGTTTCAGGTGCTGAATCGAATCCATGAGGTCAAGCCCGGCGCGACGGTTATTTCGCAAGTCAACGACGGCAAAGGGCGCTCCTTTCCCGCGCTGGTGGTGCAACGGTTTGGGCGCGGCCACACGGCGGCCTTAACGGTCGGTGATGTATGGCGCTGGGGGCTTCATGACGCCGACGCTCACCACGATATGGACAAATTCTGGCGGCAACTCGTGCGATGGCTGGTGGCCGATGTTCCCAATCGTGTTGATCTTACCGCCGAACCGAAACCGGATAATCCCAATGGCGCTATGTCCTTGCAGGTGCGGGTCCGTGACGCGAAATTCCAGCCGCTCGATAACGCGAACATCACGCTGGAGGTTGAACCGGCGATGGTGGAATCCTCAAACGGAGCCTCCACAAACCGCATCCGATTGCCCGCTGAACCCTCCGTCAATGAGCCTGGACTCTATCAGGCCACCTACGTGCCGCGCGCGACCGGAGGTTATCGAGCCACTGCTTGCGTTACTAACAGCGAAGGAGTCGAGGTGGGGCGAGCCGTCGCGGGCTGGAGCACTGATCTTGCCGCCGACGAATTCCGCTCCCTCACCCCCAACCTTCCACTCCTCGAATCTATTGCCCGGCAAACTGGCGGGAAGATCATTTCTGCACCAAATCTCGACAAGTTCGCGCGCGACCTGCCGCGGCGGCACGCGCCGATTATGGATGCCTGGTCCTACCCCCTGTGGCATACCCCGGCCATGTTTGCCTTCGCGCTGCTTTCCCTCATTTCCGAATGGGGCCTGCGCCGCTGGAAGGGGTTGCCATGAAGCTGAATCTTAAGGGAAGCCGCTTAATTCGCATTTTGCAATTTGCAATTTGCAATTTGCAGTGCGGAACCTTAAGCAGACTGAAGTCGACCCTGCGCAGGCACTGGCCGATTCTGCCGCTGCCATCAAACGTCGCGTGCAGTGTATTGGCCTCGGGCTTTGTTGTGTTCAGTTTAAAGTTTTCCAGCGAAGCCTATGCCGCCTCGTTTTCCAACCCTGCCTCCGTGATTATCGTCGTGGGCGCTCCTGGCGAGTCGGAATTTGGCAGCAACTTTGTTCACGCGGCCACACTTTGGCAGGAGGCCTGTGTGCGCGCCGACTGCCGCTGTCTCACCTTGGGTTTGGATTCTGACTCCCAAACCAACGATTTCATGCACCTGGAGCGAGCACTTATTGATGAACCAAAAGAGGGTTTGGCCCCCTTTTGGCTGGTGCTGGTTGGTCATGGCACTTTTGATGGAAAGGAAGCTCGGTTCAATCTTCGTGGTCCTGACGTGACAGGATCCGATCTGGCGAAGTGGCTTCGGCCATTCACCCGTCCTATGGCCGTGGTCGATTCGACCTCTTGCAGCGCGCCGCTGCTCAGCAAGCTCTCGGGCACCAATCGAGTCGTGGTTACCGCGACACGCACCGGGAACGAGCAATATTACGTTCATTTCGGGACCTATCTGGCTGAAGCGATAGCCAACCCGGAAGCCGATCTCGACAAGGATGGCCAGGTGTCGGTGCTCGAGGCGTTCCTGTACGGCTCGCGGCGTACCGCTCAATTCTACAAAACGGAGGGCCGAATCGCTACTGAACATGCCTTGCTCGACGACAACGGGGATAACCTGGGAACTCCCGCCGATTGGTTCCGCGGTCTGCACGCCACAAAAAAAGCCAAAGACAATGCCGGCCTTGATGGCCTTTTCGCCGCGCAATTTTGCCTGGTGCCCAGCGAGGCGGAACGCGGTCTGACCCAGGAACAACGTGCTCGCCGCGATGCGCTCGAACGCGCGGTACTGGTATTTCGGGAAAAGAAAGGGGCGCTGCCTGACGATGATTACTACGGCCAGCTTGAAAAGCTCTTGCTCGATCTGGCTCGCTTCTATGCAGCCAACATCAGTCCCGGAGCCTCACCTTAGCTTAGGGCTAGGACAGGGCGCTGGGCTTCCTGGATTAATCAAAACTGGGCGCTTCTCAATTTTTATTCACCTGTTCGCCGGCTCTCATTAACACCCCGTTTCAGCGCTTGTCACTACCCATGTCTCTCACCTGGCTATTTAAGATTCGGTTCCTTATACATGCTTAAACCCTGTAGGGGTGACCTGTTTATAGCAACCGTCCGCACCAAAACTTCCGCTCTGAACCCCGTAGGGGTGACCTGTCTCGGGACTGCGTAATGGTCAGGGTCGGTCCCACCGAACAGGTCACCCCTACGGGGTTGAAAAACAAAAAAACGTGGTGGGATCGGCTTGCTATAAACAGGTCACCCCCTGACGGGGTTTCCCAACCTCAATCACAGCGGCTTGAAAATGTATTTCTCATCGTGCTCGATTTCATACTTCTGGAGAAACCGCACGTACTCGTCACGAAAGCTTCTCCGGGCGTGGTGCCGTTCCTGATCGCGGATGTAATTGATGATGCCGGTGAGCTGAGAATGGCCGTAGGAGAAAGCGCCAAAACCTTCCTGCCAGCAAAAGCGGCCCAGCACCCACCTTTTGCGGTTTATGAAATTGGTCGAGCCATTCTTCACGTCGCGCACCACCTCCGACAGGGCCACCGACGGCTTGAGCCCGATCAGCAGGTGGGTGTGGTTTGGCATGCAATGCACGGCCAGCAGCTTCTGCTCACGCTCCCGCACGATGCCGGTCATGAACTTGTGCAACTCCTCCTTGTTCTGCTTCTGAATCAGGTTTTGGCGCCCCTGGACGGCAAAAACGACTTGAAGGTAAATTTGTGAATAGGTGTTGGCCATATCCGGCGATTATGCGACGCGCAGCCACCCAGGCAACGCGAAAAGCCGGCTGCTGTCTCCTCACCGGCGCGGCTAGCGGCGCAGTCTACCTTTCGAGGCATGTCCCCTCGAGGCGACCTCCAATCAAGCTCTCTTGGTATTAGCTTCATTCAGGTATCCCGGTTGAAGATATGGGTAATGACAAGCGCTTCAGCGGGGTGAATCTATGTGCTGCGAGAATTATCTTGATTTTACCAGGTCTTGCGTAACAACTAGACACGGCATGAGAAAACGGATTCTCTACGTCGAGGATTTGGAGGAATGGCGTTCTCTGGTCTCTTCCTTGCTGACCCCGGAAGGCTTCGAGGTCGTCACGGCCAAGGATGCTTCAGAGGCGATGCACGCCTTCGACTCTGCTCAGTTCAATCTCCTCATCCTCGATCTCAGATTGAATCGAGAAAGTGGCATAATGCTGATGCGCTTCCTCAAAAAGAATCATCCGGAGGTGCCGATTCTAATTTACACCAGCCTGGACCATGATGATTTCACGATCGATCACTTACTAAAAGAAGGTGCGGACCGTTATCTCCACAAAGGCAAGATGGAGGAATTGCTTGCGGCAGTCTGTTCCATGACCGGGGGGAAAAAATCCTGACCCTTTGTCTGGATATACTAGAACTGATCTCATCCCGACACTCCTTTGGTAGGGGCGGCTCGCCGAGCCGTGCGCTTTTCCTACACAAAAACGGGCTCGGCCCGCTCGGCGAGCCGGCCCTACCATTTATGAGATGGATTGTAGATTTTGATTCAGCGAGCTTGTTTTGCGCTTGAAGTCGGGTCGGACAACCCGTATCGAACCCGGCATGGCTCACCCGTTGGTTGTTCGCTGCTCTCGCGCTTTAGAGCGGTTCAAATTAAACTGTAGCCGACTTGTACTTGTGCGAGAGGAATCGTGTCTCCCTCTCCTGCTCTGGAGAAGAGGGCAGGGGAGAGGAGGCCACACTTTTTCTGAAATCGCTATAGTCATTGCTTGCACGTTCTTGTGTCTCCCCGCCCTGGCCACTGATTGGCTGATCGATCCCAAGCGGTTTCCCGCCGGCATTACCCAAAGTTCCGACGGCGAGCGGCTCGAACTCACTAATGGCCTGGTACGGCGGGTAATCGAGTTACGTCCAAACGCCGCCACAGTCACGTTCGAGAATGCCGTCACTGCGGAGTCGTTGCTCCGTTCGGTGCGTCCCGAGGCGCGACTGGCTATTAACGGCAAGTCATTTGATGTCGGCGGTCTAAACGGACAGCCGATTCACAACTACCTCGATCCCCGTTGGTTGAGAGAGTTGACTGCCGACCCCGCTGCCTTTCACTTTTCCGGGCTGAAAATTGGCCCCACCGAGCCGCGCTTCGCCTGGCAAAAACGATCTCAATGGCTTTCCACCGACTCGTTGTGGCCTCCTTCCGGCGCCTCAGTGACGTTGCTATTTTCGTCGCCGCAAGGGATGCCGGCATCGAAGGTCGAGGTGCATTATGAAATTTATGATGGCCTGCCCTTAATCGCGAAATGGATCACAGTTCGAAACGATTCATCGGTGCCCATCACCCTCAACAGCATGGTCGTTGAACAATTAGCTGTGGTCGAGCCTGAGTCGATCGTCGACGGTACCGCGGCCAATTTCCGTAGTACGTACAGGAACCTGCAGGTTTTCAGCGATTATGCCTTTGGCGGCGATATGAACGAAAATGCCGACGCTCCCGCCGTTCATTGGCAAACCGACCCGCTTTACCAGACCCAGGTTCATTACCAACGCCAAACACCGTGCCTGTTGGAATGCGCTCCGCCTCTTGGCCCTGACGTGAAAATTAGCCCCGGCGAAGTCTTCGAGTCGTTCCGCGTATTTGAGTTAGTTCATGATAACTCGGATCGCGAACGTCGTGGACTGGCGGTGCGCCGGGCATATCGGACGCTCGCCCCCTGGGTGCAGGAAAACCCGATTTTGATGCACGTCCGCAGCGCGGAACCTGGCGCGGTGAAGTTGGCGATTGATCAATGCGCGGAAGTTGGATTCGAAATGGTCATCCTGACCTTCGGCAGCGGTTTTGATATTGAGAACGAACGATCGGAATATCTCAAACAACTCAAAGACCTGGCCAATTATGCACGCGACAAAGGCATTGTGCTGGGCGGCTATTCCCTCCTGGCGAGCCGTTCTATCAATTTGGAAAATGACGCCATCAATCCCAAAACCGGCAAACCCGGAGGCGCGCGATTCGATTATTCGCCTTGTCTCTGCAGCCGCTGGGGACTCGATTATTTTCGCAAGCTAAAACAATTCTACGAAACAACGGGCTGCGGCGTTCTCGAGCATGACGGCTCCTATCCGGGCGATGTTTGTGCCTCGACAAACCACCCCGGTCATGCCGGTCTTGAAGACTCCCAATGGCAACAATGGAAATTGATCAGTGATTTTTATAAATGGTGTCGTGCTCGTGGCATTTATCTGAACGTTCCTGACTGGTACTACCTGGCAGGCTCCACAAAATGCGCGATGGGCTATCGCGAGAGCAACTGGTCTCTGCCGCGCGAGCAGCAGGAAATAATCGAACGCCAGAATATCTGCGATGGCACGTGGGAGAAAACGCCCAGCATGGGCTGGATGTTCGTGCCGTTAACCGAGTACCAAGGCGGTGGGACCGCTGCAACAATTGAACCGCTCAAGGATCATCTGCCCCATTATGAGGCCCGCCTGGCCAATCTGTTTGGCGCCGGTGTCCAAGCCTGCTATCGCGGTCCTCGCTTATTTGATTGTGACGAGACGAAAGCGGTCGTGAAAAAATGGGTCGGTTTCTACAAGGAGCATCGACCCATCCTGGATAGTGAAATCATCCATTTGCGCCGGCCGGATGCCCGCGATTGGGATGGTTGGTTACACGTTAATCCGCGGTTATCGGAACGCGCGCTAGGTATTTTTTACAATCCTTTATCGGAACCCATTGAGCGTCGGATCCGCATGCCGCTCTACTACACTGGCTTAACCGACGAAGCCGTTATTCGCCACGAAAACGGCACTATCGAAACCGTTCACCTCGCCCGCGATTATTCTGCGGAAGGAAGGATTGCCATTCCTGCCCACGGACGGACGTGGTTCGTAATTCAGGCGCCGCAAAGGTGACGCGAGAAATTCCAAGACAACCACTTAAATTAAAGGCAATCGAGCGGGCTTTTCATGCCCGAGCCGCCCTGGCGCAGCACGTGGGTGTAGATCATGGTGGTGGAGACATCGTTATGCCCGAGCAGTTCCTGGATGGTGCGGATATCTGCGCCGCGCTGCAGCGCGTGAGTGGCGAAGCTGTGGCGAAACGTGTGGCTGGAAACGCGTTTGACGATGCCGGTCCGTGCGACGGCAGCTTTGATGGCCCGGTGGACCGTCAACTCGTCGATATGGTGGCGCCGCACCTGTCCCGAACGGGGGTCGACCGAGAATCCGGCGGCGGGAAAGACGTATTGCCAGCGCCATTCACGGGCCGCAGCAGGGTACTTGCGGTCGAGTGCTCCCGGCAGGTAAACGGCGCCAAAGCCTTGCTTCAAATCGTCGTCATGCATGGATCGGACGATCTCCAGATGGGCTCGCAAGACTGGAATGATGGCTTCGGGCAGTACGGTATACCTGTCTTTGGCGCCTTTGCCGTCGCGCACGGTAAGCTGTTTCATCTCAAAATCGAGATCCTTGACTCGCAGCCGCAGCGCTTCCATCAGACGCAGCCCACTGCCATACAGGAGTTTTACTACCAGTTGGGCTTGGCCTGACATGGTGAGGATGACGCGCCGGACTTCATCAACCGTCAGCACCACCGGGACGCGCACGGGACGGTCTGCGCGGACCGCCTGGATATTGGCCAGTTCCTGATGCAGCACTTCGCGGTACAGAAAGAGCAAGGCGTTTTAAGGCTTGATTTTGCGTTGAAGCAGCAACCTGACCCTTGACTGCCAGATCACTGAGAAACATCTCTATTTTCGATTCCGCGGCGGAGAGATCTTCCCTCGCTCGCATATTGTGAAATCGGACATACCTGCGGATCCAGTCGCAGTAGCAGCGCTCGGTGCGAATGGAATAATGTTTGAGGCGGAGGACCTCTCGAACCTGGTCCATCAATTTGAGTTTAGGATTAGGGACGATCGCTTCGACCGGGCGGCGGCGGGGTGATCCGGGTTGAATATGTGATGACATAGCAGGTTTTAGATTTGACTTTCTGGATTTTGGATCGAGAGTTAACTATGCAGAATACTAATGAAGCCCCCCTGCATTGCAATGTTTATCCATTAATATCAACTTAGCTTTCAAATTGATATGTACACATATAGTTAAGCAGTATGCGTGCTTCTCGGAACATCAGGTGCGCGGTGTCTTGGATCTTCGCGTTTGTTGCGGCACTTGTGCTCGCCTACTTCCTCAGCGCGCCGCCTATAATCC
>DATJGF010000036.1:0-117361 GCA_035495315.1 Candidatus Limnocylindrales bacterium
AAGGCGATTTATTAAACGTTTGAGCGCGACAATTCGCGCTTTATCTTGAGCCTTTGCCGCCCTTTCTAATGCCTCTACCCTAGACTCGATTTCATTGAGTTTCAGACTCGTGTTCACTCAACTGCAAAACAGACTCGCGGCGCTGATAAAATCAATTTTGGGCAGCCCCGTCAACTAGCGAAGCCAACGCGGGCCACCCCGGGGGGCGCGCAACCTTATCTGGGGGGCAGCGCGCAGTCCCAGCAACGAGAAGAGCAGTCTTAATGCCTATCTCAAAATTGAGAGAAACGCCTAAAAAGGGACTTTAGGCAGTCCTTACTATGTGCACGGGTTGGACGTTCTGATCATGAGGTTGAACAGCTCTCGCCCTCAGAACGCGATTTCTCAACACTATTGGAAACTTGGCCTTCCGGAAGCGCCATCTCTGCGCTTGCCATCGTCCACCATTCCCGTTTGCATAGGCGCGTTAACCCAAACAACAAAAAATGCAAACTGGCGGCGGCCCGAATAGCTCTTTATGAAACGACTCTCGCATCTTCTGTTGTTAGCCAACCTCCTCTCCTTCGCGGCCCTTGCCGAAAACTGGCCGCAATGGCGGGGCCCGTTCTTTAACGGCTCGACCTCCGAGAGCAACTTGCCGACGCAATGGAGCAAGACCGAAAATGTCACCTGGGTCACTCCGTTGCCGGGTTATAGCGGGGCAACCCCAGTAGTTTGGGAAGATTCCGTCTTCGTCTCCAGCCCGGATGGAGAAAAAAACCTGCTGTTGCTATGCATCGATCGAAAGACAGGAAAGGTTCGTTGGCAACAAATCGTCTCTGACGGCAACCAGGAAAAAGGCCGCAACAATATGGCATCGCCCTCCCCGGTCACCGATGGCCATAACGTCTTTCTGCTCGTGGGCACTGGCAAACTGGCCGCATTCGACTTTTCGGGAAAGGAACTTTGGCGGCGCGACCTCGCCAAGGATTACGGCCGCTTCTCGATTAATTGGTTGTATGGCTCCAGCCCGCTGCTGTACCGAAACAAACTCTATGTCGAGGTGCTCCAGGCAAATCCGCCGGATTACCCTCAGGCCCGGGATGACAAACCGGAACGCGAATCATTCCTGCTTTGCCTCGACCCCGCTACCGGCAAAAATCTTTGGCGCCACGCGCGGCGGACCGACGCTATCAGCGAGGCGCAGGAGGCCTACACGACGCCCATTCCGTGCCAGAAAGACAACCATTCCGAGATTATCGTGGTCGGTGGCGACTATATAACGGCGCACGACCCCGACAAGGGAGATGAACTCTGGCGGTGTGCGGGCTTGAACGATCGTCACGAGATGTTCTGGCGCATAGTCCCTTCTCCTGTGGTTGCTGCCGGCCTGATTATTGCCTGCGGTCCCAAACGCGACCCCGTGCTCGCGATTCGCGACGGCGGCCATGGCATGGTCACCGCAACCCACATGGCGTGGAAATCCAAAGAATTCTCCGCCGATTGCGTCACCCCTTTGTTCTATCAAAACAAACTGTTCGTGCTCGACGGCGACAAGCAAATCATGACCTGCCTCGAACCAACCAGCGGGACAAAGAAGTGGCAAGGTAACCTCGGCGTGCGCGACATCTTCCGCGCCTCGCCGACAGGCGCCGATGGCAAAGTTTATTGTCTCAGCGAAGCTGGGACGGTCGTCGTGCTGAGCGCCGGAGATGAGTTCAATATCATTTCCACAATTTCGATGGGCGAGGCGCCGGTGCGTTCATCAATCGCTGCCGCTCAGGGCGAACTCTTCATCCGCACCGCGCAGAACCTCTATTGCATCGGCCGCAAATAGCTTGCTGCCGAAGCTTCTGCGAGAACCCGGCATGATGCCGTACAAGATTTCCACCTTGCTGTATTGTTTCAACGAGGCGGACCAGGTGTTGTTGATGGAGCGCGCGCAGGAACCCAACCTGGGCCTGTGGAGTCCCTGCGGCGGAAAACTCCGAACCGACACCGGTGAATCGCCTTATGCGTGCGCTTGTCGCGAGGCGCAGGAAGAACTCGGCATGAACATAACCACCTCGGACCTGCACCTGACTGGAATTGTTAGTGAGCATGGCTACGAAGGCCAAAGTCACTGGCTGATGTTCCTGTTTGAAGTTCGCAAGCGTTTAACGGTTTTGCCGCCAGCTCATCGGGAAGGAAGATTTCAGTTTTTTGACCGAACTGCCTTGGAAAAGTTGAAGCTGCCGCAAACGGATCGGGAGCGGATTTGGCCGTGGTTTTGGCAATATCGCGACGGGTTTTTCGCCGCGCATTGCCATTGCCACCCCGGCGGCACAAACGAGTGGACGTTAGAAGAATCGACTTTATCTAATTGGAAGTTGGGACCATGAATCTGGGCAATATCCCTCGTCATCGTCCTCGTCCTCACTTACGAGGACGAGGAAGAGAACGAGGACGATCTCGACCACGCTTGATTTGAGTCTCCTGACGTCGTCTCCTACATAGGTTTATGGACCAGCCAATAATTGATCTACAAAGCGACCATTATTTCATGGGTGAGGCCCTGCGCCAGGCGGCCCGGGCGTACGAGGCGGAGGAAGTACCGGTCGGCGCCGTGGTTGTGCGTGAGGGACACATCATTGCCAGAGGATATAATCAGGTCGAACTGCTGAAGGACGCGACGGCTCACGCCGAAATGCTGGCCCTGACCGCAGCGGAGCAGGCCGTCGGCGATTGGCGCCTCACCGACTGCACCCTCTACATCACGAAGGAACCTTGCCCGATGTGCGCGGGGGCATGCGTCCATGTGCGGCTGGCACGAGTGGTTTTCGGCGCAAGTGACCCCAAAGGCGGGGCCGCCGGCAGCGCGTTGAACCTGCTCGACTTTCCGGCTCTAAATCATCGCACTCAGATCACTGCCGGCGTGCGCGAGCCGGAATGCCGGCACTTGCTTCAGACCTTTTTTGCCGAGCAACGCAAACGAGGCGAGCCAAAAAATTAATAGATGACCGTTGCACCGGGAAGAGTTTGATCCATAATTCAGTCAGAAAAACCAGTGGGCTTAAACGAATCGAAGTACATTCAAAAAAAGGGCTACCTGTCGCGGTACTCGCACGAGCGCACGGTCGCGCTCCGCGAAGGCGCGGTGCGGTGTGGCGAAGAGGAATGGTTGCGCTCCGTCCGCGAGGACCTGCCCAAATTCGTGCCATTTCTGACCCGGAAATGTGACCTGGAATTCCGCGGACGCATTCTCGAAATCGGGGCCGGCGCAGCCTGGCTCAGCGCTGAACTATCGAAACTCCCCAAAGTCGTCGAAGTCGTGGCGACGGATTTTTCCCCCAAACTGTTGCAGGAACAAGCGCCCAGGATCTTCACCCTGCTCAATGCCAAAAGCGCGAAGATCACCCGCACACCCGGCGATTTTCATAAATTGGATTTTCCGGGCAATTATTTCGATTTTGTCGTCTCCTCGGCCGTGCTGCACGAGGCCGCGAACATTGTTCAAGTCCTGCGTGAGGTGAAGCGTGTCCTAAAACCCGGTGGCAAATTTGTCGCCATCCGCGAGCCGGTTTGGCCGCTGGTCAAAATGAAATCACGCGCCAAGATGATGGCTAAGCTCGTAAACACAGGGGTTAACGAACGTTTTTATGCACTCGCTGATTTCAAGGAATTCTTCCGGCAAGCCTCTTTGCCGCTGCAAGTCAAACGAGTGAACGTCTCGAGCGGGTTTAAATTCTACTTCAACGCGGTGGTCAACGGCTTGACGCATGCCCGGTATGCTTTCATTGGGACCAAGCGCGGTGCCGGCCACTAAGAAATTCAAGCGGCTGGCTTCGGAGTCGTCGCCCCCGGTTTGATAATGGCTGCGATCACCAGCCCCGCAACGCCAAAACCCACCACATGCTCGGCAATTTGCGCCAGCGTATAGGCCGAGGGGAACCCATACCAATTCCAATCGGGTACATTCACAGCTACTCCTGCAATCAACCCGATGACGGTGACGAAGAAGACGCGTTTGGCGAACGACCCCAAGCAGCCCAACACCATGCTGATCAGCGTCGCGGCGAGCAGCGAACTGGCGCAGTTGGTTGCCAATTCGGTTCCAAGCTGCCCTCCGCTAAGCATCGCGGCGGGTGGCTGATGAAATAGCAACAATCCGTGTGGCGACGTCTGGAACAGCTGCTCGGCCTTCTTGCGCGACTCTTCATTGACCGGCATTGGTGTCCCGGGCGGCGATTCCGGCCATGGGAAAATGTACAAGCCATCTTCCTTGATTTGAGCGCTGATGGCAGGCAGCACGGCGTCCTGATGCGGCATCGTCTTGAACCCCGCCTCGCCGAGGGGCAGGACCATGTGCGAGATAAAACCCCACAAGAACATGACTACGCCCCCAATCAAACCCGCCAGAATGATCTTGAAGTTCATAAGTTTCCTTTGCCTGTTCGGGAATTCGGCCGCGACAGTACTTCCTCTTCGCGGGGGCAACAAGCCGAAACTCAATATTGCAGACAGATTTGGGAGTGCGCCAGTGTCGTGACTCACTTGATCGTGGCTGTTATGAAAAGCGCCAAGGCATTGGCGCACCCCCGAAAGCTGCGGCACTGCGTTATAAACTCTGGAACCTTTTGTAGATGCGGCTTTTCCGTGGACAAAGAACATTGACACCGTATGACACAGTTGCTAACCATGGCACGTCCTTTACGGTTGGGACGAAGTGGCAGGGCGAGATCAATGATGAAAGAACTCCTATCCCTGGCTTTCCTCACAGTTTTATGTCTGGGCGCGTTGCAGTCCGCCTCCCTTTGCGCCGCCGAAGAGGAAGGAGTTGCCTTGGCAATCATCTATGATACCTCCGGCAGTATGCGCGATCCTGTGGCTGACCAAACCGGCGGGGCAGCACCTAAATATGTCATCGCCAATCGCGCGCTTAAGGCCGTCGCCAACCAAATCCAGGCATTTGCGACCAACAGTGCTAAAGGCAGTGCCCGAAAGATCTATACCGGCCTTTTCACCTTTGAAGGTGAGCATGCACGCGTTGCGGTCCCGATGAAAGCCTTTGACCGGGACGTGCTTCGGAACTGGGCCGACCATTTCTCTAATCCAAGTGGCAATACTCCCCTGGGCAATACACTGAACGCGGCAGGACGCGCGGTGCTGGATACTCACCTGGCGCGCAAGCACGTGTTGGTAATCACCGACGGCATCAACACCGCCGGACCGCCCCCGGCAACTGTCCTGCCGAAACTCAAACAACAAGCGACCCAGCAAGGCACCAGCCTGTCAGTTCACTTCGTCGCGTTCGATGTCGATGCGAAAGTCTTTGACCCGCTGAAGAAGCAGGGCGCGACGGTGGTGGCCGCGGGCGACGAAAAACAGCTCAATTCGCAATTGCAGTATATTTTGCAGCAGAAAATCCTGCTCGAAGACGAAGAAACCCCGCAAAAGAAATAGAAAGGAATCCCTATGTTCAGAGCTATCAAACGAGTATTCATCTGGCTTGGCCTGATGGCGGAGAAAGCAACCGAAACCGATGCCATAAACCAGGCAGTTGTCGAACGGGGCATCCGTGATTCGAAAGCCAAGGCCGATAAAGCGCATTATGCTAACGGTCAATTGGCCGGCCAGATCGCTTTGCTTCGAGACCAAATCAAACGGCAAGACCGGCAGCGGGACGAATTGCAGGGACTGCTCCAGGCGGCGGCGGCCGCGAATGACGAGGCCAATGGCGCACATTACGCCGAGGAATTGGCGACTCTGGAACAGGACCTCAACGAGAATAAAAGCCAGGCCGACAACCTCGAGCAGCTTTACAAGCAGAATACTTCGATTATCGCCGAGAGCCTCCGCGAAATTCAGCGATTCCAGCGCGATTTCGAAGCGGTTAAGGCCAAGGTGGCTATCGGGCGTTCCCTGGAGAATCTCGCGACCATGATGAAAAGCTCGATTTCGGAACTGCAAGGGATGATGGGCGGCGAGATGGGCCAGTCGATGCAGCAACTCCGCCAGTCTGCCGCCGCCGGTGAAGGCCAAATGCGGGCGACGTTGGACCTGGCGAAAGAGATGGGCTCGGGGATAGCTCGCCAACAAGAGGCCCGCAAAGCCCGCGGCGCGCTGCTGTTTCAGGAGTACAAAAAGAAAATGGGGATGGTGCAGCCCGAAGTTGCAGCGACAACGCCGGCACAACCGGCGGCTCCGCAACCCGAGCGGCAGAAAATCCCCGAAAAATGATATGTCGTGGACCTAAACTAATCCTCAAGCGAGAAAGATTTCTATGACAACACGAGGCAAAATAGTCCTGACGATTCTGTTACTGGGCGTGGTCGGGTTCGGTGTGTACCGGTGGTGGGACAAAATCGCGCCCCAAACCAAGCCACAGAACCAGTCGCTTGATGTCGCCAAAGTAAAACAGCAACTGGCTCACGATAGGGAGGCCGCGGCCGACATTCCCCTCTTGATCGGCACCAATGCCGCGACGCTGGTCGAGCGCTCTGGGATTCCGGCCGTCACCGGTGTGAGTGATTACGCCAAGCCGACCAAGGATGGCAAACCGGTGGTCGAATTTCCGATCAACATCTGGCCGGGTTGGGCACCGATTATTGTCGCCAACCAGGGCATGGAACCCAACGACCAGAGCGTATTCGCAAAAAAATACGGCTTCTACGTCCGGCTCAGCATAGTCGATGACCCAGTAAAGGCGCGCGACCTGTTTGCCAGCGGCCAAAGTCACATCCTCTGGGGCACGTTGGACATGATTGCCCTGTTCGCGCCGGAACTGGTGAAAGACTCACGCACGGTTCCTGTGGTTTGTCAGCAAATCGATTTCTCCGGCGGGGGCGACGGCGTGGTCGCGCGCGGGGAGATCCGCAGTATAAACGATCTGCGCATGGTTAACGGCAAACGGAAGAAAGTCGTGCTGGCCCAGAATTCACCGAGTCATTATTTGATCATGTCACTGCTGATCGATGCGGGCATCGACCCTGGCGACGTTGACTTCAAATGGGCGGCGGACGCGCCGTCGGCCGCGAAGATTTTTCTGCAGGACCCAACCTATGACGCATTTGTCGGTTGGTCACCCGACATTTACAACATTACGGACAAGCGAAAGGATACGCGTCTGGTTGTATCGACCGGCACCGCCAATCACCTGATCGCCGATGTCTGGGCCGTGCGAAACGACTTTTATCGCGATCACCCCGATGTCGTCTCGGGATTGGTTCGCGGCATTTTCGACGGCATGGATATGGTCCGCAAAGACCCCAAGATGGCAGCTCGGGCTTTGGCTACTGCCTATAAACTGCCGGAGGAAGACTGTGGCAAAATGATCGGCAGCGATGGCGGTATTACCGAAGGCGATGCCCATCTCACCAATTATCGCGAAAATGCGAAGTTCTTCCTGGACCCATTCAATCCCGCCAATTTTGAGGTGGTGTGGAACAGCGCTTCGACCATTTACAAGTCTCTGGGGACCATCAACACGAGTGTCCCGCCGGCAAAGGTGAAGGCCGCGACAGTCCTTGCCGCCATGTCGGAGGCTTACAAGGATGTGCGTGATCTTTCGCAGCCCACGTTCCGGCCGGATGCAATGATCAAGCTGAGCGCCGAGGCCGGGGCCGGGCAGGTCCTCACTAAAGCAGTGATGATCTCGTTTGAGCCGAATAAATCGGTCCTTAATGCCGAATATGACAACAGCATTCCCGGCACGCTAGAAGAGATCGGCAAACTCGCTGGGCGTTTCGGCAACGCCTACATCATCATCGAAGGCAATACCGACGCGAGCCGCAAGGGTATTGTTCCCCCGGATCTCGTGCGCCAGCTTTCCTATGACCGCGCGGACGCAGTGCGCCGCGCGATTATGGACAAATACAAGTTCGACCCGAATAAATTCAAAGTGGTAGGAAACGGCTGGGATAATCCGCTGCCCGGCTGCACCGACCCCAGTAACGCCGAGCACAACAAAAAGAATCGCCGGGTAGAAGTGAAGGTCTTCCCGCTGGAATCGGGAGCATGATTGAAGATGAGCTACCGAGACTCAGATTGCGGCAGTTGCAACGACGCATTTCGCGGCGGTCTCATTAACACCCCGCTTCAGCGGGGTGAGCGTGTGATCCGTCGCCTCCTTAACTGCTTCAGCAGTTTACTCCAGGCGCCTGCAACCGCTAAAGCGGTTGACGATTTCCATGCTCGCTCTGCACCCCGCTGAAGCGGGGTGTTAATGAGATGAGCTGCCTACTGACTTTGTGACGCAGCAAACGCATTCAACACGTTATCCCGCATGCCTGAGTTTCTGCGCTTTCTGACCTTCGCCGTCATCTTTGTGGGCCTGCTGACTGCGGTGGTGCGCTTGACGCGTATCCGCGTTCGTAGCGATCTGTCTTATACGAGGGCTGCAGGTTTGACTGCTGTGTTCGTCGGGGTTCTTCTGGTGGTCTGGTGGTTCGTCACACGCGGCGAACCGAGCGAACGCCTTGTTCAGCCCTTAATCCTGCCCAGCCCGATGGAAGTCTTAAAGGCCTTTGCCCCGTTGCATCTCGAACAAGGTCTCGTCCGTAGTGCGTTTTATTCATGGCTCCGGGTGACTGCCGGCTTTGGCCTCGCGGCGCTCGTCGCGCTGCCTTTGGGGGTCTACATGGCTACGTTCCCCCCGGTGGCCGCCTTTTTCAGGCCGTTATCCCTGGCAGGCTCTTACGTGCCGATTGTGGTCTTCATTCCTCTGAGCATGACCTGGTTCGGCACCGGCGAGGCGCAGAAAATAGGGTTTTTGTTCATCGGTTGTTTCGTCGCATTGTTGCCACTGGTCATTAAGGACATTGCCGATGTTCCACCGGCGTTTTTGGACGTAGCCGTTACCAAAGGCGCCTCGCAATGGCAGTTGGTGCGGCACGTCCTCTTTCCGGTTGCCCAAGCTAATATTTGGGATCACCTCCGTGGTGTTTATGGGGTGGGGTGGGGTTGGATTATCATGGCTGAGATTGTGGTGCTGCCCGAATATGGCCTGGGTGGATTGATTGGGGTGTCGGAAAGGCGCAGCCATACCGAAGCAATCTACGCGGTGATCATTGTGATCGTGCTTATCGCAATTGCTTGCGATCAACTCTGGCGTCTGGGAGGACAACTCCTCTTTCCTTACCGCAAGAACGAATGAGTATGCCCGAGAGCACCGAGAAATCTGAACCCAAAGCCGAGACGGCCCAAAAGGCAGCAGCTGCGCCTCTCGGTGAGAAAAAGGCCGAAGTGACGCGGCCTGATGTGGTCGTGTTTAAAAACGTCACGAAAAACTTCCGTGATGGAGCAGGTTCGAAGGTCGCGATACAAGACGTCTGTTTCGCAGTCGAAGATGCGCCAGATATTGGCGAACTGGTGACGATCGTCGGTCCATCCGGTTGTGGCAAATCGACACTGCTCCGGATCATAGCAGGCCTTAAACCGCACTTCCCGCCGAGCAAAGGTGAAGTGCAAGTCTTTGGAAAGCCGATCCAGGAGCCGGGGCCGGATCGGGGCCTGGTTGATCAGAAATACTCGCTCTTGCCACACCTCAATGTGGTGGAGAACGTCGCCTTTGGCCTGAAATTACGCGGGATTGCGCGCTCGGAAAGAATGGAACGCTCTCAGGACTGGATCCGAAAAGTCGGATTGGAGGGTGCCGAAAAGAAATATCCTTCCGAGCTCTCTGGAGGAATGCAGCAACGCGTCGCCATCGCGGCGACGTTGATTCTGCAGCCGCGCATTCTTCTGATGGACGAACCATTCGGCGCCCTCGACCCTGGCATTCGCTTGCGGATGCAGGAGCTGTTGATCAAATTGTGGAGTGAACAGGAAGGGACGGTGTTCTTGGTAACCCATTCGGTTGAAGAGGCAGTTTATTTAGGTGACCGCGTGTTCCTGATGGCCGCCAATCCCGGTCGGTTGGTCGAAGTATTGAAAGTGCCGCGCCCGCAAGAACCGCCTGAGGAAAGCCGACGCAAACCATGGTTCACCAATTTCTGCCAGTCATTGTTGCGGCGCCTTGAAGAGGAATCATCAGCACCGCCAGTGATGAAGGTGTAAGGGAAGGTTTTATGGCCAACATTTATAATTTTAGGAGACAACGTAAGGAGCTCCCATTTGTTTTTGGGCAAAGAATCAGAGTTTCCTTACGTCGTCTCCTACACTTTTATGATGTTGCCGACCGGAAGACTGCATAAACTCAGCGCACATCGGTAGCATGGACGAGTCCGCACCAAATTATCATCGCGAGTTTTTCAAGAGCCCACAGCATGCGGCACTGGGCTTTTTGACGCTTGGCGCCGGTTTTTTGAGCGCGACGCTGCTTGGGCTTATCGCCGGCCTGACCGCCTACGTCCTCGGCTGGATTTACCTGCCCGACATGGCCTTTTTCCGGCGCTGGGTCGACCGGCGCGAGGATAATGCCAAACAGGCCCAGGAGGCGGCAAAAATCACCGATTTTATTCAACGCCGTGATGCCCTGCTGCGCTCCCTGGCGCCGGAGCGGCGTGAGCGATACGCCCGGCTCGCGCAAGTCTGCCGCGATATCGAGACGGCCACCGCCGACAACCTGCTGGCCTCTGCCGATCCGATGACCGACCCGCGCCTGCGCAAACTGGACGAACTGATGTGGACCTATTTACGGTTGCTGGGAATCGAGCAGTCTCTCGAGCAGTTCCTTGCAACCGAGAAAGGAGAGAACGTTCCGGCGATTCTGAAGGATGCGGAAGCCGAGGCGACACGGCTCAGCAGCGAAATCGAGGCGCTCAAGGCTAAGGGAGGTGATGTCACACTGGAGACACGGCAACGGTATCTCAGTTCGCGGCTCGAGCGGCTGGAGGTGTTGCGCAAACGTCAGCAGCGAAGTGTGCAGGCCGAATCGAATCTGGCATTGGTAGTTTCAGAACAGGAGCGGCTCGACCAGCAGATCAAACTCATACGCGCCGATGCCATCGCATCGAAGAACGCCGAAACTCTCACCGCGCGAATCGACGCCACCGTCGAACATCTCGACCAAACCAACAAGTGGCTTTCCGAGCTTGATGAATTCAAGGATCTCGTTGGGGACATGCCACCGACCGAGCAGCGTGTCGGATACCAGCCGACTGCACCATCCCCCGTCCCGCCAATTATCGACCCTAACCAGGTCCGGCGGAGAGATGGTATCCGGCAGAAGCAGGCGGGTTAACTATGGTCTTTAATGAAAACGGAACCCCAAAACGTGCCACCGGAAACCTCGACGAACTCCAATAGCCCAAACCGGCTGCCGCTGCAAGGCTGGGCATTGGAATTGGCGCGTCGCTGGAATGGGGGCACCTATTCTCTGTTTGTTTTGCATGGGAATATCTTTGACCTCTTTCCGGTCCAGAATAACGGCCGGCTCGATTACGTCCCACTCAAGACCTTTCTCGTTCGCCGGCTTTTTCCTCAGCGCTCCTGTTTGCTCTTCTACGACATTAGCGACGGATTGACGTTCGGTTCGCCGGACATGCAGAAGCGGTTTTTCGAATGGCTGGAGGTCTATGACAGCGTCGAAAACACCAACTTCCACGAGGCCGGACCGCCGAGAGACTTCAACCGCCTGGCTTCCCTGCTGCGTCGCTTTTTCCTGCGGGTTGCTGAAGAGAAGGAGAAATGGAGCGGCATCACATTGATTATTGATTTCCCGGAGAAGCTTATTCCGGCCACCGAAGAGGCTAACGCGAGCGTCGATGAGCGGATGAATCTCGTGACGTTTCTCAAATGGGCCGCCGCCCCCGAAATGGCAAAACTCGATATTGGCGTAATCCTGGTCACCGAGTCCGCCGCCGAGCTCAATGCGCGCCTTCTCCAGAATCCGTATGTTGCCCAGGTCCGCATTGACCTACCTGATGCCGACGAACGCTTGCGCTTTCTCTCATCAGGCTGGGGCGAAGCCATGGCCGACGGAAAACCGTTCGCGGATTGGTGTGATTTTACTCCGGAGGACCTGGCCGCCCGCACGGCGGGTCTCAACTTGCTGCGCATCCGCCACTTTCTCGCCGAAGCAATTCGGAACAGCACACGGGTGACACAAGACCATGTCACCACCGGGAAAAAGCGCTTGATTGAAGAGTATTGTCAGGGCCTCGTGCGCTTCAAGGACCCGAAACCGGGGGTGAGTCTGGATCGCGTCGCAACGCACACGGCGGCCAAACAACGTTTGCGCGAATTAGCCTGGCTGATCAAAAATGGCAAGACCGACGTGTTGGAGCGGGGAATTTTGGTACCTGGCCGCGTTGGTGTCGGCAAATCATTCATCATCGATTGTTTTGCCAGCGAGTGCGGGTTGCCGGTTATGGAGATGGGCGAGTTTCGCTCGAAGTGGGTGGGAGATACCGAACGGCAGCAGGCCAGGATCCTGATGACGATTCGCGCACTCGGCCCAGTAATCGTAGTTGTCGATGAAGCTGATGCAGTCTTTGGCACACGCGAAGCCGACGGCGACAGCGGTGTTTCTGGACGGGTTTTCGCAGCGTTCGCTGCGCACATAGGCGATTCAACGCTCCGCGGGCGTGAACTTTGGGTGGCAATGACTTCCCGGCCGGATCTGCTATCAATCGATATGAAACGCCAGGGGCGCTTTGGATTATGCATGCCGCTCTTTCCGGCTCAGAATTCGACGGACGTGATAGAACTCTTCTCGACCGTTGCCAAGGTTAAGGGCATCAGCTTGAACGATGCGATTCTAACTTATATCCGCGAGAATTTGGGTGAACAGCCTTTGACCGGCAGCGACGTAGAATCGATTCTCATCCGTGCCAAGGAAAAAGCGGTGCTGGCGAAGCGCGACAGTGATGTTCAACGGGCCGACCTGGAAGAAGCCGTTTCCTCGTTTATCGACCCGCTCGATCCGGACTTGCTTGCATTACAGGAGTTGGCTGCCGTGCTGGCTTGCTCCGACCGCAGATATTTGCCCGAGCGCTATCGAGCCGGCGATCGAGCTGCATTGCTAGAGCAATTTGCGCATCTGAAGCTTCGTGCCGGACGAAGATAACCGGTGATGAAGCCAGGTCGGATCATCAGCCTAACGACCGATTTCGGCTCAAAGGATTGGTTCGTCGGCACGATGAAGGCGGTGATTCTTGGTATTAACCCCGATGCCGTTGTCGTTGACCTTAGCCACGAACTTCCCCCAGGCGACATTCGGGCCGGCGCGTTTGCGCTCGCTGCAAGTTACCGGTTCTTTGCCAAAGGGACCGTTCATGTCGTCGTTGTTGACCCAGGAGTGGGGGGCTCCCGCCGCGCGATTGTCGTCCAAACGGAAGGCTACTTTTTCGTCGGGCCCAATAATGGACTCCTGAGTTGGGCTTTAAGGGACGAAACGATTCAGAGCATTCACGCGCTGGAAAACCGAAAGTATTCTTTGGAATCGATTAGCCAGACATTCCATGGACGTGACATTTTTGCACCCGCAGCCGCGCACCTTACGCGTGGGACTCCGATCGATAGACTGGGTCCTCGCCTGAAGGAATTTACGACGATGGCTTGGCCACGGCCAAGGCGCGCACGGGGAAGTTTGGAAGGTGAGGTCGTCTATGTGGACCGCTTCGGCAATGGGATTACCAACGTTGACTCCACAGCTTTAGCCCAGGTGGCCAAAGGCAGTGTGCGCGTGATCGTCGCAGACAAATGGATCTGCCCTCTCGTCCGTTATTATGCAGCCGCTCCCCCGAATGCGGCGGCGGCTGTAGTCGGCTCAAGCGGGTTCCTGGAAATAGCGATCAACGGCGGCAGTGCGGCGACGCAATTTGGCCTTCGGGTGGGTGATCCGGTCAGTGTTGTTCCAGTGCAGAAAACGTAACGCGCGTCCGGAGTGAAGCACACTTGGCTTGCGCGCGTGCGATGGCCCGACTAGCATCGGGCCCGTTTTCGCGGGGCATGGTGCTTCTGCGAGCTTTCATCAACAGGTGTGCGTATCAGAACGTATGTTATGAACAGACCCTACCCTACCCTCACATTGGCTTCCCTTTTGGTCTTGTGCTCGAGCCTGAGCATTACCGCCGCGGACGTCGGTATTCTGCGGCCGGATATGGAAAGCCTGTACCGAGTTTCGAGCGCTAAATCGCGGTCGATCAGCCCGGAGAATTTTACTGGCGAAAAGGGAAAAGCCGCCATGGCTAAGGAAGGCACCGGCAAAAATGCATCCAGAGAATTGGGCCAAGGCTGGAAAGTTTCTCCGTCGGTGGTGATCAAGGCGCACACTACGTTTACTTTGGGCGAAATCCAGGGACCCGGCTGTATTCAACAGATTTGGATGACGCCGACGGGCAACTGGCGGCGCTCGGTACTGAGATTTTATTGGGACGGCGAAACCGATCCTTCAGTAGAGTGCCCCGTAGGCAGCTTTTTCGCCTGCGGTTGGGGAAAGTATTGCCAGATCAACTCACTGGCCATTTGTGTAAATCCTGGCAGCGCTTTCAATTGTTACTGGGCAATGCCGTTTCACAAGTCTGCCCGGATCACGATGGAAAATATCGACGACAAGGACATGGTTCTGTACTACCAGGTCAATTACACGCTGACCGATGTACCGAAAGACGCCGGGTGTTTTCACGCTCAATTCCGCCGCGAGGTACCCTTGAAATCCAAGGGCATCTATACGATCCTCGATGGCGTCGAGGGGCAAGGACAGTACGTGGGGACTTACCTGGCGTGGGAAGTCCATAGTCCCGGTTGGTGGGGCGAAGGCGAAATTAAATTCTTCATGGATGGCGATCAACAATTCCCCACCATTTGCGGAACCGGCACTGAAGATTATTTCTGCGGTTCGTATGATTTCGAAAATCCTGATACCAAAAAGTACCAACCATTCTCGACACCCTACACGGGTCTGGCCCAGGTAATCCCGCTCGATAAAATCTATGAGGTAGGGCAACAGTTCGGGCTGTATCGCTGGCATATTGCCGACCCTGTGCGATTTCAAAAGGCTCTTAAAGTGACAATTCAAGCGCTGGGCTGGCAATCGGGTGGACGTTACTTGCCGCTCGAGGACACCGTAGCCTCTGTCGCTTATTGGTACCAAAAGGAACCACACAAGAAGTTCCCCGCGTTGGTGCCGACGGAATAACAGACCTCTTCTGTTAGCTCGCAAGTGACGCATAGTTTCACGGTGACGCATCGCGGGTTTCCGACTCACTAGAGCACCAAATAGATTATTGACTTGTGCAGGCATCGCCCGTTTGGTGGGGGAGATGACCGGACCAATCAACAAGCCGTATGAAGGCGCTTTCGTAGGCAATGCACACCACTTTGCGTTGCGGGTCTATACTGAAGATACGGACTTTGGCAGAGTGGTCTACCATGCAAATTACCTCCATTTCCTGGAGCGGGCCCGTTCTGACATGTTGCGATCCCTTGGCATTAATCAGCGGGCTGCGATCGAAACCGGCAAAGGTGTCTATGCGGTGTCCGAGCTTACGATAAAATATTGCAGACCCGCCAGGCTCGAAGACGAATTAGTCATCGTCAGCCGACTGGTAGAGGTACGCGGGGCCTCCTGCCTTATCGGCCAGACGATTCTTCGCGGTCAGGAAACTCTTGCCGAGGCTACGGTAAAAGTAGCTTTTCTCGGCGCCACTGGGCGGCCCACGCGACAGCCGGCAGAGTGGGTGCAAAAATTTGAAGAGATAAGACGGAAACAAACTTCGTAACGGCCAAAGCAAGATCGTCCATGAGGCATTGTTTTATTTTGGAGTGTATTTAGCGCAAGGCGCCGGTTTGGAAACTCAATGCCGAGCGCTGGACCAGGTACTCGTATTGGGTTGTCGCCAGTGAGATTTCGGCCGAAATGAGGTTGAGCTCAGCCTGATTGAATTCGGCAATCGAGCTCAGGCCGTTCTGATACCGCGTTTTAGCGAGGTTATAGGATTGCCTGGCATTTTCCAACAGCCGACCTGTGATTCGGTAACGGTCAAAGGCGTTCTGCGCGTTGAGCCAAGCGATGCGAACATCTCGTGTCACGTTATCTTCGAGGTTGCGCAAGCTCGCCTCCGCGGCTTGCGCCTGCAATTCGGCCTCACGCTGGCGCGCAACGTAAAATCCGCCGGCAAAGATCGGCACGTTGATGATCAGCCCTGCGGCGGCGTAGCCATCCGGCAAGGCGGAATCATGGATCGGAGCCCCACCAGCGCTACCGACAGCCGAGATCGTGGGAAACCGCGCATCCCGCTGGGCTTTCGCCAGTTTCAGCGCAGCCTCCTGTTGATTGCGTAAGCTGAGTAAATCGGGCCTGAACTGCAATGCCCTTTGAGTAAAGTCAGAGACATTGTTTGATAGCTCGGGCGGTAAAGGTTCGTCGATTAAGTGGTACTGCTTGCTGTCGCGCAATCCCAACAGGTTAGAGAGCTGCGCGAAAGAGGCATTGAGATCATTTTGGGCCTTGCTCAACAGCAATTGGGCCTCCTCGACATTCACCCTCGCGAAACTGACGTCCAATTCTGATCGGAGCTTATTGCTGGCGAGGGCGCTTACCTGGTCCAAAAACGTTTGGCGAGCGGTAACGGTCTGCCGGGCAACGCGTGTGACCGCTTGGGCCTGCTGTGCCGCGTAAAAGGCGCCATCCACTGCCAGCAGGATCTGCTCGCGGGTCGCCTGGGCATTGTTGGCTGCAGCCTGTGCCTGAAGCTTGGCACTTCCGGTCAAGTTCGCCGTACGTCCGAAATCGGTAATCAGCTGACTGATCATCACGCCTTCAGCTTGCCGATCAAAGATTGAGGGATTGTTCAGCGCACCGATTGCCTCAAGCCGAGTGTTGTCGGAGGCGGTGCCGACCGCGACAGCGTTAGCGGAGATGTTTGGGAAAAAACCCGATCGCACTTGCGTGACGACCTCGCGCGAGGCTAAAGCCTTGAGATCAGCGATGGTGATAAGAGGGTGATTTTTAATAGCGGTTTCATGGGCTTGCTGCAGGGTTAGGGCCTGAACTTCTTCGGTCCTCGCGAGTTCAGCCCAGAATACGACCGATAGGGCAGATACGATTAATGAAAATCGACGAAGGGAATTCCCCAGCGTTGCTCGGACGAGTTTCATTATTGCCTGACGTCGTCTCACAGGTCTCAGGCTGGAATTCCTAGGGAAGAACCTGTTTCCAGATTGGAGGGAGAAACCTGGCTCTCCTTACGTCTATAAATGAGGTAATAGGCGCACGGCACGATAAAGACTGTCAACACCACTGAGACAGCCAATCCGCCAATGATCGAGCGCGCCAGCGGGGCGTAGGCCTCGCTTCCTGTGCCCAGCTTGGCCGCCATCGGGAGCAGGCCGATCAGTGTTGCCAGGGAGGTCATCAAAACCGGCCGCAAACGCACGCGACAGGCTACTGATACCGCTTCGCGCAGGGGCTTTCCTTCTTGGCGCAATCGCCGCGTAAACTCCACAATCAGGATGCTGTTGGAGACCACAATGCCGACCATCATTACGACCCCCATTAAAGACATCACATTCAGTGTAGTGCCGGACGCAAAGAGCAACAGCAACACTCCGGTCAATCCGGTCGGCACCGCCAACAGGATCAGAAATGGATCAAGAAATGACTCAAACTGGGCGACGAGAATGAGATAAACCAACAGGGTTGAAAGCAGTAAGCCGAAGCCAAAGCTGCGAAAGGAAACCTGCATAGCCTTTGCCGACCCACGCACCCGGGGGCGAACATTCTCCGGTAGCTTAGTATCGCGCAGGACCTTTTCAACGCCTGCCAAAACCTGGCTCAGATCCTCTCCCTTGGGTGCAACGTAAACGTCCACGACCCTGCGCAATTGATAATGATCGACTTCGGTCGGCGCTTTGAAATGGCGCAAATGACTGACCGCATCCAGACGCGTCGGTTTGGACAAACGTGCGCCGCGTAGCGGTACCGACGAAAGATCACCGAAATTCTTTACGAACCCTTCTGGATACTGAATCGTGAGCAGGTAGTCGTTGCCACTTTTGGGATCGACCCAAAAGCTCGGGGCGATCATTCCATCAGAAGTTAGGGCGGTGATAACGTTCCCAACGACTTCTTTTTCGTTCAAACCCAGCTCGCTGGCGCGGATGCGATCGACCTCTAATTTAAGCGCCGGATAGTCGACATCCTGCGGCACCAACACGTCACTAACCCCCGGCAAGGTCCGCACCTGCCGGGCAATTTCCATCGCACCGGCGTGGGCTGCCTGCATATCCATGCCGCTGACCTGGATGTCCAAAGGTGCAGGCATGCCCAAATTCAAAATGGCATCGACCAATCCGCCGGTCTGGAAATAAGCCGAAACCTGCGGCAACTCTTTGTTTAAGCGATCGCGCACAAGGTTCATGTATTCAAAACTGCTCAAGCGATGGTCTTCGGCAAGCGCCACCTGGACAAAGGCCGTGTGCGGTCCTGAATTGGGCGTATAAATGGCCGAAAAGCCCGGCGTAACTCCGATGTTTGAGACCAGAATGCGAAGGTCGCGAGCGGGAACTACCCGGCGAACAATCTGTTCGACTTGCTCCACAATTTGATCGGTGAGTTCGATGCGTGTGCCCGCGGGAGCTTTAAGGTTGATGACGAATTGACCGGGATCGGTCCTGGGGAAATAGGCTTTGCCAATGAGTGGGTAGAGCGTCAGGCTTACCAAAAACAGCCCGGTAATCCCCAAAACCGTGGCCATGGGTCGCAGCAATGCCAGGTTCAGAGTGCCTTCGTACCGGTTCAGCATCTGGTTGAACTTACGATTGAACCAGGCATTGAATTTCCGCCCCCAACCGGTGTCATTTGCATGCTCAAGCAGTTCCGCGCCGTGGTGCCCTTTGATTAACTTGGCACAAAACAACGGCACAACTGTCATCGCTACAACGTACGAGGCCAGCAGCGATAGCACGACTGCCAACGCCAGTGCTGTGAAAAGAAATCGGCTGACTCCATACAGGAACAACACCGGGAAAAACACGACGACCGTGGTGAGGGTCGCTGCTAAAACCGGCAAAGCGACCTCTTTGCCGCCTCGTTCGGCCGCGACCGCAGGTGCTTCGCCCAACTCCAGATGGCGGAAAATGTTCTCGAGTACCACCACCGAATTGTCGATCAGCCGTGAAAAAGCCAGCGCCAAGCCGCCCAGCACCATCGCATTGACTGTGTTGCCACCGACGGACAGGGCAATAAATGCGGCCAGAGCCGAAAGTGGAATGGAAAGGAACACGGCGATAGTCGCTCGCATGCTGCCCAGGAAGACCAATATCATTATCCCTGTGAGGATCAGGCCGATGGCGCCTTCATGAATGAGATTCTCGATGGCGGTCCGAACGAAAACGGATTGGTCGAAGACGACTTTTGTGACCAGTTGTTTCGGCACGTCCAGCAATTGCCCGGCCCCAATCGCCTCCCTGATGCCGTCCACAACCGAAATGGTGTTGGCATCGCCGCCCTGCTTGAGCACAGGCAAATACACGGAGGGCTGCCCATCGACCCGCACGATGTTGTATTGGATCTGAGAGGCATCTTCGGCTTTGCCCACATCGCCAACCAGGACGGAAGCATTGCCAACTGTCTTAAGCGGCAGGCGATTAATGTCCTTGATATCATCGACTTGGCTGTTGGCATACAGATTGTAATCGTAATGCCCAATTTTCACGTCGCCAGCCGGCAGAATCAGGTTGGCCTCATTGACCGTGCGCACCACATCCATCACGCTCAGCTGATGCGCCTCAAGTTTGAGCGGGTCCACATAGACCATAATCTGGCGATATCGCCCGCCAAAAGGCTGTGGTACTGAGGCGCCGGGCACACTGGCGACCTGGTTACGTACGTTGTATTGTCCCAGATCACGTAACTGGGCCTCCTTCAACCCCTCGCCTTTCAAAGTGATGAGACAGACCGGCAGGCTGGAGGCATCGAATTTTAACACCACCGGAGGTAGTGTACCCGGCGGCAGCTTCCGCAGATCGGCCATGGCGAGGTTGGCAATGCTGGTCACCGCTGAATCAGAATTAAAGCCGGGCTGGAAGAACACCTTAATCAGACTCACGCCGGGCAATGATCGCGATTCGATGTGATCGATGCCGCTGGCTAACGTGAAGAAGCGTTCGAAACGCCCCGTAATATCGGTCTCGATCTGTTCGGGCGGCATTCCAGAAAAGAAGGTAGCTACCACCACGACGGGAATTCGGATCGGCGGAAACAAGTCCACGGGCATGCGGACGAGACTCGTCACGCCCACGACGCAAACAATCAGACAGGCGACGATGATTAGGTAAGGGTAGCGTAAGGAAAAGCGCGACATGGGAGCTAATGCGTGCTGCGTACTGCGCAAAACGTAAAACGTAAAACGCAATCGCGGTGATATACACCGGTTAGTGACCTGGACGATGCCGGCATACAACTTTCAACGGACCGGTGCTTTAATCCGTTCATCGATTCGCATCGAGTTTGTTGGTCGCGATCATGGTTCGCAGCTTCTCGAGCGAAAAGTCAGGCGCGCGGCAAAACGCAATCAAAGCTTGTTCGGTTTTGGCAATCTTTGCCGCTACGGCAGGAACGCGTTCAGCAATATCCAGCGGTATCGATTGGACCCCGTGCAGATCGCCGTGGAGCAAATCGCCAGAACTGATGTTCAAGCCGCCCATCTCGAGAGGCTTACCAATTTCTACGATGTGCACGTAGGCATGGGACACCGACAAACTCCCCGCAAAAAAATGAAACCCAACACTCCGGGCTGCGGGAATATCGCGAACCGAGCCATTGGTGACAACCCCCACACAATGCAGCGCGCGAAGGATATTCAGGTGGACTCCGCCGACCAAGGACCCCAAGCCGGGACGCGATGAGACATCGTGCACAACCACTACTCGCGGCTCCGGCAACGAAACGATGTAATCCCACCAATCGGTACGGTCAGGATAAGTGCCGTCGGTCGTTGGGGGTGCAGAGCCGCGAATTTTGATCGTCGCGGCGTATCCAATCATTGGAGGAAAATGTGGAAAGAGGCACCGGATGGTGTGGTCCATAAACCCTTCGTTGCGCAGGCGCTCATGGAAGGTCTCGATCGCATTTGCCAGTGTGCATGCGTCGATGCGTCCCAGTGCTTCCAGGAGTTGCGGGCTCAAAGGGAGAGTCATTGTTGCGCCAGGGAACCGATCAGTTTGGCTTGCACTTTTTGACCAGGCTTGACCTGCGACCGGCTGCCGATCATTACCAGGTCACCTTCTTTCAGGCCGGATATCACTTCATACTTACCTGGCGTCTCGAGCCCCAGTGTGACGGGTCGCTCCTCGACCGTACCGTCGCCCTCCACTAGATAGACGCTGGGCACCTTGTCGCTTGAGACTGCCTCGGTCGGGATCGTCAGCGCTTGCGCTCGACGTTGGACTTTTAAAATGAGCGTCGCGTACATGCCCGGCACCAGTTCGAGGTTGGGGTTGGGCACCTCGATTTCGGTAAGCATTGTCCGGGTGTCCTCATCCACGTTATACGTGTACCGCGAAATTGTTCCTGTGAAAGCTTTAGCATCAGGAGACTCAACCTTAACCTCTACAGGGTCGCCCACCCGAATATCCTTCACATAGGCAAGTGATACCGGGAAGTCGAGGCGCAGGTGGTAATTGTCCGAGACTCGCACCAGCGGCAGGGATTGCGTGGCGGATGCGGTGCCGGCCTGGATTAGGGCGCCCGGGTCGACGAAGCGCCGGGTGATCACGCCATCAAAGGGCGCCGTGATCCGTGTATAAGCAAGGAGCGTCTGGTATTTTTGTACTTCGGCTTTGGCGCCTGCAATGGCCGCAGCGGTGTCCAGCTCCTTGGCTTCCGCAGCATCGAGTTCCTGCAAAGCCACACCGTTTGGCTGAGCCCGGTTTACGGCTACCAAGCGCGTATAGATTAGATTGGCATTGGTGTAGTTGGCTTCGGCCTTTTTCTGCGCCGCGATGGCATTGTCCAATTCATCCTTGAGTTCGGGAACATCCAGCGTCGCTAACACCTGACCGGCTTTAACCTTGTCCCCGATATCGACGTTCATTTGATCGACATAACCCGAAACTTTGGCATGTAACTCGACTTGCACGAACGGCCTGAACTCAGCCGGGATCGTCACTTGATTGTACAGATCCTCCCGGCTGACGCGTGCGACCGCCACGGATTGTCGCACATCCACGATGGGTAACGTGGTAGTGGCTCTCCCATGGCTGCTGGCGAATCGCCAAACTGGCAACAACAGCGCGGCCCCGACCAGCAGGCCACTAATTCGCCAATCCAGACGGCTCGCCACCCGAGAGCGATACAGAAAGGGAACAGCTTGGCTCGCTTTTGGCCCTTGCGGCGGCGGTGCCTGGCTTGGAACCGGTGCAACAGCATCTGAATCTTTGATCGGCGGATGGGTTTCAGTCTTCATTGTTATTTTGTCCCGAGCTGAGGCGCGGTTGCCGGCACCCGTGGGAGTTCCACGCGAAAACGGCTACCCTGGCCGAGTGTGCTGCTAGCCTCAACCTTTCCGTGGTGAGCGGTGCAGATGGATTTCACGATGGAAAGGCCCAGCCCGGCGCCTCCTTGCTCGCGTGACCGTGCGGTATCGACCCGGAAAAAGCGCTCGAAAACTTTCGGCAGCACTTGGGTCGGAATGCCGATGCCATTATCGACAACTTCGAGAACGGCTTTGCCATTTTGTGCGAAAACCGTCAATGCGACCGATCCCCCTTCAGGCGTGTATTTAATCGCATTGTCGAGTAGATTCACCACCACCTGCTTCAAACGCGCCCGATCCCCCTCAACCCAAACGCCGACGTTGCCCTGGCAGGTGAGTTTTATCTTTTTATCCTCGGCCAAAAGCGACATCTGATCAGCGGTCGCGGAGACCAGTTGTGCTAAATCGAATTTGACCCACTCCGCGGCGGCTTCCCCGGCATCGAGCCTGGAAATCGCGAATAGGCCTTCGACAATATTCGTCAACCGATCAACTTCCTCGAGCGCACTGCCCAGTCGATCGCGCCAATCCGGCGACTGCGGACCTTTATGCACAAAGTCCTCCAGTTCGCCTTTGAGCACGGTCAAAGGCGTCCGCAGTTCATGAGAGGCATCGGCGACAAATCGGCGCGAATACTGGAACGCTGCGTCCAGCCGCTCGATCATATGGTTCAATGCGATTGAAAGGCGCTCCAGTTCGTCGCCAGTTCGCGCCACGGGCAGACGTCCGCCGAGATTTTGGGAACTGATGCGCTCAGCGCTCGAGGCGATTTGGTCTACCGGCGCCAGGGCTCGCTTGACCAGCACATAGCCGCCGCCTAACGCAATAACCCCAACCAGCGGCAACATCGCTCCCAGAAAAATAAACCACTTTCTCAGCTCCGTCCGGACCTCGTCCATGGGCGCGCCAGTCTCCACCAGGTAAGCGACTCCTCCGGGCAATTGGAGTACGTGCGAGGTCACCAAGACAGCCCGGCCGCCAAGGAGGGGGACCTCGCGAGCGCCTTCCGTGCTCTGGGGCCACTTCGGCGGGGGTAACGTTGTGGGATCGAATGTCTGGCTTTTTGGCGGCGGCGAAATGTACAAGAGCACCCCATCCCGTTGCGAGATGCGGACGAAACGGTCATTGACATCGGGAGCGTAGCGGGCCTCAACCTCACTACCGACACGGTTTTCAGAGTGGCTCGCGATCTCCTCGCGCAGGAGTTGGGCAACCTGGCGGGCACGTCGCAACTGATTCTCCTTCAGCGAACTCACGAGCGACGTGCGCAACGCAACATAGGTTGCGGCGCCCAACAGCATAAAACAGCCGAGAAGCAGGCACGCATACCAGCCAATCAAGCGGAACTTGAGTGATTGAGTGTTCACGAGTCCTGTTCCTCCCCGAGGGAATAACCGACCCCGCGCACCGTATGGATTAGCTGCGTCGAAAAGGGATCATCTACTTTACTCCTCAGGTGGCGCACATAAACGTCAACAATGTTGGTCAGCCCTTCGAAGCTCTCATCCCAGACGTGCTCGACAATCATCGTGCGCGAGAGCACCCGGCCCGCATTGGCAGCCAGATACTCCAGCAGCCCATACTCTTTCGCCGTGAGTTCGATCCGTTTCCCGCCGCGGCGCACTTGTTGCGTCAGACGATCAATTTCGAGGTCCGCCACCCTAACGACTGGCGCCCGCCCGGCCGGAGGCCTGCGTAATAACGCCTTCACCCGCACCAATAACTCGGCAAAGGCGAATGGTTTCGTCAGGTAATCATCCGCGCCGGCTTCGAAATTGGCGACTTTTTCCGCCGTCCCATCGCGGGCCGTAAGCACCAGCACAGCAGCCGTTTTGCCTTTCTGCCGCAAGCGCCTCAGCAACTCCGTCCCCGCCAGACCCGGCAACATCAAATCCAGAATGACCAGGTCATAATCCACCGTCGAAGCCAGATCCCAGCCGGACACGCCATCATAGGCCAGGTCGACGGCGAAGCGCTCAGCGCGTAAACCCCGCGCCACAAAATCAGCGACTTTTTTCTCGTCCTCTACCAGCAACAGACGCATTTGAAATGCAAGTTAGCACTCCACTATTAAAAAGACCTGAATGGAAAATTAAAATTCATTCAGAATATGTCCAATCGCATGAAATTGCGATAGTTTGGCGTCATGGCAATCCTTTCCCAACACCACACTCGCCCACGCTGGCACACGACAGAAATTATCCGAGTCTGTTCACTGACTTTGTTTTGCGTGGTTGTGGCAGGGTGCGCCTCACGGAAGAGTCCTCTCGTACTTGATCCCATCGGCCCAGGCCCACACTCCGCTCTGACGGACGGCGGGCACGGCTCATTGGTCGTCTATTCGGCCTTTGATCCGACACCTGATCTGAACCGGACGCCCTACCGGCATCGCTACACGGATTATCAGATTTTAAGCCCAGATGGGAAACAGGTTCTCCAGGTAGTGGAGAACAATCGCGAGACGTTGTTGAACAGTCCTCCTCCAGTTCGGCTCGCGCCAGGCTCCTACCGCGTGGTCGCGCGCGCAAATGGGTATGGGTCAGTCACTGTGCCTGTCGTAATTAAGCCGGCACAAGTCACTTCCGTGCATCTGGAAGGAAGCGTTTGGTGGCCGCGCAGTTCACCGATTTTTCAGTCTGACCCGGTCCGTTTGCCGAAAGGCGAAATTGCCGGCTGGCGCGCCACCGGCGACAGCCATTAAGCGCGTATACAAACATAATTTTCCCGAGAGATAACGAAGGCAACGAAGTCAAATTTTAATTTGCTCGCTTCGACTGCCTTTTGGTTGTTCTCCTCTTCGTTGTTTATCTCGTTATCGGCCAATAAAAACATTTGCACAGCGCCTGCACCCTTGATTATTAATTGTTAGTAGTTCTCCTGTTTTGCAGTAGTGGGTCGTCGTATGACTGAGATTTTCGGGCCAACCACGGGTCAAAGGGCCTGCGTGAGTAGCCGCTTTTACCGCGCGGCAAAAGCAGGCCGCGCCCCTCAACCCCTGTTCCCTTGGGTCAGGCCCATCTTCTCTGACCAGGATCGGCTCCCCGTCGCTGCATTCAGGGTTCGTCCTGGCCTCGTCCACCTTCCTGATGCGCGGGCGTGCATGGGAACTAACCATGCGAGGTCACACGATGTTATGACGCTGTCAGAGCATGATCTCACACCGATACAAATGCATATTCATCGAAGTTCCGAAAACGGGGTCCACTAGCATTCGCGCTATTATCGGCGAGCCTCCCCGGCCGCATCAGAACATTTGGCAAATAAAGCACGAGCTGGAGAATTGCTGGACGCGCTACGGTGGAGTAGGCAATAAAATCTTGGCCAGTTGTTACCTGCTTCTGCCTCTCGAACGACGGCAAGCGATCGGCCGGGACCTGTTCAACCGCTATTTGAAATTTGGCTTTGTGCGCAACCCCTGGGACCGCGCGGTTTCGCTTTACGAGCGACGCGAGGGCCAGCAGGTCCGCGACAAAATGACCTTCGAGCAATTCGTTACCGGACTGAAATACAGCAGCAGCACCTGTATTCATCCCATGCCGCACCGCAATCAACTTGATTGGTTCGTCGATCCAGACGGCCGAGTCCTCGTCGATTTTATTGGCCGTTTCGAAAATATCGAAGAGGATTGGGCCTTTATCGCGCGCAAGCTTGGAGTGCAAACCCAGGTTCCTCATCTAAATCTCAATCCGGCGCGCACAAAGCCCTACACGGCATACTACACGCCCAGAACCCGGCAGATTATTGGGGAACGGTTCAAAGAGGATATTGATTACTTCGGGTATGAATTTGAGGCGGAAACCGACGCCGATCGCCGGCAAAAACTCGGTTGCGAACGGGTGCAGGCGCACAGTGCCCCCGGAACGCTGCGTTCACGCGGCAGCCCCGACCCAAAGTGTCCGCCTGCCGCCTGAACGCGGCGTTCCCATCTTTCCGTAGAGTATTGACGCTAGGGGCCGCTCGACTCACGATTGGGGGCCTGTGAGTTCAACAAGTATCCGGCGACGCAACGGTATGGAGTCGGTCAAAACCTCCGCGACCTCCCTGCACCAACTCCGCGCCGGAGTGATTGGCACAGGTTTTATTGGCCCGGTGCACGTCGAGGCGTTGCGCCGGCTAGGCATTTCGGTGACGGCGCTTTGTGATTTGCCAGATCGCGTCTCTGCCGCGGCGGTTCGCCTTGGAATACCCCATGCCTTCAGTGATTACCGCCAATTGCTACGGTCGCCTGACGTAGACGTTGTCCACATCACGGTGCCGAATCGTTTCCACTGCGAGATGGCGTTGGCCACGCTGGAAATTGGCAAACATTGCATCTGCGAAAAACCGCTGGCGATGAATACAACCGAGACTCAACGCATTGTGCGTGCAGCACAGCGCAGTCGCTGTGTGTTCGCCGTCAACTATAACGTGCGATTTTATCCGGCCGTCCTGCAGCTGCGCCGAATGGTCGCGCGCGGTGACCTGGGAGAAATAATTCACGTCAACGGGTCGTACATGCAGGATTGGCTGTTTAAAGATACTGATTACAATTGGCGTCTGTTGCCTCAGGAGGGTGGCCAATTGCGAGCGGTCGCCGATATTGGAACGCATTGGATGGATACGGTCGGTTTCATACTCGGCCAGAAGATTACCTCGGTTTTTGCCGACCTACGCACCTGGCACCAGACGCGCAAGCGGCCACTCGGCGAGGTGCAAACCTTTGCCAAAGCAGCGCGCGATTTGAAATATGCCTCGTACCGGGTGAAGACAGAGGACTTCGCCAATGTGCTGCTGCAGTTCAGCGGCGGCGCTTGCGGAAACCTCGCGGTGTCACAGGTGGCGGCCGGACGCAAGAATTGCATTCGGATCGAGATTTATGGGACGAAAAAATCGACCTGGTGGTGCTCGGAAGATCCGGAGCGACTGCAAATGGGCAATCGCGACATCGCCAACGAAGTCGCGGTGCGCGGCACACCGGTCTTCGGCCCCGACGCCGCGCCGTACGTCGACTATCCGGCCGGGCACGTCGAGGGCTTTCCGGACACATTCAAGATGTTATTCCGGTCGGTGTACTGCTATATCCGGAATGGCGCGAAGGGGGAAAGGCTATTTGCCGGGGTGGAAGACGGCCATGCGGAAGTGGCCGTCTGCGAGGCAATTCTGACGAGTCATCAGAGCCAACGCTGGACCTCACTTTAGAAAAGCAGGTTGCACGTTGCAGGTTCAAGGTTGAAGGTTGGACGTTGCAGGTTGCATGTGCGATCTGCCATTTGCCATTTTCGGTGCAGCCAAAACTCGCTGTTCCGAAATCATAAATCATAAATCTGAGGCATGTTTCTCGCCTCAAAAGCAGGTCATTAAAGAAAGGTTTACAAACATGAAATCGAACTACCTGGTTTGTGGAGCGTGCGTATTCCTGGCAATACTGGCTGGCTGCTCGACGGCCCCAAAGTCGCAGGCCGACCGCGAGATGCTCGAGAAAGAAGCGGATCTGACCATTCAGAAGTTCAAAGCCGCAGACCCAGACTTGCAAAAGTTCTTCGGCAACTCCGCCGGATATGCTGTCCTCCCCTCCATTACTAAAGGCGGTTGGTTTCTGGGCGGCGCTTATGGTCGCGGAATAATGTATGAAAAAGGTAAACCCATCGGTTATGTCGATACGACGCACGCAACCATTGGGCTGCAATGGGGCGGACAAGCCTTCAGCGAAATCGTCTTTCTAGAAACTCCTGAGGCCGTCGAGAACTTGAAGTATGGCAAAATCAAAATCTCCGGCTCGGTTTCTGCCGTCGCCGCCAAGGCGGGGGCTTCCAAAGCGGTGGATTACGCTGACCATGTAGCCGTCTTCACCCTTGGCGAAGGCGGCCTCATGCTCGAGGGCGCTGTTGGCGGTCAGAAATTCTCGTTCCGGCCCAAATAAATGAAGAATGCAGAATGAGGAACGCGCCGCTTGCAGGCTTGATTACTTTGCGGCTGAGTCTTCGGCCGGGGCTTTCGGAGCTGCGATGTCCTTCGATTTGGGGTCGCCGTCGGCTTTTGCGCCCGGCGACTCTTTTGTCTGATTGCCAAGCGTCTGAAACTTTTTGAGCAAATCCTTCGGAACCTTGCCGGATTGCGAGGCGATCTTCATCAGCTTACCAATCGCGATGTGGCCGACGATATTGCCAATGACTGCATCGCTACCGTCATAGACCAGCACAGCCAGGCCGGTGGTCGACTCCCCGGCTGAATCCGACATCGCATAAACGCCGACATGCTCCTTGTCCTCGGGCACGCTGACAATCGTAGTCCATTTCTTCTCCAGCTGGCTCTGGAGTGTTTTGAACGCCTTGTCCAGGGCTGCCCGATTGGTCTGGTTGGCCTCGATGACGACGACTCGGATTAACTTTACGTCCTTGATCGCATCGGCGATGTCCACTCCCTCGATGGAGGAGCCGTTGGTTGAACTATTGAGCTCGGATAACGCATCCTTCAGAAGGAATCGCGGTAGATTGAGGTCCACTTCGGGCCGAATGGTTTTCAGATCGAGCACCTCGTCAATGGGCAGATAGGCCGGGTCTTTTTCCACACTGCTTTCGCCAAAGACGGCCAAAGGGTACGCGGTCAGGAGCACAAGCATGAATGAGGCGATCCATTTTTTCATAGTTCTGTATGACGGATGATTTTGTTTTTTGCAGTCTGAAGTCCATTGCGCAGGGGCGGAATGGCGCGGTCGGAAATCACAGTTTTTGAGTGTGCGCCCGCGTCGAGCAAGACGGTGCCGATGACACCCAAAGCGGTTTCTGCCTGCCGCGCGACTAGCACGCGGCGCTGAGCCTGCTGCTCAACCGATTGCGGCTGCTGCCGAGCATTATCGTCTGCAAGTCGCGATCGAACAAGCAGGCCACCGAGGAGCACCACGCCGACGAAGGCGACCGTTACCGGAATTGCATAGCGGAGACGGCTGGGCGGCGACGTTTCGGCCGCAATCCTCCGAACTGTTTCATCGATCAGCCGCCGAGGGCACGTCTCTTTGCCCAATTCGCGCGCTAATCGTCGCAGGTCTTCTTGCATCTCGTTTCCTGGATTGTCAGATTCGACAGCCTCTCCCGCGCGCGCAAGAGATAGACTTTGACGCTGTTGATGGGGATGCCGAGGGTCGTGGCAATCTCGCGGTAGCGCAAACCGTTGACTTCATAAAGGACGAACACGCTTCTGAGATTTTCGGGCAGCTGAAGGAGGGCTTGACGGGCTTGTTCGAGGCGCAGCCTGGAATCGGCTGCGAGGCTCGGATTGACCGCGAGTTCATCCGGCTGTTCCTCGAGCACTCCGTCTTCCAGCGGCAGCGGCGCGGCTTGGTTCGAACGCCGACGGATTTGGTCGAGGCAATAGCAGCGCGTGGTTTGCATGAGCCAGGCCTTGAGGTTAAAGGGATTAAGTCGGGGCAGACGACGCCAGAGGCGCAACAGGACCTCCTGAGTCGCATCCTCCGCGTCGGCTCGATTCGCCAGTAACGCGCGCGCGTAGCGATAAATCTCATCACAATGGCGTTCACAGAGTATTTTGAATTCGAGTTCACGAATCATCCCGCCACCCATATAACGAACGAGCGGTCGGAATTGTTACAAGAAAATCTCACGCCCTGGAGCTGAAGCGCCTGGCTGAGATCGACAAAACCCTGCTCCTGCCGCATAGCTCGCTGCGTTGAAAACGCCGCTCAGGGATTTCTCGTTTTTCAAAGGCCAAAAAAATGGATCTCGAAATGCGTTGACACTATTGTGGTCGATTTGTTAGCCAAGACGCATCCGCAGCTAAGTTCTCTCTGTTTCCTATTCGAGCACGAGAACTGTTAAAATCTGGTGGAATTTTCGATCGCGGGTTTGATTGGCGGACCGCTGGATTTGCTCAGAGAATTTCAGCTGCTCAACCGAAACAACACGGAATTGCCTGCAAAAGCGCCCTTATGAAACCTAGAACGTTACGTTGCTGGCTGGTTGGCGGCATCGTCGGCACAGTTGCGACTCTTTTATCATGCAGCGGATCCGCCGCTTCAGACGCCTACTCCTCGGCGGTGACGGCCGACGGACCAGTGGCGTATTACCGGTTCAATGATTCTCAGACCCGGACGTTAATCAACCTAAACAGCGGCAGCCTGGGCGCAGCCGGCAACGCCAGCAACGATCTGGCATCGGTTACGCTCGGAGTAGTGGACTCCATTCCTGGCGCGATCGCTGGGGACCCCGATCGCGCTGAGTTTTTCGATTTCACCACCCGCACAGAGATTCCCTTCAACTCGGCTCTCAACACTCCGAGCGACAAGCCGTTCAGTGTAGAAGCCTGGTTTTACCCGGTCAGCGACCAAGTCAGCACCGGCATGTCGCCGCTGGCCAATCGCTATACCCAGGGCACGACACGCCAAGGCTGGGTGATGTATCAGCGCGCTCCCGACGAAAACCATTGCACCACCTGCGGGCCCGGCGTGGGCTGGGAGGTGCGGATGTACAACAACCAGGATACGAGCGGCCACCTGGACGTGACCAGCGGCGTAGGCTTCACACTAGGCAAGTGGCAGCACGTCGTCTTCGTTTATGACCCTGTGCAAGTGACCAATGCGACGTTGACGATCTACGTCGACGGCGTGCCAGCAGCGACGAATGTCTGGGCAGCTACTGATGGCGTGACCCCGGGCTATTACCCGAACCTGGGCGACAACGCGGTCCAACCCAACGGGCCACCCGCGATGTCCCTGGGCGGATACAACAACGCGAACAGCGGCACCTATGGTTTTGCAAATCCATGGATCGGCGGCATCGATGAATTCGCGTGGTACTCTAACGCGCTCAGCCCGGCGCAGATCCTGGCCCATTACCAAAACGGAACCAATGCGGCTCGCTCTACACCTTATGCAAATCTGATCCAGTCGGACCACCCGGTTGAGTACCTGCGGTTGGACGAAGTCGCCTCGGGCCCGGATGTGGCGGTCAACTTTGGCGACCAACGCTCCGCTGGTGACGGCACCAACACGCCTGCCATAAAGCATCCGGGCAGCGGCCCTTTGGCCGGCCGAACCGATAGCGGCTCGCATAGCAGCCACTACCGCGACACCGGTGCCAGCGGCCATGCCTTTACCTCAATCCCCTGGACGGCCGGAAACAACCCCGATGCCGGCACTCCCTTCACGGTTGAATTTTGGACCAAGCCCACCGGTGACCAGATGAATCCGGGACCGTCTCCTATTAACAACCGAGTTGCCAATGGTATCACGGACCGCACCGGCTGGGTCATTTACCAGCGCGATCCGAATGCCTCGTACCAGGGGCCGCCCTCCGTCCCCGGGGAATCCGGCATCGGTTGGACTTTCCGCATGTACACGGGCAATGGTGGCAGCGGCAATGACGTGCTCACGGGTCAACCTTATAAGCTCGGCGAGTGGCAACACCTGGTTTTCACCTGGAGCCCTCAAACAGATAATGGCGCCTCCGCCAGCGGTTCAGAGCAATGGAACGGGATCCTCACCGCTTACGTGGACGGCGTTGCGGCCGCCAGCAATACCACGGCTAGTTACGCAGCCAATACCAACCCGACCGAGGATCCAGCCAATCACCCACCCGCCGATTTAGCCATCGGATCATACAACCTCGCTTCGGGCCTTGGCGAGGAGTTCGAGGGCGATATTTCCCAGGTCGCGATTTATAGCAACCTCGTTTTGACCGCTGATCAAGTCCTGGCCCACTACATGGCTGGGACAAACGCTCAACCGTCTACGAATTACGAGACACTCGTCTTCACCGCGGCCGCCGAACAGGCGACCCCCACTATTCCCGAACGAGCCACGCTGCCCGCAACTTACTTGCCACTCAACGAGCCGGCATTCGTTCCGGGCACCAACAGCGGCACGCTGGGTGGCTTCGCCCCTGCGACCCTCGTCTTGACTACAAACACCGCCTCCGGGCCGGCAGGCTCCGGCTTCGTCGCCGCGAATTCCGCTGTGCCCCTCAACGGGACCAACGCCTGGGTCAGCCTGAACGACCCTGCCGGGCTAAACTTCCCCAACCAGATCACTCTCGAAGCTTGGGTCAAACCGGACGCGACGCAAGGTGACCTGGCGCGGATCATTTCTCACGGCCCTCCCACTTCGACCGTTTACGATACCAATACCTACCCCATCGAACTGAGCGGGTCGCAGCTCAGCAGCAACGAGGTGTTTCTGCGAATCGAGGGCGGCACTAACTATTCAGTCGGCACGTCGGACGGGTTCACCTTCCACGGTGCAACTGCCGCAGTCCCAGCCGGCGACCTGGGCGGCGGATGGATTTATCTGGCGGGCACTTATGACGGTACGCACTGGAACCTCTATCGCAACGGTGTTCAGATCGCCACCGTTACGGATAGCCAGGGTGCTTTGCCGGTCACCGCGGCCGAATGGGCCATCGGCGCGACGGGCATGGGCTGGGCCGATTTCTTCGCTGGAGCGATCGACGAAGTGGCCATCTACAACAAGGCCCTTAGCCCAAGCCAGGTCCAGGCTCACTACAACAGCGCCACGGTATCGGCCGTTGCGCTTCATATCACCAAATCCGGCAGTAGTTACGTAATTACGTATGACTCGGGAACGCTTCAAAGCTCGCCCACAGTCAACGGTACCTACAACACTGTCCCGGGAGCCAACTCGCCCTACACTGTCCCGGCGGGCACTAGCGTCATGTTCTACCGAGTGAAACTCTAGTCTCCCGGCAATCGCAAAGAGCCGCACTGCATTTTAACCGCACAGAACGCAAAGAACGCACAGAAGTAACGGTTAAACACGCGAAATATCGCTTCGCTCGGTTTGCCCACACGTGAGCCTGGTTGCGGCTGATGCCCGATTTCTCACACAGCCCGTTCAGAAGGCCGAGTTCCACGAGGCCCTGCCCAACCGGGAGAAAAGCTGCTCATGGCCTCGTGGAACTCGGCCTTCCGGTTGCTGGGCCATTCGTTTCATTGTCCGCTGTTCGTCCGCCTAAATAGGTTGCTTGGGCTCAAACGCCCTTGCAGGACATGGGTGGATGCGCGTTTTTACAAGAATGTCGCGATTTTACAATTGTTGACGGTTGCAAGGAAATCACACTCCGCAGAGTTTAGCTGGAATCCCGAATCGGGCGCAGAGTAGCGACCTGAAATTGAACGTAATGATGGCAAACCACTCAGCGTAATTGAAATGAACCACACTACACCACTTGTGTTTTCCAAAACAATCAGTATGTCTGAGCGCGTCCCATTAAGTGAGCCAACAAGCCCCGGGCGGCGCCAACTCTTCTCAATACGCTCTTCGGTGACCCTTGTCCTTTTGGGCCTGATCTCGTGCCTGCTGTTGAGCGGTTGCAAAACGCCCCCGGAAGTGAAACAAGCGTTGGTTTCTCTGGACCGCGGCTACGCGGAAAACGTGAAGCTCATGCGGGGTTATCAACAACTGTCGGACAGTTTCAAGGAGCGTCACAAGTACTGGTCGCTTTATGTCAAAGAGCGCGAGAAACTTGACTTAGCCTTGCTTTGGGCAACCACCAACCCCCAGCCTCCTGAGGGATCAATCAGCGCTTATGCCGAGGTTAGCCGGCATATCCTGGGAACGAACACCGTCTGGTTGGTGAATCGATACCGTCTCAAAGATCTGGCTCCCTGCGCTGGCCAGGATGGCAAGGAGATTTTCAGCCATGGCACCAACACCATTGACGCCCTGATCCAGGCCTTACCTGCATTGGTCAACGCCGTCACGGCACAATCGGCGTCGGAATACGCCGCCGTCGTAACAAGCGACGCTGCTGCTTTCGACGAGTACGCCGAGAAGGTGAGTGCCTTGCAGCGGATCAACGATGCTATCAAGCGGTATCTCGACATCGACGTCACGGTGAAGCCCGAAGATGTGCAGAATATCGCCGGGTCCATTCATACCCTCTCAGGAAAATAACGACTTACCCTTACACCGATGATCTCCAATCAGGCCACAAAAATCGGGCTAATCCTTCTCTTGCTGCTGCCCGCCTTGGGTTGTTCTTCTATTCACAGCAAGGCCGTTCGTTCACTCGTCGCCAAGGAAGGGGAGAAACTCGCCAGTTCCAACAAGGCTGCCGATGCGTTCGTTTCAGCCAGCCAGTCAAAAGCTGACGCAATGATGCACGCCTTGGCGTCATTGGATAGCGCGATCAAAAAGCAAAACACATCAGAGATGGTCCACACACTGATTTTCTCGGCAAATCAAAACCTCCACTCAAAGCAAGGAGTCGATGCTCACGCGGCAACCTATTTGGTTGGCAGGCTCTATCTTGCGGAGCAGGCTGGGCTTGAAAAAGCCGTTAACGACCAGTTCTTAGCCGACATCGCCGCCCTTCAACAGCAGGCCCAGAAAATCCGACAATCCTGGGCGGCCTTGGCTAATTTGCACCAAAAGGTGGCCGATTTTGCCCAAAAATCCGCTCTCGCATCCGTCGATGCTGATTTCCTCGCAGCCCTGGCGGGCGAGATACCTGGCGCATCCGCAGAATTGGATAAGGTGCTGAATGACTCACAACAGCTTAATAACGCACTGAAAGCCGCCTTAAGCTTCGGCGGTTTGAACCAAGCGGGCACACAACTCCCACAATCGCAAATTAACGACTTACTCGACCTCCTTGAACGCATCAAAGCATCGCCACAAACCAACTCACCGTGAACCCGAAGGAGCATCACGCATGGAATTCGAAAACAGCCTGAAATGGATAACTGAGTTCTGGAAGAACAACCAGGCCCTGATTGAGGAGATTCAAGCAACCAGCCAGGATGCAACCGATCGTATTAAAGAGCTCGCCGAGGCGCTCCAGGAGAACCAAACCCAGGGAACCCAATTGGCGGCAGCCTTGGGCAAGCGGTTTCAAAAAGGCAAAGACGAGGATACCCGACAAAAACAAACAGACCTCATCAATAAAATTGCGGATATCAATAAAGAGATACAGGAATTTCACAGTTCTCCTGAAATAACCGGGCCACTTGAGAGTGAGCGTAGCGATTTGTACGAAGCGCTGGCTGACACCTTCGATAATTCCGTCAGGCAAATCGTTCGGTTCAGCCCAGACGAGATAACCGAAATAAATGGGTTGCTGCGTCAAGCCGATTTGGATGCGGCCAGCAGGCAAAAATGGGCGGATGTGCTGAACGCTGCGGTTTCGCTGACTGAAATGGCCCTGAAGGTGGCAGTAAAGGTAGCTGCGGCTTGAAAAAACAACATCGGCAACGCCGATAACCGCGCCTAGCTCCGCAACGCTTACCGCGTCCTTCTCACCCGCGCCCGCCAAGGCAGGGTCATCTTCGTACCGTCGGGTAACGCTGCCGACCCGACTCGTTTTGCGAAGTTTTACGATTCGATATTCGGTTATCTAGCGGATTTGGGAATTCTGGTACTGCGTTAAAGCACCCAAACAGAGATCGTTGTTGCTTGACCTCGCTGGGGGAGTCAGTGGTTATTCCCTACATAAACCCAGTGATTCCCTGGGTGAAAAAGCAGTTGTACCCCGGTTGATCGCTTCCGGCGGATGTGGGACAAAAGGACCGTATGAATAGCGATAAGTCACCGCACGAGAAAACAGACGGATGCTGTGCAATCCGTGTTGGGTCGAAGGTGTTGGCGACCGGGATGAACCTCGCGCGGGCTGTTTCATTTGTCCTGCTGCTGGTTTCTTTACAGGCGTTTGCAGCAAATGAGCAGACGCTTGGAGTCCTCCAGGTTGGCGACCACACTTACCACAATGTGAGGGTCAGGACCAAGGCGAAGGACTACATATTCATCGTGCATTCTTCAGGCATGACGAGCATCAAAGTGACGCAACTCCCTGTCGAGGTCCGTGCGGAACTGGGTTATGCCACGGATACAGTCCCGGCGTCGATCCCGACAAGCCTCGCGCACCAGAGCGTCGCCATGGTAGAACAGGTGAAATCACAATCTTATCAAGCTTGGGACCGGACCGGGCTCGGATCAAAGCTGCAGCAGCTGGGAACCTATCCGACAGTAGTCGTCGTGATCGCAGTTTTACTCATGGTGCATCTATTTTGTTCTTACTGTTGCATGTTGATCTGCCAGAAAACGGGCAACAACCCAGGACTGCTGGTGTGGTTACCGTTGCTGCAAGCCGTTCCAATGCTGCGAGCGGCTTCTATGTCAATTTGGTGGTTGGGGGCATTGTTCATTCCCGCCTTGAACCTGTTGGCGTGGGTAGTGTGGTGCCTGAGAATTGTCGAAGCCCGCCGGAAAACCATCCCTTTGGCGATACTCCTCTTATTCCCCCTGACCAGTTGGCTCGCTTTCCTGTTTTTGGCCTTTTCCGAAGACTCTCGTGACAAAGGGACAAAGGTGCATGTAGAAGCCGTGAGTCTGCAAAGTGTTTTGACCTCGGTAAAGCGGAGCGGCGCAACTACGTTTTTACGGCGTGAGCGCCACATTGTGGCGTAAGCGGACCATGAATCGCGGCCGGGGCGGCTGCGTTCCATGTTCGCCATTGCTTACATTGAACTGCCTTCTTTATGCCGTTTTTTTCAATCAGGAGGTCGATGCCTCCATCAGGATTTGCGCCACCGTGTCACACACGGCAGCACGCAAGCAATCCAATGCCCTTGAAATGGCTGCGAACGTGCGCGAAGCTTGTTCGTTCACATTTGTAGTAGTCAGGCCCCGCTGTCGCGGCGAAATCGGGTTTGAGTCCTGTCGAGGAACACGCAATGAAAACGAACCTGCTAAGGGGCAGATGGCTTTTCCAGACTCAATCATTTCCCTGCAAACTCCGAGTGCGGAGGTGGGATCTGTCGAGCGGAGCAGTGATGCCTCTGGTAATTTTTTCGCTCGCCACCTGGCCCACTGCAACTTCTCTCGCACAGATCGCACCAACCGACCCGTCGGAAATCGATCGCCAAGTGGCCAGGATCGTTGATGCGTGGGAAAAACTACCGAGCGTCTTTGACGATATCGACGTCTACACCGCCCAGATGAAAGAGCTGGCCGACATCGGCAAGCCGGCTGTCCCGGCACTCACCGCTGCACTGGACCGTACCTCGCGAGACACGCCCATGCGCCTGCTGGGCTTCACGCTGCGGGCCATCGGCGACCCACGTGCCGTACCTGCCCTGATTCGCGCGCTTCCCAAAACCCTCCTGCCGCCCGGCAGCGATTGCGGTATGTCAGTGCCCGACGCGGAGCTGCTCCATTTCATGCAGGCCAATGACATAAACGATTCGTCCGGCGACCGCTTTGCCCGGCGTGACTTCGGTATGGCGCGTCCGGTCCGGGAAATCGGCGGGGCCTTGCGTAAAATCGCAGGGACGAACCTGAACGAAGGCGCGATTTACCTGACATTCCTGGACGGCGGAGAACAACAACGGGCGATGCAGCGCAAGGCCTTCTACAGTGTTGCCGGGAGCTGGGCAAATTGGTGGCAGGCCAATTGGAATAGATTCGGTGTGGACGAGTCGCTGGCGGACGCGCGGCTCCCTGAGCCTAAAGAGCAGCCCACCTTCAAACGGTTTCTTGCAGGCCCAAATATAAAAGCGAGCGGCGGCGAAAGCGGCATGACGATTACCCCAATTCAAACGGCCAATCGCCACTGCTGTCTAGCCCTGGGCTTGAACCGCTTGCTCGATTTGCCCAAAGAATTATCGGATACCAATGCCGGACCTGTCGCACCTGAACGCATCAGCGCGTGGGCCGCCCTGGCCGGCGCGGATTTGCTCGGCACGCAATATCGCGACCCTCAATCCGGCAAATTTTATTATTGCGTCCGGCCGGTTGGGTTGCAGGCCTGGGAAATTCCCAACCATTACTGGACCAACATCGAAGACGTACTCCAGCGCGATGCTTTGCCGCCGCTCGAATCGCCCGCTGGCGATTTGCTGCTGCACTACGACGCCGGCGAACGGCGCTACGTTCCTGAGGGCAGGACGACCTTTTTGTTCATCACACGGGACGGCATGCAAGGCATGCTGCGCATCATGGCCCAGGTGACTCGCCCCTGGACTCAGCGGGACCTCGGCTTGCCCGCGACCGCTCCTGACGAAAACGAGCCCAATCAAACGGAGGACGCCGGACCGGAACTGGGAGCGAAGCTTGATTACAAATTCTTTTACGCTGAAACCGAAGAGATGAAAGCCGAGGCCAGGGCGCGGCAGGAGGCTCGGGTCGCCCGCAACCGCGAGCGGCAAAGCCGAAAACTCGCGACCTTAATGGAGAAACATTTTCATCTCTCCGGCACTGTATATCTGCCCAATGGGGTGGTCGCATCCAACGCGGCCATCCTTTTGCCTGCCTCCGGGAATGCAGCGGTGCTGGGAGACCGGAGATTTGAGTATGAAGATCAATCAACGGTCTTTTATGCGTCATCGACCGGCGGCTTCGTCGTGCCCGAAATCCCCCAAGTACCATTGTTCTACGTCGCTCACGACGAAGGGTTCTGCGAGTTCAGCCTCAAAGATGCCCACTCGCCGCTATCGATTCATCTGCAGCCGTGGGGACGGTTGGAAGGAGTCGTCACGCTGGAAGGGAAACCGGCACCGCACGAAAAGATGGCGCTGATGCGGGGAGATATGATCCCGGGGGTGATCCGTTTGAGTCTCTCTCCGGCCCTCTTTCAAACCGAGTCTGATGAGCAGGGGCGATTTGTCTTTGAGCACGTCCCTCCGGGTGAAGCGACGATATACCGCATGGTGCACAACATGTATTGCGCAGCGCAATACGTCGATGTCGCGCCGGGCAAACCGACAGTGATTCAACACGGGTTCCAGGGACGGCTGTTGAAGGGACGCCTGATGTCCTCTGATACCTCTACCAATCTCAATTGGAAAAGCGGGATGGGATTCCGACTCGCCACGAAAACTTCGAGACCGGAGCCACCGCCGGGTGAAGACGCGCGGAGTTGGCAACAGAAATATTTGCAATCGCCCGAGGGGAAGCAGGCCCTCCGCGAGACTCATTCCTTCGGATTGCTCATTGAGCCCAATGGGGAGTTCAAGATCGATGACGTACCGCCGGGTGTTTATGAATTGAGCGGCCAATTGCACGAGGGGGGCTCAAGTGGTTTCGGGTTCGGCGGGAAACTGTTGGGGAGAATAAACCAGGAGGTAATTGTGCCCGAATCTGCGAAGGGTCAGCCAAACGAGCCGCTCGACCTGGGCGAGTTCGTGTTGCAACTCGTCAAATACCTCAGACCGGGTGATGCCGCACCCGATTTTGAGATCAAGACCATTGAGGGGAGTGCGTTGTCCCTCGCCGATTTTAGAGGCAAATACGTGCTGCTCGATTTCTGGGCAACCTGGTGCGGCCCGTGTCGCGCGGAAACACCGAATCTCAAGAGGGTGTACGATACCTACCGCGAGGATGCCAAATTTGCTATACTCGGGCTAAGCCTGGACAAAGCAGTCGCGGCCCCCAAGGACTACATCAAAGCGGAAGGCATTTCCTGGAGCCAGGGCTTTCTTGGTGATTGGTCCAAAGCCACCTTGCCGGCCCGCTACGGCGTCGAGGGAATCCCGTCAATCTTCCTTATTGGCCCTGACGGCAAAATAGTCGCGACCGATTTGCGGGGACCGGAGATTGGCAAAGCCGTTGCGAGGGCACTAGCCAACCGCCAATGAACGCGGATTGCGGGTAGTTGATTTACAGTGGAGGATTTGGGCGCGAGGAAGGATTGGGCGGTTTTTCGATTTTTGTTGGCGATTTGCCAGTGAGAGAAACTCGCTTATCTCCGCCGATTATAGGCTACATTCGAAACAGTCGCGCCACTTAACACAAAGAAACGAAGCTAACGAGGAGGGCGTAGCATAACTCGTGGACTGCTAGATGGGCGGCACCGTGTTCCGTGTTTCGTGTTGCGTAGACGGAGCCCTCACTATGAGCGATATTGGTAAAGAAAGGGAGGATAGCTTATGTCACAGAAAAATAGCGCGCAGTATCACGCGCAGAACATTCAACGGATGCTAAGCGATTTGATCCAACATGTTCGCGAGGATGTGGGAAAAGTACAAGAGCCCAAATTCCAAGCGCTGCTCGAAACGTCGGCGGAAGTGTTGAACGGATTGCGAACTGCGTATGAGCATTACGAAAAGAAGTCCGAGCCTGCGTTCGCCTGATCGGGTGCGCGGTCAGGTTTGAGTTCAAATTAAATCGGAGCTCCGCGAGGCCTGCGAATCTCTCGAAGACATTTTTTTGGGGCCTCGTGGAGCTCGGCTTTCCGATGGGTCACGATTCGCCAATCGCGCGGAGATACTCGCGATCCCAGGCGGCGGAAATGCTTTCACGGGGCGAATAAAACCCCGGCTTGTAGGCGCGCGAACCAATGCCTTGCTGGCTCAATTCGCACACGTGCCAATCCTGACGATTGGTCATGTCCCAAAAATCAATCGCATCGGCCGGCTTAAAGTCAGGTCGGCCGAAAGCATCGGGGTGGAAAAACCAGTCGCAAACGATGAGCGTTCGGTCGGGTGACCGCGGCCAGATTTGATGGACCATGACATAATCCGGATGCATGCTGAGGAGCATGTTGGGGAAAATGGAGTAATAAAAAACGCGGTGATGATCTTCGGCTTTGATGTCACCGAGGGGCAGGGCGCACGCATTGCCGCTCAGGCTCAGGCTGTTTCCGCGGGTAATCGGCATAAAACCTCCGAGGAATGGTCCTTCGCACAAATCATTTTCAGCCGAATCATAAGGGCTGAGTTTAGAAAGTTCGGGATGGACCAGCGGACAGTGGTAGCACTCTGAATAATTCTCGAAGATGAGTTTCCAATTCGCCCGCACGTCGTATTCGATCGTTTTGGCCGACCGAAGCTTTGGGAGATTCCAATGGCTGAATTTGCCTTCCAATGGCGCAAATCTTTCCACCAGCGGTACAGGCTTTTCAGCGAGGTTGACGAAAATGAAACCTTCCCAGAGTGTCAGGCTGACTGCATGAAGTGAATGTTCCGCTTTATCGAATCCTTCGACATCCTCCATGTGCGGCGTGCCGAGCAATCTTCCATCCAATCCATAGGTCCAGGCGTGATACGGACATTGGATGGTGTTGGCAAATTGTCCCCGTTGCTCTTCACACATCCGCGTCCCGCGATGACGGCACACATTGTAGAATCCGTGCAGCTGGCCCTTTTTGTCGCGGACAATGATCAGACTCTCACCCGCAATCTCTACGAGCAAATAGTCGCCAGCGTGTTCCGACTGGCTCTGATGCCCAACGTATAGCCATTCTCTTGAAAAGATGTTTTGTCGTTCCTTGGCAAAAATGTCGTCGGCGACGAAATATTTCTGCGGCAGCGTCTTCGCACCAGGCGTGAAGGTTTCGACGGTTTTATGAAAGGTCCGCATGGGTGCTCAGAGAAAACGCTATGGGCTGGCTTACCGGCGCGCAAGGCCAAAACGGGATAGTGCGCGGAGTGGATCCCGCCAAAAAATTACTTTGTCCAACACTTTGTCGAAAGCGTGGGAAGAACGAAACCCCCGACAAATTGAAAGACAAAGTGGGAGACGAAGTGAAACTTTGGCAGATAATTGAAGTGCTTCGTGCTTGTGCTGCGATCACGAGCGCTAACGATCTGACCGTTTGCCAAGGTCACCAAAGAGTGAGAAGATGCGTGGTAATAAATCCGCCGGGGTTGAAAAACCGGTGGTTGAGCTAATGTTGGCTGGCGCAATTTGCTATAAAACAGGCTGGTTGTGGCTGACGAAAAGAAAGGACGGAAGTTCGCGGGGTTCGTGATCTTATTGGTAATGCGGGTGGCGGCGCCGGCCACGGATTGGCCGCAATACCGAGGACCGGCGACAGATGGCTCGACTCCGGATACAATCGCGACAACCTGGGACTCGAGCCGCTCCGGGTTCGTCGCCTGGACGAATCCGTCGTTAACCAACGGATTTAGTTCATTTGTCATTAGCCAGGGCCGGGCCTTCGCGATGATCTCCCGAACAGACGGAAGTGGCAACTTGCGGGAGTATTGTGCAGCAGTCGATGCCGTCACCGGAACGAACCTTTGGGCTACTCCGATCGATAGCGCTCCTTGGCCTCCAGCCATGACTGGTAATGGGGGCGATGGCGCCGCCCCGTACAACACTGGTGACGGCCCCCGCACCACCCCTTCGGTCAACGCCGACCGGGTCATTGCGCTTTCCGGCCTACTGCACCTGATGGGACTGAACCCGACTAACGGAGCGGTCGTTTGGAGCAATGACCTCGTATCGGCTTTTGGCGCTTCCAATATCCCCTGGGAGAACGCCGCTTCGCCCTGTCTTGATGATGACCTTGTTTTCGTGAACCTTAACATCTCGGCCAACAATCAAAGCCTTGCTGCCTTCCACACGGTGGACGGAAGCCTGGCCTGGAGTTCACAAAATGAGGGGCTAACCCATAGTACACCGGTGGTCGCCAACATTGCCGGGGTGCGGCAGGTCATCTTTCCCACCCAGACAGGCCTGGTCTCGTTGGATCGAAGTACCGGTGCGTTTCTGTGGAAGTTCGTTTATCCGTTCTTTCCGATTTCCACTTCCATGGGAGCCTCGCCGGTCGTCTATTCTAACTTCATCTATTGCACAGCGGCTTACGGTCGCGGGGCTTTTGCCATTCAAGTCACAGTGAACAACGGCACCTGGAGCACCACGCAACTTTGGTATAAGAACAGCGCCGCCGGACTTCCTTACCGCAGCATCTGGATGTCGCCTGTTTGCTACCAGGGATACATCTATTCCCTGGCGGGGGAGAACAGCACGTTCCTTACGGCGCCGCTCAGCTGCATCGAATTGGCCACCGGCAACCTGATGTGGACGACGAATAACTTCGGCATGGGTGGCCTCATTCTGGTGAACACCAACTTGCTCGTGCTGACCGAGACTGGCCAACTCGTATTGGTGCAGCCGACCCCCGGCGCTTACGTCGAGTTGGCGCGGTACCAGGCTTTTCAATTCGGCTCCGAGGCCCCGGGCAAGTGCTGGAACAGCCCAGCTTTCAGCAACGGCAGGATTTACGCTCGGAGCACCCGGGGGGGGATTGCCCTAAATGTCTCGGTCCCTGCACCTCCATCGCTGTCACCGCTCAAGTTGCTCACCCCACAGTTTCTGAGCAGCACTCAACTACAACTGGCGGTGAGCACTGCCGACGGCACCCCGATAAACTCCAACCGTCTTTCCAAAATTGAGGTGCGGGCTACCAACTCCCTCTCGGTTTCTCCCCTGCTTTGGCCAAAACTGACCAACACGCTCGCGCTGACTACTGATGGGCTCGTGCTGCTGACCTACACCATTCAGAACGACCAGCCGCGCCAGGTTTTTATCACGGTCGAGCAACCTTGAATGATCAACCATGGAGAATCCCAAACAATGAGTTCCGGCCAATTGCAACCGCGAAGAGCTTTCACATTGATCGAACTGCTAGTGGTGATTGCGATCATTGCCATCCTGGCAGCCCTGCTCCTGCCGACCCTGGTGAACGCGAAAGAACGGGCCAAACGCACCAATTGCCTTAGCAATATGCGCCAGCTTCTCCTGGCCATACACATGTATGCGAATGATACCGCCCAGCAGGTTCCCAGCGGCGCTTCGGAAAGCAAAACGCCCAATGGCATACTCGACGATTCGCTCCCCGTGCTTTCCGGCAACACCCGCACCCAAATGGTGCAGTATGCGGGCAATTACAAAGTGCTGGGCTGCCCAAGTCTTGGCGCGCCGTTCAACACTGAGGAAGGCTGGTATCAGTCCGCTTATGGCTACGTGATCGGTTATAACTACCTCGGAGGGCACGCCAACACACCTTGGCCCTTGTTGCCAGGGGGCGAACCCTGGGAATCCCCCCAGAAGTTGACCGACATCAGCACGAACGTTGGCCCCACTTCGCCTTTGCTCACGGACATGAACGACTGGTCACCCGGCTATGGGGGTTCGGTGATTCCTCACGGTCGCAACGGGGCTGTCCAATCCAGCGGCGATTTCAGTAATTCGAACGCCAACGGTGCCGCCTCGGCGACGCTCGGGGCTACTGGCGGAAACGTCGGGACGCTCGACGGTGCCGTCTCCTGGCGAGCGATGAAGGTGATGAAGCTGCGGCGTGGCTCGCAGCAATATGGCCCCGACGGCTGCTGGGCGATGTGGTAGGCTTGGCGTCGTCCGTCTCGCCCCGTAACGCAGAGTTTCACTCTGCTGTACCGCAGAGTTCTACTCTGCTTCGCTTACGCAAATCAAAATGAGGTCTGATTGAAATAGTCTATGCCGACTGAAAGTCGGCGGTACAGCAGAGTGAAACTCTGCGCTACGATAGGCCTACACTGGTGGAAAGCCTAGCGAATGGACTGCGACGCAAGGGCCAACTGAACCTGTTGGCCGCACAAATCCTGAAGGGTCGGCAAGAACGCCTCCACGTACCGCCTACCTTCATCCTCAGTCGGCACCTCGATCCGTGCTTCAACCGAAGCAGAATTCGGCATCGCTTGTAGCGTCAGCTTCTGAGCCAGTCCCGGCTTGATACCGCACTGTTTGCCGACGAGGTATTTGAATTGGGCAGAATTGGCCCGTGCTGTCACAAAGGTCACTTGCTCGGCCGGAGTAACCACAATCTGGAGTGTCACCCTAACTGCGGAAGTTGAACGGTGTCTAAGCAAGACCAACGCTGCGCCCAAGAGGGCAACCGCCGCCACGATCGCGATGGCTGCTTTGCTCTTGGTGTTCATCGGCGGAGCCGGCTCAACCATTACCTGCGCGACAACGCTCGTCAACTATGGCTATTTGCGATCCTCCGGATGCGATGGACATCGCATTTGTGCTGACCTCTGGCGTATTCAGCGTATCGAAGATCTAAGTGACTCGAATGCTGCAGGTCCTGGAGTGCGTCAGTCCTATGGCGCTGTCGATCGGAACATGCTGTGCTCAAGGCGCCAGAGGAACTGGCGCACTCCAAAACGCTGGCGCGGAAGTAATCGACCTGCTTTCAATGCCTCAGGAGGATCGGCCGGTCGACGCGAGCGAGGAGCTTATCGGTGCAACTGCCGAAGAGAATTTCCCTGCCGCGCGAGCGGCCATAAGCACCTGCGACCAAAAGATCAGCTCCGCAATTATCGGCTGCGAGCGCGAGCGTGTCCGGTATGGTGCCTTGGCTGGGTATGACCTGCAGTTCGGGCTCGATCCCGGCAAGTTTTCGGGCGGTGACTGTCATGGCGGCGGAGAGGCCGCGATCACGTTTTGCGACAGAGACGAACACCACGCGTTGGGCCTTGGCCAGGAGAGGCGCTGCGTCGGTGACGGCGGCGACCGTACTGGCGTCGTCTTTCCAGCAGACCATAATGGTGTTGGTGAGGGTGGGTGGCACGGAGCTGGCGGCCGCCAAGACTGGCCGCCCGCTATTTCGGATGATGTGCTCGAGGGTATCCTGAGCCAGCCCCTGTTTCTGCCTGAGCCGTCCCATGACGACGAGGTCGCGTTGAGAAGCATGGAATCTCAAGCGCTCAAGTTCATTGGTCGGTTCCTCCAAAAAGCTGGCGGTAACATTTTGGGCGCCGGCCGGCCGGTCGCACATCTCGATGCCTGCGCTCGTGCAAAACGCGCTGACGTTCTTGGCCGCTAGATTCGAGAAGGTACTCGCATCGGTTCGCAACCGATCAAGCGCGCTCTTGAGTGCATCGCCATGCGCAAAGTCGAGGTTGGCGTGGCGCGCTGCCAGCGTCGAGGGCACATGCGCGTGAAGGCAATCCAGATGGGCCGACAAGGGGATAGCGGCTGCCAAGGCGGTCTGCAGGATCACCGCATCCCGCTCACCGCCGCCGACGAATGTCAGAATGGTCTTCATCTTACGTACTGTCCGCCCTCGTGCCGGCGGGCTATTGAGCCGGCCACCCCAAGTTGTGGTTGATGGCGGGTAATTGACGGACGCGCAAGCAGCCTGCCATCTCCACACGCAACGAATGGGTAATAAGGAAGTTCTACCTGTACCGGCTGACGCAGGCAAGTCACAAGCAGAGCTCGCCCGGATTGACCCTTTTCCCGGACCATTCTGGGAATCACATTTCCACGGAATCAGTAAAATCGTACTCTGCTTCGAAGTAATTTCACTGCGGTTTGAAAATGCGTATTTCGGCCTTTTGATTTCCGCGGTCCGGGACAGCCAGATAGAAGCAGTCGGTATCCGGAGAGTAGAAGGAAGTGCGCGCGCCGGGTGCGGTTTTGATTGTTGCCAACGCTTTGAAGGAGTCAGGAGTTTCCTCGGCAATGATGTCGATGAAGCCCGCGCCGCAGGAAATGTAGATGCGATTGCGCTTCTCATCAAAGTAGAGATCGTCGGTATCTGCCGCAATTTCCAGGTCCTGGAGTTGCTTGCCGGTTTCTGTATTGAACACGAGGAGCCGGGGAGGGTTGCGGCAGCCGACGAAAAGCCGATGAGTTGACTCGTGCAAAGCCATCGGAAAGTTGGCCTGAAATTTTTCCATTGGCCAGTTGCCGATTATGTGGTGGGTTTTCGCATCAACGACGGCGATTTGTTTGGCATCTGGAACGTTGACGAAGATTCGGGAGGTCGTTTTCTCGATCTGGAAGGATTCTGGGTGGGCTAGGAGCTTGATAGTGGAAGTCAGTTTGTGGCCGCTGGGTGTGACCTCGGCAAGGGCACCGTCGCCGTAGCCTATCCAAACGGCGCCTGAGTGGCGATCGAAGCGCACATTGTCCGCGTCGGGCAGCTCTGAAACGGTGTATTTTATCTGGAATTGGTGTGCGTCGAGGGCCTTTAGAGTCCCGTCGTCACCATTGGCAACCAGAATCTCGTCGGCTGATGGCAGATAGAGTACGCCTTGCGGTTTGGACATGCCGGTGATGCTGTGGAGCCGTTTGCCTTCCGTGAGGTCGATTACTTCCACCGTGTTGTTTCCCAGGGCAGCGACAAAAAGCCGGCGGCCTTTGGCGTCCATCGAGAAATGATCGAAGCGACCTTTGACGTCAGGCAGCGGGACGGTTTGGATGAGTTTCAACGGGCCTTCCGCCCGGGCCGACAGGGCAAAGAGTGCAAGAAGATAAGGGGCGATGGATCTGGCGAAGGCACGGAACGGCGCTTCGATTGCCGCAGGGGATCCTCCGGGCATGGCAGGATCTGGCTTCTTAGGCATGCGGTAAATTATCGAGTCACAGGGCATAGCAGATCAAGCCCCAGAACGGCAGTTGTTCCAGAGGTTGTTATTTGCCAGCCGAGCGGCGTATTTGGGCCAAGTCCAGCTCTCGTGAACGAAGGCAGCTCCGCGAGTCCCCAAAAATGCCCTAAAAACAATAGGAGATGTGTGGGCCTCGCGGACCCGGCCTTCCGAGAAACGGTTTTGAACAGGCACGGCGCTTGTCTTATGTCGAAAACGTTCTTAAGTTTTGAGGGTCTCAGCGACCCTCGGCTGCAGTGTCGCTTGAGGATCTGCGACCCTCCCGGATCTGAGGCGAGATGAGTTATGAAATGGACCAACCAATTGCTTGGGGCTGGCTTCGCGCTTGTCGGCCCCCTCTTCGCCGGCTCGCCGGATTGTCCCACGCCGGACAAGGTCACACTCCAGCTCAAGTGGGTCCCACAAGCCCAGTTTGCCGGATATTACGTCGCCAAGGATCTAGGTTATTACAAAGCCGAGTGTCTGGAAGTGACCATCCGTCCGGGCGGACTACACATTGAACCGGAAGAGGTCGTCGGCAAAGGTGAGGCGCAATTCGGCATCGCCTGGCAGCCCGGCATGTTGGCGGCGCGCGACCGCGGCGAGCCGCTGAAGGCGATCGCCCAGGTGTTTCAATACAGCGGCATGCGGTTGGTCTCGTGGAAAGAATCGGGCATCCGCAGCGTGTCCGACTTAAAAGGCAAGAAGGTGGCCGTTTGGTTCGCCGGGAATGAATTGGAATTGCTCGCCACGCTCGCCCGACATGGTCTCGATCCTCAGAGGGATGTCAGCCTTGTGCCCGAGTCGATGGACATGGATATGTTTTTGCAGCGCAAGGTCGATGCCGCCGCCGCGATGACCTACAACGAACTGGCGCAAGTCCTCGAAACCATCAATCCGGCCACCGGCAAACTTTATGAGCCTGTGGCGCTCAATCTCATTGATTTCAATAAGGAAGGAACTGCCATGCTGGAAGACCGTGTTATTGTGACGGAAGACTGGATCAAAAATACTCGCAACCAGGACATCGCTGTCCGTTTCCTGCGCGCAGCCATTAAGGGCTGGATTTATTGCCGCGATCATCCCGACGAAGCGGTCCAAATCGTTCTCAGAAACGCGCCAACGCTGGGCAAAAGTCATCAAGACTGGCAGTTGAACGAAGTCAACCGGCTTACCTGGCCGTCGCCACAGGGCATCGGCATGATGAACGCCCAACGGTGGATGGAAACCGCAAAGATTTCACATCGTTACGGCGTGACGAAAAAGCTCGCAGACCGAACGGCGTACACGAATGAATTTGTCAAAAAAGCTCTTGAAAGCCTCAAGGACATTGACACCAAAGGAATGGGCTGGAAATCCAAGCTTGTGACCCTTCGCGAAGGCGGCCAATGAGCGCGACTAGCCTAACCCTTTCAGGTCGGTTAGCGTTCGAACGAACTGCCGTGCCGCCGGGCTAAGCCGACCGGGATGATATGCCACGCCCACAATCAACGGAGTCGGACTTGGCTGTAGTTCCCGCAATTTAATACGCGGACCCGCTACGGTGGAAAAGACTGACGCGACGATCGCAACACCACGGCCTGCTTCCACAGCTGCGATGAGACTTGTGCCGCTGTCGTGTTCTTCAGCATTCCCTAAAAGCCGCCGAATCGCATGACCGAACAGGCCGTTCAACCATTCGTGATACTCCGGATATTCCTCTCGCGAATACACCATCACGCGCTCGTCCTTAAGTTCTGCCAGGCTAATACGCTTGGCCCGCACCAACCTGTGCGTGGCGCCGAGCGCGACGCAAACGGGGTAACTCCGAAGCGTCTCGAATGCCAGCCCTTGCAGTTCTTTTCCCGACGGGTCGACGGTCAGCGCCGCATCGAGGCGGCCCTCTCGCAAGCCGTTGGTCATTTCCAGAATCGAAAGGTCCTGGAGCGTTACGCGCACGCGAGGACATTCCTTTTCGAAACTCCGCAGTGCCTGCGGCAGCACTTCCACCGTCAGCGATGGCGCGTAGCCGAGATTCAGGTGCCCGTGGTTGCTCTTGGCGAAAGCTCGTGCTGTCTGGGCTGCGGCCTCAGCGTGCTGGAGCACGGCGCGGGCTTCCGTGGCGAAGGCTTTGCCCGCCTCGGTGAGGCGCACGAATCGGGAATTGCGTTGCAGAAGCGACACACCCAGCTCCTCTTCCAGGTCGCGAATCTGCCGGCTGAAAGACGGCTGCGCGACATGGAGCGTCGCCGCCGCTTTGGTGAAGTTCAACAGTTCAGCGACCGTAACAAAATAGCGGAGGTGTCTGAGTTCCATCTTTTCAGCGAGACCTTTAAGGCATTGCTGCGGGAGAAACAAGGTATTAGCGGAATGCGATTACTGGGCTCAATCTACTCTCAACACAAATTGATTATGGTAAAGCAATTATTTTTATTATCGATGGTTACACTATCATCTCTGGTGGCGTCGGCAGAGAACTTTTACATCAACCCAAAAACAGGTAATGATAAAAACCCAGGCTCCCAATCACTACCTTTGAAAACAATTGGGGAAGCAGGGAAGCGCATCAATGCCAGCACCGCAAAAGAGGCAACTGCAATTATTCTTTCAGAAGGTGTTTACGCGCTAACGGAAACTGTGCTTTTTACCAACACTACATTTTCTGCGGAAAACCGGCTGACGATACGAGCAGAACTATTGCCCGATGATCCCGATTGGAGTCCGCAACGCATGCCGATAATTACTGCGGTAATTCCTGCGGCACCAACGCCCGGTGACGGTGAAGAGGCCAGGGGATTGGAAATCGAAGCAAGCCATGTAACGATTGCAGGGCTGCGTTTTACCGGGAGCCCGGTTTATTATTACATCGATGGCAAACAGAACAGGCGTTATTACCCCATTTGGCGTGACGGGAAGAATCTAGACGACCTTGTTGTAAGCCAATGCCTGTTTGCCGGTAATGTGGATGTCCTGCCTATTCGCGTCGCAGTCATTGGCAATGGTCATGGGTTAGTGCTCGACCATTGTGTGTTTTACAATTGTCAGAATCCGGTTGTGTTTTGGAATGCACAAGAGGGATCAAGCTCTCGCAATGCGATGCGTTATTGCTTGGTGTATGAAGCAAATTACAGCGGTGTATGGACAACGGCGCAAACCGGGGACGACTTTGAGTTTCATCACAATATCATCGCCAAGAGCCGCACCGCCTGGATCCGAGATGATGATAGTACCCACCACTATCAAATCCACGATTGCATTTTGGCCGATAATGCGAAAACGACCGGAAACGGTGGGGACATTGCAATCAATAACGATTTTTTAAAGATGGAGAATGTGCAATTCTCCGGGGTTATCGAAATCGAAAGAGACCAAAGCAAGCACAACTATTTGCAATTGAAAGAAGGCTCGTTAGGTTCGACCTTACGAGCGGGCTTATTTAAGAGATAGTTGGGTCGCTTTCCGTGGACAACAGGTGGGGCTTGGGTCTGTGCACATTGTGCACAATACTGGCTGCATGGGCACAGCATATGTTTCGGGCCGCGTGCCGCTGCGATTTGAGCGTTTGGTGGTAAAGCAAGCGCGAGCCGCCAAAGCAACCTGGTGGCACGTTACGTGGTTGCGGCCATGATTCAATGGTCAGATCTTGGCCAGGTCTGGTTAGCCGTTTGGAAATGTTCCGTTTGTTGATTGAGGCCATACCAAGCACGAGTGCTGTTGCACATTCTGCAGACCGAGAGCATCACCGGCACCTCCACCAGCACGCCGACGACTGTGGCGAGAGCAGCAGGGGAATCAGCGCCGAATAGCGTGATGGCGACGGCGACCGCTAGCTCGAAGAAGTTGCTGGCGCCAATCAGGGAACCGGGTGCTGCAACATTGTGTTGAACGCGCAGCCAACGCATTAGCAGATACGTCAGTCCGGAGTTGAAATAGACCTGGATGACAATGGGCGCTCCCAGCAACAGCACCGCCAGCCAACGGCTGGTCAGGTTTTTCGACTGGAACGCGAAAATCAGCACCAAAGTTAGCAATAACGCCCCGATCATTATCGGGTGGAATTTCGGCAGAAAGATCGTTTCAAACCATTCCTTCCCATGTGACTTGAGCAAAAGTGTTCGAGTCAGCCAGCCGATCGTGAGTGGTATGACAATGAAAACGACGACCGATGTGATCAGCACTTTCGCAGGCACCACCACGTGTGCCACGCCACAGAGGAACATGACGATGGGAGCGAATGCTACCAGCATGATGAGGTCGTTGACGGCTACTTGGACGAGGGTATAGCCAGGATCACCGTCGGTCAGATAAGACCAGACAAACACCATCGCAGTGCATGGCGCCGCTGCCAGGATGATCAGTCCGGCCGTATAGTTCCTGGCCGTTTCCGGGTCGATCCATGCGGCAAAGACGTGTTGCATGAAAATCCATGCCAGCAATGCCATGCTGAAGGGCTTGATCAGCCAGTTGACAAACAGCGTCACGATCAATCCTTTTGGCCTGCGCGCAATGCTGCCAATCGCGCTGAAATCCACCTTCAGCATCATCGGGTAAATCATCAGCCAGAGCAGCACACCGATTGGGATGTTGACCTGTGATCCCTTCCCAAACTCCAGCTTGCTCAGCACCGCCGTGAGATCGGGTAGCATCCTGCCGACGCCGACGCCGGCTATCATGCAAAGGAACACCCAAACAGTGAGATAGCGCTCAAAGAAGGCGAGTCGCTTCGGCTCCACTTTTAGGCATGCAACCTCCGCTGTGATAGCATTACTCATGGCCAAATCTTAACCATGGCACATGGCTTCCCAATCGGCCGCAGTATTCTTCATAAATCACTTTCACAGAGTGTGTGCCACTTCTTCAACCCACTCGCACTCGCAGCGCATCCTTTGGCGACGTTTTATGTCTTCACGAAAGATCGGGCTGGATTGCACGCAGTCCTGCAAGCAGCGAAGCTGCAAATCTAGCTCCGGCGGCGCTTTCTTCGGCAGTTGGTAAATCATCCACTTCTCGTGGCGCTGGGCCGTCACCAGCCCGTTTGCGCGCAAGTAGGCCAGGTGTTTGGAAATCGCGACCTGCGGCTCCTTCAGAATGTCCTGGAAATGGCAGACGCACAGCGGCCCCTGCGTCAACAAATGCAGAATCCGAAGACGAGTTTCATCGCAAAAGCAGCGGTAGATTTGCACGAGTTTCATATACACCAAGGAACATATACTACTTCTGGTATATGTCCGTCAACCCAACAAAAGAAAAAGAACCCCCACGGACCGCGCGCTCCCGGTTGTGCCTTCGGCCCCTCCTCATCGTAATCCTAATCTCTCGCCTTTGAAGTTGTCTGAAATGCCTGTTCTGATTAGGAGTAGACCTGCTGGAAATTGCGTTTTTGCCCACTGAGCCCTTGAACTGGGTAAACTCGAGCAGGTCGATGGGGAGGAGTAGGATTAGGATGGGCGCAAACCCACTGCTAAGAAATACGGACGCAGAAAATCGATCTCTCGCTATTCGTAACGAAGAGCATCCATCGGCTCGATGCGCGTCGCGCGGTTGGCGGGCAGCCAACAAGCGACCAACGATACGCCGATTAAGCCGATCGAAATGCCGACGAACGTGGTGGAAGAGCGCTCCAGCCTCCTCAGGCCTTTTGCCAGGAGGTCGTCGCTCTGCAGTTCCTCCAACACCAATCGGCGCGCTTCCTCTTCAGAGGTTCCGTCCGACACCAAATCGCAAAAGCGATCCTCCAGATGCTGCGACAGCTCCTCGATAATCTCCATCTCGCGCGCAGGTGAGAGTCCTAGCCCGGCAAGTTGCGCCGTAATGTCAGGTTTCCAATCAGGCATGTTCTGTGGATGTAATCCGGTTGATCGCCTCGACAAACGTCAGCCAACAACGTCGTTGCACGGGCAATACTTTGCGCCCCGCCTCGGTCAGCCGATAAAAACGCCTCCGCCGTTGACCCGTCTTTTCCAACCAGCGCCCGCAAATCCAACCGCGCTTTTCCAGTCGGTAGAGCAGGGGATAAAGCGACGCCACGTTGAAGCGGATCTCACCTTTGGAACGTTGCTCGATCAGCTTGCAGATTTCGTAGCCGTGGCGTGGCTGCCGCTGAATCAAGCAGAGGATCAACAGTTCGGCGCTTCCCTTTTTCAATTCGCGATCGTGCATCGCGGAAATAATAGATGGCATAGACATATATTGTGCTATTATATGTCAAAGTCAAAAACGTATTTAACCCCTAAACACTAACTCGGCAGCCTCGAGACTTAATGAGGACTTGACGCGCGCTGCCGACCTCTGTTGTGGCTCCGGTTGCTCCTAATCCGCATTGGCCCTTCCAGAGCAATACGAGGAGCGAGTGTGAGTCCCTATTTATACAGGAGCGATCTTAAGCGATGGAGGAAACTCCTTCCGCCGGGCAGCCTCACAGGACTGGGTTAGTGCGTCAACGCGCAAGCTCGAACACCGCCCCCTCAGCCGCCGCCGTGACCGCGAAAGGAGGGGCGGCCTGTGCGATAGCTACAGCCATCAGACGGTCCAAGGTGGTATCGTCATGCGCCGGATCGTGGTGAAACGCCACCAGGTGTTTCGTCCGCGCTAAAGCCGCGAACTGGAGCGCGTGCGCAATAGAACTGTGCCCCCAGCCGACGCGCGCGGTGTATTCCTCATCCGTGTACTGGGCGTCATGGATCAGCAGGTCCGCCTCCTCGGCCAGTAACTGGCCCGAGGTCCACTCGGCTGGCAGCCGGAGGCAGTTTTGGCCGAGGGCCGGTTCATGATCCGACATATACGCAATTACACCTTGCCGACCAGTTATGCGGTAGCCCACTGTGGGGCCAGGATGGCAGATTAGGTTTGTGGCGATCTCGAACTCACCGATTCGAGCGGACGCGCAAGGCACTTCGTGCAACTCCAAATTGCATGGCAAGTCGCGCAAGGGAACGGGAAAAAGGGGCGCCGACAGATAGCGCATGAGGCGTGTCCGCAGACTCAGCGTCGCACTGGCCGGTCCCCAAATATGTACCTCCATTGCGGGATTGAATAGCGGACCGAAAAAGCCGAGCCCCTGAATGTGGTCCATGTGCAAATGAGTCAATAAAACGTCGACGCGCCGAAGGCCCGGCGGCAAGGCCATTCCCAGGGCCCGTATACCTGTGCCAGCGTCGAGGATAAGTCGCGCGCCGGCCTCCCCAATTACCTCCACGCATGAGGTGTTGCCGCCATAACGGGCGGTGTCCCGGCCCGGCGTCGCCAGCGATCCGCGCGTTCCCCACATCACCACTTTCATGACTTGGGCGCCTCCCAAAATATCGCCACGGCCCCGAGCAATCGGCCGGTCCTGCCCACGATCGGGAAGGCGCACACCTGGATGTCGCGCTCGACTTGGTCTAACCCGCGAATCCGCAAGTCCCCGAGGGTCGGTCGCCTTTCGCGCAGCGCAATGACCAGCGGCACCTTCTCGGGCGGCAGCGGGTGATTTTGATGGTCGGTGGGTACAAAAGCGGTTGCCCATTGCTGGGTAGTGAGCTCGCCGGTTTCCTCGAAGCGCTGGCCCAACAGCAGTTCCGCCGGTTCGTTGTAAAAGAGGAGCGTGCCTTGAGCGTTGACGATGAAAATCGGCATGGCCAGGCAATCAGCCAGCTGCCGCATCAGAATCAGCTCGAGTTCCTTATGCGCGACGCGCTGGCGCCGGGGCTTTCCTTTAGGCCGCGGCCGCCGATATTCGCTGTCAGGGTTTTTTCGGTGACGCGTACCCAAACGGTGCGGTTTGTTTTGGGCGAGCATGGTAGTTGTCTTTACTAATGCCGTACTTAAGGTTTGCTTTCAACTCCGACTCGCCGGCAAATCCGGGATGGACATGTCCGAAGTGAGGTCCGAAGTTGGGGACCGCAGAGACGGGGAAAGGGAGGGAAAGGCAACCAGGTGGCGAAACAACAATCAGACAAACCGCAGCCAAAGACAAACTATTTGTCGGCTTGCAATATACGGAGCGGGCGGTGTAGGCTATCACGAAACGGAGTTAGTAATGAGCGCCTTACGCAAGCTCGTCAATGACATTTCCGGCGCTCAATAAACGGACCGCTGCTTTTTAATCCTAGTTAGGCCTAATCATGCACTCAGCAATACAGCTTCTGGTGTTTTGGGCACTTGCCTACTTCACGCTTTGCGTGGCTCTTACGCTACTAAACGTCTTCTATAGCGTGATTGGTAACGACCTCACCTTACGGAGTCTTGGGCAAGAAGCCACAATGGCTGGCATTGCCTCCCTGATTGAGGCAGCGGGAGCATGGTTGGTCGTTTCGTTCGTCCCTACTGCATCGCGTGCGCTCGTTATTCCGGCGCTCATTGTTGCGATTATCTACAAACTCGGTCACCTCGAAGATTGGAGTCGTTATGACGTCGCTCTGTTTCTGATGTTTCAGCTAGTCCTCGTGTGCTCAGGTGTTTCCTTGTACTTTGGCCATTTCCTGACAGCGATTATGATCTTGGCCATCTTTGGTGCGATTTTAGGCGTCATCGCCAGCATCGCGAAAAGTCTATGAGATCCGAATTCGGGCCTGACTTTTCACTGGAGGCAACAGGCGCCGTCCTGTTGGGTTTCAGCAGCCAACCAAGATTCGCTGCTTCGAGGCTTCGTCGTGGCGCCGCCTCCAGCGCCTGTGCCTTAGTTTCGGGTTAGACCTGCGGTGAAAGATCGGACTCTATGGCAATGTAAGAAGTGCGGGCGCTGTTTTGCGAATCGCAACCAGCCGCACTCCTGCGGGCGACATGATCTCAAGCATCATTTTCGCGGGAAGCGGCCAGAGATTCGAGCGCTTTTCGACCAAGTAGTCGCCGCCATTCGCGCCCTGGGACCGGTGCGCATCGTTCCAGAGAAGACGCGGATTGCCTTTCAAGTACGCATGTCATTTGCGCAAGTGACGCCACGAACGAATTGGCTTGACGGTCACGTGGTGCTGGCACGGCGGTTCGAGCACTCTCGCTTCCGCGATGTGCAGACCATCTCGCCGCGTAATCATGTTCACACTTTTCGGCTCACGAGACCCAGTGATGTGGACGCGCAGTTTTGCGCATGGCTAGCCGAAGCCTACGCTGTCGGCGAGCAGCGTCACATTCAAGAGCTGTTTTAACGGGAACGGAGTCAGTCAGTGATATTGTCATAGCCAAAGTGTTGACTGGTTTCGAGCGAGGTGGCTGAGCGACAGCGTGGTCATATCCGGTAGAGCAGATGAGGCAGGGTGCGCGCGTGCGCATGCGCAATCGCTGTGCAAGCTCAAAGATTCGAGATAACGTGCGGCATCCCCTGAGCCGCTGAGGGTTTCACCCCATACCCGAATCTTTTTTCCAGGTGTTTTGTTTCCGTAAGCAATGCCCGAGCGTTCTGTGTTCTTGTTGGTCGAAGATGACGAGTACGACATTTTCCTCGTCCGGCGTGCCTTCTCCAAATCCAACCTTCGGAACCCGCTCATGGTCGTCAGCAGTGGTGAAGAAGCGACGGACTATTTCATGGGCGTGGGTGCCTACAGGAACAGATCAGAATATCCGCTCCCTTCGCTGGTGTTGCTCGACCTTAAAATGCCAGGCATGGGCGGAATTGAGTTCTTAAGATGGCTGCGCCAGCAACCTGGATACGGCACAACCCGAGTTGTGGTGCTGACTTCTTCCAATTTGATGCAGGACGTCAAAGCCGCGTATCAGGCGGGGGCAAATTCCTTCCTTACGAAGCCGGCGGACTTTGAGAGCTTCGTTCATATAGCTACTGCGCTGAGCGGCTACTGGCTGCGAACGGATACAGAGCCAGTAACGGAGAGGGCTTCCGAAACACCCGTCGTCTCTGGGAGTTAGTTGGGACGATTCTTCTTCACAAGCGCCCGGCTGGCGAGTCAAAGTGACGCCGATGCGGCGCAACTTAGCATTCGAGTCTTCCAGGCCCAGGCAGCACGTCGCAGTCTTCGCCCTCGTGGGAGTGGTCTTTCTGGCCCGCGCATCGGCGTACGGCGAGTTGTCGTTGCCGAAGATTTTTGGCAGCCATATGTTGGTTCAACGCGGCGAACCGGTGCGGATATGGGGTAAATGCGATCCCAACGGCACCGTGCAGGTTAGCTTTGAATCCCGACAAGCTACCGCCCACGCAGCGAATGACGGGAACTGGCAGGTCTCATTGGACGCCGTGCCTGCCGGCGGTCCGTACACGCTGACGGTCCGTGCGGCGACAGAGGTTGTCACGCTCACCAATGTTCTTTGCGGAGATTTATGGCTTTGTTCTGGTCAATCGAACATGCAAATGCCGGTGAAGGAGGTCAGCCCGATCGAGCAAAAGGCGGTGTTGATGGAGCGGCCGCGTGTTCGCCTGTGTAGCGTTGCCAAGGCCCCAAGTTCAAAGCCGCTGGCGTCGGCGGATATTCAATGGCGCGCCTATACTCGGGATTCGGCTCGGGACTTTTCGGCCGTGGCCTGTTTTTTCGTCAATGAACTACTGAAAGACCCGTTGGCCGACGTGCCGATTGGCCTGGTGGATAGCTCTTTTGGGGGCACGACCTGCGAGGCCTGGATTCCTGGACCGGCGCTAACAGTTTTCAACACGAACGATCTGCACGACTCGATGTTTGGCATCAAGCCGGCCCATATCTATAACGCGATGATTGCACCGTTGGGTGAGACAAAGTTCAAAGGTGTCGTCTGGTATCAAGGGGAAAGCAACTCGGCGCATCCGGAAACTTATCCCGCTTTGCTCGGCACCATGATCGCCGAATGGCGCAAGCAACTGGGCCAGCCGCGACTCCCTTTTTTCATCGTACAATTGCCCGATTACGCGAACGCGTGGGGAGGCTATTACTGGCCCTGGATTCGCGAGGCGCAGGCCAAGGCAGTGCAATCCATTCCAGACACCGCGCTCGTCGTGTCAATTGGCACAACCGACGGATTCAACCTGCACCCGAAGGAAAAACTGGAGATTGGCCGGCAGGCTGCCTTGCTAGCCCGCAGGGTTGCCTACGCGGAAGATATCGTGGCATCCGGCCCGGTTTTCAAGAGCGCGACTGTGGAGGGTCCGGCTATTCGCGTGGCGTTTGACGCCGGCGACGAAGGCCTGACGAGCAACGGCACGGACGGAGTGAAGGGTTTTGCGGTAGCCGGGGGGGACGGGGAATATCATTTTGCCGAGGGCCGGATTGAGAGTGGCAGCGTGGTAGTCCGAAGCGAAGAGGTGTCGCGGCCGCAGACGGTGCGCTACGCGTGGGGAGCGATGCCACAGGCGACTTTGATCAATCGGACCGGTCTGCCGGCGGCTCCGTTCCGGACGGACACATTGCCATGCTCGAATGTGGAGATCCAAAGACAACAGGTGGCCCGTCGCGTCGCCACCTCGTCGTACGAGATTGTGGTCGATGCGAACGGTATGCCAAGCAGCCTCTTGATTCATGGCATGCAGTTCCTCTCGAACGAAGCGGGCGTGGCGGGTGGTGCCAGCATACCAGGTTTCTGGGGACCAAGGTCGCTCAATCAGATCCGCGAGGTCGGTCCGCGGCTGCTGGCCTGCAGCGACGACGAGGTGACGCTGCAAACGGTTTTTGACGAAACGTCGTTGCAATGGAGGATCCAGAACCGCGCCAAGGATCCAATTACGTTTCAGTTGGCGCTCTCACCGCAGGTGAAGGTGCTGGATTCAGCGAGCGACGGCTCCGTGACCGTGGCTCGTGGAACGAATCAGGTGACCCTGACAGGATTTGAGTCCATTACCAACACACCAACCGGGGCTTGGCTGCTCAGCCTGGTCAAGCCCGGCACGGCGAAATCAATTTCGTTGAAATAGCACGGAGCCTGAGAGCTATCCATGAGCAATCGACTCACCGCCAGGTCTTGGAGTGCGCCAGTCCCCTGGCGCTTTTGGATGGCGCGTCGTGATCGACAGCGCCAGGGGACTGGCGCACTCCAAAACGCTGCCGCCCGTCTAACGCGCCCGCGGTTTATGGTTCTAATGTGCATTAATAAAGCACTGATTGTTCTCGTACTGTCGTGGATCAGCCTGCCGGCAGTCCAGAAACGGGCTTTTGGTTCCCAAGCGATTGCACTGCCGGCGGGTGTCCCGCCGCTCGATGAGCTGGCGGGAGATTGGAAGACGCGAGAGGAGTTGGCGCAGTATCCATCCATTCATAACTTCAAGGCCGAGCTGCTCGTGAACAAGGATTTCGCGAGTGTGAGCTGGGTCGCATCGCCGCCGTTCTCACAAGGATTTCACAGCGGCGCACTCAAGCTCAACGGCCAGGTGCCACTGGTCGAAAAATTCCGCTGGTATCCGTACCAATCGGTGCGTGCTGGAACTGCCGACGGCTTGGCGATTCAAACAATCAACCGCATGGTGTTTGATGACTGCGGCGTACTGTGGCGAGTGACCCTGTCCAATACGCAACCAGGGGAGGTGGTCGGGCAAGTCTCGATTGATCTGATCGGAGCCATCAGCCGTTTGACGGCGAGTAATTCCTGGGACTGGGCCTTTGCGCAACCCGGCACAAACGGTCCGAAACGACGCTATGAAGAAACTGAAGCGGCCCGTGAGTCCGTCGACAAAATCCCGGCTGAGCACCCGAGCAACGCGGAGGATTACAGGGGGAGCATTGCGGCTTCAGGAAAGGTATTAATCATTCGCGACACCAGGACTCAGGCAGAAACCGCGTTCGCCTTTCGCGACAAACCAGGCGGGCTCGTGTCGGATGGGCATCACGGGACCGCGACGTGGAATGTGCGCCTGGCTCCGGCTAAAACGGCGGAGCTCGACTTCGTTATGGCGTTCGGCGAACCCGGGAAAGCCGAGCGGCTGGCAGCCCGCTGGGCAAAACAATTCGACATTGTTTTTGGCGATGCGAAGCGGCTCTGGCAACAGCGCTACGCGCAAGTTTTCACACCGCGCAACGGTTTTTTTGAGGGCAACCTTCCGGTGCTCCAGACGGAGGACCCGGCGATCCGGCGCAATTATTACATGGGCGTCGTGACGATGCTGTTAATGTTGCGCGATCAACTTCCCTATAATCCGCGCGTCTTTCTGGCGGGCGGGCCGCGTTACGGGGCCTCGGTGATGTTCATTTGGGATACCGGGATGATGGATACGCTTTTCGCGCTGCTGGAACCACGCGTCATGCGCGACTATGTGATGAAAACCCTGCAGTGGGACCTGGATAAGTTTCTGGCCTTTGACTACTACGGCAACCGCGCATTTGGCTACCGCTATGTGGCGAACTACCCGATGCTATTCCGTATCGCGACCACTTACGTGCGGGTCACAGGTGACCGCGCATTCTTGAATCGAAAAGTCGGCTCCAAGACGGTGCTGGAACACCTGGACCGACTGGCCACGCATTATCGAGATTACCTGATGGCCGATGGTGGCTTGGCTGATTTTGGTGGTGATCCTTGGCATTTCCTCGAATGCGTGCCCACTTACATTCACGCGACGGCGGGATTTAATGCGGCCTACGTCACGATGCTGCGCGATATGGCCGACCTTTATGAATTTGAGGGAAACAAGCCGTTGGCTGAGCAACGCCGGGCAGCGGCTGAGAAACTGCTCGTGGCGATCTACCCGCAGCTTTACGTTGCCGGCAAGGGGTTCTGGCAAAGCCGTTATCCGGATGGCCGACAATTTGACATGCGCCATTGTCTGGATTTTCAGTTTGTGGCCCAGGGCATTGGCCCGGATCTGCCGGCGCCAGTGCGAAAGGAAATGCGGCATTTTGTCGCTCAGGAATTGCTGATGAAGAACTGGATGCGCGCCCAGTCGCTGCAAGATCCGGCTGCGGAACAATCCGACCGTCCGGATCATGGTCCGATGGGCGCCTATTCCGGGTGGCCCCCCGAAACCGTTGACGGCTTGTGCCATCTTGGTTTTTGGAAGGATGCCCTGGATTTTTACCGGCGCTGCGAGGCCGCGGCTCATGAGGGCGCGTTTTCCCAGGGCGCCGAATTCTACGGGCCGCAAAAGAAGGAGTATGACGCGCCGGTACGGATCGCCACGGCCGGGACGATCTGTCGCGAAGCGGTGTGCGGAGCGGATTTCACCGACGTGATGATTCGCACAATCTTCGGTTTTCATCCGAGTCTGAATTTGAATCGAGAAAATCCGCTTTGGGCCGCGGACCAGGACCGGACATTCTCAGCCAAACTGGAGCATGTGCGATGGGGCAACCGGCTTATCACGATTGTCTCTGGCCCGCGAGGACTGCGGTTTGAGAAGGAATGAACCTTATCTCATGTAGGGACGGCGGCCGGCCGGTACGTGTTTAGCGTAGCGCAGAGTTTTACTCTGCTGTACCGCAGGGTTCTACTCTCCTATGCGACAGAGAAAACCCAATGCCACGTGATTGAAAGCCGCCTCTCTGCCGACTGAAAGTCGGCGGTATAGCAGAGTTAAACTCTGCGCTACGAGGCGCGATGGCGGACGGTACGCCAAACACACACCTGCGCTGAGCGGATTTGGCGCAGGAATCACGGGCGGTGCGCCCGGCGATCGCGCCCTACCTCTGTTTGGCCATTTTTCGCTTTTCCCGGCGTGGCGCTTTGGCACTGGTTGGCGATTCTCCACTCCGCCGCAGACCAAACGGTTTCATTGCAAAAAAGGCGACCAGGATTACGCAACTCCATGCGAATAAATCCCCAAACTGGCGATAGAAGGTCGGGTGATATCCGGCCTCCGAACCTGCCAGTGGCACATCAATGAGTTTATATCCGGACTGATAAACGTTTGTTGAATTAGGAAAATCGACATTGTGGAGTCGTCCCAGCGCGTCAATCCAACAGCTAATGCCATTATTGCAGCAGCGGACAAGCGGCAGCCGCAATTCGACCGACCGAAACAGCGCGTTAACCAGGTGAAGCCATTGGGCGGCGCTGTCCCCAAACCACGCGTCATTGGTCAGGTTCAACAGGAAGTCCGTTTCTTGAGTCAGGCATTCGCGGACTTCGTCCGGGAATAAATCCTCGTAACAAATCAAAACGGAACAATTGGCCGGCGGCTCAGTCATGTGGAACAAGCCCGGACTATTCCCGGAAGTCAGGCCCGCTCCCGCTGCGCGGAGCCGGGCGAGGAAGGGAAACAGGCGCGCTCCCGGCATAAATTCGCCGAACGGTACCAAATGTCGTTTGTGATAACGCCCCGCCATATCACCGGCCGGGTTGATAAGGAACGCACTGTTATACCATTGCATTCCGTTCTGACCAGTTACACCCGGCACGGGATCGTAATCAGCGGCACCCAAAACCATCCAGGATTTATACGGGCGCAGCAGGTTGGCAACAGCATCCTGGGTGAATTGATTACGGGCGATCATTTCGGGCAACGCGGTCTCGGGCCAGACCAGGAGATTGGGTTTTTCTGCCAGGGCCGCCTGGGAAAGGTGTAGCAGTTTTAAAAATCGATTCGTCTTTTCGTTCGGATCCCAGATAGCCGATTGTGGAATAGCAGGCTGCACCAGGGCAATTTTGTAATGTTTGGCAGTTTCGCCGGCCCCCAACAGCTCATGCCTTCCATAGATTAGAACCCCGGCAAGCGCGAGCAGCGGAGGAACGAGTTGGATCACGGGCCAACAGAATCGCTCTTTGTCTGACCACAAAGCGAGTGCTGCGCAGAACAAAGAGACTGACAACCACGAAATCAGGAACGATACACCATAAACACCGGTCGAATTTGAAATCTGGATCAATGCCAGCCAGCGAAATTGAGAGGCCCCTAGAAATCCTGGAAAACCGGGCAGGAAACGCGCGAGGATCAACTCGGTGACCACCCACGCTGCGGCACAAAGGACCGGCCAGCGCAGACGTTCCCAGGAGGTCAGGGCTGCCCAGTGCGACCTTAGATCTCCAGCGGCTCTGTTGCGAGGCGGCCACAGACGCCAACAGAGCCAGCACCATGTGCCCATGCAAGTCGCGCCGACTGCGCTCTGGACCAGATAGGCCCCCAGCCCGTACAGACGAAAAGGAATCATCAGCAGCCAATACATCATGACGAGCCAACAGCCCAGACCCGAGAGAAACCCGGAGAGGAGTACGCGTTTACCGGACCTATTGTGGGCCAACCAAACGACAACACCCGGTGCCAGCCAAGCCAGAACGGGAAAGTTGAATTTGGGAAAGGCGGTGGCAAACAGGATTCCGGCGGGCAAGCAAACAAGGAACCGGGAGTGATGTTTCTGCAAAGCCATCTATCAGGCGTGGAGATTCGGCGATCGTTTCGGCGGGAGCAATTCATTTCCGGCCGGAAGGCCGAGATACGCGTGTACGCGAGGCCCCAAAATCATGCTTAAAACAAGAGCAGTTGTTTGGGCCTCGCGAAGCTCAGTCTTCCGAATGAAATTTTTGCTTGTAAACTTAGTCAACTAAATAAGTATGGTCGGACTGACGAACACCAACCTCTAACCCATTCAGGACAATATGAAAAACATCGTTCGCATTTTGGCAGGACTGGCCTTTGTCTGGCTGACCTTAAACGCGTCGGCGGTTGCCTATTGGAATTGCAGTTCACCCACCGGCAGCGCCTCCGGTACGTGGAATGCGACGAACGCTACCTGGACCGGCGATACCTCACTCTATACCTACTCGCCCTTAGGGGGGCCCACTGACCCCAATCCGATCTGTTGGACGTGCCCGGACCCGCACAACAACAACACGGTATTGCAAGGCAACTATGCGGCAGCCTTCACTCTGGGACAGCAGGTCAACGGGTTTCCCGGCCCATACACGATCACGGTCGACAACACCGCAGGCCAGGTCGGGGCGGGTGATCTGCTGGTTTACGCCGGTCCAATGACGTTGACAGGCGCGACTTTGGATTTCGTAAATATCGTCAATAGCAGCCAGAATGCGACGACGGAGGGCGGACTGGTTTTTATCATTCATGCCGCTCAAACAGCGTACTTTAACCTCAACCTCTCGAACTCAGTGGGGCCGTTCAACACGACGAGTATCAACCGGAGCGTTTTCGCAAATAAGCAAGGGACCGGCTCCCTGTATTTGGGCACGGTGAACTCGTTTACCGGAGATATCGCGGTTAAGAGCGGAGTGCTGGGGATTACGGTTGACCAGAGTATTCCGAGTGCCAGCTCGTTGATTTTGCTTAACGGCAGCGATATTGGCGGCGACGCGGATCATGAAGCTGATACTCCGCCGATTTTCAGCACGGGTGGTCATAACCAGACTCTCGCACAATTGGTGTTGGCCGGGCCCAATTCGCAGATCCCGCGCACGATTGATTTTGGAAATGGCCAGGGTTCGCTGGTGTTTACAGGTGATAGCAGCGCCAATGCGTGGCAATCCACCTCCAGTCCGGTTTTCGGTGACTCCAATCCTGGTCCGCTGACGCTGGTGATTACGAATTTCCAGCTGGGTACCAGCCGCTTGCGGTTTGGCACAAATGCAAATGGGTTAACTGCGGCGCAACTGGCACAGATTAAATTTGCCGATTACACTAATGCGCCGGGGAAAATCGACAGCTCGGGATATGTCACGCCGACGGTTCCGCAGCCGGTGCTTACGGTCCAGGTGAGCTATACCGTTCAATGGGTAGCTATTCCCGGGACGCATTACCAGGTTCAGTACTCGAACACCGCCAATGGCACTTTTACCAACCTCGCGGTCGTGCTGGCAACCAGCACCGTCGGCTCCTATACCGATGTTGCTCCCGGCGCCAGCCAACGTTACTATAAGGTCATTCAGCTCTAATGCATCGGGGTCAGGTTTGCGCACGTTTTCGCAGTTTCGTGCCCGGATCTTCCAATCGCAGAGCCGCGCAGTGTGCGCTGAAGCCTCGGACATTATTGCTCAGTGTTAAGGGCACACCGGCACGGCGCCGTGGGGGAAGCGACGCGGTTGCGTGGAGCATCCGACTCAGGCGGTGTGGGATTTGATAAGCTGCAAAATATTTTTTGTGAACCTCCAGCCGCCCAAAGAATCGGCGGCGACTATTTGATGAAGCAATACGATAATCCAGAACTCAACCTGGTAAGAGATCTTGGATATCTTATGCTGAAACGTTCGTTGCGCTAAGTAGGCTCCCGGCCAGCCTCCGACCAACTCTGCGATGTGGAGTGTCGATTCAGGGATGCGCCATTCTCTAAGTTCCGCCCGGCGTTTATCGCTGCGATATGCAAGAAACGTCAAGAGAGATAACGCCAGGGGTGTGCCGGCCAAGAGGCGCCAATCTACAGAGGTGGCAAACCGACTGAGTGCATAAGCCGGGACCACGAGAAGTAACGAAAACCCTGCCACTGCGAGCGCACTGAGACCACCGCGGCCCTGTCCAGATGCCTGTTTCTTTCGATGCACGCTTATTTTGGCAATGGTGAGGGGCGAGCGGTTTTGGCATCCAGGATTAAGATTTTAAAGAGACTTTTTTCCAGCCGCTTTGGCCTTTCGGCAACGCGCTCGAGCGATCGCGGCCAGCCTCGCCTTTGCGGCGGCGCTCATTCGACGCCGAGGCCGACGCAAGGCGGTGGGATCAACGCCAGTCTTGGATCTTGCCGTTCGAGCCCTCGTTGCGGCGGCGATCCTGGCCCGCGTCTCAAAGCTAATGGGGGCATGCACAGCGCGTTGCTTTTTGTGATCTGAATTGAAGAGTGCGGCTAGCTCAGCTTCAAGCGCATCGATGCGGTCCTTCACGTGGGCGGCGTGACGAAGTTGTTTGGCAGTAAGGTTAACGTTCATGCATGAATGTTTATGTAGTTACGCCAGTGGTTAGTCGCCGAGGTCGAAAAAGCGATTCTGGTTTTCGGACTGCGGTTGGTTCGGAAGAGTTAACTCAGCCATGACACGTCGGGCCTGGTTTTGCAGACGCTGGAGGTGGTAGGCTTTGGCAGCTTTATCTTGTCTTGCTTCATTAGCTGCGATCAGGCTTTCATGCATCGCGCGGATCATTTCATCGAGTCGTCGGATCTGATCGTCGGCCTTATGAAGCGGAGTCATATTTTCCTTTGTATACCTTTGCCTAACCGGAGTGCAATTCCCATATCGCGGTCCTCGCGCTACAATGTCTCGCATGAAGAAACGGCACCTCATCCTCGCTGCGGTTGCAGTGGCGGTGGTGATCGGTTTAGCGGTGGTTCTTTCCACGCTCAGGCCTCCGCCGGTGCTTACGGTCCGGTGCTCGAAAGTCGCTGTCATGGGGGACAGCGTGGGGCTCACCCTTGAAATCAGCAATCGCACAGCGATGATCTATGAGGCGATTCCAGTTCGGTTGGAGCGGTTGGAGGAGGAACAATGGAAGGCATGCCCAGATGGGATCGCATCTTTTTCCACCTTCGGTAATCTCGGCGCCAATGGGAGGTCGACGGTCTTTTGTCTGGTGAAACGCTTGCCGGGAGGAACGCAGTTACGGCTCGTGATGAAAACCGAACGTGCCCAGAAGGGTCTGGAGAGTCTCGCCCTTCGAGCGCGGCTCCGATTGTCCGGGCAGGTTAGTGGTGTTTCTCTCAACCCGTTTGATAGAGTTCTCTTTTTCACGGAGGCGGCGGAAGTTGAGAGCAATCCTTTCGTTGCGCCTTAAGATGCAATTCAACGATACCAACTCATTTGGCGCATTCTGCTGTCCGTTTCGAATGGGGGAAAAGGCGTCTATTTCTGATGTGACGAGTGGGAAAGAGTTCGACATAATGCGCCCACGATGCAGGCAAGGAACTTTGTAGAGGCGGTACGATCCTTACGAGGAAACCTATGGCACTAATCAATTGCCCGGAATGTGGGAAGCAAGTCTCAACGGAAGCCAAGGAATGTCCGAACTGCGGTTATCCGGTCGCCGAGCGCCTCGCACAATCTCAAGCGACGCACTCCAGCGGTGCCGGGGGTGATCAGGCAGAGGTCCTGGCGGAGATTCGTCCCTCGTGGTGGGGTTATTTTTGGTATCTGTTTTTCTTTTGGCTGATCGTGCCGCCAATCATCGCCTATTTCCATCGCGCCGCCACCGTGTTGCGGATTTATACCGACAGGATTCATCTGGAACGCGGGATTTTTTCGAAGTGTTACCGGGATTACAACCCGAGCGATATCCGTTCGATCGATATTGATCAGACTTTCCCACAGCGCCTGGTCGGTATTGGCGACATCACCATCTCGACGGCAGCTACGGTGGAAGCTGCGGAACAAATCAACTCGATTCCAAACCCAACGAGCGTGCGAGATCTGATTTTGGCGCAACGAGCTAAGGGAGCCGCATCTTGATGGAGTGTCGGAAGGCCGAAATCTGCGAGGCCCAAAAACGTGATTTGTTCGCCTGAAATTCGCGCCTCGCGGAGCTGTGCGGAGCTCGGCCTTCCGGTTTAATGTGTCATGATATAGAAGAGCGCATTTATCGCCAAAGGGTAGGCACGCGTTTCTGAAAAGAGGTGGAAATAGTCCGGGTTTTCGGCTTCGCGTTCCCAGCCGTCGCCATTGTCACAATTGTGGGTTGCCAGGATCATAATCCGCTTGTTGTCGTCCAACCAGGCGCGCACGTGCATTTCCTCGGATCCGGGTCCGCGTGGGCCCGAAACCATCGCGGTCGGATCATCCGGGTTGTAGTTGCGGCGCCAGAAATGAATCGACGGGGACTGGAGTTTGTTCATGGGTCCCTTAAAATTGAAGACGCAGTGGAAGAGTGGGTGATCAACGTTCAACTCTTCCCAAGAGCGTGCGCTAAGCACGCGCGCCATTTGCGATGCGAAATGATCCCAATTTTGAGTACCCCAGAAATCGTCGGCCCAAAAGACGCCGCCGTTGAGGAGATACTTGCGCAGGACAACGGCCTCTTCGTCGGTCAATTCCATCGCGCCGGGCTGCGCGGCGAAGATAAACGGGTAGTCAGCCAGTGACCCTTCTGTCAGTTTCAAGACACGGGCGTCGGGGTCAACCTTCATGGAGGTCAACTGCTGCAATCGAAAAGAGAGGTTCAAGTCGGCATCCGGGTAATCGTTCAGCCAACCCATCAGAGCCGGTCGACCTGGCGATTTGAAGATGATCCGAGCGAATGTGAAGGTATCTGGTTCGAACCCCGCGGTATTGGTCCAGTTCGGCGTAACCATGACTTGCGGCGCGGTTTCGCGGGCGGTGCGCACGGTGTCCTGGTTGACCAGGTGGCCGCCTTCGGTGCGTACGATCGGCCCCGTTTCAGCGGGTCCGAAGCGGCCGCGCTCGCGGAACTGGGCGACGGCGAGGGCCGTCAGCGAAATCGCAATCAGACCGAACACCAGCCGTTGTTTGAAGGTGGTCATCTAAGATGAACATGAGTCAACGTAACTACCAAATGGGCGCATGAAACTGTGTCCGAGAGTGTGTTGTTGTTGGTGCGTTGGTTCACAGGCGTCTCCGGAATCTAACTGGTAAACCTTAAGAGAAGATTAAGCGTTCGGCCATTCGGAAACGAACAAGAAGGCAATGGATGTTCTGTGACGGCCCGATTACATCGTCGGACGGGTTGACGAGCAAGGGTTGGCTGTTCCATGCTGTCGAGCGTTACCCGGGATCCAATGTTTCTAACAAGTGAATCTATGAAGATTGCATCCACTCAGGTTATTTGTCCGCCGGGGCTTAGCCTGTCTCTGGTTTGCGCGGTAGTGATAATGCTGTCGGCGGCGGTGCGGGCGGCAAGCGAGCCGGGTGAAATACACAAGCTGGCTCCGCGATCCTTCGCGCATCGTTGGACCAAGATGTTGAATTTTACGCTGACCGGAGCGGCAACAGGATTGATCGCATACACGATTGTTTTTCGGCGACACCGGCTGGACGAAACGAGTTCGAAATGGATGCTTTTTGTGGGCATCTGCGTGCTGCCGGCGCCGATGATGGTGCTGGGGACCGCGGTGGGGTTGGAACAATCGAAAAATGAACAATTCTGCGCGTCGTGCCACGTCATGCAGCCGTTCATAGACGACTTGAAGAACCCGGTCAGCAAGAGTTTGGCCGCGGTGCATTATCAGAATCGCTACATTCAACGGAAATATTGCTACCGTTGCCACACCGATTACGGAATCCTGGGTACCATGGAGGCCAAAGCAACTGGCTTGCGACACGTTTGGAAGGCAACCGCCGGCAGCTACGAACTGCCAATCAAGATGGCCAAGCCGTACAACTTTTCAATTTGCCTGGATTGCCACGCTGAGTCGGCGAAGTTCAACAAGGAGCCGCTCCATGAGGCCGTGATCAAGGAGACACTAAGCGGCAAGAGCAACTGTCTGGACTGCCATGATTCCCCGCATCCAGCGCCCGAAACCCGTAACAAAGAATGACATTTAATTCTTATTGTTACCCTCATCGAAGAGCGGTGACGTTAGCTGGCGTTCTTGCGCTGCTGGCGTTCGCCACTGGCGTCGCTTACGAATTCCACTCAACGCCGGTAACGATGGTGATGTTTTTGGCAGGTGGTTCGGGTTTGTTGGTGATGGCCACGGCGTTATTGGGTTGGGCCTTTTGGCACGATGTGACGGCGCGTTTGCAGAGCATCACGAGCAAACGCTTTGCTGCGGGTGAAGTGATTTTCCGCCAAGGCGACGATGCCGAGCACATTTTTGTGATCACCAAAGGGAAAGTAGAAGCAGTGTTTTCAGACCCCGTGAAAGGAGAGGTCGTGCTGGGCCAACTCGGGCCCCCGGAATTCTTTGGAGAGACCGCAATTTTAACCCAATCACCCCGGCAGGCAACCGTCAGAGCGGTGGAGGAGGTTGAGTCGCTGATGGTGCACCGGACGGATTTTCTGCGGCTTTATGGGAGCCTGCCTCGGCTTCGGGCAGCGATCGAGGCGCAACAATCGCGGCGCAAGGCAATGCTGAATGGACAGAGTAGGGGATAAGGGCGCAGAGTAACTTGGAACGCAGAGGGGAAAGCCGATCCGAATGGTGGGTCACGATGCCGGAAGTTACAGGTTGCGGGTTGGAGGCCAGGCGGTTGGGTGGAACGATTCTCTTCCGTGCTCTCTGTCTTTGCTGTTAGCTGAAATCTTGAACAGCGAAGGCGCCAACATGCGAAGAACGCAGAGCGGTAAATCCCGAACCCAAGATGGAGAATAAAGCGCTTCCTCTCTCAAGGTTTTGCCGCAGCCCGCCAACGATTTCGGATATTGCAGTCTGCAGTCTACTCGTAGCGCAGGGCGTCGATGGGGTCGAGATTGGCGGCTTTGAGGGCCGGGAAAAAGCCGAAGATGACGCCAATGACGGCGCTGACGGAGAAAGCGATCACGACGGACTGGGTGGAGATCAGAGTTGGAAATCCAGCGAACTTCGTCAGCAAGGGGGCAAGCCAATAGCCGGCAGCAATGCCAAGACTTCCGCCGGCGATGCTCAGGAGTATGGCTTCGATCAGGAATTGTCGAAGCACATCCCGCGCGCGCGCACCGACGGCGAGGCGGATACCGATTTCACGGGTGCGCTCGGTGACGCTGACGAGCATGATATTCATAATGCCAATGCCACCGACGACGAGCGAAATACCGGCAAAAGCTCCAATCAGTATGGTCATTATCCGGTTGTTGGCGTTAAAAAAGTCGCTCATCTCCTGTTGACTGCGGATAGAAAAATCCTCTTCTTTGTCGGCGGTGATCTGGTGGGTCTGGCGCAGGATGGCAGTAACCTGGTTGGTGACGTCGCTCATCACCTCCGGGGCGGTGGCGGCGGCGCTGAAGGCGCGGAACTTGGTATCGCCCGAGAGCCGTTTCATCACGCTGGTGTAGGGCATGATGATGATGTCATCCTGATCCTGACCGAAGGTATTGGCCCCTTTGGATGCCAGCCAACCGACGACCGCGACGGGCGAGTTCTGGATGCTGACGGTTTGGCCCACAGGATCAATGCCCTCGCCGAACAGGCTCGCGGCGGTAGTCTTGCCCATGAGACAGATCTTCGCCGCGTTCCGCACATCGGCATCCGTAAAGTTCTCGCCGGACTGAAATTTCCAAGAGCGGATCTCGGCGAAATCGGCGCTCACACCCCAGATACCCACCGAGGTGTTCTGGTTTCCCGCGACGACTTGCGCCGTGGCGCGGACCTCGGGGCTGATGCCGGACAGCCCGGTGACTTCGCGTCGAAGAGTATCGTAATCGCGTTCCGTCAGGTTCGGCTGCATGCCAAAGCCGCCGCGGACGCCACCGCGAGACATATTACCTGAAAAAATAATCAGCAGGTTATTGCCCATGCTCGCGATTTGACGATCGACTTCCGCCTTGGCTCCGGTACCCATACTAACACCGACAATGACGGCGGCGATGCCAACGATAATGCCGAGCATGGTTAAGAACGAACGCAGGATGTTGCGGCGGATCGCACGCAGAGCGGTTTTAAGGATAGCCAACATAACTTAAGCCAGGTTCACGGCGCGTTGCTCTTCCTGAAGCTGCGTCAAAGCCTCAGTCGCGTAGAAGCGGTTCAACACCGGTGTATCTGTTCGGATGAGCCCATCGCGCATCACCACCGTTCGTTTGGCGAAATTGGCGATGTCCAATTCGTGGGTGACCATGACGACGGTGATACCCTGGTCGTTGAGAGACTGAAAGACGCCCATGACTTCAATGCTGGTGTGCGTGTCCAGGTTTCCGGTGGGTTCATCGGCCAGGAGGACACGCGGTTCGTTGACCAAAGCGCGGGCGATCGCGACGCGCTGTTGCTGACCGCCGGAGAGTTGGTTCGGGTAGTGGTCGGCGCGATCACCCAGGCCGACCATTTCGAGGGCCATCATCGCGCGCTCGCGTTGCTCACGAGCACGCATCGGTGGGCGACAGTAGAGCAGGGGCAATTCGACATTTTCGAGCGCCGAGGTGCGTGGCAGGAGATTGAAGCCTTGAAAGACAAAGCCGAGCTTGGAATTGCGCAGGCTAGCCAGCTCGTCACGGGTCAATTCACCGACTTCGACATCGTCGAGATAGTAATAGCCGCTAGTCGGGCGGTCGAGACAGCCGATGGTGTTCATCATGGTGGATTTTCCCGAGCCGCTGGCGCCCATGATGGCAACAAATTCCCCCGGGAAAATGTCGAGGGTTACGCCACGAACTGCGTGCACCTCGAGCGAGCCATTGCGGTAGGTTCGCCGGAAATCAACTAGCTTGATGATCGGTTCCATGAGGTTGCGCCGTGCGTTAGCGTCTGGGCGGACCGCCGAATGGGCTGAAGGGATTGCGCGTTAAGGAGGCGGTTTGAGGAGTGAAAGTCCCGCTTACCACCTGGTCGTTTTCTTTCAGGCCTTCGAGCACCTCGACGCTGCTCGCATCGGAGATCCCGAGTTTAACTGTCACGGCGCGCAAAACCACCTGGCCGGGCGGGCTGTTTGGAGTTGGTGGCTCTTTTAGATATACCGTCGCCGTCTTGGGTTCATTCGATTCGGGGCGCGGTCTTTGACCCGAACCGCCGCCGGAACCGCCTCCGAATCCGCCACCGCCGCCGAAACCGCCACCACCGGGTCCGCTACCTTGTGCCATGCGTGCGCGGAACTCGGCGACGGCCTTTTCGTATTTCTGCTTTTGCTCCGGAGTCAGGCTAGCGACATACGCGGTGCGTTCGGGCTCGGTTGGCGGGCGCCTTTCGCTCATCCACGGCATCATCGGCAGACCGGCAAAGGGGCCGTTCTGAATCAGTGCGCCGGCGGAACTTGGCTTGGCAGTGGCGGCATTAGTGTCGCCGACGAGCGTGACGCCGGCCGGCGGACGAAAACGGACGGCGGAGAGAGGGAGCTTAAGCACATTCTTTCGTTCGGCAGTGATGAACCTGGCATTGGCGGTCATTCCGGGCCGGAGCTTCAGGTCTTTATTGTCAACTTCCACGACCGAACCGTAGGTGACGACGTTTTGGTTTGTACTCGGAGCATAACGGACTTGTCTCACACTGCCTTCAAAGATCCGTCCCGGGAAGGCGTCGACGGTGAATTGGACTTTTTGTCCTTCTTCAACGCCGCCGATGTCAGCTTCGGAGACGGCCGCCTCGATTTGCATTTTGTGGAGATCGTTGGCGATGGTGAACAAAGTGGGAGTTGTCATTGCCGCAGCGACGGTTTGCCCGGCCTCGACTTTGCGCGTGATGACGACACCGTCAATCGGCGCATGAATCGTAGTGCGGCTGAGGTCGACCTGGGTGCTTTCGAGCAAAGCCTGACGGGTCTTCACTTGCGCTTTGGCCTGGCTTAGATTGACGCGCAGTTGGTCGGAGTCGGACTTCGAGATCAGCTTCGCATTGAATAATTCCTGTCCGCGGTCGTAATTGAGTTGGGCCATTTCCTGGGCCGCCTGGGCGCTGGCCAATTCGGCTTCGGCCTGGCCTTTGGCGCGCTCATAGGTCGCGGGGTCAATTTGGGCGACGATATCTCCGGCCTTAACGCGCGAATTGAAGTCGGCTTTGATTTCGGTGATGACGCCCGAGATTTGGCTGCCGACCTCGACCAATTGAACCGGGTTAAGCGAGCCGTTGGCGGTAACGATTTGGGTGACGTCGCCGCGAGTGACGGGACTGGTCCTGTACTCCATTTCCGCAGAAGAAGGATGGGCCCAATAGCGAAGCCCGGCCCAGATACCACCCGATACCACCACCAGGATCACCGCCCATTTAATCCACGGACGCGGGCGCCTGGCGGGAGAGGGCCGCCTGGGGGCATTGACTGCAACCTTCGTCGCTGCCGGAGTTGGCTCATTGGCTATTGCGTTCATACGTTCTGTAGGGCTCTGTTCATCTTTATTACGGCGACTCGACTCACCGCCAGCAACAATTTCCCTTCGGAGCTTTCGCGAAAAATCCGATGCTGCGGTCGACGTCTTGCTGGGCATAGTTTAAAGACTCTAACCCACAATACAAAACGCAATCTTAAGCAAACATTAAGGTGTCATCGATTTTTGCGTAATGTCATGACCGCTTGGGGTGTCCATAAGGGAAAACGACTTGGATCTGGACGTCGCAGATTGCCTCGCGCGAGCGCGCAAGCAAGACCAGGATGCCGCACGCGCGTTAGTGGAATTGCTGGATCCGACGGTGATCCGAATTGTGCGCAATAACCTCCCGCGGCGAGCCGCGGAGGAAGACCTCGCACAAGATGTCTTTTTGAAAATGTTCGAGAAATTAGATCAGTTTCAAGGCGAAGTGCCGCTGGAGCACTGGGCCTCGCGCATTGCTGTAAATCACTGGATTAATTATGAACATAAGGGCGAGGATTTTCGTCTGAAAATCAAAAAGACGCTGAAGATAGATTTGCCGTCGAACACTGTGCAGAAATGCAGCAATGACCGGTTGAACAGACCAAAAAGAGCTTAAGTATGGATAAAACCTTAGCGGCTACACTTTCGTCGATTCTACTGTTGTTTACCGCATCCGCTGAGGATTGGCCGCAGTGGCAGGGGCCAGACCGGAATGCCATCTCTAAAGAACGCGGTTTGCTCAAGGAATGGACGAAGGATGGGCCATCGTTGGTCTGGAAGATGAAGGACCTCGGCGGTGGTGACAGCGCTCCGTCGATTGCCGCTGGGCGAATCTTCGGGATGGGGAACCGCGGCGACGACGAGATCGTTTGGGCCTTGTCCGAGGCGGATGGCAAGACGCTGTGGGTGACACGCCTGGGACCAGTGTTCAACCAGCAGGCGCCACAGGGGAAAGAGGGGCCAGGATGCACTCCGACGGTGGATGGCGATCGGCTCTATGTGTTGGGGTTAGGTGGCGACGTGACTTGCCTTGAAGTCAAAGACGGCAAGCGTGTTTGGCAGCGCAGCCTGCAGACCGACTTTGGTGCGACCCCCCCGACCTGGAGCTACCGCGAATCGCCGCTGATTGACGGCGACAAGGTGATCTGCACCCCGGGCGGCGAAGATGCGACTCTAGTGGCGCTCGACAAAATGACCGGCAAGACGATTTGGAAGAGCCAGGTGCCTGGCGGTCCCAAAGCGGCGTACGCTTCGGCGATCGCAATCAACTTCGACGGGCAGCGGGAATATGTACAGCTGACGCAGAAGGCATTGGTCGGTGTCGCAGCTTCCGATGGGAAGTTCCTTTGGCGCTATGACCGGTGCGCCAACAGCCATGGGATTAATTGTTCGACGCCGATCTATCACGATGGCCAAGTCTTCGCCGCCTCCGCATACGGCACCGGTGGTGGGTTGGTGAAGCTCAGCAAGGACGACAACGGCGGCGTAAAGGCTGAGGAGGTCTATTTCTCCAGAAAGATGCAGAATCACCATGGCGGGATGATACTCACCGAGGGTTGCCTGTACGGTGCGAACGGAGGCAACGAAGGCGGAGCCCTCGTTTGTCTGGATTTCCAGACCGGCAACGTACTGTGGGATGAACGCGACGACAGCGAGCGCCGGGCGCCGAAAGGATCGATCGCCATGGCGGATGGCCGGCTCTACTATCGAACCGAAAAAGGCGCTGTGCTCTTGATCGAGCCCAACCCGAAGCAATATATCGAGCGAGGCCGCTTCGAGCAGCCCGACCGCAGCGAAAAGCCGGCCTGGGCGCACCCGGTTATTGCCAATGGCAAACTCTACTTGCGCGACCAGGATTTACTGCTGTGCTACGACATAAAGTCACACGATAAGTAAGACCGCAGGGCAGGGGACACATCGCTGACAAGCCACTTTGCGGCCTCGCACAAGCCAAACGACTGCCTGTTACGTCTTACGTTTCACGTTTTACGCTCCACGCATCACGCATCACGCATCTGCCGCCATAATCTACTGCCGCCTTTCGCTATGGTCGTTCTCTCGCACGTAAAAATTCATGTACTCCGCTGGGCCGCCGTTGTCAGCCAGGCCGAGTGCCAGACGCGCTGGCACATCTGACTCAAACGTGAGACGGCGGGTTTCCTGGCCGCCGGTTCTCAACGTCACTTCATGCCCTTTGAGCGAAATAAAAAAGCGCTGATACTCGCCTGGTGCTCCGCCCTCGAGCTTTAATTGGAGAGTTACTGCCTGATTAACGGCCACCAGCGCGCTTGGGACTGTGTCCGCTTGCCCAGCCGAGGCCTTAGGCCTGCGGCAATCAACAATGAATTCCGCCTCGCTGAAGTCTGTTTGAGTCCAGAGCACGGCCTCGGGACTCGGATCCCCTCGCTGCAGGATGAGGCGTTCCCCCTCGACTTTCCAACGTGAGGCCGTCGCTGAATTCGTTTTCCAGCCCCTTAGGTCGAGGCCGGTGAAAAGCGGATGCCACCCTTGATCCATCGGGGCACTAAGCTCGGTCGCTGTGCCGCTCGACGGTAATTCCTTAATCCGCACATTGCGGAAATCAATCGGCGCGCCTTCGGACTCGAGCCCAACATAACCCTTGCGATAATTGCACTCCTCGCCCCCGGAGACCTCTTTGCTATTGACGTGCAACCGGATGACCCCGTTGCTGCAAACAATCCGGTAATGGTTCCAGTCAGGCGTTCCTTTGCTGCGCTCTTCACTCGGGAAACTGCGCATGCCGTTATGGCGACCAAACGGTTTCATGGTCGAACCGTGAATGGGAAATACATCGCCGTGCGTTGTGTACCACTCGTTTTTGCCGGGAACATTGAAACCATGGTCCAGCACCTGAACTTCAATCGCGCGCAAGAACGGGACTCCAGGCGCGGCAATGGGTGAGCTCCAGATAAACACGCCGGAATTCCCGCCACTACGCAAGTGGCGCCATTCAAGTTCTAAAATGAAGTTTTCGTATTGGCGAATCGTGCGCAGGGCTCCCGTGGGTAGACCCGTGCAATGGATCATGCCGTCTTTGACGCTCCAGGTTTCCGGCGCGCAATTGACATTCACCCACCCGGACAGATCGCGCCCGTTAAAGAGCGAAATGAAACCATCTTCATCCGCGGCGATGACGCTGGTGCTCACCATAACCATCATCAGGCCCAATGGGAATTGCATGAGCTGAGTTTAGCAAAGCGCCCAGAATTTGCCACCTTTGTGCCAGTTAAAGGTTGAGCTCACTTCAGAGGCGCCTCCATAGTTGATCTTCATCGCTGACAAATTTCTACCCCGCAGCGAGATTGCACTTCTGCCCGCGAGCAATGGGGGAAACTCCCCATAGTAGCTTTCCGAAGAGTTGATACGCTTCACGCTATTGCCTTAGGGAATCGAGACGGCTCCAGCGATAAAACTGTGCGTCCAAGCTGTGTGATGGAGGTGCTGGAGTTTCTAACCTATAGGGAACATCGGCTTTAACTCGGGAAGGGAACTGTACTGTGCAACATAGCGGGAACGTACGCTGCCCTTAATTGATTAGTTAAAATTTAGTGATATGATAATTTCAAAATACCCGCTCGGGTTCCCCTGTCGGTACCCTGCATTTCGCTTCTTTCAATAAGACTACTGGCCACATTACGACTCCATAAGGAAACCGAGGGGAACATTATGGGAAACTATTTCCTTGTTAGTCGGCCGAACACCAACGGCACGATTTTCCTCATCCAAAGAGGAAGACTGACTGAATTAACTCAATCTTATGTCTGAGATCGTAGCCAGGTTAACGACGCTTGAGAGATTGGAAACGATTGCGCCGCTGCAGAACATCGCCAGCTCGGACACTTGCCCGGACTTGATTCCAGACCAAGCTCAGGACGTAGCTCGCCCTTATATTCGTGGGAAATTTTTTTATGTTGCAGGTCAGAGGCTCTGTTTGAAGGGGACAACCTACGGAACCTTTCGCCCTACTAAGGACGGCTCCTTTCCCCCCGTCGACGTCGTTAGGCGCGACTTCGGACTCATGGCCTTGTACGGGATGAACACGGTGCGAACCTACACGGTGCCACCGCAATGGTTGTTAGACCTGGCTGTGGAATATGGGCTGCGCATCATGGTGGGTGTTCCGTGGGAACAGCACATCACTTTTCTGCACGATCGTCGGGTGGCGCAGTCGATTCGCAAGAGAATGTCTGAAGCAGTGCGCCAGTGTTCGTCCCATCCGGCGACCTTGTGTTATGCGATTGGAAATGAGGTGCCCGCGCCCATAGCTCGTTGGTATGGCAAAGGCGAACTCGAGCGCTTCCTGAAGCAGCTGTACGAAATCGCTAAAGAAGAGGATCCTGAGGGTATTGTTAGTTACGTCAATTATCCTTCGACCGAATATCTCGAACTTCCATTTCTCGATTTCGTTTGTTTTAACGTTTATCTGGAGAATAAGGCGCTGCTGGAACGCTATCTTCCGCGCCTCCATCACCTGGCTGGCAATCGTCCGGTCGTTCTTGCTGAGATTGGATTGGATAGCAAACGGCATGGTGAAACCGAGCAAGCTTACGCGTTGGACTGGCAGATCAGAACCGCGATTGCCGCAGGGTGTGCTGGAGCGCTGGTCTTTGCCTGGACGGACGAATGGCATCGGGGTGGGCATGAGATTAAAGACTGGGACTTTGGTCTGACCACGCGTGATCGCCAGCCCAAAGCTGCGCTTTACACGGTGGCGAACGCTCTGGGCCAGCCACCTTTTGCTCAGCTCAGGGATTGGCCACGAGTGTCGGTGGTGGTGTGCACACACAACGGAGCGCGGACCCTGCGGGAATGTTTAGGCGCGCTCGAGCGCCTGGACTACCCGGATTATGAGGTCATCGTCATTGACGACGGTTCGACCGATGGCAGCAATGACATCGCGGTCTGTTTTGATTGCCGGCTCATCACCACGCCCAACCAAGGTCTAAGTTCGGCACGCAATATCGGTTGGCAAGCGGCTACGGGCGACATTGTTGCTTATATTGATGACGATGCCTATCCAGAGCCCGATTGGCTTCGGCATCTCGCAGCGACCTTGGATTTATCAGCTCACGTCGCGGTCGGCGGACCCAATGTTGGACCACGCGGCGATGGGTTCATGGCCGAATGCGTATTCCAGGCACCGGGAGGGCCCATGCACGTGATGCTCGACGATCGCTGCGCGGAACACATTCCCGGGTGCAATATGGCTTTCCGTCGTGAAGCTTTAAACGCTATCGGGGGATTCGATCCACAGTTCCGGGTCGCTGGAGATGACGTTGATATTTGCTGGCGATTGCAGGAGCGAGGCTGGACCATCGGATTCAGCCCCGCCGCCCTGGTCTGGCATCATCGGCGAAACTCCGTCAAGGCGTATTGGAAACAACAACTGGGTTACGGCAAATCGGAAGCGCTGTTGGAACGCAAGTGGCCTGAGAAATACAATTGTCTGGGCCACGCCAAATGGAACGGTCGGATCTACGGCACGGGCATTCCTCGCCTGCTGGGCTGCTGCAATCGGATTTATCACGGCAAATGGGGCAGCGCTCCCTTCCAAAGTCTCCATTATAAACAGCCTGATGTTTGGCGTCTCCTGCCCACCTTGCCCGAGTGGCACCTGATAACGGCGGTCCTGGCCGCCCTGGCGGGTTTGTCCATCCTCTGGCCCAAGCTTTATCTCACGAGGTACATGCTGCTGGCAGCACTTGCCACCAGCGTCATTCAGGCCGCGGTCAACGGGTGGTGCGCGGTTTATCGCGTGGTCCCCCAATCGCGATTTGAGTTGTTCCGCTACCGTGCAGCGACGGCATTTCTTCACTTTATTCACCCAATTGCCCGCTTGTTAGGTCGTATGCGGCACGGGCTCACGCTTTGGCGTTCGCGATTGCCTTCCGGTTTTTCAGTACCTCGGTTGCGCACTGTCGCTATTTGGTCTGAGTGCTGGCAGGCACCGGAAAACCAATTAAGCAAACTGAAAGTGGTTTTGCGTGAGGTGGGCGCTCTCGCCCAGGATGGAGGGCAATACGATCGCTGGGATATCGAAATCAAAGGTGGGTTGGCTGGCGGCGTCCGTTTGTTGATGGTCGTCGAAGAGCACGGTTGCGGAAAGCAGATGTTTCGCTTTCGCATTTGGCCGGTTTGCTCGTTTTCATTCCTGCTCGCGACCGGCGCACTCATGACGCTCGTGTGGAGCGCCTATGCCGATGGAGTTCTTGCTGCCTGCAGCGTGCTCCTGGCGAGTTTGCTAATGCTGTGCGTTCGCGCAGTCCAGGAATGCGGTTCTGCCACCGCGGTCGCTGAGCGGGCCATTAGAAATGCCGGAACCGCCCCCTCCAATGTCAAAGCCGCCTAAGCAACTGCTGTTAGTTGGTCTTAAAGAGTGGCGGCTGCTGGCCGCCATTGTCGTGCTCACCAGTCTGACCTCCCTTATCAGCGTGCTGAAGCCGTGGCCACTAAAAATCCTCGCTGACGTCGCACTCGATCATCCGCAACGTGAGTTAAGCAGTTACAGTTACATTCCTCGCCTGGAGCCCTGGTCGGCACACCGTCCGGCGATTATAGGCCTGGCAGCCGCAGGGAGTTTGGCAGTCTACTTCCTGCTTTGCCTGCTCGATGCGGCCATGGCCTGGAGTTGGACTGCACTCGGGCAACGTCTGACGCAACGCCTCTCTGTAGATCTGTTCCGCCGAATACTGCAGCTCCCGCTTTCGGCCTTGCCACGATTCAGGACGGGAGACTTGCTCAGCCGCTTGAGCACAGACACGGCCGCTCTCTCCAAACTGATGAACGGGATGCTCATCACTCCAGTGACTTCCCTGTTCGGGTTATCGGCAATGTTGTGGGTTGCCTGGCGTTTGGATCGCGAATTGGCAGCATGGTGTTTTGCGACTGCACCGTTAATGGCAGTGGCCACAGTGGCGTTTGGCAGGCGTGTGCGGAAACGAAATCGGCGCTCGCGCGAGGCACAAGGGCGACTGGCTAGTTTTGTGCATCAGACCCTCTCGGCGATGCCATTGGTTCAGGTTTTTCACACGGGAGAACGCAACTCGCAGCGGTTGGCGACGTTGGCTGATGAAGCGGCGACATTGACGAAACGGGGACTAGTCCTGGCTCGCTCCCAAGCCCTGGTCACTGGTCTCATCAGTGTCGCCGGAGGAGCGGTCATCATTTACGTCGGGGGCAGAAAAACAATTGCTGGAACGATCTCGGTTGGCACTTTTTTGGTCTTTATCAATTATCTGCGTTCCGCCCAGCGTGCTCTCGAATCTCTATTGAAGCTTTACGGTTCCTTTCAACCCCTGTGGGTGGGACTCGAACGCGTCTGCGAATTGTTGCAGCCACAGCGCGATGAAGTCACCGATACTCCCACGGCCCAGCCATTGCGAATTCGTCCGAAGCGCTCGGCTGCAATCTGCTTTGAGGAGGTATTGTTTGGTTATCAAGCAGAGCGACCGGTTCTGCGCAGCTTCAGTCTTGCGCTCGAGCCTGGGGAGAGCGTCGCCCTCGTTGGGACCAGTGGCGCGGGCAAAAGCACAGCGCTCAGCCTTATTCCTCGCCTGTATGATCCCTGGCGCGGGCGTGTACTGGTGAATGGACAGGATGTACGAGAACTGAAACTGGCTTCGCTTCGGGCTCACATCTCGTTTGTTTTTCAAACCCCATATCTGCTGCGACGCAAAGTAATTGAGAACATTGCATTTGGTCGAGCGGAAGCATCGCCTTCGGCAATTACGGCGGCAGCGCGACAGGCGCGAGCGCATGACTTTGTAGCTCGCCTCTCCGCCGGCTATGAGACCGTTGTGGGGGAGCATGGCGCCACGCTCTCCGGCGGTGAAAAGCAACGACTAGCCATCGCGCGTGCGTACTTGCGCGATGCCCCAATTCTAATTTTGGACGAACCGACCTCCGCGTGTGATATCGCGACGGAAGCCGACTTGATTGGAATTCTACGGGAACTCGCTCGCAACAAAACAGTCCTGATTGCCGCTCATCGTTTATCCAGTATTGACTGGGTGGACCGGATTGTTGTTCTGGAAAATGGGGGCGTGGTCGAAATGGGTTCTCACGAGGAACTCCTCAAGCGAGAGGGGCGCTACTATCGTTTTTACTGGCTACAATCTCCGGCTACACCCGCGGAGGTGAGCGCATGAACTGGTGGAGACGATTGAGTCCCTACGCCCGCCCACATGCCTCTGCGATGGGTGCTGTCCTCGGCCTCATGGTCGCAAGCATTCTGTTTGATCTGCTGAAGCCCTGGCCATTGAAGCTAATCGTCGACAATGCGCTCAAAGGTCAAGCGCTACCATCAGGTCTACAGGAATGGGCGCAACGGCTGAATGCGAATTCGCCGGAAGCAGTACTGGCTTATTGCGCTGGGGCAACCGTGGTGTTCTTTGCTCTGGCCTGGCTGCTAAAAGTCACCCAAGCCTATCTGCAAACCGGGATCGGGACGGCGATGATTTACGCCTTGGCCGGCGATCTATTCCGACATCTGCAGAAGCTGGCACTGGCTTTCCATCATCAACGCCAAACTGGCGATCTGGTCCGGCGGGTAACGGCCGACTGCACTTGCATCCGTGATTTGATTGTAAGTGTGGCTCTGCCTGCCTTGACGTCGATCGTCACGCTGGTAGGCATGGCCTTAATTCTGTGCCGCCTCGACCTCGGCCTGGCGGCGGTAAGCCTGGGGGCGACCCCGCTGCTCGGGTTTTGCATTTGGCACTTTGCCCGGCCGATGGCCGAGCGAGCCCTGCTACAGTCCAATGCAGAAGGGAACACGGTAGGTTTAGCCAACCAGGTGCTCGGCGCACTAGTGCTGGTTCGCGTGTTCGGGAGAGAAACCGAAGAAACCCGCCTCTATGAAAATTCTGTCGCGCGCGCGAATGCCGCCGGTCTGCGCACCGTGAGCTCGCAAGTTCAATTCAAATTGGTAGTCGGCACGATTACCTCGATTGGCACGGCGGCAGTACTCGCGGTTGGTGGATGGCATGTATTGGCGGGTAAACTGACGTTGGGAGAATTGTTGATTTTCGTCAGTTATGTGCAGGCCTTGTATGGTCCGCTGGAGACTCTGGCTTATTTGTCAAGCGGTTGGGCCTCTGCCGCGGCCCGGGCTCGCCGCGTCTTCGAGGTAATAGATGCGGAGGAAATGATAAGTGAACCCCGCCATCCCAAAGCACTACCGAACGCCCACGCTCAAGCCGCCGAGCTCGGGTTTATTAATGTTACGTTTGGCTACGAACCCGGCCGGACAATTCTGAAAAATCTGAGTTTCGTCGTGCGCGCGGGTCAGCGCATTGCCCTGGTGGGTCGCTCGGGAGCCGGCAAGAGCGCGCTGCTGTCGCTGCTGCCGAGATCATTCGATCCTTGCTCCGGTCGAATTGAGATCAACGGCATCGATATCCGGGAGGTTTCGCTATCAGACCTGCGAGCGCATATCTCCTTCGTGCTTCAGGACGATTTTATTCTACCGCTTACCATCGCTGAGAATATCGGCTATGGGCGCCCAGACGCGACCGCAGAGGAGATCCGCGCGGCGGCCGAGGCCGCGCACGCGGACCAGTTCATCCGAAGCCTACCGGATGGTTACCAAACGGTTCTCGGCGAGAGCGGTGCGACGCTATCCGGAGGGGAACGGCAACGGCTCTCGATCGCGCGCGCGTTTCTCAAGGCCGCCCCTCTGCTGATTCTCGACGAACCCTCAAGCGCGCTCGATTCACAAAGTGAGCACTTGGTCATGCAAGGTCTCGAACGGCTGAGTGCCGGCAGGACTGTCTTCGTCGTCGCACATCGCTTGAGCACCATTCGCGGCGCTGATCGAATTCTTGTGCTCGAAGATGGCCAAATTACCGAAGCGAACAGTTACCATGAGCTCTGCGCATGCGGCGGCGATTACTCACTGCTGCCTCCATCGCGAACCCAAGCGACAAATGCCGAGAAACCCCTCTCCCAACTCTTCATATGATCACCCTTCAGCAGAACACAAGCGAAGCGCCCAAACTCGGCTTTTGGACTGACGGCGATGTCCCGCCGAATGTCCGAGTGGGGCTTAACAGCGTGATTATGGCATCACACTCCTTCAAAAGGTACCGGAGCCGAGCCGAATGCGGGCTAATCATTGGTGATCATTGTACGATGGACGGAGTCCATTTCTCGATTGGGCCCAACGGTCACGTTCGCATCGGCCATCATTGTTATTTCACCAATGCCCTTCTGCTCTGTGAAGAGTTTCTCGAGATCGGCAACTACGTCGTGCTTGGGTGGAACGTCACATTGGCAGATTCAGACTTCCACCCGGTTGCTCCGGCTGAACGGCTGGTCGACGTAATTGCCTGCTCACCACTCAACGCCGGACAGACCCGCCGCCCACGTATCGCCTGCCATCCTGTGATCATTGAGGATGATGTTTGGATTGGGCCCAATGCGACGATTCTCAAAGGGGTGCGCATCGGCGAAGGTGCCTTCATCGAGCCCGGCGCTATGGTGACTCGATCCGTGCCGCCGCGGGCACGCGTCATAGGCAACCCGGCCAAAGTCATCGGCCATATTTGACCGCGTCATGAATTCCCCTCGCACACTGCCCTGGGACTGGTATGAAGGAACTGTACCGGGAAATGTCTCGGTCCATGAAACCGCTTATTTGGAGTCAGCTTACAGCTTCCGCCTTTATCGCAATCAGGACGAAGAAGGGCTAACCATTGGTTCCGGCGCCGCTGTTTATAATGGGACTATGTTTGATGTCGGCCAGCATGGGAAGGTGCGGATCGGAACCTACGCGGTGATAAATCCGGCGTGGTTCATTTGCGATGAGCTCATCGAAGTTGGGGACTACTCCTTGATCGCCTGGAATGTGGTACTCATGGATACCTACAGAATTTCTCTGCAGCCGTCGCAACGCCGCTTTGAACTGCAGCAGCTCCCAAAACGCTCCCCTCGCCGGATTGAGAGTCCTTCCTCCGCGCGCGCTATTCGGATCCAACAAAACGTCTGGATCGGTTTTGACTCATGTGTGTTGCCGGGGGTGACCATTGGCGAGGGCTCGGTGATAGGAGCGCGCTCGGTTGTAGCGTCGGATATTCCCCCCTTCACGATGGCAGCCGGAAATCCGGCCCGCCCCATTCGCAAATTCAGCCAAGAGGAAAGGCATCATGGAATCAATAAGAATTGAACCGCAAATTGAGACCCGAGAGGGAGCCCACAAAGTTTCCTCGCTGATAAATCTCGAGACCGGGCTCACAGAGCGACGCCCGCCAATCAGTTCCCTCACGCCGCGGCCGCGCTCAAAAGTGAAGCCGCCCTGCAAGGGCAAAATTATCGTTTTCGGGATCATGTTTTTTTATCCGTTGGCCGGAGTCACCTTCCAATTCCTGCATTACTTGCTTGGTTTACGGCGCCTCGGCTACGACCCCTACTACGTCGAAGATTCAGGACGATGGATTTACGATCCGAAACTCAACGATATGTCCCCTGATCCGGCAGGCAACCTCCAGGCGGTGGTGCCGGTTTTGGAGGCACACGGTTTCTCGCAGCGTTGGGCGTTTCGCGGAGACTACCCAGGTGGTCAGTGCTATGGGATGAATGAAGCGCAGATTCGCGCCTTGTACCGCTCGGCCGATGGGTTTCTCAATGTCACTGGAGCCCAGGAAATCCGGCCTGAACATCTAGATTGCCGCCGCCGTATTTACGTGGAATCCGATCCATTCGCGTTGCAGGTCCGAGTTGCGGAAGGTGATCCGAACTCCCTTGGCGCAGTCGCTGCCCACGATACTTTATTCAGTTTCGGTGAAAATCTCGGTGCTGAGGACTGCACCGTCCCCGTCGAGAATTTCCGATGGCAGCCCACTCGCCAACCTGTCGCGTTGGAGCTTTGGGACAATCCCTGTAAGACGCCCTCTTCGGCCTATCGCACTATCACCACCTGGCAGAACAAAGGGGACGGCATTTGCTATCGCGGCGAGAGGTACTACTGGACCAAAGATCGTGAGTTTCAGAAGTACCTGGAGTTGCCGCAGAAGCGGAACGTAGAGTTTGAGCTGGCAACGGGTGTCTCACCGGATGTTGATACCCGGCTTAAAAAGCATGGCTGGCAACGCATCGATTCCATTGGGGTGTCACGCGATATCAATCGTTACCGAGAATACATCCAGACCTCCAAAGGCGAGTTCACGGTCGCACGCGACCAGTATGTTCGACCCCGCACCGGCTGGTTCAGCGATCGGAGCGCCTGCTATCTCGCGGCCTCCCGCCCAGTCATAACGCAGGAGACCGGCTTCAGTAAGTACCTGCCAACGGGCAAAGGACTTTTTGCCTTCCGAACTATGGACGATGTGCTGGCGGCGATCGACGCGATCGAGACTGATTACCAAGGCAACTGCCGCGCGGCCCGCGAAATCGCCGAGGAGTATTTCGACGCCGAAAAAGTGCTTGGCAGTTTAATTGAGCGAGCGGGTCTGTAGCCGGAATACGAGCCGGCACTGAAGGATGCGCTGATGAAGATTATCTGTTCCGGTCACATGGTTCGGTACCCTTTGGCAGGGCAAAGCTGGCATCATTTACAGTACTTGGTCGGCCTGAAGCGGCTGGGGCACGAGGTGATTTTTTTCGAACACTTCGGCTGGCCGGATGCTTGCTATGACCCGGTAACGAACACGTTGAGTCCCGACCCCACCTACGGGATTGCATACGTCAACGAACTGCTTCGCCCGCACGGGCTGGAGAATTCCTGGTGCTATCTCTCGGAAGATGGAAGCAGCCACGGCCTATCTCGCGAAGCGTTGCATCAGGCCTGCCGCGAGGCCGACCTTTACCTGAATATAAGCAATATCAACTGGATCCCCGAACTCGAAGATTGCCGGTGCCGGGTTTTGATCGATACCGATCCGGTCTTCACTCAAATCGGAGCACATGGCATGGGCGGACCGTTCACCCGTTATCATCGGCTCTTTACCTATGGTGAAAACGTGCACCGCCCAGGATGTGAAATGCCGACCGCCCATATGTCCTGGCTGCCGACCCGTCAACCCGTGGTGCCGGATTGCTGGCCTGTTTCACCTGGTCAGGCCGAGGCGCCATTCACCACGATCATGAATTCGATGAGCTTCGCCCCTCGCCGTTATCAAGGGCGCTTTTACGGCCAGAAAGATATCGAATTTGAACCCTTCCTTTCCTTGCCGCTTCAGGTCGAGCAGCCCATGGAGATCGCGCTTAACGCTCCAAAAGAAGTGCGCAAGCGCGCCGTGGAGCAAGGATGGCGTCTGGCTGATCCGCGCAAGGTAACGCAAACCCCAACCGTCTATCAAAGTTATCTCAGTTCTTCGCACGCCGAATTCTCAGTCGCCAAGCACGGTTACGTCAGTACTTCCTGCGGATGGTTCAGCGACCGCAGCACGGGTTACCTCGCGACCGGACGACCGGTGGTAGTCCAGGACACCGGTTTCAGTCGAGTGCTCCCAACCGGCCTCGGCTTGCTGAGCTTCTCCACCCACACAGAAGCACTGCAGTGTATCGAAAAGTTGCAGAACAATTATGACGACCACTGCCGTGCAGCGAGGCAACTGGTAGAAGAGTATTTCGATGCCCCCAAGGTTCTCACGGACCTGCTGGAGCAATGCTTTTGAGACGAGCCTAGTGCATATGAAAATCATTTTCGCAGGGAGTATCGGTCGTTTCCCCGTCGGCGGGCACGCATGGATCGATCTACAGTACCTACTGGGTCTTCGCGACCTTGGCCACGAAGTATGCTACCTCGAGGAATGTGGGGCTGAGTCCTGCGTCTATCATTGGGAAAGAGAAGAGCTAACCAGTGATCTGCAATATCCCACCGCTTATCTCCAGGAATGCTTGTCCAGGTTCGATTGGGGGGCTCGGTGGATCTATCGAGCCGGCGATACCTGCCTCGGGCTCTCGTTGACCGATTTCATCGATGTTTGTGCTGAAGCCGATCTGCTATTAATCCGCGGCGTGCCGTTGCCGCTTTGGCGCCCCGAATACCTGCTGCCTAGGCGCAGGGCTTTCATTGATGTCGACCCGGGATTTACCCAGATCAGCATGACCCGGCAGAGTTCTTTGTTCCGCAACACCGCTTCGCGATGCGAGTGCCTATTTACAATTGGTCAGAGGATCGGCGCCCAGGACTGTTTGGCTCCTACAGGTGATTTCCGATGGAACAAGACTCTCTCCCCGGTGTTCCTGGCTCAGTGGCCGTTGGCTGCAAAAGATGGCACACATTTCACCACGGTTATGCAATGGCGCAGCTATGCCGAGGCCAAACACGACGGCCGCTCGTATGGGAACAAGAACAAGGAATTTCCAAAATTTATCGACCTCCCGCGGCAAACCTCGCAGGCGTTTCGAATCGCAGTCACTGGAGCTCCGCCGGGTCTGCTACAAGCTCACGGTTGGGAAGTCGTCGAAGGGTGGAAAGCCTCCCGGACGCTGGAGGATTACCAGCTCTTTGTCCAGCAATCCCGCGCCGAGTTTTGTGTCGCCAAACAAGGCTACGTCGCGGCCCAGGCCGGTTGGTTCAGCGATCGCAGCATTTGTTATCTGGCCTCCGGCAGGCCTGTGCTGGTGGAAGACACCGGTTTGGCGGATTGGCTGCCGATCGGAAAGGGGATCATAACTTTTGGGGACGTGCGAGAAGCGCAGCTGGGCGTTGAAAAGATACTCAATGATTATCCCGCTCATCAGGCAGCTGGACGCCGCTTGGCGGAGGAGATCTTTGCATCCGAGCGTGTCCTGCCGCCGTTGTTGAACACCGCCATGAACTAATCGACCGGATTGAGAAGGCTATGGAGGTCGGAGTGCAATTATCTGATGAAATGCGAGACACGCTGGCCGATGCCTTACGTGGTCACGCCACCGTCGATCTTCGACGAACCGGTTTTCCCGTTGAGACTAACAGCTGGACTCTCGATCGGCATACCCTGCAATTCCTCGTGAGCCTCGTCCGAGTGCTCAAACCCAAGCATATCCTCGAATTCGGCGGCGGGCTCTCGACGGGAGTTTTGGCCTGGGCTTGCGCGCAAATCGCCTTTCCGACCGAACTTGTTTCAATTGATCACGATCCCCACTTTCTCCGATCGACCCTTCGTGAGCTGCGGCGTCAGGAAGCCAAATGCGACTTTTCGCTTCACCACGCCCCGTTAGTTCTGCGCCCTTGCCTTGATCAATTGTTACCCATTTATGACCTTGAGCCTGGCAGTGTCCCGTCAGCTTTTCACGCCGACCTTATTCTAATCGATGGTCCACCTCTGGCCCTTGGGGGACGCGCCGGCATGTTGTTCCAAGCGATGGAATTCGCCAAATCCGGAACGCTAATCTTGTTAGACGATTCGGCCCGTCGTGAAGAGCGTCAGGCACTGGCCCTTTGGCGAGAAACCTTCGGCGAAGCCATCGCTATCGTTGATCTGGAATCGTTCCCAAAAGGCTTGAGTGCGATCCAGGTCCAGGAACCTGTGCCCCTCAAAAGATTGGCAGAGTACACGAGCCAGCTTGCAGCACGTGAGTTGCGGCCACTCGTGGCTCAGGTCGAGAAATGCGTTCTGATCGACAACGGCCTCTGTTGCGCGGAACAGCTAGTTCCCAATCGCCCAGTCTGCCGCTTCGGCGAGAAGGAAGGGATCTTTGCCGGGCCCCCGGCCGATAGCTCCGCTGCGGTGGTCGAGTTGCAGCAACTGGATCTATCTCCAGCCGCCTTGTTAATTTTCGCCTGGCCGGCCTTTTGGTGGTTTGACTGCTACGCGGACTTCCTGAAAGTCATTCGCACACACTTCACCTCCGTTCTCGAGACCCCGCGAGTACGGGTCTTCAGGCGAGAAAAGGGATCAACATAACCGATATCTAAACTATGAATGTATTTGTCTTGTCTACTGGACGGTGCGGCTCCGAAACATTTGCCAAGGCTTGTCGGCACATGCTCAATTTTTCGGCAGCGCACGAAAGCAATTCACCGGTACTGCACGCTGGGATTCGTCAGCCCTACCGCACACTCCGGTTCCCGGACCAGCATATCGAAGTCGACAACCGCCTTTCCTGGTTCTTGGGAAGTCTGGAAAAGCAATATGGTGACAACGCATATTATGTGCATCTGCTGCGCCGACGCGAAGAGGTCGCCCAGAGTGTTTGCGCGCGAGGCGAGGAATCGATCCTGTTTTCTTACGCCTCCGGTATTCTGCAATATTACAACAACGCGCGGAGCCTCAGCGAAGCTCAGCGTTACGAGATCGGCCTGCAATACTGGGATACTGTCAACGACAACATTGAAAACTTTCTCCGCAACAAAACCCGCCGGAAAACGATGTGGCTCCACGACATTAAAGGGACTTTTGCCGAATTCTGGCTCGAAATCGGCGCCGTCGGTGACCTGGGTGCCGCCCTGGCGGAGTGGGACATCAAACACAATGTCCGCAAAACCATTAGCCGGGGATGGGCCAGCGCCGAGCGGGAACTCGAACAAATGCGACAAGAACTCTCCGAAGCAATTCCACCGGGCAGTGGCTATATCCTCATCGATGATGATCAAGCCTCTACCCAGCTGTTTGTTGCCGGACGATGGCGCGTGCCGTTCACGGAACGTGGCGGACAATTCTGGGGACCACCGGCCGATGACCAGGCGGCGATCCGCGAATTGGAACGTCTGAAGGCAACGGGAATTGGTTTTATCGGTTTCGCGGCCTCCAGCTTTTGGTGGCTAAAGCATTACAGCGGATTTATCGAGTATCTACACACCCATTATCAATGCGCGCTGCAAAATGACCGTATCCAGCTCTTTGATTTGAGACCTATTGTTTCAAAACGAGAAGTCGAGCAGGAGACTGTTACCGCCCTGCCGGTGCATAGCTTTGCCGCCGAATCATTCACGGTCGGTTTGTGCCCAAAACTAGTCCGGAGGAGCCGTGCCGAGAACCCGCTGACCAATGTTGGATCGATACGGGGAGGATTTACCTTAATTGAATTGTTGGTTGTCATTGCCATTATCGCCATTCTGGCCTCTCTCTTGTTGCCTGCTTTGTCGAGCGCCAAAGCCAAAGCTCGTCGAATCCACTGTCTCTCCAACCTCAAACAGGTTGGTTGCGCCATCGAACTCTATGTCGATGAGCACGAGGACCGGCTCCCGGGCTGGCTGTTTCTGGGCCAGTCGGTCGGATACGACATTTCTGCCAGCAACGTGCTCGCCTTTCGCCTGGTTTCATACCTCGGCCTGCCGGCACCCAGTACAAACATCGTTTCCTCACGTGTCTTGGCGTGCCCGGCGCATCAAGGCTCGTGGCTTCCACTGACCAAGCAGATCGATTTCGTGGTCAACTTCGATATCGATCCCGATCCGCTCGTCGAGCGGCGCCCATTCGGATATCCTGGTTTTGCCAAGCGTCCGCGGCAACAGCCCCTCAAATACGAGCAGATCGGCCAGTATGCGCCGCCCAGTCAGGCCTTTGCCCTTATTGATGCTGATCAAAAGGATGTGGCGAGTACCGTCGATTGGTACCGCTATCTTCCCAAACAACCCATCCACGGCATCGTCCGCAACGAGCTCTTCTTCGATTGGCACGTTGCCACGGCAAAAATAGCTCGCCCGGCCGACGCCCCTTGAGCCGGCTTGTTATCAGGAATTTGGATTGCGATTGTTCGCGCGGCGATCTCGCCTGAAAAGCAACAATAATGCAGCCCATGGGCAACGCCCGAGAGGTCCGAGGATAACCCCTTTGTAACGTCTCGACACATGCCCTCGATTCATCTCGCACCGTGCTCTGTTGCTGGCGGCCTCAATGTGCCGTAACCGCTTGACAGTCTCTCAATAATTTGTCAGTACACCTGCTAGAAACCACCATTGGTTTCGTTGGAACCAGCCCAGAAAGTAAGTAGTTATGAAATCATCTTCGATCGCATCCCCAAGAAAAGTTCTCAATATCGACACGCCGGCCTCCAGTCCAAATGCGAAATTAATCCTGGGGCTATGCGCGTTAGGCCTCAGCCTGAGTGCTGGGTTCGCGGCCGATGTTATTGATGCCTCGCTGCTGATGCGGTTCAACTTCGATACCGCTCCCGTCAGCAATATAATTGTCGATACCAGTCCTGCGGCCGCGCATCCCGGCACCAATTTCGGCGCGGTTTGGAGCGCCACTGAGTTGGGACGGAGTGGCGTGATGGATTTTTCGGCACCGATCGCCAATCGCATTACGGTGCCACCCATCCCCGCGCTCAATTCGACCAAAGGCACGATTTGCTTTTGGTTAAAGTCCCCGGGCAACCTCGTCCGGGGTGATTTTGCCGCGATTCTATTTGATCGGCGCACGACCGATGGGGACGTGATCACATTGACGGACGATGGGACGATTTTCGTGCAAGCCAAGGCAAACTCGGCCAATGTAAACGCCTTTACCTGCACCAAAGTGGTTAATGACAACACGTGGCACCATATCGCTTTTGTCTACGACCAGTCCGACACCGGCTCGATCTCGATCTACGTGGATGGCGTGCTCGATACCTCCAACCCGAACAGCTCGGCATGGTCCTGGCCGGCGACTCGGGCGATTGAGCTGGGTAGTTCGGAGGATACGTATTGGAGAGTTTTTGTTGGCCTGATGGACGATTTTCAGATCCACAATCGAATGCTCTCGGAGAGTGAAATCGCGGCAACATTCGCCGGCAACCCTGTCCTCGACAGTTCCCTGGTCGAACGACTGAACTTTGACACCGCGCCGGTAAGCAATGTCGTAATAGATAGTAGCGCTTCCAGCAATTCGGCGACGAACCAGGGAGCGACCTGGGTGGCCAGCGATACCGGGCACAACGGCGTGATGCGTTTTGACCTCGCGTTCTCTCAGATCACAGTTGCCGCCGCTGCGGATTTCAATTCTCCGACTGGCACGGTCGCCTTTTGGATGAAATCAACGGGAAATACAGGCCCGGGAGAGTTTGCTTCCATCCTTTTCGATCGGCGGAATGGGGACGGCGATGTCATCTCGATGAAAGATGATGGAACGATTTTCGTCCAGGCGCGCGGTTCATCCGGGGGGGCTAACTCGTTTTCGACGCAGGCCTCGGTCAATGATGGTCAATGGCACCATATCGCCTACGTTTACGATCAGTCGGACACGGGCTACATACGGATTTATATCGACGGGGCCTCGAGCGGATTCCAAAGCAATTCGGCCGCGTGGGATTGGCCAGCCGACCAACAAATCGAACTGGGCCTCTCACACGATCCGTATTGGTTCGGGTTTCAGGGTGCGCTCGATGAAGTCCGGTTTTATAATCGCCCACTCTCAGCCGCCGAGGTCGCAATCATCGCTCCTCCAAGTCTCCAGTTTAGTATTAAACCGGCAAGTCAAACTGCATTTATTGGGGACGATGTCCTTCTCACGGGAGCCGCAAACATGCCGTCCGCATATCAATGGACATTTGGCGGTACTAACGTCACCGGAGCCACCGGTACCTCCCTGGCGTTAACCAATGTGCAAGCAGCCAATGCTGGAACTTACGCTCTAATTGCGAGCAATGCGACCTTCGGCGCCATCACCAGCGCGCCCGCGATCCTCACTGTGAATCCGCGGCCTTCGCTCAATGCGAGTCTGGTGGCCCGTTATAACTTCGATGCCGCACCCGTTAATAATGTCATTGTGGATAGTGGTGCGGGTTCGGCACCACACCCCGGCACAAACCGCCTGGCGACGTGGGTCGCCTCGGTTGCGGGCCGCAATGGTATAATGCAGTTTTCGCCGGCAGATCCCGGCAGCCAAATCGCTATCCCTCCGCACCCTGATTTTGATTCGCCGAAGGGAACGATTGGGTTTTGGATGAAGTCTCCTGGCAACGACCAGAGTTTTGGCGACTTTGCGTCGATTATCTTTGATCGCCGCACTGATAGCGGCGACGTCTTTACCCTCGTCGATGACGGCACATTGTTTGATCAAGCCAGTCAACTCGGCTTTCACGTAAACCAGTTTTCCACTACCAACACCGTAAACGATGACAACTGGCATCACGTCGCCCACGTTTACGATCAGGGAGTGAACGGGTTTATTCGTGTCTATATCGACGGACAATTGGCTATTTCAAATCCCAATTCCGGCCCATGGTCGTGGGATCCTGCCGAAGAGATCGAGTTGGGCAAATCTTACGATACGTACTGGCGCCGGTACAACGGCTACCTCGATGACGTGCAGTTCTACAATCGGATCCTCTCAGCAGCCGAAGTGGTGCAGAGCATGACATTGGTGGCGGCAGGACCAACAATCACTTTTACCAAAGTTGGTAACCAACTGACGCTGTCGTGGTCCGGGACCGGATTCGTTCTGCAAAGCAATTCCAGTTTGAGCAATGCGGCAGGCTGGAGCAATGTGCCCAACGGCTCGTCCAGCCCGGTTACCGTCACGATCTCATCCGGTGGCAACAGCTTTTTTAGGCTGATGCAGCAATAGCCGAAGTGCCGATAATCGCCGACACTCATAGCGCCACAAAAACTCCGAACTGGCCCTGCCGTTCTCAAAAATCGTCAACCTGGGGCCGTTTGTATTGGGGCAAGGCGGTGAGGGGATCGACCTTTATTTCGACCGACGAAAAGCATTCGTAGAGGGCGGAAGCCAGGCGGATAAGAGCCCTGAACTCAGACGGCTTGGTCAGAAACGCGGTAGCTTTCCCGGCGTAAGCGCGCTGAATATCGGCGTGCTGATACGAAGAAGTGTAGACAAAAACCGGCAGCTTCGATAACCCACCCTCGCCCCGAATCCATCGCAACACATCAAAGCCGTCCAGAATTGGCATTTTAATATCCAACAATACTCCGTCAGGAATCGGGAACTGGCTGCGATCGGCGTAACGGCTCGCCCCTGCGAGGTAATCCACGGCTTGTTGTCCGTCTTCTACCGTCAGCAGGCGGAACCGGGCATTTCCCTCTCGACAGGCATGGTCGAAGAGAACGCGATCGTCCAGGTTGTCCTCCACGTAGAGAAGTATCGGGTCGTTCATGACGAAGCTTTTTTCAGGGCGACCCAAAAGGTGCTACCTTTGCCGAGTGTTGAATCGACGCCCGCCTGTCCGCCCATCCGCTCCGCGGCCTTGCGCACAATGGCTAGGCCCATGCCGGTGCCTTGGGCACTGGCATTGGAGGCTCGCTGGAACAGATCGAAGATGCTCTCCTTTTGTTCAGCGGGCACGCCGATGCCGTTATCGCGAATACAGAGTCGGACCCAACCATTACTTTCATGTGTTGAGCCGTTCACACTCGCCGGGAAAATTTCGATCTGAGGACGCACTCCAGGCGGGACGTACTTGAGAGCATTGGATACCAGGTTAGCCAGGACATGGGTCAAAGCCGAATCGTTGGCGGAAACCTTGGGCCATTGACCGGAGACCTTGACTCGAGCTCCCTTTTCGGCGATCTCCAGCTCAAAACCCTGGAGGACCGCGTGAATATTCAGAGCGGGGTCGAGCGGAGCGCAATGGAGTTCGGCATGGGCCAATCGTCCGTACTCGAGCAAGTCACGGATCATTGCCTCGTTCTTCAGGGCGGCTTCGGCTATCCGGTGCAGAAAGAATTTGGCTTTATCATTCAGCCCGTTGGCGTGCGATTCGATTAGCAAATGCGCATAACCTTGCATAGCGCGGTTGGGTGCGCGCAGGTCGTGGGCAATACTGTAGAGCAGAGTTTCGAGCGACTGTAGCGTTGCGTTGAGCGATGAGGTGCGTTCCTGGACCTTGCGATCGAGTTCTTGATTTGCGGTTGCCAGTTGTTCTTTTGCGTGACGCACCGCTTGGTCAGCGTGGCTGCGTTCCAACCAATCAGCCGCCTGGCGCGCGAGGATATCCAAAAACCGGAGTTCATTCTCACTCGGACGATGGAAGCGACCAAAGTGGGTAGAAATCATGCCAAGCACCTTCCCCGTACGGTCCACCAAGGGTGTTGATTGCACGGCGCGAACGTTCTCATTTAACAGCATCTGGAGCGACGGAGTGCCCTGAAACACACGACTCTTGGTGATGTCTTCGATCAATATCCGTTCTCTCGAACGCATCGCTGCCCCGCAGGACGCCGCCTGTTCGCACACGTGCTCAAAGAATTCCAAAAAGGCGGGTCCGAAGCCTCGATGAGCCGCTATTCGCAGCCCTCCCGTCACCGGGTCCAGCATTTGTACATTTCCCTTGTCTGCCGCAGTGATAGCAATTGCCGCGTCCAGCACCTCACCTAGTAATGATCGGAAATCAACACCCGGTCTAACCGCCAGGGCTGCCAAGTTCTGCAACCGTGTCATTGCTGAGAGATCCGCCGCCAATCGGTCCTTAAGGGCGGTTAATTCGCGCTGGCTGGCCTTAAGATCTTCGGCCGATTGCCAGCTCGCTGTCGAATCCTTGAACACTTTCGAAAAACCAATCAGTCTGGCGCCTTCGTCCCTGAGTGCCGTCGTGACTCCTTCGGCCCAAAAACGAGTTCCGTCTTTGCGGCGCATCCAGCGATTGTTACTTGCGCTGCCAGTGCGCGCGGCGTTGTCGAATTCCTTTTGCGGGATTCCGGCGGCAAAATCCTCCGGAGTGAAAATGATCGGGGTGACTTCACGACCGACGAATTCAGTCTCAGAAAAACCGAGGATCCGTTGCACGCCTTCATTCCAGACAATTGGCCGGCCGGCGGTATCGGTGCTGAAGATGGCATAATCCTTCACCTGCTCGATCATGATACGGTACTGCTCCTTGCCACGCCTCAACTCCTCAGCCATTTGCCAGCGTTGAATCGCCAGCGCAAGTTGGATGGCTATCCCTTCGGTGAGGCGCCTTTCTCGAGCCGTAAACTCGTGCGGCGCGCCAAAATACACCATGAACTTCCCGATAACGAAGCCGCCCACCTGAAGCGGAATGAACCCTAGCGCCCGAATGCGTTCTGCCTTGACGCTCTCAGCTATATGGGCTTCCAGCCCCTCCAGCTCCGTGTCTGGAATCCAAATCGGCTCGGCGTGCTCTGCTCCAACTCGCCAGGGAGAGTGGCCCTCAACACCGCTTCGATACTTTTCAGAAAGCTCGCGCGACGCTACAAAACGCATCACACCAGCTTCATCAAACAGGAGGATCGCAACCTTGTCGCACTTGAGAGCCGACCGGATAAAATCCATCGCGGACTCATAAACCGCCTTCAACGACCCCGCACGGTTAACAGCCTCGAGCAGTTCGTAAAGTTCCTGCTCCACCACGCAACATAACACAGGCCGGCGCGACAGCTACGTTTTAAGTGACAATTGGTTTGAAGGTTCTCTCCAGGCGTTGATCTGGCCCCCGGGCCGCGCACGGCAAAGAAGCCCGCAAGGAAAAGAAATATAGTGTGTCTAATACTGTTCATCATTGGCACTCAATAAGCTGCAAACGGTTCAAGGACATCGAAAGGATTCGTCATGAGTGTTCCATATCGGGTGCTGCTGATTGAAGACAGCCCCCAGGATGCATTCCTTAATCTTCGCGCCTTGGAGCGTGGGGGGATGGAGGTGCAGGCAGAGCGGGTTGAGACTATGGCCCAGTTGAAGGCAGCGCTAGAGAGAGGCAGCTGGGACTTAGTATTATGTGATTACCAAATGCCTGGATTCAATGGGCTGGGGGCGTTGTCACTTTACAAGGGTTCCGGATTGGATGTGCCTTTCATTGTGGTTTCAGGGCAGATAGGCGAAGAACAGGCGGTCAAACTCATCAAGGCCGGCGCCCACGATTACATAATGAAGGATAACCTCGCCCAATTGGCTCCCGCAGTGAAACGAGAGCTTTTGGCGGCCGAGGAGCGCTGGATTCGCCAACGCGCGCAGGCCACCGAATCATTCTTAGCATCGCTGGTTCGGCATTGCGATGATGCAATTATCGGCGAGATGCTGAATGGCCAGATAGTGAGCTGGAATGCCGGGGCGCAGCGTCTCTACGGTTACACGGCTTCGGAAATCATGGGCCAATCGGCCTCCATTCTGGAGTCGCCATATCGGCCTACCGAGCAGGCTGGTATTCTGGAGAGGCTCAAACGTGAGGAACAAGTACCCCGTTTTGAGACAGTACATTTGCGCAAAAATGGGACAGCCGTAGAAGTCTCAATCACAGTTTCTCCTATTAAAGAACCAAGGGGCCGAATTATTGGCGTATCAACCCTTGCCCGGGACATCAGTCAGCGCAAAAGGGAAGAAGGCGATCGATTGACGCTGATACAGGATCTGGCTTCAGCGCTGGCGCGGACAGCTGCGCAGGATGAAGAAGCGCCGGCGTCATCCGAGAGTCGAAACCTGGAAGCGAAGCCTGTGGGTTCGGAATAGAGCCTCTATTGAATCTTAACCGGCCGACCGACGCGGTCGCGTCGTGGGGACCGTTCTCGCGCTGGCGTCAGGCTGCCTAAATCCCCACTCGGAAGGCGGAGCTCCGCGAGGCCCCAAATCTGGCTAACAATGTTTGGACCTCACGGAGGTCGGCCTTCCGAAGAATGTCCGAAGGATGCGCCCGATAATAGATTAAGGCGGCGTTTGTAATTGTCGGATCAGGGGAAGGCGCCAATACTGTTGGTCCTGATAGTGAGCGACCCTGTTAAGAACGCGGCGCCCCAGAATTCCCGTCCGCCAGAAATCATGAGTGTTGATCGGGTGATAGCGATTCTATGGGAAACTGCGGTTGAATCGTTTATTCGAGCCATTCTGGTGGTGCTGTTTGGCAGCATTGCGATCGAGATGGCCTCTGGTATTTGGGGGGAGATGGTGCCCTCTCCACCGCCCGGGTTCGCAACAAAATCCGAACCGGAAGCAACTCCGCAGCCCGCGCGACACACCTGGACAACCCAGTTTGGCCAGCACCGGTTCGTGATTGTGTTCACTCTGATGTTTGTGCTGACGGCGTGGGTTCGACTGTTTGGCCAACGACAGAGCGCCCAGTGGTCGGAGGCCGAACGGCACGTCTCAAAGATTACTCACCATCTGTCGGAGAACTGGTTTCGCTTAATCGTCTGGAATGCGTTCGGGGCGTTAATTTCGGCGATTGTCCTCATCTGGATTCAACGGTTTACGATTCCCAATTTGCTGTTTCGTTGGATGATGGAATCGGCAATCAGCGGCCTGCAAAGCCTCGCGCAGGCACTTTTTGGGCACGGCAAAAGCGAGCTCGTAGCTGCGTGGTTCAATTGGTATGGCGACAACCAGCTGCGATTTACTTTCTGGTTTTTCTATGTGTCGGCCATTTGCGACGATCTTGGAATACCCAATTTCAAAACACTCGGCATATGGGTGCTGCGCCGGATTCGGCGGAGAATCAGTAAGCAACAAGTGGCGTAACAGGTTGGAAGCTTCCTCCGCTGAAATGAAAAGGGACGCGCTGAGCGCGTCCCTTGAAAAAATAAGCTGCGCTGAGACCCACTACTTGGTTTCCGAACCGCGTTTGGCTTCCCAATCCCGGGACTGGTTCTCGCCATTCCGTTCAACTTCAACTTTGCCTTTGATGGTATCGCCACTGATTTTACCGTGGTACTTCGACGTAATTTCGTTACCGTTAACCTCACGAACGACTTTGAATGAGATCTCGTCTCCCTTGATCTGGCCATCTTTGATATCGGTTTCGCGGGTTTCACCGCCCCGTGCTGGAGCGGCGATTTTGCCGGTCACTTTGTCGCCTTCGACCTTCAATTTGAGGGTCATTTTGCGGTCGGGCCCGCCATTACGGCCAGGTACGGTCCAGGTCCAAGTGCCGGAGGCGTCAGATTTTTTATCTTGAGCTTGAACTTGTGAGAGGAACCCCAGCGCGAGGATTGTGCCGAGGCCGAGCTTTAGGGCGAATGCTAACTTGTTGTGGATATGTTGCATATGCATTGTTCGTTGTTGTGTATACCCGGGTCGCAACCAAATTGCACGCCCGGAGCGACTTAGAAAATAATTAGACGGTACACCACTCTGAAAGGTTACGCGTATCATTTAACCTCGCGTCCGAAAGCCTTTTCTCAAGAAGGTGTCCTTACCTTGGTGGAACATCGACGCGATCAGAGCGTTCCGTGGACGAGGGTAAGCAGATGCCGACTCTGGAGCAGGAAGCCCCACCACCAAACCAGCAACAGGCCGCCCCGGATAAAAAAGAGGACCGAACCAAGGCTGATGATCAGGCGCACCAGGAAAAGGCCTGACCAGAGTTGGGTCGAGACCGGTCCTGGTGAGCGATAATTCTTCACGGCCAGGACGTACAGACCGAAGAGTACGGTCAAGACAACTGCGACGCTTTGGCGTCGAGCCAATCTCAAGGCCCAGGCGAAAGGTGCAAAAACCAGGAACAGTTGCGTAAAGGCCAAACTGAACAGGGTCACGGCGGCCCATTGCTCAAAAGTTAACGGGAAATCGTCAGGATTTCTGGCGCGGAGCACCGGATCGAGCCAAAGCCGCAACACGCTGGCCAGCGTCAGGCCACTGGCGGTAGCCCACAAAAATGGGATGTGAGCTATTCGAACGGTAACTACGGGTTGGCCGGTGTATTGTGTATGCCAGGCAAACACGAATGCCCAAAGCACGATGCTCCCAAGGAACAGGAGCGCCGCCAAGTACCAGACGGGGTAAGCCAGCCTTGGGGCCAGGCAAAGTCGAGGATAGCACGCGACGCAGGTAAAAAACGCCGCGATGGCGGCGGATCTGAGCACTTCCGGTTTTCCGAGCGAACGCATCCGGCTCATATCGTGGCATCGGTGCGGTTACGGCGGCAAGTAAGAGCATCCTTGGGTGAGATTAGACAAGTCCGGCGGCGAAGTTACTCCCAGAAGTCACTGCGAAAATGAAGTTGGCTGCCGGAGTCAGAATTGCTTTGACCTGGACCGCAAGAACTGTCTACCAGGCGAGGTTTTCCTGGTTGACAAAAACATTCAGGAAGTTGCTTTCCACACGTTCCCTTAGCGCTTCCGCCAGGTTCTGCCACCCGGGCGAAGCGTATAAGAGTTCACGTGCGCCCATAAACTGTTGTTCAGAGTATCTCCGCTCAGGTTCCTCCTCGGCCCTTATTGGCCCCGGCGTGCCAACTCCATTGATGGCGAGGTGGCATAACAATGCCCGCAGACTCGCTTCATAAAGCAGTTTCAACTCATTTCGATCGAATACCGCACCAAGGCCAAGCTTTGCAGAACTCTCTGCAAAACGATGATCGAAACAATTGCAGGGTAGGGCGGCCAATTCGTCCAGGAATTTTTGCCCGTCGGTTTTCATTGAGTCGCTGTGGTCTTTACAACCCAGGAATTGCCCTCTTTTTGGGTTCAGCCGGCTCGCTCCGCGCCCGCAACGCGACACACAGAGACGCCAAGCTTTTCATAACTAACAGATAATTAAAAAGCACCTCCATTAGTCGCGCTGCCCGTTTTTTGGTGAAGGCTCGGCTTCTTTTGCGGGCGTGGCGGCTGAAGAGTATAAGGGTTCTTACTCTACGATCGCGGCGATCGTTGTCAGCGAATGGCCTTCGAGTCGATTGTTGACGTAGAGGAAAGTTCTCCGTTTTGGTCCAGCGGCTTTGCCCTCGGCAATCAAGGTTTTGGCGGCGGCGCGCGCCGGTGGATTCTCTTCTTTCAGTTCGTTATATGGTTCGAACATTTTTACCGCTTGTTCGTAGGTACGCCCAGGCGTTAACAGGAATCGGGCGGCAACTAAGTCAGGATTGGTCCGGCTCCCTTCCAGTGTCATCTGTTCGCTGACTGGCGGCATGGCTTCCCATGAGTTGAACACATGGGTTACGTGATGGCGCGCCAGGCAGTCGAAGTAAGCCGGCTTGAGCCAATTCCGGTTGCGCATTTCGACGGCGTAAGGCCAGCCGGAGGGGAGCTGCCCAAGAAATTTATCGAGGTCAGCGACAAAATCCCGGCCGTGTGCATAATCGGTTTCCCAGAAGCGAGAGAACTCGAACATCAGCAGGCCCACATTCGGCCGGATGGATTCGCAAGGCTGGAGGAAAGCCGTCGCAAACAGGTCAGCATTGAGGAAATTCTCGTTCGGCTTGCCGGCGAGCTCTCCGAAGCGGTCGAGGTTCGGATATTTCTTGATGGTGATTGCGTCAGTTACTTTGAATGCGAACAAAAAATCATCCGGCACCTGGTTAGCCATGCCTTCGAGGTATTGCCGGCTCGGAAAGTTATAATAGGCGGCGTCAACGCAAACGGTCTTAAAGACCTCCGCATACTCGGTGATGCACTCCTTGTTAAAGCGGCTTTCGGCAAATTTCCCGCGCCACTCATAACGCGAGCGATCGTACAGCGTGCCGGACCAACCGGGGTATTTCCAGGAAGAGGTACCGACGAAGACACCCTGGACCGATAGATTAAGGAGCCGCTGCTGCATTTCTTCGCGGCGAAAGGGGCCGGGGGCAGGATTTTGAATCAACTGCTGCTGCATCGCTAATGGCGGATCTCGACTACGTCGCGGGGCTCCAACAGGATATCATCGCCCTGCAACAACTTGGCAGGATCGTAGGAGGTTTGCTGACCGTCGCGAATCAGGATGATGGACCCAGGATCGGTCGCGCCATAGTAATCCGCGGCCACGATGGCTTTGGCGAGGGTCAGATCCGCTCTCCAGGGAATGATGTTGTTCCTGACCTCGCCAATAAAAGTGACGCTGGGGCCTTGGGCTTGAGCCTGCTGCATGCGCTGCATGGCCTGCTGTTGTCCGGCGATGAAAGCCGCCCGGGCCTGGGCCTGCGCCTTCGATTTGCTGACGCAGCCGGCGAGCAGAGGCAGCAGGCAGAGGGGAAGCACGACAAAATCCGAAATCCGAAATCCGAAATCCGAAATAAATCGGTTGAATATAAGCATCGAAGGAATTGGACGTCTGCTCTGGGCTACTTCTCGCCCGGCCGTTTCAAAATTTTCCCAAACTCGCCCTCTACTGGCTCGATTTCGATACGACTCGTTGACTTGGGATTCGCAATCTCCGGTGCAGACGCAGGTTTCTTTTCCGGTTTAGCCGTCTTGGGATTCAGGGGGAAAGCAGAGGCTGGTGACAGCGGTGCGGGAGCAGGCGTTTCAGCCGGTTCGTTGTCGATGGGTTCAGGGCTTTGTCCTGGAATGTACCAGTTCGTGCGGTTTTCCAACCAGTTGCGATATCGTTGAAAACTCCACATGCCGTGGTCGGCACCGGTTTCCAACGGCGCGGCGATTTTGAAGAAATCACGATTACGCACGAAGTTTTTCACCGCATGAGTCGCCATAAGGATCTCGCATTCGGGAACACGAATATTGAGGTCCTGACGAAAGCGGAGGCGTTGGGCGATGACGGCGACCAGGCAGTCAGCCAGTTGAGCGGCAACGCTGCTTTGAATTTCGGCCGGAAAAGCCGAGATGACGCGCTGAAGCGCTTCGGCGCAGGTGGAAGAATGGACGGTTGCCAAAACCAGATGTCCAGTCTCTGATGCGCTGAGCGTAAGGCGCATGGTTTCGGGGTCGCGCATTTCGCCAACCATTAAAACATCGGGATCCTCGCGCAACGCGTCGAGCAACGCTTGCTCAAAACTCGGAGTGTCGCGGCCCACTTCACGTTGCCGAATATACGCGCGGCGCGGCCGGAAGGTGTATTCGATAGGACTCTCGATAGTGACGATGTGCCGTGTTTCGGTGAGGTTAATTTCCTGGACCAAGGCGGCCAATGTTGAAGATTTGCCACTGCCGGTGGCGCCGCTAACCAGAATCAGGCCGTGAGTATTATTGACGAGTTTTTTGATGTCGGGATGGAGATTGAGTTTTTCAATCGTGGCCTGAAACGACGACAACAAACGAATCGCAAACCCAACTCCGCGCGAGCTTTGGAGGATGTTGATGCGACAGCGGATTCCTTGAATGGTCTTGGAAAGGTCCCAGGAACGGCGCTCAAGAAAATGGGGCCAGTTATCTTCACCCATGATACCTCGCGCCCAGTCCAGGACGAGTTTGGCCGGCAGCGGTTCGCCGGTGGTCCTTAAGGTGCCCCGAACTCGCACCGCGGCAGGCAGCCCCGACTCGAGGTGTAAATCACTGGCCCCGTTATTCGCCGCTAGACTGACTAATGATTCCAAGTCCATCGTCCAATTCTATCTTTCAACCGCCGCTGTGGCAAAAAGTTCCTCAAAAATGTCGGAGACGACGTCAGGAGACTCTGATTGTAAACGTGATGCGTAGTGGGTGAAGCTATTTGACGCCTTCCGGGCTTGGAGGCTCTTCACGTTTTACGGCTCACGTTTTACTCAAACAAAGACTCCTTACGTCGTTTCCTACAGCCCCAAGATTTTTTCAGCAACTGGTGGGCACTTCCTGAAGCACTTCGATACAATGAGGAATGGCGGCGACCACAAAGCTGAGGCATTCCACTGCGCCGCTCGGCTTACCCGGCAGGCCGAGGACGAGCGTTTTGCCGACGACTACGGCGAGATTGCGTGAGAGAATCGCATTTTTGGTTAGCTTCAACGATTCCATGCGCATCGCTTCGCCGAACCCGGGCAACTCGCGCACGGCGATCTCACGTAAGGCTTCCGGCGTCACATCGCGCAATGCAACGCCCGTGCCGCCGGTAGTCAGGATCAGATGACATCCTTTTCCAATCTGTTCCTGAACAGCGCGCTGAATCTCAGCCTTTTCATCCGGCACGAGTGCTTCCGCCAGAACTTGCCAGCCATAACCTTCGGCGGCCTTTTTGAGGGCGGGCCCGCCCAGATCGTCATAGAGGCCGCGGGACGCGCGATCGGAAATCGTGATAATACCTGTTGCGATTCGCATGCTCTATTTTTTGGTCTTGGACACGAGCCGGACTTGTGTAATCCGCATCGTTTTATCGACCGCTTTGCACATGTCGTAGATTGTCAACGCGGCCACGGTAACTGCGGTAAGGGCCTCCATTTCAATACCGGTTTGCGCTGAGATCTTTGCACTGGCTGTGATCAGGATACGGTCTTGCGAGCGGGGAATTTCAAATTTGACCTCGCAGTGCGTTAGTGGCAGCGGATGGCAGAGCGGAATCAACTCGCCGGTCTTCTTGGCTGCTAGAATGCCTGCGAGGCGCGCTGCGGAAAAGACATTCCCCTTGGCAATGGTTTGGGACTGGATCAATTTCACAGTCTGTTTTTGTAAATGAATCTCCCCTTCGGCGAGGGCTTCACGGAGCATCACGGGCTTGGCTGAAACATCGACCATGTTGGCTTCGCCGCGACTATCAATGTGGGTTAGGGACTTCATTTCTCAGGTTCTAATCGTGGACTCGGCGTCACTGCGTGCTAAGTCCCACCTTCCACCCCCCGTTTCCATTCCTGGACCACGGCGCGGATCTGTTCGGCGGCATTGAGCTTGGGTTTGACGTGTTTGAGATTATACCAGGGCAACATGCCCAGCAAATCGGGGGTAACGAGAATTTTTCCGTCGCAATTCGGGCCCGAGCCAATGCCAATGGTAGGAATGGACAAGCGTTGTGTCAGTTCTGCGGCGACAGTGGGAGCGACGAGTTCGAGGACAATCGCAAAAGCGCCGGCACGCTGCAGAGCATCTGCGTCGGCCGCGAGCGCATGATGTTCTGCGTCTGTCTTGCCTTTGACGCGATAACCGCCCTCTTCACGAACACGTTGGGGTAACATGCCGAGGTGGCCGAGAAAAGGAATGCCACTGGCGACAATTGCCTCGACCTGTGGAAGAATGTCACGTCCACCTTCGGCCTTAATAGCTTCGGCGCCAGCGGCGATCAGGCGCCGGGCATTGATTAATGCGCTCTCAACCGTTCGATAGCTGTCGTATGGCAGGTCGGCTGCCAGTAAGGCTTTGGGCCTTGCACGAGCCGCCGCGCGCACGTGATGTTCCATTTCGTCCATGGTTACGTGCGTGGTATCGGGATAGCCAAGAACGACCATCCCGAGCGAATCCCCCACAAGGATGAGGGGAATGCCCGCTTCATCCAACAGGCGGGTGGTGGGAAAATCATACGCAGTAAGCGCTGGGATTCGCTCTCCTCGAGGCTTCATATTCCGAATTACTTCGGCTGTAATCTTAGCTGCCGTCATTTCTCTTCAATTCCTGGTGAAACTTGCCACTAATTCCTCGGGTGTAACAGTGGCGGTGCCGATTTTGCCGACAACAATGCCGGCGGCGTGATTGGAGATAATCGCCGCCTCGAGCGGAGAAGCGCCGGCGGCGATTGCCAATGTGAATGAAGCGATTACGGTATCGCCTGCCCCGGAGACATCGAAGACCTCGCGCGCGACGGTGGGGATGTGAATTGGTTTTTTGCCGCGTTGGCAAAGCAGCATTCCCAATTCGCCCAGCGTGATGAGCAGCAATGCGGGCCGGAGTCTTTCCAGGAGCTGGTGAGCGGCGCGCATCAAGTTAGCATCCGCCAGAGGGTCAGGGTTGCGGGTATCGTCGGGCAAATTTGCCAATTCGAAGGCTTCCTTCCGATTTGGCGTAATGAGAGATAGTCCAGAAAGATTAAGGTGATGAACCGGTTTGGGATCGAAACTGAGCCAGAGGCCGCGGGCGCGGCACGCGGTTTTGACGCCTTCCAGCAAAGATTGAGTCACGATCCCCTTGCCGTAGTCGCCGACAATGATTCCGGCGGATTTTAGGAGGTCTTTCTGGAGGACGGCCAGCAGCCGGGCCGTCATTGCCTGGTTCAGACCATCCCTGGTCTCTCGGTCAATTCGAACCACCTGTTGTTTATGGGCGACGATGCGGGTTTTGACGCTGGTTCGTCGCGTGGTTTGGGCCAGGAGACCTTCGCAGCCGATTTGATGTGAAATCAATAAGCGTTTGAGTTCCTGTGCCGGCTGGTCACGTCCAGTCACGCCGAAAAGATCCGTCGTCACTTCAAGCGCCGTCAAGTTGCGGGCGACGTTGGCGGCTCCGCCGGGCATGAAGCTTTCCCGTTCGAAATCGACAACGGGTACGGGTGCTTCGGGAGAAATTCTAGCGACGCTGCCCCAGATAAATTGATCGAGCATGACATCCCCAAGCACGAGAATGCGGGTCTGATTGGCTTTGGCAAGAATTTGCCGAACCCGTGATGGAGCGAGGCTGTAGTTCACACGCGTTTCTCTCAATCGAGGAAAGCCGTTAATGGGCTGGTGGGATCGGCTGTTTCCTGCTGTGCGGCCAGACCACATTCGAACGCTGCGCGCCCGGCCTCGACCGCCATTTTGAACGCGATCGCCATCCGGTTCGGTTCACTGGAGACCGCAATCGCGGTGTTCACCAGCACCCCATCAGCGCCCATTTCCATGGCTTCAGCGGCATGGCTGGGCGCGCCCAGGCCAGCGTCGATAATGACGGGTACAGTGGCTTGTTCGATGATGATACGGAGTTGGTCGCGGGTTTGAAGACCGCGGTTTGAGCCGATGGGCGATCCCAACGGCATAACCGTCGCTGTCCCCACCTCCTCGAGTCTTTTTGCCAGAATCGGGTCTGCGTTGATGTAAGGCAGCACAGTGAAGCCTTCTTTGACCAGCATTTCTGCCCCTTTGAGGGTTTCAACCGGATCGGGCAGCAGGTATCGCGGATCAGGATGAATCTCGAGTTTAACCCATTTGGGCAGGCCCGCGGCAGCAGCTAGCCGTGCCAGTCGCACCGCTTCTTCGGCATTCATCGCTCCGCTTGTGTTCGGCAGCAAGAGGAATTTTTTCGGGTCGATAAATTCCAGGATATTGGCAAAAGGATCTTTTTTCCCGCTCAAGTCCGCCCGGCGCAAAGCGACCGTAACCATTTCGGCACCGCTGTTGTCGAGTGCCTCGCGCATCGCTTCCGGAGAGGAGAACTTTCCCGTCCCCAGGATCAAGCGAGAGCGAAAGATGCGGCCAGCTATGATTAAAGGTGCGTGCGAGAACGCCATGCCGCCGAATCTAGTGTCTTAGAACCGAAAATCAAATGCCAAGCTGATGCTATGAGTGTGGGAGCCACCAAAGCTCAAGGTGTCGCTCGCGGTGCCAAAACTGACATCGGCGTGCCAATGCGGACTGTCGGTCGCAAAATAGCGGTACTCGAGGCTTAGCCCCATCTTTTCGTTAAGACGATACCGCAACCCCGCAAATGCCTGATAGGCGAATACGGCAACCGCATCGTCCCCGCTCAATGTGATGTTATTAAGCGTCACACTGTCGACATCGAAAATGCTTTCCGAAAAACCCACACCGGCGCCGATGAACGGTGTAAAAGGCGTTTTGTTCTGATACTGAAATTTGGCATTCACCAGAAACGGCACGTTGACGAACGTCGCGTCATGAACCCGCGTCGCACCGGTAATCGAGTCAATCGTGTTCGCCACCACACCCAATTCGACTTCGCCGGCGAACCAGTCGTTAACCTGGTAGCCGCCGGTGACGCCGAGCCGCAGCCCCGGGTCCAGTTTGACTTTCGACCCTGGCGCGACCGGCCCAAAGAATTCCTTGAGGTCGATGTCCTCAGTTATGTTTCCCCCGACATCGCCCTGGATGTAGAAGCCTCGGGCTTCGCCCAAAGCAGGAATGGTTGAGGTCATCACACTACCAGCAGCGAGTATGAGGAGGATTTTGGTAATTGCTTTCATAAAGCGGTTTGGTTGCTTCCTATCGTGAATGCGTAGTCTCCAAAGACGGCCACCGCGTTGTCAAGCAGCTTGGAGGGTAACTTGGGCATTGAATTTCCACTGGGCGACTTTAGTGTGAGGAGATGTTTCGTCCATGCATCGATTTGCATGATGGCAAAGTGAAACAGATCGTTGGCGGGTCCCTCGCTGCAGATTCGGGCAAACTCAAGACCAACTTTGTTTCGACGCGCCCTGCTGCGTGGTACGCGGAACTATATCAGCGGGACGCGCTTGCCGGCGGCCACGTGATCATGCTGGGACCCGGCAACGAGGAGGAAGCGCGGTCCGCGTTGCGTGCCTATCCGGGAGGGTTGCAGGTTGGGGGTGGGATCAATCTGGAAAATGCTCGTGGGTGGCTGGGGGCAGGCGCATCGCATGTCATCGTCACATCGTGGGTCTTTCACGACGGTACCATCGACTGGGCACGCCTGAAACAGCTGACTGCAGGCATCGGCCGAGATCGATTGGTCCTGGATTTAAGCTGCCGATTGCGTGACGGAGAATATTGGGTCGTGACCGACCGCTGGCAGAAGTTTACTGAGGTTGCTCTAAGCCAGGACACTTTGGCACAACTTTCACAGCATTGTGCCGAGTTCCTGGTCCATGCAGTGGATGTCGAGGGGCTTTGTCGCGGTATTGACCGCGGGCTGGTCGAGAGACTCGGAGGCTGGTCGCCCCTGCCTGTGACGTACGCCGGCGGCGCTAACTCGTTGGCAGACCTCGAGACGGTCACTCGTCTGGGCAAAGGCCGGGTCGATCTGACGATTGGGTCCGCGCTGGATATTTTCGGCGGAACGGGCGTTCGTTATGCGGACGTGGTTGCATTCAACCGCAAACTAAACACGCCACTCATTCCTCAAGGGCTGCCAGCTTCATGAACCTGCGCAGGTGGTTCCAGGATCATTCCCTGAAGCTGTTGGCCATCCGGGATACCCCCGAGGCGATCGCCGGCGGGGTCGCTATTGGAATTTTCTTCGGCTTCACTCCGTTATTTGGACTGAAAACTCTATCGGCGATCTTTTTTGCGTGGTTGACGCGCAGCAATATCCTCGCAGCGGTGATCGCCGGCGCACTCCACGATATCATTCTGCCTTTTATGCCGGTGATTTACCGGTGGGAATACGACGTTGGTGTTTTCCTTTTGAGTCATCCCCATCGCTGGCCTGAGTCACTGGCTAAACTCCACCGCGAAGGATTTGTATGGCACAGTTGGACTTCACTGTTTGGCATGGGCAAGCCACTCCTGGTCGGCGGTTGCGTCTGCGCGGCGCCGTTCGCCGTCGCATCGTTTTTCATCACCCGAACCCTGGTCGCACGTCACCAGCTCAAAAAAGCAGCTCATAGTATCCCACCGGATGAGGAAGCGAATCCAAGTTGATCGATAATCCCGTGCTATTATTCGACGCCCACCTCGACCTCGCGATGAACGCGATGGAATGGAACCGCGATTTAACGCAACCCTTGGAGTGCATCCGGGCGCGCGAATCTGCCCTGACGGATAAACCAGACCGCGGTCGAGGCACAGTGGCTTTTCCCGAGCTGCGTCACGGAGGCATTGGTCTGTGCGTCGCGACACAAATTGCGCGATTTGTGAAGCCGTCCAATCCGTTGCCGGGCTGGCATAGTCCGGAGCAAGCCTGGGCGCACACGCAAGGCCAGTTGGCTTGGTACCGCGCGATGGAGGCGGACGGGGAATTGGCGCAGATCATGTCCTTGGCAGGATTGACGCGCCACCTCGATCACTGGGTGAATCACCCAAAAACTCAGAGCGGCGACGCCTCAATGGCCAGCGCTAACGGGCAAGCCCCAATTGGCTATATCCTGAGTTTGGAAGGAGCCGATTCGCTGGTTAGCCTTCATTACCTGGAAATCGCTTATGGGCAGGGCCTGCGGGCTCTGGGACCTGCCCATTATGGCCCAGGCACCTACGCGCAAGGGACGAATGCGAGCGGTGGGCTCGGCGTAAAAGGCAAGGAACTGCTTCGGGAGATGGCCCGCCTCGGAATTATTTTAGATGTCACTCATTTATGCGATGAGAGTTTTTGGGAGGCAATGGACGTATTCCACGGCAGGGTATGGGCGAGCCATTCCAACTGCCGCGCGTTAGTGCCCCATCATCGTCAATTGGCCGATGATCAAATTAAACACCTTATTGGGCGTGGTTCGATCATTGGTTGCGCGCTCGATGCCTGGATGCTGGTTCCCGACTGGGTCCGCGGCAAATCGACCCCGGCCGCGGTTGGCTTGAAACTTGAACATGTAGTGGAGCATATCGACCATATTTGCCAGATAGCGGGCAACGCGCGTCACGTGGGTCTTGGCACGGACCTGGACGGCGGTTTCGGGCGCGAGCAGACTGCCGCAGACCTGGATACAATCGCAGACTTAGCGCGTATTCCGGAACTTCTGAAATCGCGCGGGTACGATGAACGAGATGTTCAACAAATCGCGCATGGAAATTTCATTCGGTTTTTGACCGAGGCCTGGGGTTCGGCAGCTAGTTGAACGTCCCACAGGTCCGACTGATCGGACTTATTGGGCGCCCCACTTGGTCGCTTTGAGGAACGCGACCAAGTCAGCCAGTTCCTGTTTGCTGAGCTGCTGCTCCATTCCTGCCGGCATAACCGACACTGTGCTGGGCCTCATATCGGCAATATCCGAGCGGGCGATTCGGGCTTCGGTGGTAGGGCCGGTAGCCAAAACCACCTCGTCGGGCGCATCCTTGCGCAACACGCCGTTGTAATCCTCGTCGGATTTAGTTCGCACGATGTATGGCTCATAACTGCGTACAAAACTGGCGCTTGGATAAACGATAGACTCGAGGAGGTCGCGTTCGGTGCGAACCTGTCCGATGCTGGTGAGGTCCGGACCGACGTGGCCGCCCAAATACCCCATCGCGTGGCATGAGGAACAAGCGGCTTTTTCGCTGTTAAAAATCGCCTGACCACGACGGATATCCCCTTTTTGCAAAGACCCCAGCAGTTCCTCGAGGTGAGCGCGCTGTTTTTCGGAATCCACTTGCAGCAAGGCGAGCAGTTCCTTGCCTTGCTGTTGGACTGAGTCGGGATATTTGGCAAGCAAGGTCTGCAACAGGTCCGGCCGAAGACTCGAAAGTCCTTTTGACTCTTTTAAGGCGCCAAGAAGTTTCATCCCCACCTTCTCATTGGTAGAGGTTTCAAACGCGCCCAGTAACCGGGTCATCTCGAGTGGCCCCGCCGCTTTCAGAGCATCACATAAGGAGATTAGCTGTTCGTCTGTCAATTTTGCCTTAGCAAGGACCGTGACGGCATCAGCACGGAGGGAAACCGGTTTTTCAGGGTCCACGTTCGCGCAAAGGAAGTGAAGCAATTCGGGAGTAACGGAGCTCAGCCCTGTCGGCAACGCTGCCAGGGCCCGCAGCCGCAATGCCGGGGGGTGCGCTTCAGTTTGCCCCATCCCGAGCAGCGCCACTGAGAAACTTGAGAGATTTGTTTTCGATTGGCTCAAGACGCGGGCGGCGGCGACGGCCGGTTCGAGCACCGATTCATCCTGGGCAACGAGAGATAGGCTGACGGTTTGAACCCACGCCTCCGGCGGATTCTTAAGGGAAGTTGAGGCGATCGATTGTAACAGCAGTTTTCGAGTGGCTGGGGATGTATTCGCATCGCGAAGGCGAGCTGCGACTAACTCCTGAATCGGCTGGGAAGTCGCGAACTCTGCCAGCTGATTTTTCAATTCCTCCGTGTCCGCAGCCGTGAGATCGCTAGCCGCCAACCGTTGCTGAAAGAATTCTGCTAAAGTTGCGCCCCATTCGGGATGATGACCTGCGATCCAGGCGGCGGTACTGCGGAGTTGAGCGTCGGGAGAGCCGAGCAATGGAGCGACAGTTTCCGGTTTCAAATTGCCGCCATCCATTTGATCGAGTGCAATTAACGTGGCGCGCTTTGCGTATGGATTGGCCCTTGCTAACCGCTTGCCGGTCGCAATCGGATCGTCGATTTCGATCAGCGAATAAATCAAAGAATGTTCAAGTATTCTGTCGTGCGGTTGGGCCGCCAGGGCCAGGAGGGCGGGGACAGTCCAGACATTTCCAATCCGGCCCAAAGCTTCGGCCGTCGCGCGTTGCAGCGATGGGTTGCCGGAAGTTAGCAACTTCAATAGTGGCTCCAGTGAGCTCTGATCGCGCCACAAACTCGTGGAATGAATTGCCGCCAAAGCGACGCTTGGGTCCGAGTCCAGCAGGGCCGTCTTGACACCCGCGCGCGCTGCGGGATCGTTTATCCGCGTCAGTGTCCACACCGCGTTTCGTCGTTTACTTAGGGAATCGCTGGTGGCCACGGTGTTAGTTAGGGCCGGGACTACGGCGGAACCCAGTTTGCTCAGTTCGTGAATTGCGCGTTTGCGCACGGCGGGGCGTGCATCATCCAGCAACTTTACACCGTCATCGGGGCTTAGTTTGCCCCAGGCAATGCTCAGTCCGCGCGGGTCATCAAGCTTGGGGGCGCCACGGCGACGAATTCGGTAGATCGCGCCGAGGACGTCCGGTTTGGAAAGCTGCGAAGTGGGACAACAGAGTTTATACCAGCCACCCGTGTCGACGACGATGAGGCTGCCATCGGCGTCCTCGATTACATCGGTCGGATGAAAGTCGGTGCTGCTCGACACGAGGAAGTCAGAATCCTTCGTCTTGAAAGTCGCACGCTCGGGTTCAAGCACGTGCCGGGTGATCTTATGCATGTTGAAGCAGCAGACAAAGAGGTTGTCTCGGTACTCTGTCCCGAAAGCATCTGATTCGTAACGAATGACACTGCAAGGCGCGGCAGCTCCGAGGTGCACCATGATGGGCATGAGATCGCCCGTTTTTTTGTGGTCGTCCAGAACGTCGTTCGACTTTCCGTAAACCCCGCCGTAAATCGCGTGCACGACTCCGTCGCGTTTTCCAGCCTCCGGGTGCATCAGGAAAGTCCCGCACATGAAGCGCTCGCCTCCCGGACTGAATACGACCCCAACGGGATTATCCATCCCGGCCGTCAGCACCGGCTCGAGGTACGAATGATCGGGCGGCGCGCGAAATATATGGGAAGCGCGGGTGTTAATCGGTTTGTATCCCGGCCTATCGTAGGTTTGTTTGGCGAAAGCCCCCTTACACCAATAAATCCACCCGTCCGGTCCAAGGTAAGGACCATGCAAATCATTCGCGCAGCCTGTGAGCGTTTTGCCTTCATGCCATTCAACGCGCTGGTCGGCGATGCCGTCAGCGTTGGTGTCGGTCAGTTTCCAAATGCTCGGTGGCGCCGAAACATAGAGGGATCCGTCATACCACAGGCACCCCTCGGGGAACATCATATGATCGGCGAAGATGGTGTGACGCGTAAACTTGCCGGAGGCATCAGCTGGGTCCAATCGCAAGACACGGTGAGGTTTTTCAGCGAGTTGTTTATCCACCTTATCGTTCGACCCGGAAGAATCGGTAACGTAGAGGCGGCCCTGTTCGTCGAAACTGGCCGAGATGGGACGATCGACGGCCGGCGGTCCCGCAATCTGCTCGACTTCGAACCCGTCAGGAACAGTGAAGGTTTGTGTGGCGAATTGAAACTGGGCTGCATGAACGCTCGACAGGCTAGCCACTAAAGTCAGAGCGAAAGCGAAGGTTGGCTTCATCTTGGGAATCAGCGGTGTTGTTGATGGGAACTATAAACCCCCGGGTACTCAGTATTCAAGCTGAAGCGAGTGCTGCATTTATACGGCAAATGGCTGCGCTCAACCTGATGCACCCTCAGGCTTTGCACGGCTGGACGGCTGGATCCTTTCAAAATCACTGCAAAGTAGTGCAAACTAGTGCAAAGTGGTGCAACGGGCGGGAAGGTGAGGGCGAGAGAGGCTCGGCAATTGGAGGGCGTATAGGGCGGAGAAGGCTGCAGCGTTCTATGCCGGAGAATACGTAGCGACGAAAAATTCATTGCCGAGAGTCTAGACCAGGCGTGTGGAGGAGTCTTCTTAGTGGAAGGAGTTTTTTATTAAGAAGGTGATCGAGCTTTATCCCGCTCCCCTCAGCTCGCGCGCTTTTCGCAACTGTAGGAGGCGACGTAAGGAGACTCTGGATGTCCGGTGAAACGTGAGGCGTAAAACGTAAAACGTTTTCCAGGCTTCAAGACGTTACCTGCGTTTCACTCATTACGTATCACGTATCACGTTTTATGATCAAAGTCTCCTTCCGTCGTCTCCTACAATGAGGCGGGCATGCCTTTTTTACGAAATTGTTTAACCTTGATCCTCAATGGTTTGCGCAGCCGGCGCAATTTTGCTGAAAGATTTTCAGTTTTTCATACGTAGTTATGTATAGAGGGCGTGTTTTCGGGCGGGTCGGCAGCGGGCCACGTAATTGCCAGTTCGACCCGCGTCCTCTGGCGGTGATGACAAGCCGGCTGGATGACATTGATAACTGGGCCGACCGCGCCAGATGCGCGAAATTCCATATTTCCGCTCTGGCGCTGGAATGCAACATCAGCGAGCGCCAGCTCAGGCGGTACATTGAATCGCGGTTCGGGTTGGCGCCGCACGTGTGGATGATGCAGTACCGTTTGCGAGAGGCGCAGACGCTCTTCTCGCAAGGGTTGCGGACCAAGGAAATCGCCGACCAGCTCAATTTCAGAAGCTCACAGCATTTCTCTCGCGCGTTCAAAAACCATTTCGGAATGAGCCCGCGGGCTTTTCGCAAAGCTCGATTGCGGAAATTGTAGGAGGCGACGTAAGGAAACTCTGATCAAATCGTTCTCCTCGTCCTTCCACCTCCTCGTGATATTGGAGGTAATGATAAAACCCACGAGCGATTAAAGATTCAGAGTCTCCTTCCGTCGTCTCCTACAATAGAGACATGTCCGTTTCAGTCACATTTTTTCGATAGACCCGCTTCAGGTTTCCGGGTAAGCCACTCCTGTTCGCTTCATTTGCGGCCGCGGGCAGGGACCCAAGAGGCTGAATCCGAAGGGAGAACTGTGCGTGAAAGAAGGAGCCGTTTTGCTGGTGGGCGCCGAGTCCTCGACCTGGGCGCCACTACAACTCGAACTCGAGGCTAAGGGTTTTGCACCGGAGGTCGTGACACAAGCCGACGATGCGCTCGCCATAGCTCTGGCCGGGAGATCCGATGTTGTGGTCGCAGACCTCGGCGCCAAGGTTAACTTGGAACTAGAGTTGCTTGGCAGGTTCCGTAAGGCAAAGCCTGAGCTGCCCGTGATCATAACCACAGCAGGTGGTACGGCGAAGGCAGCGATCGAGGCCAGCAAACTGGGCGCCTATGCTTACCTCACAAAACCGTTCGACACCCTCAGATTGGTCGACCTGGTCGCGAGTGCGGCAGTTCCCACGCGAGCGCCGAACCAAAACTCTCAACCCGAAGCTATTATCGCTGATGGCCTGGTAGGTTTCAGCGTCCCCATGCAAACCCTCTACAAGGAACTTGGACAGGCCGCCAGAACGGATTGGAATGTTCTCATAATGGGCGAAACAGGGACCGGCAAGGAGCTCGTCGCTCGTGCCATTCATGAGCACAGCGACCGGGCCAACCAACCTTTCGTACCGGTCAACTGCTGCGCCATCGCCGAGTCGTTGTTTGAAAGCGAGTTGTTCGGTCACGAGCCCGGGTCTTTTACCGGCGCCAGAGGCAGGCGCATCGGGTGCTTCGAACAAGCGCACAAAGGAACGCTTTTTCTGGATGAAATCGGGGATTTGGATGCGGCGATGCAGGTCAAATTGCTGCGTGTGCTGCAAGAGAAACGGCTTCGGCGCATTGGGAGCCATAGTGACATTGCCGTCGAGGTCCGCGTCATCGCCGCGACAAATCGTGATCTCGAAGGGCAAATGCAGACGATGGAATTCCGGCAAGACCTGTTTCAGCGTCTTGGGGTCCTTATGATCAAGACCCCCGGGCTTCGCGAGCATCTGGAAGATATCGAGCCTTTGGCGAAGGAGTTCCTGCAGCGCATAGCGGCGGAGACGGGCCGTAATTACCCCTCACTCGAACCTAAGGCGTTCGAGTTCCTTCGGGCGCAGCTGTGGCCCGGAAACGTTCGGCAGCTTGAGAATGTGATTCGGCGCGCTTTCCAGCCGGCAGACAATGGAGCGATTGAATCGACTCATGTTCGAGCGGCATACGGCCGAGCAGCAGGCATCGGCATGCAGCCAGGCGCGGAGGGCCGACGATACCGAGTGTTGCTCGGGAAAGCGCGTTCGGGCGAGGTGCGAAACGTGCTCAGGCTGGTAATTCAGGACGCGGAATCCGCACTGATAAGCGAAGCGATTGCGTTCACAGAGGGCAATCAAGCCAGAGCCGCAAGCTTGCTTGGTATGGGACGCACAACGTTGCGCTCGAAGCTGCGGAAATTGGGACTCCTTGATTCCAACGAGACTGGTTCATCCGATGATGTCGGCCTTTAGTGGACACTAGCGCAGTCAGGGCGGCTTCGTGCTATTCGTGGATGCTCAAATGTGTCCCTATGTGATACAGGCGGACAGCGTCGGAGGCGAGATGTCCGTTTTAGTCACATTTTTTCCATAGATGTGTCTCCAGTCTAGGATTAATGTTGTTTACTGCCTCGAGCAGCCATTGCGTGAGGACGGGATCGAGAGGCGGTGGGTACCTGTTATGATTCTTCGGGGATGCAGAAACGCGTCAAGCGGGGGCTCCATGAGGTCTTTGCCTCAGGTATCGGGCTTCGAGGCGGGTACCATGTCGAGGGCCCCTCGTTCAGCTCGGTTCGCCAGGCCTTATGCCGAAAGGCTGGCTTTCACGCTGATTGAATTGC
>DATJGF010000037.1:0-4833 GCA_035495315.1 Candidatus Limnocylindrales bacterium
TGCGGCCCGGTTACCGTCACTATGGGGGTGCCAGTCAGAGTAAGGCCGGTCTGGCCAATATTCAGAATCGTGAAGGTTTGCGAACGCGTCCCGCCGTACAGACTACAGCCTCCGAGATCGGTGCCGTTGGCCGAGACTACATTCGTGCCCCCGGAAGGAATCCACGAGCCATTGCCCTGCACTTCCATTTCCGGTCCAGTCACGTCAGTGGGCATCCCCTCAGCGTAGAGACACAATGTGCGGTTCGTTGAGCCGGCCGAAAGGTCAAGCGGATTGGGCCAGGCGACGTCATATGGATACGAGTTCCATTGCTGCTGGCCTGCTGAGTTGGCGTAAATTGAGATTTGGTCCGCGTTCCCCCAAACGACCAGCCAGTAATTGCTGAGCAACCCCACGTTGACAGGCTGCGCCAATGACAACGAATACCACCCGTTGGTCGGGTTCGCCAATTCCGAGGTGCCGCCCAAGAACTGGTCCGGAACGCCGCCGTTGTCCGAATAAATCGCCGCCTTGAGCACTGCGTTGCCGCTGGCGGCGGTCAGTTGGGCAACCCAAACGCTGATCTGCGTCAGCCGCAGATTTCGCAAGGCCTCGAAGCGGCTGCCGGTCACTTGCCCGGAGGGGATGGTCTGGACGGTCGTCGCCGTCTTATTGCCCAGCACCGTATATCCCCCACCGCCGATGCCGATCCCTTCGATGGCAAACTGATAAGGCACGCGCGCGTTATTGGTGATAACCACGGTCGCATCTCGAGGTCCGGCGCCGGCGGGAGCAAACTGAATGGTGAAAGTCGTCGTTGCTCCCGGAGCCACCGTGGACCCCGGCGGCGTGACAACGACGAAATCCGGGCTGGGCGAGCCGGTGCTGTCGACAACCTGGAGGCCGGTCAAAACCAGGTTTGTTGTGCCGGAGCTAACGACGGTGAAGGTTTCGGATGTGGGACTGCTCCCCAGTTCTACCCCACCAAACTGCGTCCCGTCCGACAGATTTGGCGTCACGTCGGCTGAGGGAATGGCCACACCCTTGCCCTGGACGCCGAGGATCGGAAAGATGGCGTCCGGTTGAAAAACGATGTCCCGCAAGTAAGCGCTGTCTTGATAGGAGGAGGTGGGCCGGCTGCCGGCCGTCGCACTAAACACACCGGCCCCTTGTGGCCACGACAAGTGCTGCCCGTTGTCGCCAGGGCTAGTAAAATAGTCGCTGTTTGCCGGATACATACCCGCATCCGGCGTTGTAATCGAAATGGTATAGTCGCCCGCGGCCTGGACCCGCAGATTGGGAACTGGCATGGTGATCCAGTTTCCTTCGCCCCCAAAGCTCCAATTCGCCCTGAAGAGCACTAGCTCGGGAGAATTTTGCCAGATGGACACAACGTGATTTGTCTCCTCATCGCCCATCGAAAACACACGGACCTGCGTAATAATGCCCGGTGCGGTGGGGGTGAAGATCGTGCCCAGCTCCCAATTCGGCGCGTCATAGTATTCGGCTGCCGGGGTGACGCTATCGGGGAAGATTGACCCCGAGGCCCCGAGACAGGCCGTCGCCGGAACTAACAAAAACATCAACACGAAGCTCAATTCATTAAGGTTGTGGCGCGTTCTCATAGCATCCTCCTGGTGGGTTCAGTGCAAGGCCAGTAGCAGTCGATTGAAAGTCGGCGAAGCAGGTGGTTGCCTCGCTGGGGCACCCGTCGGGTAGTGAGTGGTCCGTCGGCCATGAACATCTTGTCCTGTAAAGATTCAGCGTGCTGGATTTGGCTTACTTTCAGGTAAGCAATACACCCGAAGGCTAAGAGTCGACTACACGGACCGCGCCATTTTATGAACGGATCCCGCCATCCACTTTTGTGCAGTTCGATATCTATTCTATAAGTAGCGCTACATGATTCATTTGACAGGATTCGAACGATTCGGATTCTCTGAAATACCGGTAGGCAGCGTAGTTGGGCGCTATTTCGCGGTGGCCACTCCAGTCACGCATTGTCCTTGAGCATCGCTCTTGCATGCCGCTTGCCCTGCGCGTAGTTTTTTCCGATGAACGCCTTTGATCACCTCGAGGCTATGTCGGGCTTGCGCAATATGTTCGATCTGGCCTGGCGGCTTTTTGGTATCAATCTGGCGTTGGTTTCTCCGGACGGGAAACGCGTCGTCATGTATGAAATGGAAAAGCGCGCACAACCGTTCTGCTTCGCCCTGGAGCAAACCGCCGCCGGGCACGCCCTTTGCGCGATGTGCGACCAAACCCGATTCCTCGAGGCTCGTCGCGGGGAGCAGGTTCTGCGGTATCGCTGCCACGCTGGGCTGACCGAGTTCCTGGTCCCCGTAATTCGGGACGGCGAAGTCATCGCGCTGCTTCAGTGTGGGCAGGTGCACGATCGCGCTCCGAGCGAAACCGAATGGCGCAGCGCCCGCCAGAGCCTGGTCAAAGCGGGGATTAACACCGGGCCGCTGCGCAAGCTGTTCCAAAAGAACCGCGTCCTCACACCGAAACGGCAAGAGGATTTGCTCGATCTGCTGGAGCTCATTGCCAACCGCCTGGCCCAGGCTGATGAGCGCCGGCTTCGGGCTGAACCCGGACGGGTGCAAGCGCAACTTGGCCGCGCGGTCACGTTCATCGAGGCGCATCTGGCAGAACGGCTCGCGCTATCCACGATCGCGCGCGCCGCCAACGTCTCCGCGCGGTCATTGATGCGGCTCTTCGAGCGGGAAATCGGGAGCAGTGTGGTCAGATTCATTATGCGCCGACGCGTCTCCCGCGCTTGCGATTTGCTCAAGCATACCGATCACACCTGTTCGGAAATCGCTTTCGAGGCCGGCTTCGGCAGCGTGCAGCATTTTAATCGCATCTTTCGCCGCTTCGAAAAGATGTCACCTCGACGTTGGCGACAGCACACGCGCTCCTGCGCGCCCGCCGGCACACAACAAGCCGGCAGTGCCGCTGCCTTGTCAGCGAGATCAGCCGATTGCGCGTCGTCCCGACAGAATGTTATGGATACACTCCGCGATAGAAGCGTTGAGCCAGGCCGACGTTTGTATCCGTGAAGACAATATGTCCCGAACCGTCGGCTGGTGCGGTCCCAATGCGCGGCCAGACGGAAGGGTTCGTGGTGAGGTCGTTCCCAGCCATGATGCCATAGGTCCATCCTGGTGTGCCGCTCGCCATGAGGCGGAAACCATTCGTCACTTGCCGCACCGAGACGAGTTGCGGGGGAGCGGGAGTGGGGAGCGAGAAGGTCCCTTCAGCGGCGAAGGGTCCGCCGGCCCACGCGGTATCCACGGCCTGCACACTCCAGAAGTAATTGGTTCCCGGCCTCAGGCCGTTGAGTTGCGCGCTTCGACGGAGCCCGGTATTACCTATCGCAGTCAAGAGTCGCCAACCGTTGGTGCCGGCCTGGGGGCTTAGAACATCCGAACCGCCGGGCGTGGTGCTGACCCGGAGGTTGTAACTGAGACCGGCTGACGGGCTTTGGGAATCTGTGGCGGCGTTCCAGGAAAATGTCGCGGTCGGACCGAAGGTGGTGACGGTTAGCGCAGTGGGGGCGGCGGGAACGGTATTGGTTAGAGCGGTATGGTTCTGGTACAGATTGATAAGCTCCTGGCCGGCGCCATTGTTGCCCGCGATGAGCAGGTCCAGGTTCCCATCATTGTTGTAATCCACCCAGCTCAGCGTGCCCAGGTACAGGTTGTGAAAGGTTTGGCCGCTGTCCACAAAGGTCCCTGCGTCATTGCGGTAGAGCCGCGATACAGGCACCTGCGCAACCGCGTCGTAGCCAATGACCATCACATCGAGGTCCCCATCATTATCGAAATCGCCCCATGCGCCGGAGGACCAGATCACGCCAAGCAAACCCGCGTTAATGTTGGTAAAGGTGCCGCCATCGTTGCGATAAATACGTGCTATCCAGCCGTCATTGGTATTGCCACCGAAGAGCAGATCGAGATCGCCGTCGTTGTCGTAGTCACCCCACGCGGCGAATCCGATATCCATTCCCGGTAGATTCGCGCCGATGTCGGTGAAGGTGCCGCCACCGTCATTGCGCCAGATGGCCGCCACCAATCCGCCATTAGCGGTAGTACCGGCGATGAGCACGTCCAGTTTGCCGTCGTTGTTGTAGTCGCCCCATGCGACGGCTCCGAGGTAGCAATCGGGAAACGGATGTTGCACCGAAGAAAACACGCCGCTGCCATCGTTATGGTAAAGGCGGGTGACTGCCACTCCATTAGTACTCGCACTGGTCACACCGGTCACGAGCAGGTCGAGCCGGCCGTCGCCGTCGTAGTCGCCCCAGGCGAGGTTTCCTGCGAACACTCCAAAGAAAACGCTGGGCACCGCCGTGAAGTTTGTGACGTTGTTTCGGAAAACCACCGTGACTGGGAGGCCTGAGCCGTTCAAACCGGTCATCGCCAGATCGAGCCGGCCGTCGTTGTCAAAATCACCCCAGGCCGCCGAGGCACGAGAGAGTCCGGGTAGAATGATGCCGCTGTCCACGAAACCGGTGATTGTGTTTCGGAAGAGCGTCGTGGTTGGCGTGTCGCGCTTGCCCAGACCCGCCACCAAAACATCCGGGCGTCCGTCTCCGTCGTAGTCTGCCCACGCCACGCAGGTCTGGGGGTAATTGGGGAGTCCGGTAATGATTTCCGTGAATTGCTGGGCGATGGCTGTGACGGTGGATAAGGACCATGCTGTCGTTCCCCAGAGAAGGAGGCCGGCGAGTAAGTCTCTGCAAAATCCGCAGCTAAATGAGCGGTGCCTCATCGCCATAGGTGCGTTGCGGTTTCATGGTGCCCATTGCGCCGAACGATTGGCTCACCAAGCCGGGGGCAAAAGAGGTTT
>DATJGF010000038.1:0-3100 GCA_035495315.1 Candidatus Limnocylindrales bacterium
GACATTTGTGCGCGAGCGCGCCGTGAAGCACGGGATTACGCTAGATGTCGATGTGGACGACCGGCTTGGAGAGTACGTCGGTGATGAGCGAAAAATTAAACAGATTCTTCTCAATCTTCTTTCCAATGCTGTGAAGTTCACCCCAGAGGGAGGGCGAATCAGCATCATGGCTAACAAGACAGACAATGGCGCGGAGATCTCAGTCACCGATACGGGAATCGGCATTCCGCCAGCTGAAAAACCGACAATCTTCGAGGAGTTTCGCCAGGTGGGCGGCGATTATGCTCACAAGAAGGAAGGCACGGGCCTGGGACTAACCCTGGCAAAGAAGTTTGTTGAGCTGCACGGAGGAAAAATTTGGGTCGAGAGTGAAGTGGGCAAGGGTTCAACATTTACATTCACACTGCCTGAGAGACTGATGTCTCATTAAGCGGTAATTTTCCGTAGGATTGTTCGGGCATGTACCCATGCAAACGCGGCTGCGAGGCGCTGTCGAAGTCATGTTGGTCGTGGGGGCCTTGTTTGGCTTGCCGAGCCTCTCATTCGCGCAGGTCACCGTAATCATTTCGGGTGGTTTTCGCGGCAGGTAAAAAATTGCCAAATCCATTTAGAGGAAAAATGTTTGTTGCAAGCCTTTTTATTCCAAAGTGGCGAAAGGAACGAATTCTCCTCGGCTCGATTTTACTACTAACTTTTCCTCTCGTTGTGGCGGCGGCAGAGATCGGCGGAAAACCCGAAAGAGTTGATGTGACGGTTGCCTACGTATCACCGAGCGCTGCGTTCACTCCTCTTTTTGTCGCCTCGGAAGCCGGCCTCTTTACGAAATACGGCCTCAAGGCCAAAGTGCAGATCTTCGGCATCACGGTGGCGTTGAAAGGTCTTCTTTCCGAGGAGGTTGACTTTGATGTCAACGGATCGATTGTCAGCGCTCGGCTGGGCGGGGCTCCCGTCAAATATTTTGGCGCACACCTGCAGCACTATGTATTCCAGATGTGGGGCGCAAAAGGAATCACCAGGATCGAGCAGCTCAAGGGAAAGACCGTGGCCGTAAGCACGCCGCGAGGTGCCATCGATATCCCAACGCGGGAGGTGCTCAAGAAATTTGGCTTGATTCCAGATTTCGATGTTAAATTTGTGTACAACGATCAAGTTCCTCCTATATTGACCGCCATCCTCACGGGCACCGCTGCAGCAGGCACCATATCTGCTCCCCTCACGCTGAAGGCGCGGGAGGGTGGGCTAAATCTTCTGGTAGACATAGGAGAGCTGCGCATCCCAGGAATGTTGAACGGCTATAAAGCAGCGGAGAAGTACCTCAATAACAATCCGAATACGGTCCTTGCGTTCCTTAAAGCGATGGCCGAGGGAGTCGTGTTAGCGAAAAGGGATAAGGCGATGGCAACGAAAGCTATCGGCAAGTTTGTTAAGATTGACGATCAAACGACGCTCGACGATGCCTATGACGCATACGCGCCGCATTGGGAAACGAGTTTCGCTGTACGAGATCAAGTGATCCGGGCCGAATTAGGTTATCTCAATGAGAAAGAATTCCCCCAGGCCAAGAAGGCCAATTCAAGGGAATTTTTCGACAATTCGTTTGTCGAAAAACTGGAAAAGGCGGGGTTTTTCCGGACGATTGGGATAGATCGTTAAAGTCAGACGGCATGCTTCGACCAACAGACGGCTAAAACGAATACATTTGCGTTGAGAACGACGCTGAAGAAAGCGTCTCTCATCGAAATGTTATCCGTGAAACTGGTCTGTTTCCGTCACAGTTACAGTAGCCAAAATGGGTATTGTAACTGATTTGAATTTGAACGGTGGGTCATCGCAGAGAGAGCCCGACCGGCATTGCCGCGCGCCGCTGCTGCGGCTCACTTAGTAGTTGGGCGTTAGAAGCACGAGCCTAAGTTTCTGACTTGGCATTCTGCACAGAACGATTTTGTTAACTAGGAGATCACGCTATGAAAGTGTTGGCCTTGGTATATCCTGGCATGACCCTGCTGGATTTGGTCGGTCCCCTGCAAGCGTGGAGTTTCTTGCCCGGCTACGAAGTTCAGTATGCCTGGCACGGTTGCGGTCCGGTGCCCACGGACTGCGGCCTCAGCGTGCAAGCAACGAACAGTTTCGAGGATGCTTGGACTGATCCAGACGTCCTCATTGTCGGCGGCGGCGCGAAGCCCACATTGGACCTGCTGAGTGATTCCGCCGTAATCGCGTTTCTAGCTGATCGCGGGTCGCGCGCTCGTTGGGTGTGCAGTGTGTGCACAGGCTCGCTTTTGCTAGGGGCTGCTGGACTGCTGCGAGGTTACCGTGCTGCGGTGCACTGGGGTGCGCGGGAAGCACTTAAGCAATTCGGCGCTGAGCCCAGCAGTGAGCGTGTCTGCGTCGACCGCAATCGGCTCACCGGTGGTGGCATTACAGCAGGTGTCGATTTCGGTATTACTGTGGCGGGGCAATGGGCTGGCGAGAGTATGGGGCGGGTCATCGAACTGATCATGGAGTACGCGCCACAGCCGCCGTATGGGACAGGCCGCCCTGACCTGGCAGATGCGCAGACCCTCGCAGCTGCGCGCGCGGCGATGCGGCAAGCAATGACCGGTGTATCCGAAGAGGGCAGAGTATTGGTGTGACTCAAATCCGCGATGTGGCGGCGGGCCGGTTGCAATAGGGTTGGGGATATTACTCTGAGGAAACAGTGAGGGGATTGTCGCCAGTGTCACTCATTTCGGCGATGATTTCCTGCAGGCTTTCGACCTCCGCAACTCTTTCCTCGTCATTAGCGGCAGCCGCGCCGATAAATAAAGTGGTACACCAGGGCCACCATTACGCTCCCGCCGATAATATTGCCGAGAGTTACCGGCAGTAGATTTGACCAAAGAGAGAACCATGAAAGATTTTCTGCGATACCCTGGCCCACCTGACCTTTCAACAAAATTCCTAACGGAATGAAGTACATATTTGCCACGCTGTGCTCGAATCCGGCGGCAACGAACGCCGAGATCGGAAAAATAATGGCAAAGACCTTGTCCACAACACTGCGTCCGGCCAGAGCGAGCCACACGCCCAAGCACACCAGGATATTGCATAGGACACCCTT
>DATJGF010000039.1:0-17034 GCA_035495315.1 Candidatus Limnocylindrales bacterium
GGGACTTGGTAGAAAACGTATGCGTGGTCACCATGCAAGGTTTGGCCGGAAGGGCTTCGGTTGGTAGCGTTGTAAGTGCCGGGATTGGTAATGACGGTGCCTCCGACCATAAAGCTTCCCTGCGCCTGGATCATCAGGGGCTCGGCCAGTTTATTCGTGTCCTGGGCAATCGTGGAAACAAGAGCGACTACACCAAGCACCGCAAGCGAAGCGAGTTTCTTCATAGCGCACGGAGTCGCGTTCATGACTTCTTCATTTCAAGTTCTTTTCGAAGAATTCTTTCAGCTTCGCGACGGCTGGCGCCACGAACTGGGGTTTGTCATACATATCAATGTGTGAGGCGCCATCAACGATGAAGAGTTCCTTTGGCTGCCGCGCCTTGGAATAAACCTCATCACTCCAGAATTTGGTGTCGGCCTTCTCGCCCACGACCATCAGGATTGGCCGGGGTGAGATGGTGTCGACCTGATCGAAAGGGAAAAAGGCCATCTGCAAGGGGAGACTGGAAAACATGTAGCGATTTGGGGAATTGGGATGCTTGCCACGCGGGGTCATGTAGTAGTCATAACCTTCGCGATACAGGATTGGCGTTTTTTCAGTGAATTCAGCGGCGGAATCGGGCGAGATTTTTACCAGGCGGATGGGTTCGCCACGGGCCTCCTTGTTACGTTGCTCGCCGGCATCCTTGAGACGTTTCATCCGCTCTTCGTACGACAACAAGCCCATCGCACGACGACGCGCATCGCCAAGATTAAACATGCTGACGGTCGCGACTGCCTTCACGCGCAACTCGGTTGTGGCGTTGCATATCGCATAACCGCCGCCCGCGCAGATGCCGAGGGAGCCGATCCGGTTTGGATCGACTTGGGGCTGCTGAACCAGGTAATCGATGGCGCAACTGATATCGTCCAAGCGTTGTGCGGGAACTTCTATCAAACGCGGCGTGCCCCCGCTCTCGCCTTGGTAGGAAGCATCGTAAGCCATGCTGATAAAACCCTCCTCAGCCAAGCGCTGCGCATACAGACCCGCTGTCTGCTCCTTGACGCCGCCGAAGGGATGGGTCACGACGATGGCCGGATATATCTTGCTCTCATCGAACCCGGCGGGCTTGAAGACATTCGCGACTATATCCGTAGCCAGGTTTCTGGCCTTGTAGCTGACACGCTCGATCGTGAGACCCTTTTTGTTGGGATAACCAACCACCGCCTGCTCTTTCACCGGACCCGCCGTCCTGGTTTGAGCCGAGGTCTCCCCGGACGCCAGTAATTCAGCGCTTACGAAAGCAGCGCCGGGAATCGCGACCATTGCCGTGCCGATGAACCTGCGTCGCCCTTTGTCGATGATCTCATTACTTTCATTTTTCATAATCTGCTCCTATGCAAGTGCCGCAGAGCCGTTGGTACATGCGCCTAACCGGCACGCGACGGTTCGCGTCATTTCTTCTCGAATACCTCCTTGGCCACGGCAACAGCGGTTACGGCGTTAGGCCAGCCAGCATAAAACGCCAGGTGAGTGATGGTCTCGATTAACTCTTCCTGCTTCACGCCATTTTCGCGCGCCTTGACGAGATGAGACCGAAGCTGATCTGGCCGGTTCAGGGCAATAAGCGCGGCCACTGTCACTAGGCTTCGGTCGCGCTTCGACAGCTCTGGACGCTCCCAAACGTCCCCGTAGAGCACGTTGTCAGTCAGCTCCGCTAACTTTGGGGCAAAGTCGCCGATCGCTTTTTGAGACGGACGGGACTGCGTGGGAGGAGCGGGCCTCGCAGGCCCGTCAGCTCTCGGCGCGCCATATTGTTCGTCGCTGACCTTCTCCATCCATTCGACGGACTTGCCGTCGAGCGACTCGCTGATGGCGATGTGCGCCATCGAGCTTTGCGGTGCAGCCCCGTGCCAGTGTTTCTGACCTGGCGGGATCCAAACCACGTCTCCTTGCCGGATATCCTCGATTGGATCGCCCCAGCGCTGCACACGCCCCAATCCAGCCGTTACGATCAGGATCTGACCGAGCGGATGCGTGTGCCAGGCCGTGCGAGCGCCAGGTTCGAACGTAACGAGGGACCCGGATGCGCGAGCCGGGGCGTTCGCCTGGAACAGAGGGTCGACGCGCACAGAGCCGGTGAAATTCCCGGCACGTACTTGGCGGGATGGCTGCGAGCCGCTCCGTAGTATCCTGATTGATTGCGACCCCGGAGCTTGAGCGACGCCGGCCCCCGAGATGCCACCTGTCTGATTCGTCTGGGAGGACGCGGAAGCTAGGAGAGAAAGCATTATGGCAGACGTGGTAATCAGTTTCATTTCCTCACCTTTGTTATCCTGACCATTTAGCGCGGCCTCATGATCTCGACGGCCTTCTCAATCACATCCAGCCTCGCTTTCTTGGGATCGGGTTTCCCGACCGCCAAACCATCGGACTGGAAGTCGAGGAGTTCGTCCTTGCTGGGATTATAACGCGGCCATTTCGGCAATCCCGGGCCATTCGGATCGCCGGTCTTGGCGAAGTTTGCCCAATAGGTGTTCATCAGGTTGGCAACTTGCTGGTCGGTGGTCGCCACGGCAGCTCCGTTTCGGCCTCTAAGGCTGTTAAACACATAGGGGATTTCAGACCCGTGCGCTGCACCAAACCGCATCCTCTCTCGCATCGAAGGGGAAACGTAGGAGAACAGATAGATATAGGCCGGTGCACCTTTCGCGGCGAACGCTCGGGCGGTTAACCGGGCCGGCTCCGCCCATACCTTGTCAGTATTGACCATCGTCAGCATCTCGGCGAAATCGGTGGTACCTTCAGGATCGTATACCGCCTTCGCTTTCTCACTGAGCTTCCCGAAAAGAGAGAGCAGTTCCTCTTTCGAACGGGCATTGACGAAACCACCCGAGACTTCCGCACTGTTCGAGCCGATAATGAGCGGAACTTTTGACTGCCTACCTCCCTCGTATGCGCTCTCAGCAGTTTCGACGACCAGTTTGCCGTCGAGAATCGGTCCGGAGTAGATGGGGGGCCCTCCGGGGCCGTCGCTTTCTTGTCCCCCGTCCACGATCTCGGCCACGCTCAGGGCGCGCAGTTTGGCCAATGCATCCGCGCCAGTACCCTCAATCCCATGTTTGCGTGCGAAGTTCACTCCGATCGTTTCCGCCGAAACGGGATAGAACGGATTAGCATTTTCTTGACGTATCGGTCTGCCGGTCAAAACCCCGTCCCGACCCCCGCCAGATTCGCTGATCGCCCTGTGGAACAGGCCTTGCGCTTCCGGTATGGTAAGAAGTGAATGTACTGAAACACCACCAGCAGACTCTCCGAAGATGGTGACATTTTTGGGATCGCCTCCGAACGCGGCAATATTTTGCTGCACCCACTTAAGGGCGGCGATTTGGTCCATGTAAGCGTAGTCGCCCTTGGGCTCTTCCGGATACTCCTTGCTCAACGCGGGGAACGCGAAGAAGCCGAGCCGCCCCAGACGGTAGTTGAAACTGATCAGAATAACTCCTTGCTTGGTGAACTGGGCTCCCGAGAGGCCTGACCCGCTTCCGAACACGAACGCACCACCGTGGATCCACACCATGACCGGTAGCTTTGCTCCCGGCTTGGCCCCCGCGGGTTTCCACACATTGAGAAATAGGCAATCCTCCGAGGAATTCTGCGAAATTGAAGCCGGGCCGGAGCCAAAGCCTCTCTGTGCACAATCCGCCCCGAATCGGCTCGCATCGCGTTCTCCCTGCCACGCGGGCGGAGGTTGGGGCGGGCGCCAACGCAGAGTACCGACCGGAGCAGCGGCATAGGGGATCCCTTTGAAGCTGGACACATCGGCTTCGGTTATGCCACGCACAATTCCCGACGCGGTACGAACCGTCGGCGCTGCAGTAGGGGCAGAATTGACAACCGTTTTCGGTGTGGTGGGTGTGGGCGCCGTCTCCGGCGTGCTCCCTTTGGTCTTTTGCGCACCTGCTGAAGTAAGAAGCATGGCTGGCATCAGCCAGAGCGCGATGAAAGACTTCCGTTGGTTCTTGCTCATAAAGTTTGCGGCGTGACGTCGCGAGTTTTCATTTTAACCTTTTCCACAGTTTAGCGACGTGACATGCGGAGAATCCAAGCAGAGCCCGCCAACTTTTTTGGTCCATTTGGAATTCGAACTGGTCCGCATTTTTGCCGTTGCTCTAAACTATGGAATGAACGGGGTTTAGACGGGCGCTTTGGAGGGGCCGCTTCAACCGTGGAAGTATATTGTTCCTGGTATTCCCGCCCTAGAACCAACCCTTTTGCTCGTCGAAGGCAGCAGCGCGTCTCTTGCTCTACGGATCGGCCGGACCGTTTCCCAAGGCGGCCTTCTTCCCTGCATCGCGGACTCGTGAGCCAGCCAGGAGCCGAAGGCCCCCCAGCGTCCTCGCTGCAAGCCAGTGACCGTCTGGTGAAAAAAGGATGTCCCTGACAGGATCCGCAAGTCGTTGGATCGAGAGGAGTTCTTGTTGAGTCCGAACATTCCAAAAGCGAAGGGTACTGTCGTCACTGACAGAGGCGAGGGTCTCGCCATCGGGAGAAAAAGCAAGCCACCTGACTCCCTGGGTATGGCCTGTGCAGACCCCGAGGAGTTTTCCGTTGTGGGTGTCCCACAAACGAATGGCGTTTTCAGTCTCTGCGATGGGGTTGGATCCGGCTGCAAGAATGCCGCCGTCGTCCGATAGCGCCAGTGGCGTGCCGAAGCCGAAGTCAGCCGCGATCGGGAATTCCGCTTTAAGCGACCGCGTCGTTGGATTCCATAGCTTGAGCGACCCGTCGTGGAATGTAACAGCGGCAGAGCCGTTTCGAGAGAAAAGCGCACCTTTGCCTTGGATCCGTAATGGGGCTTCTGAAGGGACCCGTAGATTCCACCACAGCACGGAATCTCTGTCTCCTCCAGCCAGGAGTGTGGATCCGTCAGGAGAGATGGCCGCCCAGGATCTGAGTATTTCATGGCTTTCCAAGTCCACTGATTTCCTGGATTGCAGGTCCCAAACACGGAGCCCGCCTTCCGGCAAGGGATGGACCAGCACGTGGAAATCATCGCTGACTACCCCCGCCCACCGGCTGAACGGGAGCCTGCCTAATGGCAAAGTGTCCTCGGGTTCCGAAGTCCTGAGGTTCAGCAGTACGAACTTGGACTGGTCATTGATTGCTGCCAGCATTCGCCCGTCCTTGGAAAACTTCATCGGCACCCAATTGCCTTCGTAAAACATCTCTCTCGCGGCGGCATTTGTGGGCCAAAGCCGGATCGTCCCGTCTTTGGCCCCGCTGAGAATGCCCTGACCATCGGCCGTGAAAGCCACAGCCCAGACCTCAGAAGGATTCCCGTGCAACCTTTCAACACACTGCAGGGTGGCGACGTCCCATAAGCGAATTGAGTGGTCCCAACTTCCTGACGCGAGCAGTTTTCCACCGGGATCGAAAGCGAGGCTGGCAATCATGCCGGAATGTTCAGTCGCGTGGGGACGCTGGGGCACGCTAGCCACTTTCTCGCCCGTCTTGGAGTCCCAGGCCTCGAGAACGAAAATGGTGCCATCTCGCAGTGTATTCTGGGCGGCGACAATTAAATGCCCGTCCGGGGAGAACGCCAAATTATTCATGCTCTGCCGCCAGGGGGTGTTGAACATCCCGTCAGAATGTGCGAGCGTTCGCAAAGCCTTCCCCGTTTCCAGGTCCCAGAGAACAATCCCGTTGGTGGAGTCGACCGCAATCACATCACCGCGAGGGCTGAATGAAAAGGGCGGTATGCCGTGCGGAATCTCACCCACGATCTTCCCGTCGGTACTTTTAAGAATCTGGACCCCGTTGAACGAAGTGGCTACCAATCGTTGTCCATCGGGCGAGAAGGCGACCGGAGCCATGTGCTCCGGGAGAGAATAGACCTCAACCCAGTCAGAGGTTCGCCAGACGCGGACTGTGCCTTTGCTTGCCGTCGCCAGCAAACCGGCGGTTGACAGCGCAACTGAAGAACCCGACTTGGCCAAAGCTTTCACCAGGCTGCCGGTTTTCGCGTCGTAGATTCGAACTGCATCTTGTAGTCCAACCGCCAGCCATTCCGACGAGTTCGCCAGGGATAGAACACTGGACGGCTCCTGAGCGAACAGTCTATGGTCATCCCCTTGCGCCGCCTGCCATAAATACCGCCACTCGAACCGTTGTGAACCTGTGGTACGATGTTTAGCCAGGAGTTCGGTCGCTCGACTCAGGTTTCCGGCAAGGATTGAGTGGTGGGCAAGATTGATGTCAGCAACATATTCGTTTAGCTCGGCTCTCCCCTGGCTATGCAATGCGCGTTCTCGCTCCCGTTCGGCCGTGTGACGAAGCATTTCTTCGTTATTTCGACCCTGTTCTGCAACACGCTCTGCGCTCGTAGCGCGCCATGCCTGCCAAACACTGACTGTAGTGCCAGCAACGACAACAATGAGAATGGCGGCAGCAGCAGCAAAACCGGCGCGATGCCGCCGCACTGCTTTGCTCAGGCGATACGCCGTGCTTTGAGGCCGAGCCAAAACCGGTTCCTGGTCTAAATAACGCTGGAGGTCAGCCGCAAGTTCCCGCGCGGTGTCATAGCGACGCGTGCGGTCCTTCTCCAGGCATTTCATTACGATCCAATCCAAATCCCGATCCAGCGACATTATCGGCGAGTTGGTCGAACCGGCGGCAACCACCCGGCTTAACCGCGTTGAAGGTTTGGGCGGCTCAACCTCCTTAATCATTCGGCGCATCCCCTCCAGGCCGGATTGTGTCAACTCCTTCGCCTCGAAGGGTGTCACGCCGGTGAGTAGTTCGTAGAGCAAAACGCCCAGCGAATAGATGTCGCTCCGTGTATCCACGTCCGAGCCGGTCATCTCCGCTTGTTCCGGGCTGGTGTAAGCAGGTGTACCGATGAACGCGTGGAAATTGGTCAAAATGGTTTTCTCGGTAAGCGGTTCCTCAATCGCTTTGGCGACACCAAAATCGATGACCTTCGGTACCGCCTTTCCATCCTGGACGGTAACGAGAACGTTTGAGGGCTTTAAGTCGCGATGAATAACACCCTTCTGGTGGGCGTGTTGGATGGCGTGGCAAAGCTGGATAAAAAGGGTCAGGCGATCCTGCAGCGAGAGTCGATTGGCTTGGCAGTAATCGGTAATCCGCACTCCGCGAACCAACTCCATCACGAAAAACGGGCGACCGGTTCCCGTTGCCCCACCATCGAACACACGTGCAATGTTCGGATGATCCATCAGCGCAAGCGCCTGTCGTTCGGCCTCGAACCGGGCGACGATGCTCTTGGTATCCATGCCCAACTTGATCACCTTCACGGCAATCTGGCGCCGAACGGGTTCGCGTTGCTCAGCCCTGTAAACAACACCGAAGCCCCCCTCGCCGATCTTCTCCAATAGTTTGTATCGACCAATGCAGTCGCCTATCTGTTCTTCGTGCAGGGTGAGCTTGCCTGCCACCTCCATGGAGTGCCGGAGCGGGTCGGAGACCCCCTGTACGAGGAAGGTGTCCTCCTGATTATTCGCGAGCAACTCCTCGACGGCTTTCCTGAGCTTGGGATCCCCGGCGGTCGCCCGCTCAAGAAAAGCGGCGCGCGCCTCCGGTGAAGGTTGGTCCAGAGCGGCATCAAAGATTTCGCGTTCGCGGGTCATCTGATCGAATTCTAAAATCTAGCTGGCATAACAGGCGGAGGATCAATTGAAAACCCGCCAACTACTTGCGTCAAACGATTGACTGTTTTTTGCCAATCTGTCGCCGTAACCATGCTCTTGCGTAAGTCCATGTACGTTCCGCGCTTCGCAACGACATTCCCATGGTTGCTGCCGCCTCACCCATGCTCATCCCCACAAAATAGCGGTATTTAACCAGACTCGCGGCGGTGGGGTCCTCTTTCGTCAGCAGTTCAAGGGCTTCGTCCACGGCGAGCAGTTCCTCGTCCGGCGAAGTTTGGGCCAGGCGATCTTCCTGCAGTTCTTCGTGGGCGGCACCGCTGCCGCGCTTTATTGCGTGCTTCCGGCGAGCCGAGTCCACGAGGATGCGCCGCATAGCTTCTGCTGCCGCCGAAAAAAAGTGCGCTCGGTTCTCAAACTGAGGGTCGCCGTCCCCGACCATCCTCACCCAGGCCTCATGCACCAAGGCCGTCGGTTGCAGCGTGTTTCCAGGCGCCTCACCAGCCATTTTCTGGGCCGCAATTCGTTTTAGCTCGGTATAGACAAGCGAAAGCAACTGCTCGGCGCCTTGCTGGTTACCGCCATTGATCTCGCGGAGGATCTGCGTGATTTCCGACATACTCAGTTAGCCTCAAACGGCCGCAAACTAAATGCGCCTTCTCGCTGGACTCCTTTTCGGAAGGACGTTCAGGTCCCGGAAAGACGCTGCCCAAGAATATCCGTGGGATTAGAGCGATTCTATTTCGAAGTTAGGAGGCCGGAAACTTTGAACCGATCGCTAATGACTTTGTTTGCAGTCATGGTTTGAAGGTAATGTACCTTGGAGATTCGTCACTAGCTGGACACGCTAAAATACTCTCCGAACGCGCCAAAAACGCTTTGGCGTATCAGAGTTTCGCGACCGGATTTTGCATGGCTTCCCCTTGAGACCAGATTCTGCCACCCAGCGCGTATGATCGATGGAGCGTGCGGACTCCGGCGGCCAAACCTTGCTACCAGTTTCCTACCAGATTTTACCCCAGGTGGGCGCATATATGCGTTTTCTACGATTCTGGCTTTATGGTCGATCTGTCTAACTATCAGCAACAAAAATTGTTTCGCAGATCTTCCCACTAGGTTTTAAGCCCCGCCGCTCCCGCCATGTTTCTGCGGTTTTTTCTATTTTTTAGTTCATTACCGGGCGCGAAATCAGCCCTCGAAATCGTTCTGCAACATTGGTATTCTCCCGGGGTGAATCATTCGGGGATTGATGAAATCAGCTTCTCGCTCGCGCGTTGCGTCGTGGAGCGGTTGCGTGGCCGCCCAGAGTTACTGGAGATCGCGCGGAGAAACCTTTCTGGTTGGCAACGGCGAAATGCCGATAGTCCATCGTTGCTGCGGTGTTATGCCGAGTGGGAGGTCATCCTGACACGGCCATTGGAAGAGATCTGCGCGTTGCTTGTTGCCGAGACGGAAGAGGGCCAGCGGCTCCGCCAAAATTCCCCGTTTGCTGGTGTTCTTTCGCCGGCCGAAGTTTGGGAAATCAAGGAGCAGCACCGCCATGCAGCGGCATCAGCTTGAGCACATCATTCGTGCCGCCACGGGAATAACCGGGGCAACAGAATTTGTGATCATCGGCAGCCAGGCTGTCCTTGGGCAGTTTCCTCGCGCACCAGCAGAGTTGCTTGCCTCAATTGAGGTGGATGTGTTTTCGCCTCGCTCAAGAGAGGAGAGTGACCTGATAGACGGATCCATCGGTGAGGGCTCGCCTTTTCATAAGACGTTCGGCTACTATGCTCACGGGGTTGCTGCGGAAACAGCCGTTTTGCCCGAAGGCTGGCGCGAGCGGTTGATTCCCATTCGCAATGAGAACACTGGTGGTGCCACTGGGCTCTGCCTGGAGGTGCACGACCTGGCGGTTTCCAAGCTTGTGGCTGGCCGGGAGAAAGACCTGGCATTTGTCGCAAGTCTACTTCGCTATCGATTGGCCGAGGCTACGGCGATCGAAACCCGGCTGGAGCAAACCGTGCTGTCGGATGAGGCGCGCAAGCTTTGCGCCGCGCGCCTGAAGCGGCTGCGAGCCAGCAACTGAGACGATTGGGCAAAACCAGGTTCGAGCCCCGCCGCTCCCGCCATGTTTTTGTCGGAGCGCAGCGTAGAACGTAACTCCGTCGGATAATGGCTCGGCGGAAATGCTTATAACGCTTCGGGAACATTTCCGGGCGGCGGCGTGATCCCTGGGCTCGCGGTTTTTCCGTCAGGGCTGAACGTGACGGCGGGGACAGCGCGGCCTCCAATGCCCGGACAATGCGTTGCGGCAGCTTGCCATTGGAGGGATCGGTCAGTCCTTTTGTAGTTCTACAAATATCTTTCACCGCGGCGATGGCTGCTGGCCAGGTGCACGTCCGATCTCCCCGCTCAGTGCTTGGGGAAGAACGCGGTTCCCTGAAGTTTTCGGGCTTCGATGGCCTTGGTCAATACGCTGTCGAGCGCTGCCAATTGGCTAGGGTTGAGAAGACTGCCCGCTTGCTGCAAAATGCGCTGGTTACTCTGGGCCACCTGTTGCAGGAACTCATCAATCTCCGCCTGGGACCCCGAAAAGGCGTTGTCCGGCCCGCCGAGTATGCCACGGGTTAAATCAGCCGGCTCGGCCTTAATGATCTTAATGAGGTTCGCACTTTCTCCCTCGCTCAGCGGGGTCCCTCCCAATTGATCATTCAACAGCATCAGTGTGGTCCTGGCAGGCATTTCGTCGCTGAACTCTTTGAATCGCGCACAGCCCGCATCGCCCAACAACGCCTGCAACTGCTTGCCGATTTGCTGAGACGCGTCGGCATCGGCCTGTTTGGGCGCGCCCCCCGCAGCCGTGAGCTGGGTCAAGCTTTTGGACCCGGCGTCGCAGAGCAATTGGACAAATTGTTCCGACTGCTCGGGTGTTAACTTCATCTCCTTGATGAAGTCTGCGTAGAGCGACTTCATTTTATCCGCCATCGCTTTGCGCATGTATTCCTTGGTCGCAGGATCGTCCAGCAATTTGGCTATTCCACCGGACCGCTCGCTGGTTTTGGTTTCATTCGAAGCTGCCTGTTGGCGGAGCGTCCCCACTTGTCCCCGCAATTTCAGGACTTCGCTCTCGCTTCGGCCGGACTTCAATCGCGCGTTTTCCTCGCTCAGCGCGGCCAGTTGCGCGGACGCCTGAGCGCGAGCGTGCTCCGATTGCTGGAGTTGCGCGGCTAACGGGGCCTGCTCTTGTTGAAGCGTTTGGATCCGGGCACGCAGTTGTGAGCTTTGGTGGACGGCGTACATGCCGGTGCCGACAGCGGCGGCTAACGCGGCACTAACAACGGCTTTTTGTAGTGTGGTCATGGCTAGAGTTTTCGTTGCAGTAACAATCGTTGAAGCATGGAGGACACTCCCGGCGATGGCGGCGGAGGAAAGCGTCGCGGCAAAACCAGCAGGTGCGGCCTGGACGGCATTGGCGGAAACCAGGGCGGCCAACGCGGTGGTGGTGGCGGTGATGCCGCGCCGGGCCAGTTTCCCGCGCAACTTGTCCACCGCGCGTTCGACTCGCATCCGAGCTGCGTTCTCGGATAAGTTCAATGCCACGCCCACCTCGTTGAGCGTCCGGTTTTGGAAAAATCGGAGCAGGACGGCGTGGCGATCCTTGTCGTCCAGTTCGTGCATCGCGTCTTCGATCACCGGACGCAGTTGGTTCCAATCCGATTCCGGAGCGTCCTCATGGAGGAGTTCATTCATGGTGTAGGCCTCCTCTTCGCGTGCTTGGCGTCGTTGTTCGGTTCGATTCATCCGCAACGCCATCAGCCTTGTGGTGGTGTAAAGCCACCCTACTAGAGCCGGATGGCGGGCCAGACGTTTTGCCTGGCGGGCGACCTCGACAAAGACTTGTTGGGTCACATCCTGGGCGGAGTAGACATCGCCGTGGACCAACCGTAGCGCGGCAGAATAAACAAGGTCCACATGCCGCCGGGTCAATTCGGCGAAGGCGGCCTCCGATTGCGCGGCAGCGTACCGGCTTAACAATTCAGCGTCGTCAATCATCGCGTCTCATAATGTAATGCCCGCCGCCGGAAAAACCGCACAAGAAAAAAAGTAAACCGCCAAACCGCTAATCTTCAGTCCGCGCCGTTAAGCAAGCCGGCGAAGGCTTGAGCAAACGCGAAGCGGAGATGGTCCGACCCCAGTGCTCTGCGCAATCTGAAGAACAGTCTGTTGTATCTTTCCGCGGCGTTGTGATTTAATGTGTCGGTGAAGCCCGTAAATAAAGACCAACGCAAGCTGGCCGTGGTCATCCAGCTTTGCGGGACGACATGGTGGACCGCAGCGGGCTCTTCGATCGCACGAGGCACTCGGGCTGGAGCCAGTTCCACAGGGGCTGCCGACGACTGCAGGCCTTTCGGAATTGAACTATGAAAATCTGTCCAGCTTGCGCGATTGAAAATTCCGAAACCAGCGAACGCTGCTCATCGTGCGGCATTTCGTTCGAAGCGACGGAAGCCGCGACGGTCGGCGTCACGACTTTCAAACAATCACGTGGGCCACAGCCAGCCTCTGACTTGGATTCCTCCGTCCACGGTCGCTTTCTGCCGGGGACAAAAATCGCCGAGCGGTATCGCATTGTGTCGCTCGCCGGCCGAGGCGGGATGGGCGAGGTCTATCGGGCGGATGACTTGAAGCTGGGGCATCCCGTGGCCTTAAAATTCCTGCCGCGCGAGGTCAAGGAGGGCTCCGGGAGTTTCCAGCATTTTCTGAGCGAGGTTCGGTTGTCCCGCCAGATTGCACATCCGAATGTTTGCCGCGTTTATGACATCGCTGAGGTGGACGGTCAGCACTTTCTCTCGATGGAATACATCGACGGCGAAGACCTGAAAGGATTGTTGAGGCGCATCGGGCGACTGCCCAAAGACAAAGGTATCCAGATCGCACAACAACTCTGCGCCGGTGTGGCCGCAGCGCATGAGAAAGGAGTGCTGCACCGCGACCTCAAGCCGGCCAATGTCATGATTGATGGCCGCGGGCTGGCGCGGATCACCGACTTCGGCGTGGCGCGTCTGGCCGATGGCGCCGTCGGGGCTGGCGAGATTGCGGGCACGCCCGCGTACATGGCGCCGGAACAACTGGCGCGCGGGGAGACGACCATCCAGAGCGACCTCTACTCTCTCGGATTGATTCTCCACGAAGTATTCACTGGCCAACCGGTTCACAAAAGCAGCTCCATCCCGGACCTGATTCGTTCGCACGAAGACTCTTCGCCGACACAACCCTCGACGCTGGTGGGTGACCTCGACCCGGCCGTGGAGAGGGCGATTGTGCGTTGCTTGCAAAAGGAACCAGGGCAGCGCCCGAAATCGGCGCGAGCCGTGGCCGCTGGCTTGCCTGGAGGCGATCCACTGGCGGCGGCCCTGGCGGCGGGCGAAACACCGTCCCCGGAAATGGTCGCGGCGGCTGGCGAACAAGATGCCATCGAGAAATGGCGCGGCCTGGTCTCTCTGGCGGGCGTGGCAGTCGGGCTGGTCCTCGTGTGCTGGCTGGCCCAGCGTACGTACCTGGTCAATCAGGTGGGCCTAAACCGGCACCCGGAATCGCTCGCGGACGCCGCACGGCAAATGATCCAGAAGTTCGGATACACCTATAAGCCGGCAATGCAGGCGCATGATTTTCGCAGACAAGGCAAGGATGCTATCTGCTTTTGGTACCGCCAACGCCCGACACCCGGCATCAATGATGTCTATTTCACGGACTGGGGTGAGGAAAGCTTTACCAGAATCGGGCCGTGGAGCCCGGGTTGGTGGACGCCCGGCGAGCTGGCAGTGGAATTGGATCCTGCGGGCAAATTGATCCGGTTTCGCGCCATTCCCGAATTCAAGCCAGATGCTCCCAAAATTCCGGCAAAACCCGATTGGCAGCAGTGGTTCCCAAAGGAGTTCACCGGTTTAGACCTGGCGGCACTTGAGTTGATTGAAGACCGCGGCCCACCGCCCCCGGACGCCTTCGACCAATTGCAGGTTTGGCACGGCTGCAAAGCGGGGAGCGGCACCGATTTCTACCTGCAGGCAGCGGCCTATGCCGGAATGCCCGTCTATTTCGAAGTGTTAAGTCCGGCAGCGTTCGAAGGACGAACCCCCTCGACTCCAATGTGGCGAATCCAATTTCTTCAGCAGGATACCTCGTCCTCGCGCCAATTTGGAGAACGCTTCTTCCTCTTTCTCTTTTTTGTGGTCTTCATCGTCGCGGTCCTCCTGGCGTGGCGCAACTTTCGCTTGGGACGCGGTGACCGAAAAGGCGCGTTTCGAGTCGCCTTCTTCATTTTTTGCACCGGGATGCTGGCATGGCTGTTTCTCGCGAGTCACATCGCCGGAGGCTATGAAATAGCCATACTGCAAATCGGTGTAGCCCAAGTCCTATGGAAGGCTGCCTTCTTCTGGCTCTGCTATCTGGCGCTGGAGCCGTATGTCCGGCGTTTGTGGCCACAACTCTTAATTTCCTGGAGCCGGCTGGTGAACGGGCAGTGGCGTGACCCCCTGGTTGGCCAGAATCTGCTCCTCGGCGTTCTGGCCGGTGTGTTTGCCAGCGCGATATTCCAACTCGAAGTCCTTGCCCCAGCCTGGTTCGGCTTAACGCCTCGTTCCTTCATGGCCTCGCACGCCTTGACTCTTGACGGACCGCTAGCCGCCTCGGGCTATCTGCTCGTCCTGATCATCAAAAGGCTGATCGACGCGCTGTTCCTTTTGGCGATTCTGTTCCTCTGCCGCCTGGTTCTGCGCCGGGCACTCCTGGCTTCGTGCGCTTTCGTTGTGCTGTATACTGTGGCGGATATTTTTTTCTATGAGTCTCACCCGGTCTTCGGCTGGTTTTCGGAAGGCATCTTTTTCTCACTTCTCGTGTGGGTTTACCTGCGCCTGGGTTTTCTGGCCGGCATCGTCATGATGCTGACCGAGTGGGCTGTGGACACCGCCCCGCTCACCACCAACTTCTCGGCCTGGTACGCCGGGAACGGATTGGCCGTGGTCGCCTTCCTCTTCGCGGTGGCTGCCTTCGGCTTTTACACCTCGCAAGCCGGCCGTCCGATCTTTGAGAATGTATCCCGAGAAAACTGGAAATCTTCAGCACAGTTTTAACCTCATGGCGCTTTGAATTTGACCTCCATTTCTAGGCTCGCAATTCGAATATAAGGAGTTTTCCGTCGGCAAGGGCGATGGTGCCAGTTTTCGTTTCTGCCTCTAATTCGCGAAGCGATGTCATTTTCTGAGCCCGCTGTCCCTTCGGGAAACAACTCTGCTGATGCCAGTTGTTTATATCCGGACGGGTCAAGTTCGATCGGATATAGACTCTTTGCACCGTCGCTCGCCAGAATCAGGCCGTCTGCCACAACATGCTGCCTTTGTTGAAATCAGGTGCACGCACTTGTCGCCTTCTGATTTATCGTCGAGTGTCTTCTGTAACTGACTTCACGATCCGGCAAAACGACCAAACGTATGAGCAACTACTGTCCCAACGATCCCTTCAAAAAAGCGCGCCAGGAATCCGGCGTGCTCAGGGCCGATATGGACGGCGAAAAGATTCCCCTTATTCTCCGTCACAAAGAGCTGCGCGATGTCGCCCGCGACACCGCAACATTTACTTCCGACACCCCCTGCCGCGTCCCTATCCCTTCTGAGGAAAGCGTTCGCTCCGTCCGCCAGTTACCTATCGAAGTCGATCCCCCTGAGCACACCGAATACCGGGCTCTTGTCGAGCCCTTCTTTAAACGGCCGAACGAACCCGAATACGTGCAAAAAATCGAGGTGCTCATCGCCGGGCTACTCGACCGAGCCCTTGCCAAGGCCTCTACTGAAGTCGTTCACGATTTCGCGTTGGCCCTCCAATGCCGAGCGCTCACCTATCTCATGAACCTGCCCGAATCCGAAGCCGAAACCTGGTTGGGCTGGGGCACTCACGTCTTTCGCGAGGGCGAAGGCACCAAAAAAGGCGCCGCCCTCGAGGACTATATTTTTCGCCAAATCGATAACGCCCTGGCGCACCCGGGTGGCGACGATTTCTTCGGTGTGCTGACTCGCTCCACCTTTCAAGGGCGTGTGTTGACACGCGAAGAAGTCGCCGGTTTTGCCAATCTCATGTTCGCTGGCGGGCGCGACACGGTCATCAACTCTGTTGCAGGCACAATAGCCTATCTTGGCGAACAATCCGATGCTCTCCAGACTCTGCGCACAAACCCCAGGCTCATCACCCTCGCCGGCGAAGAACTACTGCGCGCGCTTTCGCCTGTCACCCATATTGGACGCACTGTCACCCGTGAAACTGAAATTCATGGCGTCCTTGTCAAACCCGGCGAGCGCGTATCGCTGTGCTTTGCTTCGGCTAACTTCGATGAAACGGTTTTTGACCGACCCGAGGAAGTCCGCCTGGACCGCAAGCCCAATCCGCACGTTGCCTTCGGCTTCGGCACGCATCTATGCCTCGGCGCCGCGCACGCTCGCCTCATCCTCCGCACACTGCTGAAACTGCTTTCCGAGCGTGTCGAGCGCATCGAAATCCTCCAAATGGAACGCAACCAGCCCAGCGTTTCCGAATACCTCCGCCAGGTTGGTTTCCGAAACTTAATCGTGCGCTTTGAACAAATCCCGCGATCCCTCGTTAAGGGTTGACCATAAACCTATCGCTTCGTCAGAACCTGGCAGTAACAAGTTGATGGCGGCTTGATGTCAGCTTTTGCCCACTGCTTGCGGAAGCGTTTGTCGATCCCGGCGGCTTCAGCGGTTCTGGCCTGAGCCGCTAGGGCGTCGCGCAAGCCCATCAGTGACCAGCCATTTTCAGGATAAGCGTTCAAATCAGTACGATAGACCGCTTCGGCTTCCGAAGCGCGTCCGGCGCGCAACAGCACAGCGCCGAGGGTGTGCCGCACGGGTTGAATCCAATCCGGCGGCTCATCGTAAACCAGTTTGTCTTCGCGGACCACCGCTTCGCGCAGTTTGGCGACGGCATCGTCTAACTTGTTTTCCTTCGCCAGCATCTCCCCGTCGAGGCTCAGCGCGGCGATGGCCAGCAGGTCAGCGGCGGAATTGTTTCCCTTGGTGCTGTCAGGAGGCACGTTGGTCGTGGCGATCTGTAGCAGTTCGCGTTCGTGGCGAGCTTCATCTCTGTGGCCGAGTGCCGTATGTGCGACGCCGCGCGTGAAATGCCATAGGGCGTTGGCGAGAGGAAACTCCTTTGCCGGCTGAGGTTCTTTGAGGATTTCCTCCCAGCGACCGAAACGCATCAAGGCCTCGGAGCGGAAGATCATGTAACCGTCAACGATGGCAGCAAAATTTGTCAGGAAATCCTGCGGGATGCCGGACACGACATCATTGGCGAGTGCGATGGATTGGGCGCTCCGACCTTGCATCATGCT
>DATJGF010000040.1:0-3500 GCA_035495315.1 Candidatus Limnocylindrales bacterium
CTGCCGCGATGTTTACGAATGCGCAGAAAAACCCGGCCCTGCTTCAGGTGTTCATCAACACCGTCCTGGGCGAGACGTGGGCCCTGCAGGGCGAGGCGCCGGATTGGCAGCGGCTCTACGATCGGCGTGAGGACTACCGGATGGGAACCGTTCCAAAAGGTGGGCTGTTCCTGACCGCAGGCGTTGACATTCAGAAAGACCGCATCGAAGTCGAAGTCGTGGCGTGGGGCCGAGGAAAGGAATCCTGGTCGGTCGATTATCAAGTGCTCGATGGACAAACAGCCGAAGCCGCCGTCTGGCAGAAGCTGAACCAGGTCCTTGGGACGCATTACCCGGCAGAGTCAGGCGGGGCCTTGCCAATTTTCAAGTTTGCCATTGACTCTGGGTATGCGACTCCCGAAGTATATGGGTGGACCCGGAACTTTGGTGGTGATCGCGCTGTTGTGATCAAAGGCGATATGCGCGCGCCGGCGCCGGTTGGGCAGCCTTCCCCGATCGATGTCGGGCCGCACGGCCAACGTTTGCGGTTGGGTGTGAAGGTCTGGCCCGTCAACGGATCGATGATCAAAGAGGAGTTGTACCGTTGGCTGCGTCTTGAGCGACCCACCGAGGAGAGCGGGAGTCCGCATCCGCCAGGGTACTGTCACTTTCCGCAGTATGGGGAGGAGTACTTCAAACAGCTCACGGCTGAGCAACTGGTGACGCGAATCGTCAAAGGCTACCGGCGGCCGGAATGGCAAAAGACGAGAGATCGCAACGAGGCGCTGGACTGCCGGGTCTACGCGCGCGCGGCCGCAGCCGTTTACGGTATGGACCGCTTCACGGATGTCACATGGCGGGCACTCGAAGAGTACTTGATGCGGCTCGCAGATCCTGCGCGGAAAACGGTTTCACAGAGCACTGCACCTACGCGCCCGATCCGTACCCCTTGGATCGACCCGGAGCGGACCAAAGATTGGTTTACCTGGTGACGTGACTGTCAGGTCACTTTGCGCCAACACCGACCTGCACGCTATCCGGCCGTCGCGCACTCTACAGCCGGTTCATGCAGGCGGCAGTGCCGCCGGGACAAGGCGCCATGGCCGCGCTGCTTAAGCTTCCGGCCGGCCAGCTCGAAGCGCATGTGGATCAGTGGTAGTCGGTCTGGATTCAGCGATGCCCCCGGCCAGGAATAACCGCGAAAACGACTCGAGACGACTTGAAAATTGGGGCCAAAAAGAGGAACGTCGTCGCGCTCCTCACCCACAGAAAGCTCGATAGCCCAAGGTTCGTAGATCGCCGTTTCGGGACAACGAAATGACAATCGCGCAATCGTTCGGCGGCACAACCCCTGTTTTTACAGTGGTCCGGTTTCCGTCTCTAAACTTATCCTTTGTGAGACGTTAAAGGCCGAGATGCTGCAACAATGGCGTGAGCTTCGCTACATGCTCCGCCAGAACCGCCATACCGTTTAGACGTTCCACCAGCGTCCAAATCAGGCTACCATTCGGCTTCGACCGCTGGAGTTCCGTCGTTATTTGCTGCACGTCTAGCGCAGCCTCTTGGCTTTTAGCCCGTGAAACGACATGCTGCGCGATAACCGTTTTGATTTCTTCGAGCAGCCGCAGCACTGCTGCATTGTCGGACTGCGCGTTATGAAAGTGCTGGCTGGAATGATCTGCGGAACCGATGTTGACCCTTGCACCCTGCCCGGTCATGGTGATGTGGTGCAGGGAAGGGGCGGGGCGTCTGTTCCATTCCGATTGGGGCATCATTTCGGCTTCCCAATGCGAAGGGCCGTCCATCGTCATTGCCGGATCGACCCTTGAAATGATCTTGGGTTCATCGAACAGCTCACAATGAACCTCGTCGCCGGTCTTTACTCGGTCATCGATATAAAACAGGGCCTTCCGCGCCCCGTCGCCGCCCATTTGAGCTTCCCAGCGTTTTTCATCCGCTGTTCCATGCGCCCGTATCACGGTGACAAGGGTGTGGGAGCCGAAAACTGGCATAGTTTTGTTCTTTCTGACACAATGCAGGACACGAACTGCGGGAGGTGCCCGGCTATTCCGTCTTTGTATTCCACGCGTTGCACTTCGTAATATCGTGCTGTCCGTTCGGCAAGTCGCGGATCACAAAATCGCCTTGATCGATTGTAAGCGAGGTGTCGTGAATCTCGATGCGGTCGTTTTCGACGGACGCTTTCACAGGGGCGGACACTGAGCCTTCCGACTTTTGTATCGTCACCACCGACGTTAGAAAAATACTGAATGGGTTGTTGATCTAGGCCAGACTGCTCACGGGCGGATACCGCCATCAGGGTCGCCACACCGGCAACCATGAACCTTCGGGACCATAGCTTTGGTGGTATTACCTTCTGCGACGCAAAGGACCCACACCGGGCGAGCTTGTTCGTTCCACCTGATAACCTGAAGAACTATGGACTTTGGTGAAATTCCGCGCAAAGAAGGTGCGTTAGTCAAAAATATATAATGCAATCGTTGCAGAGAAGAAACCACATGGGTGGTCCACTTTCTTCGCGGGAGCAAGCTTGCGGGTTACTGCGTCGTATTAGGAAATCAAATGTCTTGGTACCAGATCAGCTCAATGTCGATAGGGCTCTAAACGGGAAGCGCCTGTTTCCGGGCCTGTGAGCGAGGTTGCACAACTTACCCTATTCGGGACGGGTGATTGCAGTTGCCCGGAAGTCCGGTTCTGTTCGTTTGAGACCAGTACTACTCGCCGGTGGACCTATTTACTCGAATGCGGTCTGGAAGCCGAATGAACAGGCGATGAAGGGCCGCCTTCGGGAATTACTTCGCGGCTGATCTAATGGTCACAGCAACCCGTAGCGGCGAAACGCATGCTTAATCGCTGCAACCTTTTCGGGCGGGCATGGGAACCGCCTTGGGCCCGCCGGTACCACAAATCAACCAAACATGCCTGCGCTCAACAGACCAGCCAACCAGGGATTGTCACACAGCTTCGTGCGCAGTGGATGGTCGCTCGAAACTCCTGCGACTGTTTTTGAAGCCTGTGCGAGGCGTCGCCTAACGCTTACCGCTAAAGATCGTCAAACCGGAAAGGATTGCTATGCTCCAAAATCTTGTCAAGGATCTCCGCTACGCCGGCCGCACTTTCCGGCAGAACCCGATGTTCACGGCCGTAGCCGTTGGCTCTCTTGCGCTAGGCATCGGCGTCAATACCGCGATCTTCAGCCTCATTGACGCTTTGCTGCTGAAAAATCTGCCGGTGGATGATCCAGGTCGGCTGATGATGGTTTCCGACCCCACCTCCGCTGGCGTGTCGATCGGGACGCAAACTGGCGTGCGCAATCTTTTTACTTACGACGAGTTCCAGCGGATGCGGCAACGCAACCAGGTCTTCAAGACCATGTTCGCGGCGGAAAGTAACGCCAGCCGGGAAAATGTGAGCATCGGAGGGGGATCGCTGGAAGAACTTCGCACGCGGCTGGTGTCCGGTGATTATTTTTCCACGCTCGGTGTAAAGCCCCTCATCGG
>DATJGF010000041.1:0-4420 GCA_035495315.1 Candidatus Limnocylindrales bacterium
TGCCGTTGGAACATTCGGGTCGATTTTGGGCGTGAGGTCAAACTGATGGTTTGGGTCTGGGTCATTTATCTCCGTCAGAAAGATCGATGGATAATTGCCGGGTTCGCGCGTGCTCATAAATGCTAGTTTTGTGCCGTCGGGAGACCACGAAGCCATCTGGTTGATCACCGGCGATGAAGTAAAAGTGAGCCGAACCGCGTTTGATCCGTCCAAGCTATTTATTACCCACAGCTCTCCGTCGCTGCGAATCGCAAGCCGGCTACCGTCGGGCGACCAACTGGGAAATTGGTCAAGGATAGTGTTGGTAGTCAGGCGCGTAAGGTCCGATCCGTCCCGTCTGATCCGATAGATCTCAAACGGGTTTCCAGTGACGCTGGTACCGGGGATGTTAGAGTGGAACGCGACCCATTCGCCATTGGGTGACCATCGAGGCCACGAGTTCAAGCAGCCAGTTGTTAGTACTAGACATGTGTCTGCGTTGAAGGTCAATTGCTTGTCAATTCGCCCATCCGGAAACGTGCTGCCGTCCGTATTTATCAGGAAGATTTGAAGATCGCCCCGTGGGTTTGTCGGCGTGATACGCGAGCTTGCGAACGCAATTTGCTTTCCGTCAGGCGAGATATCCGGCTGTTGATCGGTCCTCGGGTCGAAGGTAATGCGGGTTTGCTCTGATCCATCCGGATTCATTACGTAAACTTCGGTGGTACCGGCATTAGGATTTAGATCCCGGTTGCTATGAAACGCTATGCTATGCGGCGCGCCCGTCGGCAATGTCTGAGCGACATTTTCATTGGCGAAGGAAATTGCTGTTATTGAGAACAAAATGAACATTGTGTAGTTTCGGTTAACGTATCTCATTTGTACCTCCATGTTTTCTGTCGTTAGCATTTCGCTCAGCGAGCCGCCACAACTGCCACACCATACGTACTGCCGCTGATTGGGATCGAACGCTCCGCACCGTCACACGCGCTAGGGGAAGCGTCCTCCTGTTCGACCTGTCCCGGCTGCCCGCTTGGCAACTCGGCCGCCCCTCGGCGCTCGACGGGCGTCTTGGTAGGAGCCTGAGGCCGGCTAATTTCTGCCTTCACCCTTACTGCGAAAACGGGGCAAGAAACGGCTCACGAAAATAGATAATTTATGAAGGGATTTTCGCCTGAGGTGGCGAGCACGGAAAGGTGTTAGAATTCACGAATTCGAGCCGTGGTCCCTGCGAAGGGTGTATGACTATTCCCTCATCGCCACCACATGAAGTAACCCAACTCCTCGTCGCCTGGAGCAAGGGCGACAAGACGGCACTCGAGCGCTTGATGCCGCTGGTCTATGCGGAGCTGCGCCGACTGGCTCGCCATTACATGAGCCGCGAGCGCCCCGGCCACACGCTGCAAACGAAGGCTTTAGTCAACGAGGCCTACCTGCGGCTCGTCGATCAAGGGAAAATGCGCTGGGAGAACCGCGCCCACTTCTTCGGCATCGCCGCCCGCCTCATGCGAGAGATCCTGATCGACCACGCCAGAAGCCGGCAGGCCGCCAAGCGCGGTGGGGCGCAGGTTAGGCTGTCACTTAGTAAGGTTGACCGAAACGCCTCCCGGCCCGATGTGAACTTGCTCGCACTTGACGAAGCCTTGGGCAGGTTGGAAGCCATCGACACGCAGAAGAGCCGGATCGTTGAACTTAGATACTTCGGTGGGCTGGGCATCGAAGAGACCGCTGAAGTGATCGGGATATCGCCGGCGACAGTCAAACGGGAGTGGAGCATGGCACGGGCGTGGCTGCGGAGCGAGATCTGCAACGAGTAGCGCAAGACGATGACTCCTGAACGCTGGCGACGAGTCGACGAACTGTTTCACTCTGCGCTGGAGCGCGAGCCGGCGGAGCGCGCCGCTCTCCTCAGTGAAGCCTGCGCCGGCGACGACCAGCTTCGAAGAGCGGTCGAGAAGCTGATCGCCGCGCACGAAAAGGACGGCAGTTTTATCGATTCACCGGCGTACGCCGACACAGAATTACTCATTGACGATCTGGCCGTCTTGACCGCGGGTCAGCTCCTGGGCCCCTACAAGGTCATTGACCACATTGGCAGCGGTGGGATGGGCGAAGTATACCTGGCCGAAGACATTCGGCTGGGCCGCAGGGTGGCGCTCAAACTGCTGCGCGCCGAGTTTATCGCGGACAAAGACCGCCTGCACCGCTTCCAGCAAGAGGCGCGCACTGTATCTTCCTTGAACCATCCAAACATCCTCACCATCCACGAGGTCAGCTCTGAGGGCGGCACACACTTCATGGCCACGGAATATGTCGAAGGTGAGACGCTCCGTCAGCACATGGCCGACGCGAGGATCAAGCTTGGCGAGGCGCTCGACGTGGCCATCCAGGTGGCCAGCGGGCTGGCAGCCGCGCACGAAGCAGGCATTGTCCATCGTGACATCAAGCCTGAAAACGTAATGGTCCGCACCGATCGCTACGTCAAAGTATTGGACTTTGGACTTGCCAAGCTCGCCGAGCCAAAACCAGTCGACACCCTCGGTTCGACTCTGCCTAAAGTGGAAACAGAGCCGGGACTGCTAATGGGAACCGTAAGTTATATGTCACCGGAGCAGGCGCGAGGGCTGGCTGTCGATGCCAGGACCGATATCTGGAGTCTGGGGGTAATGCTATATGAGATGGTTGTGGGGCGCCAACCGTTCGAGGGGAACACAACCAGCGATGTGATGTCATTGATACTACAAAAAGAGCCTCCACCCCTTGTTCACTCGTGGCCCGAGGTTCCGGTTGAGTTGGAGCAAATCGTCAGAAAAGCACTGCGTAAAGATAAAGAAGAGCGGTATCAGACTGTCAAAGACCTTCTAATTGATCTGAGGAGCCTGACAAAGCAGTTGGAGCTCAAGGCCGAGATGGCAACGCTCAACAGTGGCCAGTCGAATGCCGCCATCGCTACCTCTGCATCAAGCGCTGAATACATTGCCACGGGAATAAAACGCCACTGGCGGGTCACCACACTCATATTGGTGGCGCTCGGCATTGCCGTAGCAGCCGCCACTTACTTTTATTATTTGCGGAGCAACGGGGCGACGATTAACTCGATGGCCGTCCTGCCCTTCGTCAACGACGGTGCGGATCCCGGCACAGAATATCTTTCGGATGGGATCACAGAAAGTCTCACTAACAGTCTCTCGCAATTGCCCAACTTGCGGATGATCGCGCACACCTCGACCCAACGCTACAAGGGGCCGGGCGTTGATCCGCCGACGGTAGCGCGCGAGTTGGGCGTGCAGGCGGTGCTGACTGGCAGAGTTGTACGGCGCGGTGACAGTCTCTCGATTAGCGCCGAGTTGGTGGACGCGCGCGACAACAGTCACATCTGGGGCGAGCAGTATAACCGGAGGCTTTCGGATATTCTTGCGATGCAGCAGGAGATCGTGCGGGAGATAGCCGAGAGGCTGCGGGCACGTCTGACAGGCGAGGAGCAGCGGCGCGTGACTCGCAATTATACGGAAAATGTCGAGGCCTACCGACTCTACTCGTTGGGGCGCTATTATTGGAACAAGCGCACGTCCGACGGATTCAAGAAAGCCATCGAGAATTTCGAACAGGCTATCGCCATCGACCCTGAATACGCTCTTGCCTACGCGGGCCTCGGCGACGCCAACATCCTGATGGGCTACTTTGGTGCCCTGCCGATGAAAGAGGCGATGCCAAAGGCTAAGCAAGCCGCGACGCGCGCATTGGAGATCGACGCCGAGGTCGCAGAGGCCCACGCGTCGCTCGCGAATATCGCTGCATGGTACGAGTGGGATAGCGCGGCCTCGGAGCGCGAATTCCGGAAGGCGATCGAAGTCAATCCCAACTATCCGACCGCGCATCATTGGTACGGATTATTTCTCGCGGCTACAAAGCGTTTCGACGAAGCGGTACAGGAACTGAAGACCGCACAGTCGCTCGACCCGACTTCGCTGATCATCAATTCCGATCTCGGATACACCTACTATCTCGCCCGACGGTATGACGACGCTATCGAGCAGTGCTCTCGAACTTTGCAGATGGACGAGAATTTCGAGCTGGCGCATTATGAGGCTGGGCTGGCCTATGTCGAGAAAGGAAACTACGATCAGGCACTTGTCGAATTTGGTAAGGCCACGTCCCTGGACAATAAACCCCAGGCGCTGGCGATGCTAGGCTACACATATGCACGAGCGGGGAAACGCCGTGAGGCGGAACGAGCGCTCGCCGAACTCGAAACGCTGGCTAAGCACCGCTTTATCCCGCCAAACGAGATGGCGATCATCAATGCCGCGCTCGGAAATAACGACAAGGCCCTGAGCTTTCTGGAAAAGGACTACGACCTTCGCTCATCCAATGTCTTTGAGATCGGGGTCGATCCTCGAATGGACAGCCTGCGAGCCGATCCACGGTTTCAGGCCTTGCT
>DATJGF010000042.1:0-5976 GCA_035495315.1 Candidatus Limnocylindrales bacterium
TGAAGAATCAGATCGGACTGCGCCGCCTGCGCTTACGACGAATGCAGTTCGTCCGCGAACAGTTCTTGCTGGCAGCGTGTGCGCAGAACATCAAGCGACTAGTGCGTTTCCTCAGCCAGCCAGCAGTACCGCTGGTTGTCACCGCCTAGAAAAGCGGAAGAAGACTCCGGCAGTCCCGCCTGCCAGCACAAAGATCGGTTCCGATCGCAGACTTTTTCAACAGCCACAGGCGTTATCACAAGTTTGCGCTGTTTGTTCGCCTGCAAACCGTGTGAGGGTCCATTTTGCCGGGTATATACACCACCCCGTCAAACCAGCGCCGGACAGAGATAGCTGACAAATGCTCTTAGTCGGAAGCGAGAACTTGTAACAGTTCGTTGCGGTCGGAGAGCAATTTGAGTCGAGCGCGATTACAACCTGAAGGAGTCGGGATCAGTAGTCGCACGACCTCGGGAAGTGCGCGTTCACGAAGTTCCAGGTCCTTTAACAGCGGCGTCGCTCTGTCCGCGTGTTCGTGCAATGCACCCTGCGCAACAAGCATGTACTCTCCGTATCGATCAATGTCCTGTTGAGTCGGGGGCAGGTTTTCGGGGGCGGGAATCCCCAATTGTTCGTAAACGGCCCGCGGGTCACTGGCCTTCCGCAGTCTCTCGAGAAACTGATTTCCGATTGCGTACTCGACGCCCCACGAGATTCCCCAATCAAAGCCGTCGTCTGGCAAATGTTTGATAGCGTCGTACAAAGCTTTCTTCTGCGACAGTTGCAATTTGCCTTGCTTCGCTTGCGCTGTAATGGCCTGGAAAGTGTCCGCCAGCATGGCGCTCGCCGCCAAGGCCAGGATAATGGGTCCGCCGCGGCCGACGTCCTGCGAAAAGCGAATTCCCGAGAGCCAGGTGTTCACGGCCGCTTCGCTATTGCCCTTCGCTAACTCACGGATTCCTTCGACAGTGTTGAGGCGTTCCAAACCGCGTGCTCGCATTAACATTTCAACCGGCGTGCTCACTCCCAAGTGGTAATCCAGACCCCAGTTGCATTCAGGTAGCTTGGCGCCTCGTTGCATCGCTTGAACCGCGCGCACGTTCGCGTCCAGGATCGGGCCAAGTTTGTTTTCATCCCACGCCATCTCGCCTTTGATCGTTGCCGAGAGCAAGTTTTGCGTGATTTCATCCTCGCTGATTGTGCTGCGCATCTCGGCTAACGCTGTCCAGTAGCGCAAGGCGGCATTGTCCGAATCTGGGAGAAATTTCGCTTCCGCGCATGCCCCGCCATTTACGGACAGCACGCCCGCAATTGTGATGAGAATTCGGAGCGCCGAGAGCTTCATAGCTCCAATTCTCACAATCGGGCGACAACGTGGCAACATAGCAAGCGGACAACGTACCGAGGGTATCAGCCACTTCGCCGTGCGGTTTTTGGCTCGATCCGCCAATCAAACCAGCGCCGTAAACACACTTTCACTTCCGGCCGAAACAAAGGTAACTAAAACCCTTTCCCTCTCCTGCCGATATCAAGAGCGGCAGAGCACCCTGCCGCAAACCCTATGGCTCGAAAGCAGCTTTGGATTCAGTTTGCCCTGATCTTGTTGATTGCGAATGTTTGCCGCGGTCAGACAGCGCCCGATTCGGACCAGCAGATCATTCGCGAACTGGCGCAGCAGGTTAAAGAATTACAAGAGAAGGTCGCTGTGCTACAGAGCAAGCTGGAGGCGAAGGGTGCGCAGCCGGCTGCCGCGGATATTTCGCCGGCCACGCCGCAAGAACCCCCAACGAGCGTTTTCGACGGCCACGGCTTTCATGGAATTCAGTGGCGCGGGTTCGGGGAGGTTAACTACAAGGTCTTGGATCAGAAAGTTCCGGAACTGGCAACGTCCGGGTTTGTGCCTGGCTCTGCTGGGAATTTTTATGCCGGCGATTTCGACCTGCTCCTCACGTCGGCAATCACTGACAAGGCAAGCGTGTTGGCGGAAGTCGTGGTTGGCGAGGACGATGCCCAGAGATTCGATGTGGATCTTGAAAGGGGCTTATTCAAGTACGACTACAACGATCATCTGAAAGCTTCGTTCGGGCGATACCACACCGGGATCGGCTACTACAACACGGCCTTTCATAGCGGAAAGTGGCTGCAAACTGCAACTGACCGGCCGCTGATCATGGAATTCGCAGCTCACGGCGGATTGCTGCCGACCCAGGCAATCGGGGTTTCGTTCACCGGCTGGATTCCCTCCGGAAGCCTGGGCCTGAACTACTTGATCGAGTACGGGTCGAGCGACACGATACGCCCCGAATTCAATGAGCAGGGGAGGGGCCCCGACGACGAAAACAACGGCAACAGCATTAACTTCGGATTGTTTGCCCGTCCCGATGGGGTGCCAGGCCTGCAAATCGGCGGCTCGGTTTATCACGACCGAATCAGCAACTTTCAGAAAGGCCCCACCGTGCGCCTGGGGCAGACGATCGTCAACGGGCATGTGGTTTACGTCACGCACAACATCGAAATCCTGAACGAGGGCTACCTCATTCGGCATGCATACGAACACGGGGGGCCGATCTACGATATGCCGGCCTTTTATACGCAGTTCTCGAGGCAGTTCGGGCGCATCAGCCCGTACTTTCGTTATCAGTACATCAATGCGAACCCGCAAAGCATGTACGACGACGTGAAGCTGCGGCATGGACCGTCATTCGGCGCCAGATACGATTTCAACGCCAATATCGGTTTCAAAGCCCAGCTCGATCATACGTTGCGAAAGAATTTGCCCGATCTGAACGGTCTCCACTTGCAACTGGTGTTCGCGTTTTGATACCGCCGCAGAGTGTGAGAATTCGCGCCTTAACGCTGCTTCTTGCAAGCGGAGTGCTCGGCTTCGCCTTGCTCGTTTGGGCGAAACCGCCGGAGGCTGATATCGCAGTGGTTGTTAATCAGGACAATCCGGTTGAAAAGATCTCTTATTCAGATCTGCGAAAGATTTTCGCCGGGGAGCGCCGTACCTGGGCGGGAGGAACGGTGGTGCGGCTTGTTGTCCGGCCGCCTGGGACGCGAGAGCGGGAGGCGTTGCTGCGTTTACTGCAGCTGGATGAAACTGACTATGAGCAATACTGGACAGCCAAAGTTTACCGCGGTGAGGCGCAGTTCCCGCCTGTCGTTTTGTCTTCGGGGGGAATGACTCGCGAGGCCATCGTTACCTACCCGGGTGCCGTCGCCCTGATCGAGGCAAATGAAGTGAAACGCGGCATGAAGGTCCTCAAGATTGATTCACATTTGCCCGGCGAATCGGGATATCCACTGCACTAATTTGGTGGCGCTAAAGAAGAGCTGTGATCCGCTCGCGAATGTCGGCGGGCAGGGCTCGGGCCTTCCGAGCGGTCGAATCGATGCAAACCCCAACGATAACCATGGTCGCGGCAACCTCGCCGGTCTGGTCGTTGGTCATCTCATGACTGAAGCGGATTGACTTGTCGCGCATTTCCAAGATGGATGAGCGGACGGTAACCAAGTCTCCCGCACACAGCTCGCGTTTGTATTCAATGTGCTGCTCCACCGCGACCAGTCCAAAGCCTTCACTCTGCATTCGCGAAGGCGTGGCACCGGCCTTTGCGAGAATGTGCCACGTCCCCTCGTCGAACTTGCCCACGTACCACATCACATTCATGTGTCCCATGTGGTCGCAGTGCCAGGGATAGACAGTGCCGCGGTAGGTGATGAAAGGTTCGGGCATGTGAAGTTTGACGCATTGATTCTAACCAGGGATACAAAAAAGCGGCGAAACACGTTCCTGGTGGTGTATACCCATAGGCCAGAGAACATCGCCATGCGGAGGGGAACATGCTGACTCGCCGTCGTCTGATGCGAGATTTTGGTTTGTTCGCGGTCGCGACTCAGGTTGCAAGCGAGCCGTTGCTGGCTCGGCGGCTACGCTCCCAAGCTTTGGCCCCCGAGGTTCAACAGGCAGCAGCACCTCACGAAATCGTCTGGCTGGACTCAAATGAAAATCCTGCCGGACCGTCGCCGTCGGCGATCAAGGCCATGGCCGACGCGGCCGCTGCAGCCGCGCGATATCACTTTGATGAGTTCCCTGCTTTCACTAACGCCATCGCTCACAGCGAAAACGTTAAGCCGGAGCAGGTGCTGTTTGGGGTTGGTTCAACGGAAGTCATCGATGCGGCGATCTGCGCATTCACGTCAGAATCAAGGCCACTGATCAGCGCCTCTTCCACGTACGACATTGTGATCGATCTCGCGCGCAGCCTTGGCAAAAAGGTAGCGCAGGTCCCTCTGACTGACGCCTGGGCCTACGACGTCCGCAAGCTTGCAGAGGAAGCCACCAAGGCTGGCGGCGGCTTGATTTACGTTTGCAATCCCAACAACCCAACTTCCTCAATCACCCCAGCCAGGGACATCGACTGGCTGGCCGCAAACCTGCCGCCGAATACCGTGTTGCTGATGGACGAGGCCTACATCCATTTTGCTCAGCCCGGCGAAATCGAGAGCGCGATGAAGCACGTGCGCGAAAACAGAAACGTGATCGTGACGCGGACGTTTTCGAAAATCTACGGCATGGCGGGGGCGCGCGCCGGGTTCGGTTGCGCACCGGCGGAATTGGTCAAAGCACTCAATCCATTTATGGATAAAGTGATTCCGGTGATGGCTTTGCGTGGCGCCATGGCAGCTTTGGCAGAGCAGGATACGCTCGTTCCCAGACGGCGAGCTGAGCTCGGAAGAATTCGCAGCGAGTTTTGTGATTGGCTACGCGGGAAAGATATTCCTTACATCGAGCCGCACGCAAACTTCGTGATGGTGGACATCAAACGAGACGTGAAAACTTTCGGGAAGCAAATGCTGGGGGCCGGAGTAGCAGTTGGGCGTCCGTTCCCCCCGCTGGATGGAATGCTGCGGGTGACGATGGGCACGGACGCCGACATGCGTAAGTTTCGCGACGTGTTCTCAAAGGTCTATGCAAGCGAACCGCTTGCCGCGGCGGCCGCATCCTGAGATCATTCGCCTAGTTCGGATCTTTCTTCGGCCTTACGTCCTCGGGGTAGGCTTCGACGATTACGTCCACCTCGGCGCCGGGCTTTAGTTCCACTTCGCGGCCGTCCTCGTCTTCCAGTGAGTTTTCGATGCGGATCTCCCGGTAAAGCGGATCGGCACCCTCGACGGCGATCTCGGCTTTTTTGGGCTCAGCCGGACGCTCAATGATTTTCTGTACTACCCCAGGCAAAGTAACGGTTGCTCTCTCAGCCATACCTTCTCCTCCCTTTTTTTCAATCAGCGAGTCGCCTCGCACGGCTTGGTTCCAGGCAGCTATGAGATCAGCCGAGACTTCGCGAATGCACTTGAGCCGCTCCTCGTGCTGCTCCAATTCCTTTGCGTCGAACTTGATGAAAGCCTGATTTTCGAGGCTATCGCTCTGTTCCTTCATGAGACGGCAAAGTTTGTCGCTGAGCGCTCGGATGTGCTGGTCATCTAACGGGCTGTTCTCGTTCGCCATCGACCCTTTTTGGCGCAGTGATGTCCTTGCGTACAGGAAACGTCACAATACGCGGTCGTTGCGGCGTTTGTTGCTTTGGACTTTTTTTCGGGCGACTCGGAAACGAGCTGTCTGGATTGCGAAAGGCGCTGCCAGACCTTCAGAGTCGTCCGCTTCTTCAAAGGCCGACATAAGCATGACTAAAGTGAATGCAAGGCGCTATACGAAGTTTGCTGTAGGCGCGACTAGGGGGAGGTAGATCAGGATGCTGCAGCCGGGCTCAGATCTACGGAGAGGGTTTTCGCGTGGCCAAGATGAGTTCTGCCGAAACCTCGCGTATGCGATTCAGCCGTTTCTCCTGCCGCCGGAGTTCAGCGTCGTCGATTCCCATAAAGGACTGCCAATCCAGGCTGGCAATCTGTTCTGCCATCAGTCGACCGAGTTCCTGCTTAAGTTCCGCGCCTGATTCCTGGGACGGGGTGAGTGCGTTGTTTGGCTCGCAAGAACTG
>DATJGF010000043.1:0-35066 GCA_035495315.1 Candidatus Limnocylindrales bacterium
GATCCCGATCCTGATGGTTCTTATTGTGGCGCTGATCTGGATTTATCAGTACCTCTATGAATCAAACTTCCGCGAGGTGTTGAAAGCGGGTTTCGTGAGGGTCAGCGTCGCCGTTTTCATGGTGCTCTATCTGTGCCTCTGTTCCTCGGGCGGCGGCGCCTTTATTTATTTCCAGTTCTGAGATGAGCACCCCGACGGCCACTCCGAAATCCACTGGAACCTTGCCGGCTTTCCCCGGGAAGGATGTGCCCTTCGGCGTCAACGAGGTTCGGCTGAACCTGCGCCAATGGACCATCGCCGCCCTGATTATCTTAACGGTCGCTCTGCTGATCCCTCGGCTCTGGGAACGCATCGAGAAATTCAACACCGGCCCGGACTACCGAATCCCCTACGCGCTCAGCAAAGATTACTGGCTGTACGGTCGTCGACTGCGCCAAGACGTCCGCCGCAACCAGATTGTGCTGCTCGGTGACTCCGTGATTTGGGGTGAGTACGTGCTGCCGGATGGCACCCTGTCGCATTTTTTGAACCAGGAAGCGGGGGCGACCAATCGCTTCATCAACGGCGGGCTGAACGGTCTTTTCCCCCTCGCCCAGGAAGGTTTGGTTACTTATTACAGCGGCTCGCTGCGCAACCAGAAGGTCCTGCTCCACTGCAATGTCCTCTGGATGACCAGCCCCAAGGCCGACCTCAGCACGACCAAAGAAGAGCAGTTTAATCATTCCGCGTTGGTCCCGCAGTTCACTCCGCGAATCCCTTGCTACAAGGCTGACGCCAACGAACGATTGAGCGCGATTGTGCAGCGAGACGTCGACTTCGTTGCATGGGTCAATCATTTGCAAAACGCGTATTATGATCAAAAAAGCATTTTAAGTTGGACGCTTGCAGATGATGGCAGCACCCCTCCGCATTACCCCAATGTCTACAAAAATCCATTGAGCCAGATCACGCTGACTGTTCCTCTTTCGCCGGAAAATGATCCCCAGCGCGGCCCCGCCAGCGCGCGCCACAAACCGTGGAGCGAAAACGGTCAGGGCACGGTCGCGTTCGATTGGGTGAGCCTAAACGCCTCAATGCAATGGCAGGCATTCCAACGTGTGCTTCGTACTCTTCGCGAGCGTGGCAATGAGGTCTTCGTTGTTCTCGGCCCCTTTAATGAGCACATCATGGCGGAGGACAACCGCGTCGCGTACCGGAAAACCCGAGACGGTATTGCAGAATGGTTAAATCAAAACAAAGTTCCGAATATCGTGCCCGAGACTTTGCCGAGCCTGCTCTATGCCGACGCGAGCCACCCGCTGACGCAAGGTTACCAACTATTGGCCCAGCGCCTGATTGCTAATGCGGACTTCCAGAGGTGGCTCGCCCATTCTCGCTAGTCAGAATGGAAGCCGCTAATCAATGCTCATAAGCGCTAATGGAGATCTAAGAACGACGTGCCGAGGCTACAGTTTGAAGCTTGAAGGTTTGAAGCTTGAAGCCACTGTTTTGTGAGTTCGCCAGTTCGCCGGCTCAATCAAGCAATCAAGTCGGCTTCAGGCCCGTTTGCCCTTCGGGCAAAAGCCATAGCCCATGGCCACAGGTAGTCAGTCGTGTTTCTCCGCTTTGCTACGGCAGGCCGGGTCTCTTGGCCGGCGGCTTGTAATCGCGATGCCAGGAAAGTTGCCAAAGCCGTTCAAGGCGCACCGCCTCAACGTGGCCATCGAAAAACGAGACATTGATGGCCCCCGGAAGAATCTGGTCCGAAGGATAGCTCCTGGGAACTCGATATGGACGGGAACCGTGGCGAGGAATATTTAGCAAGCTCATGCCTGGCGCGTAACCGTCGGCGAGTCGGCCGGTTTGCAGGTCGGTCGCGGGTCGATCCGTCGCCCTCGGGAAAATCGCCCAAACATAAACGGCGTCGGAAAACACGGGAGTCTCGGAAGGTCGTTGAACAGAAGATGAGCTGAGGAAGGATCGGCTTAGGGGACCGGGTCCCTCCCAGATGACGTTAGCTGCATGTGGCGGTTCCCATCCCGGCCCCCACCAGTATCCCAACCAGTCATTCTTCCCGTAGCTGCCGGCTCGATCTTGGCCTGGACCGTCTCTTCCAAGAAACCACCAGTAACCATCCGGTCCTGTCACGTGCCAGGCTGAGCTGACCGTTCCGAGTTGAAACCGCCCAAATATGGAATAGAGCAGGGGCTCATTATCGGGTGGTGGGACTTGTGCAGCTGGACAAATCCAGCCTTCGGCCGGCTTTCCATAATGCTTCGCCATCCAATCCTGCATGGCGTTCCCCTGAAAGCCCTCTCCCTCAGTGCCAAACGATACGCCATAGGCCCCCAGCTTACCCGAATCATCATCGACAGCGATCGCCCAGGAGAGCGAGATCTGGCGCACATTGCTGCGGCAGTGGATCGCGTGGGCTTTCGCTTTCGCGCTTGCCAGCCCCATCAACAGCAGACTGGCAAGTATCGCAATTATGGCGACGACCACGAGAAGCTCGAGCAAGGTGAGCCCCGCCCCCCCGCGCTCCCGCAAGTCCCTCATATCAGCATGGTCTCGTTGCATCGCGGACCAGATCTTAACGGCAAAGTCAGCGACCTCGAGCGGCGATATCCTGGACGACGAATCGCAACCCAGACCTTTCTCAAAGGCAGTCAAGAACCTTGTAGAAGCGCTGCATGACATTCGCATTCGTGGTTGTTTCGTCGACTATCACGGCGTTTCCCCATTGCTGCCCAAGGATCCGGCGATACCACGTCTTCAGGTCCTGCGACCACTCGACACAGTAGGGCCCGCCCACGGCGCTTTTGAAAAAGACTGTCTGACCTTCGGGTAAACGCCACAACCCAAAGGCAAAGGGTTCCTGGTAAGCAAAGGTGATCCGGATCGGGGCCGAGAAATTCGTCTGCCCTCCCGTGTCCACCACGCTCGCTGTAAAGCTGTATGTGCCGAGGTTCGTTATGGCCGTGAAAACGTAAGGCGGATTAGTAACGCTCCCAACGTACCCTCCGTCGGCATAAAAGTTGACTGACGCCACGGAGCCAGGAGAGTTGGTGGTCGCGGCTTCAATATCTGTGTATCCGGCCACGGTAAAGTTATCAAGCGGTCTGGCGATCCAAACGGCTGGATAGGCGTTTGTGAGAGCTTGAACTTTAATCACTCCCGGGCAGTAGCCCTCGCTAGGGGAATGCCCTGTCCGATATACGTAAGTACCCGCATTCGTGAAGGTGTAAGAGAAGTTCTGCCCCGGCCCAAGAAGGGGGCTCCGCCACTCTCCTGTATAGCTTTCGGTCATCTGCGATGAGTAGAACTGACTCCATGCAAACGTTATCGTGTCCCCTTGATTTATTGTCAAAAGCTCAGGATAAGGCGATCCCGCTAACTGCACGGTAAACGTCTCAGCTGGCCGGCAAAACATGGCGCCCACTTGAAAAGCGAAAACAATAGCGAAAGCGGTCTTCATGCCTTGCCCCAAAAAGTTGCCGAGGACCAAAAAAGGTTGGACCAGAACCGCAACACGGCGGCGAGTACTCGAATGAGCGAGCGGGTTGCCCAAATTGGCCAAGCATGCCAGCCGAACGGCCGAGCCTTACCACCCAACTTTACAGGTGTGTATGTCTCCACAGGAGTCAGTTGTGTTCACAAAACTACACCAAACCGGGAAAAAGTACCCCGCGTGAAACGCCAATCCCGTGTAATCGCCGTAATTCATAATGGTGGAAATGTAACAATTTGTCTGGTGTGAGTCGGAGCCATTTGAGGGGCTCAATTGAAAGTTCCGCGGCTGGGCCGTATCAAATCCGTCAGTTGAAACCGCAGCAAAGAATTGGGTAAGCTTATTCTGGCCGTCGTTTCTGCAATCGTACCAGGAAACTGCGACACGACCAGATGTTTGATCTACGGCTATCCCCGGAAAAAACTGGCCGGTTGCCGTCGTGTCGTCATTTACGCGCCGGGGTAGTGACCAGGTAACGGCGGTGTCGTCATCTGAGGTCATAACGTAAACGTCCGGGTTATTCGTATCAGCGAGGTTCGTCGTGGGCAGGTCAGTAAAGGCGAGGTACTTCCTATTATGATTCGGTCCACTTGACCTTCGGTCCCAAGCGACCACCGGAACTCGAAAGATCTTCCTATCGTGTTGCGCAAGAATGTCGTGATGGTACTCCATGTTGACTGGAAACCAAGCTGTGTAATTTGCGGCGGGTTGTGATGATGAGCCAACGCCGTCGCTGTCAACATTGACGAAGATCTTGCGATCGCTGGCCGTCGGCTCATTCCGACTTTCATAAGTCATAAGGACTTGGCCGCTTGGACCAGGGTCGCCATCGCTGGGGTCCTCCCCTAGAACATTTTGGATTTTATCGCCGTTCAGATCATCGTTGCGAGAAGTAAAGACTGGCATTGTCCCGGACGACGGGAAGTAGACGGACCCGTACAAGCACATATTGGCGTTGTTCTTGTATTTGACTATGCACCCGGCCCGAATCGTCACGGCGCTGCCGCTATAATAGCTGGTTTTGATGTAATACGTTTGCGCGTCCAGGGTTGTGGGGGTGCCATCATCGGGGATGATGAAGAAATCGAAAACGCAGCCGTTGGGGGAATACGGTGCGTTGGCGATTTGGACGGGCTCTCGCTTCCTATTGCTCGCGGGTCGATCGGGCCAACTCCGCGCCAATTTGACCTCCGCTTTGAGTGAACCACTACCAGCCTGGGCAGGCAGTTGTTTCAACTGGTCCTGGAGTTCCGCCCACCCAGCGGATTCAATAAGAAAGACCCGGCCGTCGTTGAGTCTTTGCCAACGCTTTAGCACTGGCACGTCGCCATCGGCAGGATTCAGGGTTCCAAGGCTAACTGCGCTCTGGCCTTCAACAAGAGAGGCCCTGCCGAGAATAACCGAGAGCGTGCCTAAACGAATTACTGCATCGTCCACCAAATCGGGGCCGTCTGCCACCTTCACGGTCTGCTGATCAACTGCAGCTTCTGGAGGGTCGACAAATTCGCTGACCACCTCCAGCCGGGTAGTCACTGGATCGAGCGCCGCAGGAAAGTTCGGGCGACTCTTAAGTATTACATCTTGGCAGAAGGCGTTGTGTTTCCAAATGTAAAGGACGTCGGCGTGGATCCCGCCATCAAACGCATCGGCGAATAGCAGTTGATTCGGAGGAAGCAATTGACCTGGCACTGACTTTTTAACTGTCCCGATGACTAGGCTCTTCCCAGAAGCCACGTCTGTCAATTGAATGGCGCGAACGCCACCACGCAGCCGTTTGCCGTCGAAGGTCATTATATCGAACACCGCATCCGTGGCGAGATCCGGACTGAAAATTGCCTTGTTAGGCCCGCGCCTTGCCACCGCGCCGTCTGGAAACGCCTCGATCAAATCTTCGCTGGGCTTCCATTGCCCATTATCGAGGTAATTGAGGTGGTTTTCAAGCAAGGTGAACTGATTGGTGCGCAGCGATACGACGCCACTCGCGTCAGACCCGGATGAAACCGTTCGATAGACGGCAAAATCCTGGCCGAGGTCGATGGTGCTAGAGACCTGCTGAGCGTGAACCTGGGTTGACGGGAGGTTCAGAAGGACCAAACCAAAGATGATTGCAATCAGAGAGGACAACTTCGACGGAAACAAGCGAGCTGAACGCATATATGGGCTCCTTTCTAACAGATGTGGATGATCAACGTGACTCATCTCGGGCCTTTCGAGTCTTATCGGGCTTGCTTGCCCTGGTCGCCTCCCTTGCAGGTCCGACGTCCTTTCTAACCTAAAGCGGACTTAATTTTCAATAATTATGATGCCAATGCACAAACTTTTCAGTTACGTTAATTTACGAACGCTTTCATCTAATGGCAGTCTGCCTCAGCTAACCGCAAAAATTATTCACAACGACTTCGTGATCCGATCCAGGCCTGTGAATAACTCGAGAGGCGAAAACGCGAGCGCGACAGCGGGCGCGGCGGAGCCGGTGTTCTTCACAAGTTATTCACCGGCAATAATCAGTGAATAAGGTGTTCATAAGTTATCGTTGTAATAATTTTAAGTGTTGATAAGCTGTCACCAGTTCATTGAAAGAACTGAGATGACGGCGGTGATCGAAAGAAAGTCGGCGTTGTTTCAAGGATAATCCCAGGTGACTGGGGAAAGGTTGAACCAGGCTGGTTGGTTCAGCTCCTCTAAATCGAATCGCGAGAAACGATGGGAGGCAGGATTCACCAGTTCCTCTGGCGGCGTTCGCGCGCCGTCAGTAAACGCGAAAAAGGGACTGAGCGGCGAGGAACGATAAGAAGCCGTTCCGAACCGAGTCAAGTAGCTCAGGGTGGTTTCGGTCCTGAGTGAAACGCAGTTACCCAGAGGGTAAAAGGTTGCTACTGTGCATCAGCACGGGCGGTTGACTCTGGCGGCCCCTCAAAAGGTCAGCCAAATGAAAGACGCCGAAAGGCGGGACAAAATGAGCAAACGCTCCGGGAAGGACACGGAATCTCGGCAGGACCCGTGAAAACCTTCTGAACGTCAGCGATATTAAAAACGATACCGCTGACCTGTGGACGAAAGGCAACCTGAGAGTTAAGAGGCGAGACCCGTGGCACCGGGCAAACGCGCTGTCAAAAACGGCGGCTGACCCGGCGCTAAGTGGTGAAGACACGGAGATGCAGTCACAGTCCTGTCTTGACCTGGTTCGCAAGCCGGTGATGCAAACACCAGTCGAAGCGTGCTGAAAAGCCTCACTCGAAATTCAGCGGCCGCAAGGCGCTGAACGGCCCTGCTACGAGGCCGAAGACTCCGCTTGCCGTGGAGAATAGCGTCGGGAAGCTGGCAGCCAATTTGGCGCCTAATGTCAGCATGGGAAAGAGAGATTGGCGAACTCCCATCCCCCATTTAGTCCCTGCTCGACCGCAAGGTTGGGCGGGGACTTTATGTTTGTACCAATACGTATTCCTTAGTTTCGCACTGAGGTTATCTTTTAAATGCTTGCGTTGATCTGAGCTTTCCGGAAGATTGCGGGCACTCAATTGGCAAGAATTCTGAACTGAATCGAAGTCATCATTGGAGAAGCTATGGGACGCATTTATAACAATATTGTCGAGACTGTGGGACGCACCCCGCTGGTGCGCTTGAACAAAGTCACCGAAGGTGTGCCGGCAACCATCCTGCTTAAATGCGAATTCTTTAACCCGCTCGGCAGCGTCAAGGACCGAATTGGAATGTCGATGATTGAGGACGCGGAGAAGCGGGGCATTCTGAAGAAGAACACCGTGATCATCGAGCCAACCAGCGGCAACACGGGAATCGCGCTGGCGTTTGTGGCAGCCGCCAAAGGTTACCAATTGATTTTAACCATGCCGGAGACAATGTCGCTGGAACGGCGAACATTGTTGGCGATGCTCGGGGCCAAGCTGGTGCTGACGCCCGGGACCGAAGGCATGAAGGGCGCTATCGCGAAAGCCGAGCAACTGGCCAAAGAAACGCCGAATTCCTGGATCCCGCAACAGTTTGACAATCCTGCGAATCCGGAAATCCATCGTCAAACCACCGCCGAAGAGGTTTGGCAGGATACGGATGGCAAAGTGGACATATTGGTATCGGCCGTCGGCACCGGCGGAACGATCACCGGTTGTTACGAAGTGATTAAACCCCGCAAAGCCTCGTTTCAAGCTGTCGCCGTTGAGCCCAAAGACTCGCCCGTAATTTCCCAAACCTTGGCTGGCCAACCTTTGAAACCCGGCCCGCATAAAATCCAGGGCACGGGCGCCGGGTTCGTTCCCAAGAACCTGCACCTTAAAGATACCAAGGGAAATCCGCAGATTGTGGAGTGTATTCAGGTTTCAAACGACGACGCGTTTGCGATGGCGCGGCGTCTGGCGAAAGAGGAAGGGATCCTGGCAGGGATTTCCTCGGGAGCGAATGTTTGGGCGGCGATCGAGATTGCTAAACGCCCGGAAAACAAAGGGAAGATAATCGTGACAGTGGCTTGTTCGACCGGCGAACGGTACCTGAGCACGCCGCTGGCGGCCGAGGCCAGAGCTCAGGTGGGTGGGTAGGCTGTTACGGATGCAGCGGTTGAGTAACATTCCTTCACCCCTATCCTCTCCCCAAGGCGGGGCCTCTCATTAACCCCCAGCTTCAAGCCGAGGGTGGCGCGGTGCCGAACCCCGACCAGAACCGCTTGAGCGGTTTCGACTGATTGACCGAGCACGGTTGGAAACCGCTGAAGCGGTTGGAAGAATCTATCCATATCTTCACCCCGCTGAAGCGGGGTGTTAATGATAGGTGAGAGGAATTAAGAATCCACCAGCTCAAAAATGGACACTCGTGAAGCTGAAAAAAACTAGTTGCGTTCAGGGGCCTTTGCCGTTACATAACAGGTATATCGAAGGTCTGTTAGCTGCGGGCGCAGAGGATTTGTCAGCCGACGCAGCAGCTTCCCAAAAATTCAAAGTTCTTAGTGGTTTTCGGGGATAAGATTCTGGAAAGCCTTCGAACAACACAAACAGTATGAGCACAGCAACCAAACACGACAACAACAGTACCGCGGCTACTGATCAAGGGTCGGGCTACCTGGAGATCTCCGAAAAAGGTTTTGGCTTTCTACGGACTGCGGAGAACCATTTCCATCCCAAGCCGAGCGATATTTTTGTTACCCCGGACACTATCAAACGAAACTTTTTGCGCGAAGGCAGCCTGGTGGAGGGGCCGACCCAGCCGCCGCACCGGGGGAACAGCCCGCAACTTAAAGCGGTTGACCGGGTCAACGGAATGGCGTTTGAGGAGTACACGAAGTCAGTTCGTTTCGAGAATCTGACCACGATTGACCCGATCGAGAAGTTCAAACTCGAAACCAGCCCCGACCTCATTGAAACGCGGGTGATTGACATGGTGACGCCGTTGGGCAAAGGGACGCGCGGGTTAATTGTGGCGCCGCCGCGCACGGGCAAGACGACGGTGCTCAAACAGATCGCCAACGCGATCACCACGAATCACCCCGAGGTCTATGTTCTGGTGTTGCTCATTGACGAGCGGCCAGAAGAAGTAACCGATTTTCAGCGTTCGGTGAAAGCCGAAGTCGTTGCTTCCTCAAACGACCAGGACCTGGAAACGCATGTTCGGCTGTCGCGCTTCATGATCGAGCGTTGCCGCCGCATGGTTGAAGCCGGCAAAGACGTGTTCGTGCTGCTCGATTCGATTACGCGTGTGGCCCGAGCCTATAACAGCGTGCATGGCGGCAGCGGCCGCACCATGACCGGTGGTGTGGATGCCCGCGCGCTCGAAATCCCGCGCAAAATGTTCGCTTCCGCTCGAAAGATCGAGGAAGGCGGGTCGTTGACCATCCTGGCGACGGCACTGGTGGATACCGGTTCGCGCATGGATGAACTTATTTTCCAGGAGTTCAAAGGAACGGGCAACATGGAGCTGATTTTGGATCGCAAGCTGTCCGATCGCCGGTTGTTCCCCGCAATCGATATTCCCAAGAGCGGCACGCGCAAAGAAGAGAAACTCTTCCCCAAAAACCAGATCGAAGCCGTCCGCAAACTGCGGCGCATGATGGTTGACCTCAATCCCGTTGAGGCTATGGAAACGTTGGTGGCGGCTCTAAAGAAGCATAAGACCAACGACGAGCTGCTGGCCAAACTGGTTTAAAAACCGCAGCGTTGAGTCGTTGAAGAGTTAAAGCCTTAAAGCAGTGGTGCGGAATGCAGAGTAGGTATTCCGCACGCCGAATTCAGCACTCCGAATTTGTATGGCCGCTGCCGCCCCGTTGCGGGCTCGACCGCCCCTGGAGAGGATGCTTCGAATTCACCAGGCGATTCAGTCGGGCGCATTTCCCAACGCGTCGGTGTTGGCAGCCGACCTGGAGGTGAGTTCGAAATCCGTTCATCGTGATTTGGAGTTTATGCGGGACCGGCTGCAGTTGCCGCTGGAATTCGACCGGCGGCGCCTGGGTTATTATTATACCGAAGAGGTCAAAGCCTTTCCCACCCTTCAGATCACCGAGGGCGAACTCTTTGCGTTGATTGTGGCCGAAAAGGCGCTGCAGCAGTACCGCGGGACCAGCTTCGAAAAACCGCTGCTCAGCGCGATCAAAAAAATGGAGCAATCATTGCCTGAGACCATCTCGTTGAATTTATCAGAAGTTGAGCGAACGATTTCGTTCCGCACCAGCACAGAGCCAATTGTTGATCTGAAGATTTTCGATGCGCTGGCGAAAGCGACCGCGGCGCGAAAGCAACTGGAAGTGACCTATCGGAAACCCGGCCAGCAAGAACCGGAGCAGCGGGTGATCGATCCGTACCATCTGGCAAACATCAACGGAGAGTGGTTCCTCTTTGCGTACGATCATCTCCGCCAGGCGCTGCGCACTTTTGTCCCGAGCCGCATCAAGGCCGTCAAGCCGACCGGCAAGGTCTTTGTCCCATCCCAGCGATTCTCTGTCGAAGAGAGGCTACGCGACAGCTTTGGAGTCCATTCAGGCCAGGGGAATTTTGACGTGGTGCTTCGGTTCAATGCATCGGTTGCAGATTTTGTACGGGAGAAGCGCTGGCACGATTCCCAGCGGCTAAAGGAACTGCGTAACGGAGGCGTTGAACTGCACCTGAAGCTCTCGAGTCTTTCAGAGGTGGAACGTTGGGTGTTGAGTTGGGGCGGTAATGCGACGGTGGTGCGGCCAAGCCAATTGGCTGAAAATGTTCTGCGGGCGGCGCGCAAGCTTCTTCAGACTTGAGGTGGATTGCCGGAGCCTGTTGCTTCAAGAAATTGCGAGCCGGGTAATGCCCCATACTCGGAGCAGGATTCCGTGGCAAGGTTGAGGAAGGATGAAGAAAACTGGTATTAAGAACCGAATAAAAGGGGTGGCTAAGGAAGCCAAGGGCCGAATGAAAGAACTCGCAGGGCATGCAGCACGGAGTCGGCGTCTGGCGCGGCGCGGTCGGGTGGAAGCAACCAAGGGTCGACTGCAAAGGAAAGTGGGCGAGGTTCAAGAAGACCTCGAAGACGCCTCTGAGTATTGAGGCTTTCAAAGTGTCTCGACGTTAAGGAGGGGGCGGCGGGCTTTTCTCGCTGGTGGTCGCTGGCGCGTTAGTTTTTGACTGATTCTCCTTTTCGTTAACGTTCCGCTCGACGCGTCGCTTTAAGTCCGCATACATCTCGTTTGTCACGGCATTGAGGTGCGCATGCGCTTCGGTGAGACGCCCGGCCATTAATTTGATGCGGGCGAAATGGATGTAGACGCCTTCGCGTTCGATTTCGTCGTGGGCAATGTGCAGCGCGTTGGTCCAGGCTTTCAGCGCTTCTTCGGTGCGCATGGGTTGGATGCCGTAGTAGGTCTGGGCGACGTCTGACGCGAGGGGAAAGTTGTCAGGGTCCAGACGCATGGCATTGCTGTAGAGCTGAAATGCCTTGGCGAAGACCTCGGCCAGGTTGATTTTGAAATACTCCATTGCATCATTGCGGAAGAGATAGACGGTCGTCCCAAAATTATGGTAGTAGACGGGCTCGAGCGGGTTGAGCTCAATGGCGCGCCCGTAAAATTCGAACGCTTTTTTCACCGGTCCGATATGTCCGTAGATATTGGCTAAGTTGTTGTAGATCGCCGGACTGTTGGTATCCAGATCGAGCGCTTTCTCCAACTGCTCCTGAGCGCTTTCCTCGTCCTTGGTATCGCCCAAGAAACTGGCATAGGCCACCCGGGCACGAGTGTGCCGCGGGTGCCGTTCAATAAACTCTTCATAGGCTTTGCGCACCGGTTCAAGCCGATCCTGGATTTTGCGCCGGAGTTGAGAGGGAGGCATTCCCGCGCCTTTGGCGGCAAATTCGTCGTTCTCGCGAATCCACTGGTCGACCTCGGCCTGCGCTTCGTCATCGGCGTCCATTACCTTTTGAAATTCCTTTTCCACCGCATCGTTCGGATCGGGGAGAGCGGTGGAAGGCGCGGTCGGGCGGACAACGACATTGCTGGCCGCGGCTGCTGGATAGGCACCCAGCAAAGCCCCTAAGAATCCCAATAGAACAATGCGCACGGCGGTAAGCTAGCACGGAGGTGCGAATCGGCCAAAGGCGAAAAGCGCGTCAGAGAAGTGACTAAATTTCGCGAACGACGCCCCAGAAGACATCGAGCCGTTTTTCGAGATAAAGTTGCACCGCTGCCAGCAAGGTCTTGGCCTCAAGTCGCTGGCCCTCAGCGACGATTTGTTTCAATCCCATGTTCGGGCGCAGGCGGAAGCAATCCTGAGCAATGATCGGCCCTTCATCCAGGTTCATCGTAACGAAATGGGCCGAGACCCCAATGATTTTGACGCCCTGTTCGTAGGCCTGGCGATAGGCCTGCGGTCCCGGAAAGCTGGGCAAGAGTGAGGGATGGATGTTGATGATCTTGTTTTTGTACCGCCAGACGAAATTCGGCGAGAGAATCTTCATGAACCGAGCCAGCACCAGAAAATCGATCTCGTACTGATCGAGCAGTTGGAGGGCAGTGGCTTCCGCCTTGACTCGGTCTTCCCAAGGGACCTTCACGAACGGCAAGCCGGCACGTTTGGCCATAGGCTCGAGATCGCCGCGATTGGATAGCACCAGCGCCGGTTCGCTTCTTTCGAGACGGCCCGCCTTGGCAGCCTCGAGCAATGTTTCCAGACAGTGAGGTTCACGCGTGGCCAGGATGGCCATGCGCTGTTTACGGCGCGGGTTGGTGAAACGCACTTTGATCTCCATCTCCAGTTCGGCCGCCAAGGCTTCCAAGCCAGTGAGGATAGCGTCACGCCGAAGTTGTGCGGCTGGCCAGGAAGCCTGGAGAGTCATGCTGAACTGGCCCCGGGTAACCTGTTCCTCCAATCCTTCAATGTTCGCCTTTTGTTCGAACAAAAAATTGGTAATCCGAGCGATGACGCCAGTCTTGTCTCGGCCAATCACTGTAATGGTGGCAAATTGAGTCATTGAAACGAGAGCCCCGCGCTCTGACGGGCCTACATCTATGATGCTTGCGCCTGCGTGTAAAATGAATAGTTGTGATTCTCAGTCAGACCGGCCCGACCTTAACTTGTTTCCGCGCGCCGCTTCTATTAGATTCCACCGGTGATTTACGACCCCACATTGGACGAGCTGCTGCAAAAGGTCTGGGAGGGCGACCGCATTAACGAGAAGGAGGCACAACGGCTGTATCGCCTGCCTTTGGAGGAACTGGGGGCATTGGCCGATCGTCGCCGGGAGTTGGCGCGTCAAAAAGCTTATGCCGGGCGCGGAAACCAAATCGTCACCTACATTGTCGATCGCAATATCAACTATACGAACGTCTGCAACGTTTATTGCAAGTTCTGCGCCTTTTATCGGACCGAAAAGGACACGGATGCATACGTGATAAGTTTCGAGGAAATCGATAAAAAAATAGAGGAGACCGTTGCGCTCGGTGGGACACAAATCCTGATGCAGGGTGGGCATCACCCGAAATTAACCAAGCAATGGTATCTCGATTTGTTATCGCACATCAAAGGCAAGTTTCCGCAAATCAATATTCACGGGTTTAGTCCCAGTGAATTCGTCCATTTCCGGGAAGTCTTTAACGAGCCATTGGAAAAGATCATCAGCGATTTCAAAGCCGCCGGACTGGGGTCGATCCCCGGCGGCGGAGGTGAGATCCTGGTGGATCGGGTGCGGCAACGGATTTCACCGCTAAAAGCGATGAGTGACGACTGGCTCGAAGTGATGGCGGTGGCACACCGCTTAGGGTTGAATTCGTCGGCGACGATGATGTTCGGGCACGTCGAAACCGTCGAAGATCGTATAGAACATTTGGAGCGCGTTCGCGCTCAACAGGACAAGAGTTTGGCGGAGGAGGTAAGGGCGGTGGGCATCGAAGAATCAGCGAAGCCTGGAACATCGCAGTCCACCATTGCGGTTGAGGCAGTGCGGCGGGGTTTCACCGCCTTCATTTGCTGGACCTTTCAGGCAGAGCATACAAAGTTGCGTGCCCCCACTGTTGGGGCGCACGAATACTTGCGCACCCAGGCTCTGGCTCGGATATACCTCGACAACATTCCCAGCGTGCAAAGCTCGTGGGTCACTCAGGGACAGGAAATCGGACAGGTTGCGTTAAAATACGGCGCTAACGATCTCGGCAGTATTATGATAGAAGAAAACGTAGTGTCGCAGGCAGGCACTACTTTTCGCATGAGCGTCGAGGATATGCGCCGGTTGATTTCGGAGCTCGGCTACGAACCGCACCAGCGCGATAATTGGTACCGGTTGCTGAACTGATCCTCTCGTAACTCGTTTAGGACTTGGTGGCCGTGCGTTGAAGAAGCGGATGACTCGATATCAGATTACTGAACGAATCAACTGGGGGGCCGCCGAGGAAGCTTATCGCGTACTGCTGGAGACCGAACCTCAGGCGACTTGTCGCACCATGTTCTCGCCCCCGTAGGGATTGGGAACACGCAGGGTGCATTCGGGATCATCGCACCATTCGCCATCGACAATGAAGCGGTAATTGTGTTTGCCCGGCGGAAGCTCCACGCTGGCGCTCCATAGCCCATCCTTTCCTTTCTGCATGGGGATGGGGGCTTGCTGCCAGTGTGTAAAATCTCCGGCCAATAAAACACTAAGAGCGCCGGGGGCAGCGAAGCGGAATGTCTGCTTACGGGAAGTTTCAACTTTCCTTGCCATAGGTCGTCGGTTCTTTCCACGAACCCGCTTTGTTTGTTTGGACTCGAGTCCGGGTTCTAAAGACCCGAAGCCAGACGGATTCTCTCCGATACAAAGCACTGTAGGTGCTTGCCTGCGCTCAGTCAAGTTGCGTTCAAGTTTCTCGTGAAGAAACCTGAACGCTGACGACCTAATTTGTCCCGTAAGCTGCCGGCTTAATCACGGTCGTGAGACCAACCGGGATAGGCTTCGTGGCCATATCCATGATAGTTGCCATCGTACGCCCCACCATAAGGGGCACCATGATGGAAATGTTCATGCTCCTCCTCGCACCCGACGGCGCCGATTAACAGGAAAAGACCAAGCCCAATCAGAAGACTAATTGATTTCATAGCTAATAGATTCTCTTGATTTCACCATTCCACTCCGCTCCGGGCTAAACTATGGGGTTGATCCCGGCTGGGCCCATAGGTTTTGACCTTGAGCTCAGAGACGTGACATACGAGTCTGCTATCTCGGCAGTGGAAGCGACTTACGCAAACCAAGACGTTCAGCAAGTAAGGATCGGGGCTATTATCCTCGCTGCTGGAAGCTCACAACGCATGGGGCGTCCAAAGATGTTGCTGCCCTGGGGCGATACTTCCATTTTGGGCCATGTCATCCAATTATGGCAGGCCTTAGTTGGGGAGCAGGTAACCGTGGTAATCGCGGGCACTGCAACCCATTTGCAGCAAGAACTCGAGCGCCTGAATTTTCCTCGTCAGAATTGCATCCAGAATTCAACTCCGGAACGGGGGATGTTCAGCTCGATTCAATGCGCGGCAAACTGGGGCCAATGGCCGGAAACACTGACCCATTGGACTTTAGTGCTGGGAGACCAACCGCATTTGCGGTCGGAGACTTTGCGGGAGTTAATGGAGTTTGTTCGCCGCAATCCCGGACAGGTTTGCCAACCAACCCGCCGGTCGCGATGGCGCCATCCTGTGGTCTTGCCGAAGCCTGCTTTTAAGCAACTGAGCTGTTCGAACGCCCTAACCCTGCAAGAGTTCCTCGCAAGTTGTGACCGGGCAGGCCTTGAGTGTGAAGACCCAGCATTTGATCATGACATTGATACTCCGGAAGATTACAGAAAAGCCCTGAAATTGCCTCGGTGAGCAACTCCGAGCCAGTCATCCCTTAAGGAGTTTCTGCAATTTAAAACGTCCATGAGCCTGAAGCAGTGGTTCCCACAAATCACCGACCTCCTGCAATCGCGCAGGAACGTTCTTCATGTCAAAGTCTTCGACCTCGATTCCGCGGCCGATCTCTTCCCAGGTTATGGGGGTCGAAACGGTGGCTGTAGGGGTAGGCCTCACAGAATAGACGGAAGCCAGCGTGCGACCCCAGGCATTCTGATTATAATCCACCAGCACGCGGCCTTTGGGCCGTTTTGCGATCCGATACTCGGCTGTGATCAGCTCTGGGCGACTGCCGGCCAACTGCTGGGCTAAGGCTTTGGCGAAGCTCCAAACTTCCTTTTGCGTCGGCCCCCGTTCAATCGGCACGTACACGTGAATGCCCCGTGAACCGGTGGTTTTTGCAAAGTTTGGTATCTTTAGGTCCTCGAGGGCCCGGTGGACGATGAGGGCGCTCTCACGAACTTGCTTAAACTTAGCTCCTTCCACCGGGTCGAGGTCAAAATGGAGATAATCAGGCCGGTTAGTGTCATTACAACGGGCATACCAGGGATTCAGGTCGATACAACCGAGGTTAACAATCCACAACAACGAAGCGAGGTTCCGCACGACCGGGAACTGGACCAAACCGGCGTGATGTTGGATCGGGCAAATCTCAATCCACTTTGGGCGCGGCTCCGGGGCTCGCTTCTGAAAGAAGAAATCGCCTCCAGCACCATTCGGATAACGTTTCATGACCATAGCGCGGTCCTGCAGGTGGGGGAGCAAGAACGGTGAGACTCCCGCGTAATAGCGGAGCAGGTCACCTTTAGTGATGCCGCGATCAGGCCAGAATAACTTGTTTAGGTTCGTAAGTTGGACGGTAAACCCATCGACTTCGATCTTTGCGTCCGAGACCCCGCGTGGGACCAGATCGTCGAGGGACCGGTGGGATTGGCCTGGGCGAGGCCCAAGTCGTTTTCCGGGTTTGGCGCGTAGAAGTGCCATCGAATCAATTTCAACTTGCGATGACTGATGCGCAATCCGGGTAGATGCACTACCTTAACAGTCTAAAGGGGGTAAACATTAATGAGTTAAATATGGCTGCCGTCGTTCCATACGACCACTTAATGTGTGCGGCGTTGCAAAACCGCTGCAAACTGCTATCCTATGCTTCGGCATCATGAGGACGCGGGATGAATGCCTTTCCGGTCCGAGATGATCCACGGGACAATAAACGAATTTCAAATGAACGTACGAATATGAAGATGGCCCAAATGGCAAAGCGGATATTTCTTTTTGTCGTGGTGAACATCCTGGTGATGATCACCATCACCTTCATTCTCGGCGTGCTGCGAGTCGGGAATTATTTCCCCCAAGGAGGGCTGGCCGGTTTGGCCGTGCTTTGCCTCGTCTGGGGCTTTACCGGCGCGCTGATTTCCCTGGCGCTCTCGCGAGTGATGGCGAAATGGATGATGGGGGTCCAGGTAATCCCGCCGGAAACAAGCGATCCGACACTGCGGCAATTGGTTGAAACGGTGCACGGATTGGCGCGAGCGGCCGGGCTGCCGAAATTGCCGGAGGTGGGCATTTACGACTCACCGGAAGTAAACGCGTTTGCGACGGGACCCACGCGTTCGCGCGCGCTGGTAGCCGTTTCTTCCGGTTTGCTGCAACGCATGGGTTCACATGAAGTCGAGGGCGTGCTCGGTCATGAAGTTACTCACATCGCGAACGGTGATATGGTTACGATGACCCTGGTCCAGGGCGTGATAAACGCTTTTGTGCTCTTCCTGTCGCGAGTGCTGGCATTTGTGATTAGTCAGGCCCTGCGCTCGCGTGACGATCGCGATACGGGCGGAGGGGCGCTACAGTTCCTGCTGGTGATGTTGTTCCAAATCGTTTTCTCCATCCTTGGATCGTTGGTGGTGTTCTGGTTCTCTCGGCAACGTGAGTTCAGGGCCGATGCGGGCGGCGCCCGGCTCGCGGGGCGGCAAAATATGATTGGTTCGTTGCGAGCTTTGCAGCGGCTTTACGATCCCGAAGCGGTGCAAGCCGAGGCTCAGCAGCATCAGGCCTTTCAAGCTTTTAAAATCTCCGGTCCCCGTGGCGGGATTTTGAGGTTATTTGCCTCGCATCCTCCACTGGAGGAGCGTATTGCCCGGCTGGAACAGGGCACGTACTGAGGCGGGCGACCAAGCGTGTTGCTATCTGGTGGGGAACCAAACGCGCATCTCGTTTGGACCGCGATGGCACCAGGCGTAGTAAGGGATGCACGTTAGTGCGACGGAATTATCCGAGCTGGCAGTCACTGTAACGATTCCGCCAAGCAAGTCGGCTCGCGGTCGTGTCGCGAGTTGGATTTTACCGGGAAAAATTTTATCCAGCACTTTGCCTGAGTTATCGGCCCCCTCGGCGCAGTAAACCAACGGACCGCGCTCGAGCGCAAACCGATTTCGGTCAGCCTCGACTGCCGGGTTTGCGACGACGCGGCGGACCGGCATTTCCAAATCAAGCAAGACTGTATCGCCAGGTTTCCAGGTGCGCTCGAGTCTGGCGAAACCTTTGTCGAGCTTAACTTTTGTGGTTTTACCATTGACAGCGAGTTTCACGGCCGGGGCCAGGCCATCCGCATAATGGTAGAGATCACTTGGGACTGGTTGGTTGCGCGCCCAGCCGGGAATGCGGATGGCGAGCGCAAATTGGTGTGGTTGGGCCGGCGTCAAGGTGAGGGTCACTTTTCCATGCCAGGGATACTCGGTCGTTTGGCGGACCTCGATCGGCGTCCCGGCGAGGTCGATCTTTGCCGTTCCCGCAATGAAGAGGTTAACGAAAAGCTCGTCAGCCCTCGTAGCGTAAATGAAGCTGGCGATCTCCGGAATAAAGCGCACATCGTTGACCGGGCAACAGGAACAGCCAAACCACGGTGCGCGCTCGCAGGATCCCATGTTAAACTTTCCTTTACCATCACTCTCAAGGGGATTGGGATAAAAGAAACGATCGCCGGTGAGTGAAACGCCGGACAGGAAGCCGTTGTAAATGACGCGTTCGAGCACATCGAGGTACTTGGCATCACCATGCAGCAGGAACATGCGCTCATTCCACAGCGCATTAGCAATCGCGGCGCAGGTTTCGAGGTAAGCACTGTCATTGGGCAGATCGTAATTAGCTCCGAACGCTTCGCCGTTAGGCGAGGCGCCGATCCCGCCGGTCAGGTGAAATTTTTTGCTGACGACATTAGTCCAAATACGCCCGATCGCTTCAATATAAGCTCTGTCACCGGTCAAAGCGGCAACGTCCGCAACGCCCGAATAAAAATATCCTGCGCGGACCGAATGGCCAACGGCTTCGCTCTGCTCGACGATCGGCTTGTCATCCTGCTGCTCGGCGCCTCGTAATTTGTGAGTTTCGGGTCTGCCGCGAATGGAACAGAAGAATTTTGCCTGTTGAAGATATTTCTGTTCATGGGTAACGCGGAACAGCTTGACCAGGCCGATTTCAATTTCCTCATGTCCGGGGGGCTCCTGGAGCTGGCCCGGCCCTGGACCGAAGGTTTTGCAGATCAAATCCGCGCTCTTGAGGGCAACCTCGAGGAGGGAGCGTTTGCCGGTAGCCTGGAAATGCGCCACTGCGGCTTCGTAGAGATGACCCACATTGTAGAGCTCGTGACTTCCCTCGAGTTTAGACCAGCGTGTCGGCCCAAAGAAATCGAGGCGGCATTTAGGGTCAATTGTGCGCGCGGTGTACAGATAGCCGTCGGGCTCCTGGGCGGCGGCTATTTTGGAAATTAAATCATCAAGGTACTTGTCCAATTTCGGATCCGGATGGAGCGCCAATGTATAAGCCGCTCCTTCAATTACTTTGTAAACATCCGAGTCATCAAAAGGGATACCGCGAAACTCGCCGCTCATCAACTTGCCCGCTTTGGCAAAGTTATCAATGCGGCCGGTCTCCTCACATTTTTGAAAATCATACCAGACGGTACTCGCGCGGTTGGTTTCCATGCGGGGCGTCCAAAATCCGTCGTTGACTTGCACCTGCGTGAAGGGGACGGGTTGAACCGGATAATCTCTGAAATCCAGCGCTTGCGTCTTAACACCGCTGGAGAACGCGCCGATGCAGACGAACGAAGCAGTGAAGAATTTCATAGCGAATTGGGATCCGAGTTTACAGCCGTTTTGCGATCGAGCATAGCAACCTGGACGGAAACTCCAAGATTCTATCTGCTGATCCGCCAGGGTTTCTCCCGATAACCGATAGCGAAGGATCCCCTTTTACCCCTGATCCAGATGCAGTAAAGAGGTTAAGGCACGCTCATGCGACGCTGGCGCTTTTGCGCCAGCGTCTTTTTTTTAAACACATATCTCTTTGGGGCAGACAGCGAATCGCTGCCAGCACTCGAGGCGTGCATGCGCGGCAAGGATGCCTGCGCCACAATCTCGGTTCGCGAGCTTGCTTTGGGCAGGCGAGTCCTGCGAGGATTCTCTTACGCCGGATATGCCCGTCAGCGCGACAACTGTGCCAAAGGAAGTGGAATTGGCGACCTCCAATCGCGCGCGGTGGCTTGTGCTTAGCGCGGCCTTCCTGGGCTGGATGTTCGATGGAGTCGAGCAAGGCGTGTTTCCGCTGGTAGCTCGGCCCGCCCTGCAGGACCTTCTCGGAGTCGAGACAGATGCTCTGGTGGGTCCCTGGATCGGGTATATCACTGCTTTATTCCTGCTAGGCGCCGCGTGCGGCGGGCTTTGTTTTGGTTGGCTGGGCGATCGAGTCGGTCGAGTGCGAGCGATGATGCTCAGCATCCTGGCTTACTCTTTATTCACCGGCGCGTGTTACTTCATTCAAGCACCATGGGAGCTTGGCTTGTTCCGCTTCCTGGCAGCAGTGGGTATGGGAGGTGAGTGGTCGCTAGGCGTCGCGCTGGTAATGGAATGTTGGCCCGAAAATCGCCGGCCACTCCTGGCGGCGGCGATTGGAGCGGCTGCCAACATCGGTTTTGGCCTGCTCGGCGTTGCCGGAATGATGTTTCATGTGACACGAGATTCCTGGCGTTGGGTGATGCTCGCCGGCGCGGCCCCGGCACTCCTGGCGCTGTTCATCGCGAGGTATGTGCCCGAATCCGAAAAATGGAGATTTGCGCGGGAAACCACTCCGGCCAAACCGCTGCAGGAAATTTTTTCGCGCAAACTGGCACGCAAAACCATTCTAGGACTCCTTTTTGCCTCAATTGCCCTGATCGGAACCTGGGGTTCGGTGCAATGGCTGCCTTCGTGGGCTGATCAATTGACGCACGGGACAGTTCAGAACGCCAAAGGCACTACCCAACTCTTAATCGCGTCCGGGGCAGTGCTGGGTTGTCTGATAGGGCCCTGGATCGGTGGAACGATGGGGCGCAGACCTGCTTACTCGATTCTCTGTCTTTGTTCGCTGCTGGCTTGTGCGTGTTTATTCCGCACAGTGCACCAATATGGTCTTGTGTTCCTCCTCATGGTGTTCGTCGTGGGCACGACCACCGGCTCATTTTATGGTTGGTTGCCGTTGTACTTGCCGGAGCTATTTCCCACGAGGGTGCGCGCGACCGGTCAGGGGGTGGCTTACAATTCCGGCCGTATATTGGCTGCGCTCGGCGCGATTGAAATGGGCCAATTGTTGCGGTTTTACCAGGGCAGCTACGCGCGCGCCGGGGCCACGATCACATTAATCTATTCGTTGGGCCTCGTACTTATCTGGTTTGCCCCAGAAACCAAAGGGCAGCGTTTGCCGGACTAAGTGGCTGTTTTGAAATTGTAGGAGCCGACGTGAGGAGGCTTTGATTTATGCTGAATCGCCCGAATATCTGAGCCTCCTCACGTCGGCTCCTACAACGAAAAGAAGTGAACGCTCGAACAAGAAATCATATGAAACGCCAAGGTCTCAAAGTCATTGGTGTTCGTGTCTATTTCATTCCGATAAGGACGCGCATGCCGCTCAAGTTCGGCGCCGAGACATTGACTTCGGTGACTTGCGCGCGCGTCAGCCTTACATTACGGGATGAGAAAGGGAATCAGGCAGAAGGGTGGGGTGAGACACCGTTGAGCGTGCAATGGGTGTGGCCGAGCACTCTGCCCTACGAGGAACGGCATCGGGTGTTGAAGGAGTTTTGCCGCTCGCTCGCGTCCTGTTGGCTGGGTTTCCAAGAACGAGGAAACCCGATTCGCATGGGTCACACTTTTCAAGAAGAGGTGCTGACGCCGCTTCAAGAGCGGAACACGCCTTTGCCCTGGCTGGCGGCCTTGGTATGCAATTCGCCTTTCGATATTGCTCTGCATGATGCGTTCGGGCGCTTAGTTGACCGACCAACATACGAAACCTACACCTCGGAATTCATGGCGGACGATCTGGCGAGTTTCCTGCAGCCGTCTCGGGATTCTGCAGCCACCTTTAGCAAGAGCTACCCCGCGGATTGGCTGGTGAAGCAACCTGTCACGAAGCTGAGGGCCTGGCACCTGGTCGGCGGCTTGGATCCTTTAGAGCCGCAAGAGTTGACCGGTGCGGAGCCGAAAGATGGATTCCCGGTTCTGCTAACGGATTGGATTGAGAGAGATGGCCTCAAATGCCTGAAGATCAAACTGCGCGGAAACGATAGCGAATGGGATTACCAACGCGTGGTCAAGGTGGGGAAAATCGCGCTGGCCAAAGAAGTCGAATGGCTGTCAACCGACTTTAACTGCACGGTGCTCGATCCTGGCTATGTGATCGAGATTCTCGACCGGCTCGCCGCCGAGCATCGCGACATTTGGGATAAAATTCTCTATGTCGAGCAACCATTTCCGTATGAATTGGAGAAGCATCAAATCGATGTGCACGCCGTGGCCGCCCGCAAACCGCTATTCCTCGATGAGAGTGCGCATGACTGGAAAATGATCCGGCTGGGTCGTCAACTGGGTTGGAGCGGTGTCGCATTGAAGACGTGCAAGACTCAGACGGGAGCGATTCTGAGCGGTTGCTGGGCAAAGGCGCATGGGATGAGCCTGATGGTTCAGGACCTCACTAACCCAATGCTGGCTCAGGTCCCACATGTTCTGCTGGCTTCCCATGTTGGGACCATTATGGGAATTGAGACTAACGCGATGCAGTTCTATCCAACTGCCTCCGAACCGGAGCAAAAAGTCCATCCGGGCCTTTATCAACGCCGCGGCGGAGCGATTGACCTTTCCAGCATTCATGGACTGGGCTTTGGTTATCGAATCGAAGAGATTCGACGCGAACTGCCACAGCCCGAAGTAGCATTGGAGATGTCGTGAAGCCTGACGGGAGCCAAAGGCTAGCTTTTCTGGATGCTTGGAAAGTAGAACCAGAGATGTCCGAGGTCATCGTCCTCACCAAAAATGATTTGGCCGTCCCGGCCGGTCACGGCATCGCCGAACACATATCCGTACCGGCGGCGTTCCAGCACTGAGACCGCGACGCCGAGATTGGTCACTTGCCCGCGGCCGGGATGATAGCAGAAGAGCTTGGCCATTTCAGCACCGCAGAAACCGAACAGGCGGCCATCGTGGGTCACTGCGCAAGGGCCAACCGGCGCCAAAAGAGTTCGGCCCAGCGGTGGACTAAAGCCCTGTTTTTCGTCGAAGGAGAAGAGGTTGCCATTGTCATCCGCGTTGTAGAGCAAGCCATTGCGCTGATCCCGAGCCCAACGCATCGAGCCCCACACACCTTGGGGAAGTTGGATTGCCTTGCGCATCACTTTTCTATTGACCGGATCGAAACGCCAGAGGTGGTTCGAGCCGTCCTTGCCAAAGATGTTACCGTCCGAGCCTCGAGCGATCCACCCCTGGCCGGGCACTTCGTCGATGACATCAACTTTTCCATCGTCGATCGAAACGGTAAACAGATGCCCGGTGGTGGCTCCGATCAGCAACGCGCTTGAACCATCAGCAACGGCATGGACGATCGGTTCTCGATTTACGGTGCCCAACTCGTCCAAAGGCGGACGTGAAAACCCCCACTCCTGGATCAAATCGAACGGGAGCGGCTGAAGCTTTCCACTCACTACGCGGCCACCGCCAGGTCCGTTCACGCAGGCCACAAACTTGGCCTTTCCGCAGCCAATGGCGACGCATTTGTCCGCATGGGGCACGGTCCCTCGGTCGAACACCATACCTGTCACGCCATGGAACATGCCGACAAACAAGTGCGTAGCGCGACCGCTGGTGCCGCCATAGATCATACCTTCCGGCGTGATATCCAGGGCAGTGATGTGACCCTCGTCGGCGGGAATGGGAGTGCTGGCGCCGGGAAAGCAGGTTGGGAAGGCCACCATCGTGCCTTCTTTAACGAAGGTCCCGTGAACAATCTCGTCGATCAGCGCTCTGGCCTCTGGCGAATTACGATTGAAACGCGGTTTTGCTTTTTCACTCATAAGATATCACCCCCACATCCGTATCGGCAGATGGGCGTTTTTCTTGCGACGATTCGCGGGCAGCTCGACCTTGAAGATGCCCACTGGTTTAACGCCAACACTACCAAAGAAGAGATTTCCGTTGTGATCGACTGCCCCCCGCGACACGTATTGTGCGGGATCATGAGGGTGCTCCAGCACGGCGACCTCTTGCCGCTCCAGCGTTGCGGGATTCAACCGCCAGACAACACCCTCACGTTCGGCTGGTGCGGCCGGCATAGGGTTGTAGACCGGGTCGCGCCAGCGAGAGGCCACGTAATAAAGTTGATCGTCACCACCGAATACCAGGCCGCCGCAATGATCGACAAAGGTATCTTTTGAAATGCTTGGATCGCGCTTTTGCGTCGCGGGACCCAGGTCCTCGACGCGTGGCCAATCACCTTCGTTCGGCCAGATGCGCATCAGCCGGGAATTTGCAATCCAGGTGACGGCATAAACGCAATCGCGTTTTGGAGCGGGCGCGACATCGTAGAAAACACTGTGCCAGCCGGTTTGGAATTCAGGATTGTGCGGAAGCACGAACGGCGAACGTTCCAGCCGGTCTCGCTGTGGATCGTAACGCACCAGATGCCCGTAATCGTCGGTGGTCCAAACACGATGACGCCGATCGAGGAACAACGTTTGTGCGTTGATCGAACCGATGCGGCCAATGTCGCGACGCTTTCGAGTTTTCGTATCGTAAATAATGAAATGGTCACGAGGATAGCTCAGCGCGTAAAGCAGGTGACGTTCTTCGTCGTGTAGCAGGCAGCGGCAGCCTTCCTTAGGGAGCAGCGTATCCCACCAAAGCACTCGATCGTGTGTGGTATCGAAAGCGACGAGGGCGCTGCCACGGAAACATCGCTGCGAGTCATGCCAGGATAGCCACGGTGAATAAGCAGGTTGATCGATCGGCGGTCCGGACAGGTGTGTTGCCATGTATAGAACGCCGTCGGACATCGAGGGCGCGAAGCTGTAATGGATTTTGCATTGAGTCGCGCGGCCGGAATCGCCGGGATCATCCACGACTTCATCCAACGAGAAAAGGTAATCGAGTGCATCGGTCTTTTCGTTGTAACGGACGACCTTGACCACCCCGCCAGGAACGCCTTCGGCGCACGCGGCGGCATAAATGCGACCGTCGGGTCCAACGGATAATGACCAGCAGGTGTCGGCATCCGGATGAGCGGTGAAGGGATACCATTTGGAGGGGTAGCGGGAGCGGGGAGACTTGTCGCCGGAAGTGGGAGTGGGGGTGGTCTCGGCAAGAAGTGTCGGGCGAACAAGACACCAGGCAGTCACCGCGCCAACGCTACCTTTTAGGAATTGTCTGCGTTTAAAGCCTTTAGCCATACTCTTTACGAGTTATAGGGCGAATTCCCGCACTGTCGAGCCTGAGTTCTGGAAGTATCTGCTACATTGCCAGCGCATGCGCGCGCCGCTACTCTCCACCTCGTGAAACGGCTTCTGCCTTCGAGCCTCTTCGCTGCGTCTCTTGCTTATCATTATCCTGGGTTCACCCAAAGCATCCTCCTCCCCGACCCTAACGAAACCGCCGGCGAGCGTCCTTACGAAATGGTCTGGGCTAACCGCACTGAACCCGCCCCGCCGACCCTACGCTTTGTTCAATTGGATGGTTGGAAGCTCGAAGCGAGCAACGGAGCGCAGGCCACGCTCCAGGTTAGTCGCGCGCAGAACGTGTGGAACCGACCCGTCGCACGGTTGCGATATCACGGCGACGGGAAGAAAGACAGCAACCCTAGTATTGTGCTCATTCCAGCGCAACCCGTCGCGCTGCCCGACAACGCTGATTGCCTCGATATGTGGCTTTATGGAAACCGCTGGGATTGGGAAAATCCGCCAGGCACACCGCCTGTGGATGTTTTCCTGAAACTGCGTGATGGTGCTGGCAAGGAGGAGGAACTTCGAGTCGATCATGTGCGTTGGCAGGAATGGTGGTTAGTGCATCGGAAACTTGCGGGCGCTTTGAGAACGCCCGTTCGGTTGCTGCAGATCAAAGTCAATGGGGGCTGGCAAACGGAGTGGCGTGAAATCTTTTTCGATTCGATTCGCTTTTACCGCGAAGAACTTCCTTCGATTACTTTTTCAAACCGGCCGCAACGCAACCTGCGCCTGCCTGAAGGCCAATCAGTCGGGGCAAACATTGGACCAGGCCGACTGCCATTCCCGACCCGAGAAAAAACAATTCTGCCGATGCATTTTGCAGGGAAGTATAGCAACGGACTTACCGACTCGGGAGCCGGCCAGTACTCGTTGGATTACCGGGCAAAGGACTGCGCTATAGTTTATTCGTTCGATCCCACCAAAGGCCTCGGTGGTGTTGAAATCTGGTTCACCCACGAATTGGGCGCTCGCCCACTCGATGGTGCGTCGATCAAATTGCGTGACGGACCAACGGATTCGACGCTCAAATCGGTAAAGCAGGATGGCAAAACGATTCTAGCGGAGTACGGCGATGGCACCACGCTTCGTTTGCAGATTTGGCAAAAATCCTTAATTGTCGATGTCTCTAACACCACTGGCCAGGCGACAGAATTAAAGTTTGGCAAAATCTCCGGAGTAATCGAACCGCGCACTATCGCGATCCCTTACCTGACTTACGGCAGCGGCCCTCGCCCGTGTGCGCTGCTTTCCCGAGCGGGAACGAATCACTTTTTTACGAGCCTCTGGCTCGATTGGTATCGTTCGAATGGGTCGGAGCCATATGCGGCGGAGTCCGCATCGACAAACACGGCGCAAATCAATGGCGGCGTGCGTTACCATCCGCGCACGGACGGCAAACTCAATCCTCTGTTCGAAAGACTCTTCATTACCGTCTCGCCCACTTTCGAGGAGGTGCTCCCAACCGTTGCCAACCCCGTCGGAATTCACGCCAAGCAAGCTGTGGATCGCTTGTGGCAGGAATCCTGGGGGCCTGATGATTACGAAAAACAGATGAAGCGCAGCCGCATGTTAAGGGCTTACGGCATTGAGAAACTCATTCAATGCAACCACGAGATTGCCTGGCGCGATGGCGGCGAAAGTTTCACGCTCCGCACGCGCGCGGCTCCAAAGAAAGGCGGAGATGCGGCTTTGGGGCGGTACGTCGAACACCAGCGCGGTCTGGGCTGGTTTGAAGGACTTTACAGCAACTACACCGATTACGCGCCGGTGAACGAGTTCTGGAGTCCTGACGGTGTCCAACGTCTGTCGGATGGTAATTGGCGCAGCGCATGGCCACGTTGCTGGGCGGAGAAGCCGCTGAAAGCTGTCGAGTTTGACGCCATGTTGGCGCCGCAAATCAAAAAGAAATTCAATCCGAACAGCGCGTACACCGACGTCCAAACCGCAGTTTCGCCTTGGGGTTACAATGATTATGACGTGAGGGTTCCCGGCGCAGGAAGCTTCGCCCAGACTTTTTATGCTTACGGCGAACTTCTGCGCAACGATTCGCGGGTGTATGGAGGCCCGATTTTCTCCGAGGGCACGTACCAATGGCTTTATGCCGGTTTAGCCGATGGAAATTATGCGCTGGCGTACGATGGCCATCCCCTCGCAAAGGAGCCGCTGTTGCCGGTGTTCGACCTTTATCAAATTCATTCCAAAGAATGCGATATTGGGATGGGCTGGACCGCGAATTTTTGTGATGCGATGCCGGATTGGAAAAAGCCGGAGCACATCGATCGTGCTATTGACTGGTTCCTCCTCCATACGCTGGCTTACGGGCATATCGGCTGGCTGGTGGAGCAAGAGCATGGGATCGAAAGAACCTGTCGATCATATTATATGCTTCAGCAAGTGCAGGCGAGATACGGACTGAAAACGCCGGTGCGGGTTGCCTATTGGGATGGCGCACAACTTGTCAGCGTTTCGGAGGCACTTTCACGAGATCTGCCGCGGACGCGGAGGCAGTTATTTGTCGAGTACTCGGGAGGCCTGCAGCTCTGGTTAAACGATCATCCAACAGAGACTTGGCGAATGTCCGCCATCAAACCTCAGACGGATGGGACCCCGCACCCCGACGTTCTCCCCTTAGAAGGGGAGAGGCAAAATTATCGGCAGTTCGCGACTGATCTGCCGCCCGCCGGATGGGCCGCATGCACTCCCAACGGCGACCTTTACAGCTTCTCTGGTCTCGAGGGCACCAATCGGGTCGATTATCTCCGCAGCCGTGAATACACCTACGTTGACGGTCGTGGGCACTGGGTCGACACACCAGAAGCCGTTTGCGATGGGGCTCTGGCCATCAGGCTTTTGGGGAAGAATAAACTCTCACTCATTTACATTTCTGGCGCAGGGCCTTTTGTAATTCGAAGGCCATACAAAATTCGCGGCACGTGTCTGTCCTGCGAAGCGTTTGACGTCGAAGGAAAGCCGCTTCCCAAACCAGAATACCAGGATAATGGCATGGAGACTCGCATTAAACCCAGGGAACAAGCGATAAACTACGTTCTGACTTTCTCCGAGAAATTGTACGGAGAGCAGGTACACCAATGACGAAAGTGCGTCTCATTAACACCTCGCTTCAGCGAGGTGAAATGCCGCAGAGAGCACTCACTAACCGCTTTAGCGGTTTCGTATGGTTCTCTTGGCGACCCACTAAAAAAGAAACTGCTGAAGCAGTTCAACGCTCCGCCTCCTCCAAATTCACCCTGCTGAAACAGGGTGTTAATGAGACAAGCACGTCACTCAGCCGGTTTATCATCGCGAGTGCGCGTGCGGCAGTGAGCTTCGCAAACCACGCTCGTCCTTATGCGTGTTCGTCAGCCCTCCTCCTAATCGCTAGCCACGCGCTCGGCGCTCAAGGGGTGCAGTTATTTGTCGCGACCAACGGGAACGATGCCTGGTCCGGCAAGCTGCCCAAACCGAACGCAGCAAAGACCGATGGCCCCTTGGCTTCGCTCTCGGGCGCGCGCGATGCGATCCGAGCCGCACGCGCCGGTTCAAAGGCACCTGCAGGGCCCACTATCGTTCAGGTTCGCGGTGGCATTTACCGCCTGTCGGCGCCTTTCGTACTCGAGCCTTTGGATTCAGGCGCAAGCAATGCCCCGGTGGTTTATGAAGCCTTTGGCAAGGAACGGCCGATCTTCACGGGAGGAAAGCTGATCAGGGGGTTCGAAGCGAAGCGCTCATTGTGGGAAGCAAACATCCCTGAAGCGGAGCATGGCCAGATTTACTTCCATCAATTGTTTGTCAGTGCTCAGCGGCGTCCCCGAGCCCGAGGTCCAAACTCCGGTTATTATCGCCTCGCAAAGCTACTGCCGGGACCCCCGCGTCGAGATGCAAAACCTATTGCGCCGGATCAATTCGGTTTCAGGCCGGGCGATCTGCAGCCCTGGGCGCGATTGAGTGATGTGAATTTGATCCTGATGCACTCATGGGAAACCTCGATACACCCATTGCGGTCAGTGGATACCATTTCCAATGTCGTGCATTTTGCCGCCCCGATAAAGGAATGGTGGGGCATTGGTTATTGGGAGGAGGCGCAGCGTTATTATGTTGAGAATGCACTCGAACTATTGGATAGCCCGGGGGAGTGGTACTTGAACCGAGAGACGGGAGTTCTGAGTTATTGGCCGATGCCTGGTGAACAACTTAATCAGACCGAGGTCGTCGCCCCGGTTCTGACGGATTTGGTACGCCTGGACGGGAATGCGGACGAGGGACGCTTTGTGCAGTACATTATGTTGCGCGGACTATCCTTCCACCACGCGGATTGGGTTCTGGATCCCAAAGGCAACAGCAGCACTCAAGCGGCGGTGGAGGTCCCCGCGGTGATTACCGCGAACGGAGCGTTTCATTGTGCAATCGAAAATTGCGAAGTGGCCCACATCGGAACCTATGCCATCTGGTTTCGGCGCGGCTGCAAGGATTGTCGCCTTCAACATAACCGGCTATTCGATCTTGGGGCGGGCGGAATTCGAGTTGGAGACGTGGAAATGTCGCGGACAGATGCGGGGGAAACCAGACGAACGCTGGTGGACAACAATCACATTTATGACGGCGGGCATGTGTACCCGGCGGGGATTGGAATTTGGCTGGCGCAGAGCAGTTCGAATCGGATCACGCATAACGATATCCATGACCTGCTTTACTCGGGCCTGAGCATCGGCTGGAACTGGAACGACGCCACCAATCGCACTCACCACAACATCATTGAATTCAATCATGTCCATCACCTCGGTCATGAAGTCTTGAGCGATGCGGGCTTAATCTACTGTCTTGGGGTCTCTCCCGGCAGCGTGATTCGCAATAACGTATTCCATGATATGTGGCCTTATTCACAACCACCGTTTGGGTGGGGCATTTATCTCGATGCGACCTGTGGCGGATATCTGGTTGAGAGCAACCTCGTCTACAACACCCTCAGCGGCGGGCTCATGTACAACAACGGCGGTCACGAGCACGTGATCCAGAACAATATTTTCGCACTTTCTGTAAATCACGCGCTGTGGCCCTACTTTGAAAAACGTCCGACCGTTTTTCGGCGGAACATTGTATATCTGACCCAAGGCCAGCTCTTTATTCCTTACGGCGAGGCTTCGTTTAAGGATCGGTTAGCAGCCCGGGAAACACTCGGCGATTGGGACTCGAATTTATACTGGTATACTGGAGGCACGAACGACTTGCGGTTTTACAAACCGGGCTTTACGCAATGGCAGGAGCTTGGCCTGGACCGCCACTCGTTGATTGCCGATCCGCAATTCGAGAATCCGGCCGGCGCTGACTTCCGCCTACGGCATGGTTCCCCTGCGCTGAAGATCGGTTTTGCGCCATTCGAGATCAGCTCGGTCGGCCTCTACGGTGAGGATTCCTGGACTCGGGAAACCCGGCACGCTCGTTGCAGGCCAACGGCATTGCCACTACCTAGTCTCCGTTGACTAGTGCACCAAAAATCGATGCTTGCGCTTGGAAAGAGATTCATCTCAGCTGGGAGGCACCCATATGGAAGCCCTACCGAGTCGAACTGGCAGGCAATCCCAGCGCTTCTTCGACCTACCTCCCCTGGCGATTCTGCGGAGCCTAATTCTGTTGGCTCTTGCACCTTCCAGTTCGTTTAGCGCGACCGATGATTGGCCCTATTACGGCCACGACGCAGGGGGCATGCGTTATTCACCGCTCACCCAGATCAATCGAGACAATGTCTCTCGACTGAAGGTCGCCTGGGTGTTTCATACCGGCGACATTTCAGATGGGCACGGCAATCGCAAGCGGAGCGGGTTTGAAACAACACCGCTGATGGTCGATGGCACACTCTATCTCACCACGCCTTTCAACCGGGTCATCGCGTTGGATCCCGAGAACGGAAAACAGCATTGGGCTTACGATCCAAAAAACGAGTTAACTTGGAACTACGGTGACGGACTGATCAACCGCGGCGTGGCCACCTGGGTTGACAATTCGAAAACCGCGAGCAAACCCCGCACACCTGGCCGACGCCGCATTTTTGAAGCGACGCTGGATGCACGCCTCATTGCGCTCGACGCCGCTACCGGAAAGCCTTGCAAGGACTTCGGCGAAAACGGCGAGGTCAGCCTCCGGAATGTCCCCCGATACATTCGCGGTCAGTACCACATGACATCGCCTCCAGCTGTGATCGATGACGTCGTCGTGGTCGGATCAGCGATCGACGACAATTCCAAAGTCGAGATGCCGAGCGGTGTTGTTCGGGGATTTGATGCGAGGACCGGCGCTTTGCTCTGGAGTTGGGATCCGCTGCCACCTAACGCTTCGAGTGAATCGGTTCGCGGCATGGAAAAAGTTTGGCGCACTGGCGCCGCGAATGCCTGGTCGGTTATGGCAGTCGATCCCGAGCGCCACCTGGTTTTTGTGCCGACCGGCAGCGCCAGTCCAGATTACTACGGCGGGTTGCGACCCGGTGATAATAGGTGGGCCAACTCAATTGTGGCGCTGCACGCGAAAACCGGCCAACTCGCGTGGGGCTTTCAACTCGTTCATCATGATCTGTGGGATTACGACTGCGCATCGCCGCCGCTCCTGACGACATTGAAACGAAATGGCCAGCAGATGCCAGTGGTGGTTCAGGGCAATAAAACTGGGATGCTCTACGTGCTGAACCGTGAGACTGGCGAACCGGTTTTTCCGATCGAAGAACGGCCCGTGCCGCAAAGCGACGTGCCGGGCGAATTCACCTCGCCCACGCAACCTTTCCCTGTTGCCCCGCCACCATTGGTTCCTCACCAACTAGCGATCAGTGAAGCCTGGGCTGTCAATAGTACTGAGCGCCAGACCTGCCTCGCGCGTCTGCAAGCGCTCCGAAACGAGGGGATCTTCACACCGCCAAGCCTGGAAGGGACCTTGGTGATTCCGGGCAACGTCGGTGGACTGAACTGGAGCGGGTATGCGTTCGATCCCATCAGGAGCCTATTAGTGGCCAACGTCAACAGCCTGGCAGCGAAAGTCCGCCTGGTTCCGCGCGCAGAATTTGTCGATTTCAAGCATCGAAAGGAAGCCGGCGAGTACACCGAACAGGACGGTTGTCCTTACGGGATGTTCCGGAATTTTCTTCAGGCAGACTCAAATCTTCCCTGTTGTCCACCACCGTGGGGCATGCTGACGGCGGTAGAGCTCGCGGAAGGGCGAATTCGGTGGCAAGTGCCTCTCGGCAATATGAGCGCACTCGCCAAAGGGAAGGTAAGCTTGCCGGCCGGATCGATCAGCCTCGGCGGGCCAATCGTAACGGGTGGTGGCTTGATCTTTATCTCAGGAACAATCGATTCGTGCGTTCGCGCTTTCGATATTGAAACGGGAAAGGAACTTTGGCAGGCACCATTACCTGCCAGTGGAGCCGCCACACCGATGACGTATCAGATCGGTGATAAGGGCAAACAATTCCTGGTCATCGCCGCCGGCGGCCATGCCAAAGTGAGCGAAGAGTCCCAAAGCGATGCGCTGGTCGCGTTTGCGTTGCCTTAAGCCTGAGGCCGAACTTCGTCCAGCGTTCAAGAGCTGAGGAAGATGCAGGCGGCTTTTCAAACATTGAGCTCGCCCCGTAAGTAGACGACCGCGCCCCCTGCAATGCCAACACGGTCGCCCATCAACCGGCAGAAAAGCTCGCCGCCGCGTTGGGAGATTTGTTTGGCAAACAGCTCCTTCTTCCTCAATCGCTCGGCCCAGAACGGAATCAAGGTGCAATGAGCCGAACCGGTGACAGGATCTTCATCGATGCCGGCCGCTGGCGCAAAGAAGCGCGAAACGAAATCCGCCTGTTTGTCGCGTGCAGTGGCGATTATTCCGAGAACATCCAGTTGACGCAGCAAACCAAAATCCGGTTTCAAACCCGCAACCTCCAGCGGCGAATCAAAAACCGCCAGGTAATCGCGTGAGCGCAGAACCTCCGCGGGTCTGCTGCCGAGCCCGCGAATCAACTGCTCTGGCGCAGTGCAGCGCACAGGCGGACGCGAGGGAAAATCAAGCTCGACGAGACCCTTTCGTTTTGCGGCGCTTAACCAGCCGCTCTTTGTGTCAAAGCGAATCATGTCCGATTGGTGACCTCGTTCAAAAAATAGGGCAAAGGCCGAGGCCAGGGTGGCGTGGCCGCAGAGATCGACCTCGATGGCTGGCGTAAACCAGCGCAGTTCGAAAAAATCTTCACGCTGAATGAGGAAGGCCGTTTCCGACAGATCATTCTCCGCTGCGATTGCTTTCAAAGTGTTGTCAGGCAGCCACTCTGAGAGGATGCAGACGCCGGCCGGATTGCCTCCGAACGTGTTGTTAGTAAAGGCGTTGACCTGGAAGTAAGGGACTCGCATCTCAGATTTTTTGTCACGTTACCAGATCGGCAAAGGTCTCTCAAGAGACGCTCTGATCGAGACGGAATATCCGGTTATTAGTGCTGGACTTTTCGCCGGATTCGTGTAGACCAAGCTACTCTTAACGTTATTGTCAATAAACATACAGTATGAGAATTGGATTGAAAACGGTGGCAGTCATAGGGCTTGGCTTGGCCCTGGTACAGTCGGGAGCCCGAGCGGCGGATAATAAGCCGGCCGATAACAAAACGGCGGCGTCATTTAAGGATGACAAAGAGAAGGCAAGCTATGCGATCGGCATGTACTTCGGCAGCCAGATCAAGCGCAGCAACATGGATTTAGATGAAGAGGTGGTCATCGGCGCATTAAAGGACATGCTCGCTGGCAAAGAAGCCAGGCTGTCGGACCATGATGCCCAGACGGTGATCCGCAGTTACCAAATGGAAGCGCGAAAGAAAGTCGCCGAGAAGAACAAAGCCGCGGGCGAAGCCTTCCTGGCAGAGAACAAGAAAAAAGATGGCGTCAAGACGCATACCGTGACCTTAGCCGACGGCAAAACAGCTGAATTGCAGTACAAAATAATCACCGAGGGGACCGGCTCGGTGCCCAAGAGCAACGACGTCGTTACTGTCACCTACCGCGGGACGACGATCGACGGCAAGGAATTTGACAGCACGGCCAAGCACGGCGGCACACCGATGAAACGCGCCGCCAATCAGCTCATCAAGGGCTGGACCGAAGCCCTTCAGATGATGAAAGTCGGCTCGAAATGGGAGATTTATATGCCGTCGACGTTGGCCTACGGCGATAATGGCACGCCCAATATTGACCCGGGATCCACCTTGATTTTTGAAATGGAATTGCTGGGGATCGAGCCGCCACCCGCAGCGCCCGTCGCACAGGCGCATCCTCAGCCACTCACCAGCGACATTATCAAAGTGCCTTCAGCCGAAGAGCTGAAAAAAGGCGCGAAAATCGAGGTGATTAAACCCGAAGACGCGGCGAAGGCTGCGCAGGCGGAGAAGAAGCCGGACAAATAGCTTCGAACAAAATTCATTTTTAGTGGTAGACAGGCGCCCGGAAGGGCGCCTGTTTTTTTACTT
>DATJGF010000044.1:0-143509 GCA_035495315.1 Candidatus Limnocylindrales bacterium
GAGGGATATGACGGCACTAACGGATTTGCTATTGGCGAGGACAAACATCCTGATTCAGTTGAAGAACAGGATCGGGTCGATGCGGCTAACCTCTATACGGTGCTTACAGAACAGGTCATTCCGCTCTTCTTTGAGCGCGACGCCAAGGGGGTCCCTCGGCAATGGATCCAACGCATTCGCCGGGCAATGATTACTTTGGTGCCTCAGTTCACCACGCGGCGGATGGTGCGGGAGTACACCGAACGGTACTACCTGGCGAGTTGAGGAGAGGCCAAATGGCCAAATCACTTTGCTGAAACCATTACCGGGCACGCAAGAGCAGCCAAAGAAGTCCTGGCCTGCAAGCTGTAGCAGACGACGTGTAAGGAGACTCTGTTGGTTCCGTGCCTTTTGTGGGTATGTTTGATCAGAGTCTCCTTACCTCGTCTCCTACAATGACTTTAATCGCTCTAGTTTTTGCGGCTTAATTCCGCGAGTTGCTCGCCCAAAAAATCGGCGGTGTTTCGTTGACCGGCGAGCGTGTCGGCCAGCCAGATTCGGTACAGGCCAACGCCTAAGGCAAGGCCAACTTCCTGTCCCCGCAAACCCAGTTCCAGTTCTGAGAGCTCGGACCAGAACCGCTCTTGCTCGGCGGCTGGACTTTGGCGGAACGATTCGAAGCCGGCGAACCGGCGCACAAAATGGTCATTAGCCAACTGCACACCGGCTCCTACGGCGGATCGGGTTTGGGGCGGAGATGCCTTTAACCGATTAACGACCTTTTTTAGCTCTTCGAACGCGGTTTCAGCCCGTTCCCTGCTGCGGTGAAACAAATAATGCTTCATTGCGCGCCCTTAACAGAGAGCATGCCCTTAATCGGTATGAGTTCGCAAAGCCTTGTCGTAGCACTCCAAAGCTTCTTTGAACCGCTCAAGCCGGCTGCAGAGCCCGCCTTTGTACAGGTAGGCGACTGTCATTGACTGGTCCGCCGCGATGGCGCGGTCATAGCACTCGAATGCTTCGTTCAACTTCTTCATTCTTTCCAGCGCCGAGCCCTTCTTCACCAACGCTTCGCCGTGATTGGGATCCAAAGCGAGGACTTCATCGAAGCACTGAAGGGCTCCTTCCCAGTCGTTCTGTTTCAACATAGTCTGGCCCTGACTAAGGCAGGCGACGATCTTGGCTTGAAGCGGGCCACCCCGGTGTTCCGGCCCGGAGGCAACCGGCACGTTTGACCGAGTGCCGCCGCCGTTGCCGGGGGTTGAGTTTGCCGTGACGCGGGCACCTGGCGCGGAAGCCGATATGTGTTCGAGGTCCTGGACCCTGTTTTCGAGTTCTTCCACCGCGTGAAGCAAACCGGGATTCGGAGCATCGGCTAACCCAACAGGATCTGTGCCCGGTCCCAAGGCCTTCACACCACCACCATGCGCGACCGGTAGGAGGTGCGTGATCTGAGTCCAGGCTTTGCTGATGCGCCATTGAAAATAGGCGATCAGCAGCAACGTCAAAGCCACCGCAGTTGTGAAGACGCCGACGATGATGACCACAACCCGGTTTGCGCCCTGCATCTCCCGCAATTCCCGGCTGCTGCGCTCGGAAAGGGCCTGCTGCTGCGAGGTAATTGAATCTTGAATGCTTCGCAAGCTGTTGGAGAGCACTTCACTGCTGCGCGCGGCCGCCTCTCTGGCTTCGTTGCCGTTCTGCTCAATGGCTAGCTGGTTTGACCGGAGTTGTTCGCCGAGTCCAACAATGCCTCGGAGGATTTCCTGCGCATTGGTCTCCTGCAGCCATGTAACTGGCGTGGCGGTGGGCGGATTGGTTTCATCCGCGCAGTTCAAACTGGGCGTTAGCAGCAGCAACAGCAGCTGGAACACACGCAGTCCTTGCACTCGTGGCAGCGGTCTGGCGCGAGCCGACAGCGGCCGGCATTGGGTTTGAGCTTCAGAATTGGCTAGGCTCGAAAAAGTAGGCCGATTTGTTGGTTCCATAGTCCTGGGTCAATAGCGTGGGGACGCAACGAGCGAATGGAGGGTAGAGACACCGGGGCGCAAGAGCCAGTCAAGCCGCGGAGAAGGTGGCCGCTTGCGCATTATCCGAACTATCGGTTTTTCTAAAACCGCGCGTCAAGCGTAAAATGTTTGAAATCTCGCTGGAGGATAATTAGAACGGCAAATGGTCTTGCCGACCTACCATCCATCTCATAAATGGTAGGGCCGGCTCGCCGAGCGGCGGATCCGGTTTTGTGTAGGAAAGCGGACGGCTCGGCGATCCGTCCCTGCCAAAGGAGAGGCTTCTGGTGCCGGATCAGGCGATGCACTTTTTAGCGGACACGGAAGGCTAATGCCCTGATTAGTTGGGCACGGGTCGTTTTCACGTCCACACCGAGGTTCCTCAGTGCTTGCGCGCCGAGGCCGTGGCCTTCGAGAAGCAGACCAAGAAAGACGTGCTCGGCACCCACAGTTGCCTGATGCATTGCCTTGGCTTCACGAGCCCCGAATTTAAGCGCTTTTTGGGCACGAGGAGTCAACGGGACGCGACCGGGCGAGGCTGAGGCCGGAACCGGTGTTATCAATCGCGAAAGCTCGGTTTGGACTGCGTCGTAATCGATGTGAATTTGGCGCAGAACATTTGCCAGCGTCCCCTTTGCCTCTTTGAGGATACCCAGCAGGAGATGCTCCGTCCCGATGTATCCGTGTCCCAGCCGCGACGCTTCACCAGAGGCAAATTCGAGTGCGCGGTGAATGGTCGGATCGACGGGTTTCGATCCGGGCAAGGAAAGTTCAGGCGGACAAACGGGCGTTGGCGGAATGGGTTGGGGGATCGCCGAGGAAGGTGGTATCCACCCTCCGGCATCGCCTGGTCGGGACCCGTGAGTGAGGCGGAAAGCGACAATAGTCAGGACGATCGCGGCATAGAAGGACCAGATGAACACCGTTGGAAGAATCCCAATTTCCACGCCAATCACGTGTTCGGCTTGGAGCAATGCCCAAAGCGGCCAGATCCAAACGAGATTGGCGCCCACTTTGATTATGCCGGCGAATCGAGTGAAGGATGACGGCGATACCCACTGGACCCAACGAGGAAGTGAAGCCAAATAGATACTGATGAGGACCACGGCGCTGATGCCCAAGGTACGCGCCAGAGAACTCAGTTCATATTCCAGTAGCGTCCAAGCATTAACCGCGAGCATGAAAACAGAAGCCAGCAGATAACTCGCCTGCAAACACTTTCCCATCCTGTGCGTCGTGGAAGCTATTTTTGTGAATTCAGCGTTGAGTTCAGCGGCAGAACCGACAGCAGCTACTGCCCTCTGAAAGGCATCTTCCGGGTTCGCACCAGAAGTGATTTGAGCCTCAAACTCATCGCGCAGGTGACTCTCGAGTTCAGCGACGCATTCAACCGACTTGATTCCAACGCGTGCCAGTTGCCGTCGCCATGTCGCAATTTCTCTTTCAAGATCAAACATAGATTATTGGGATTAAGAACGCCGGAGCGTGGCCGTTGTGGCGGAAGGACGCGTCATTCCCCAGACTTCCCTTTGTCTTTTGCTCAAAAGCAGGCCAACACCCGTGCAGCAAAAGAGTGCCAGGAGAAAAATCGCCCACAAGCCAACCGCAGGGAGTTGACGGTCGGGACCGATTTCGAAATGCGGTAGAACGAACAGGCTGAGAAGGTTCAAAAGAACGAAGCCAACACCGATGCAACTGAGGCCGGTCGCCCATCTCAGCCGGCTATTCTCCATGAGCGGCAGAAAAGGAACGGCATAGCTCCATGCACGAGCCACAAGCAAAATGGAAATCACCGCCACAGATGCCATTATTCGTTCTCCCCAAGTTTCGTAGCATAGAAGAATTGTGACGCCGCTGAGAAACACTACGAAACCAATCAGCACGCCGCAAATGCCCAGCATCACCTTTTCGCCGATGCTGGAACGATGGCGCACCTTCCTGAACTCATCTTGTAAGGCAGCGGCGTTTCCCAGGTTTTGTAGAGTCCTGCCGAAGGCTTCCGGCACACTTATTCCTGCTTTGGTTTGCCGGTCTATATCCTCGCGCAGATGCGCCTCCAATTCTGCAACGACTTCGGCTGATTGAATTCCCGCTTCGAGCAGTTGCCCTCGCCAATGCTCGATTGCCTGTTCGAGATCAAACATATTGTTCCTTCCATAGCCGCTGGAACACTTTAGAAACAGTAACCCATTGCTCGCGCTGCTCCTTTAAGGCCTTTTTGCCGTCGCTTTTCAGCGAATAGTACTTTCGTTTGCGGCCATTTTCGGCCGCACCCCAGCGCGACTGGATCCAGCCTTCGCGTTCCATCCGATGGAGAACCGGGTAGAGCATACCGTCGGTCCAGTTGATCCGGTCAGCGGAGAGCCGTTTTACCTCCTGGATGAGAGCGTAGCCGTAACTCTCGCCTTCGGAGAGGAGAGATAAAATCAGCGGTTCAGTGGAGGCGGCGACGAGTTCTTTCGTAAGCATAGCGATACGATACATTGCGTTGCGATGTATGTCAAGGGCATTGTTGGAGACAACGTAAGGAGACTCTGATTAAGCGCCGAAAGGCGCAGAAAAGCATCGAATAGAGTCTCCTTACGTCGTCTCCTACAGCCACTGCATCGACCGTCTGGCTCTCGGCTTCATGCACTGCGTCTTGGTTCCCCTCTGGCGCACCTTTTGGCCAAATATGAAAGCCGCCGTGGAATGTGGACTGAATCTCCCAGCGGCCCCAAATTCCCTTCCCTTCGCGATAGCCGCCATAGAATACGTCGTGGGCTCCAATATAGGTCTTGGTCCAGTAGCATTCGGAGGTCGATTCGTCGTAACGCCCCTTTATCAGGAAACGTCCGACGTCATCGCTGCCGGAGCCGCTCAAGTTCCCGTTGGCAAAAGTCAGGTCCATATCCATCCGGTGCCTGCGACGAGGAGTATACGTGTAGAAGCCCGTCCAAGGCCCTGAAGGGAATCGTTCGCTGCTCATTGATCACCCATAGGCTCAAAATCAAGCGCGCACAAGAGGAGTCCTGCCTTCACGCTCTCCAGAAGGCGGCCTGCAAGCTTGGCTAAGGGTCCAAATTCCGACGGCCAGGATGCCCGGCTCTACGGTCAGCGAGACGCTAGCCGCTACCGGAACAATTGCGGCGCAAACTCGTTCAAGTATTCGCGCCAATTGATCCAGGTGTGCGCTCCGTCGCTTTCCTTATAGGCGACATTGAAGTTATGTTTCTTGAACATCTCGACTGTAGCACGCGACGTTTCGAGGAGAAAATCGTCCTTGCCCGTCGCAAACCAGAAGAGTTTCAGACCCTGTTTCAATTTGGGATCATCCAGGACCATTTTGTTCTGTTCCTCAAAGGAAGGGCCGGAAGGCGTGTTGGTGCCGAAACCGCGGCCAGTGATGCCAAAGACGCCGGAGCTGAACACGCCCAGGTAGGCAAACTTGTCGAGATGAGGTATTCCGATATTCAGAGTTTGTCCGCCGCCCATGGACAAGCCGGCCATGGCGCGGCTTTGCCGGTCGGTGCGAACACGGTAATGCTGCTCGATGTAAGGAACAATATCGCCGAGGAAATCTTTCGCGAAGTCGTCTTCCCTCGGCCTGGCTGAACCGGGAGCACGCGGCAAAAATGGCCCGGTATGCCCCGCGGGCATCACCACGATCATCGGTTTGGCTTTTTGTGCCGTCATCAGGTTGTCGAGGATAAACCCGGCGCGTCCAACCGAACTCCAGGAATCATCGCAATCCGACGCGCCATGCAGAAGGTAAAAAACGGGGTACTTGCCTTTGCCCAAGTCATAGCCGGGCGGCGTATAGACGTGCATACGACGGAATTTAGCAAGAGCCTTCGAATAATAGGTCACCGCTGCGACGGCGCCATGCGGAACGTTTTTGGTGTCCATGAAGTCCGCTCCGGGAACATAAACCAGGCTCCAGGTGTTGGCGTTTGATTCGCTGGTGGCGGGATTGCGCGGGTCGATCACGGAGACACCATCCACATTGAAGTTATAGCGGTAAGAACCCGGTGGAATTGGGCCGAGGGCGACTTCCCAAACCCCGTTCGTACCCTTAGTCATCTCGGCGCCTTGACCGACGCCGGGGATGTCGCTGCCGCTGAGCCGCACAGTTTCCGCCTTCGGCGCCAGGATACGGAAGGTCACCTTGCAGTCGCCGGCTACTTCCGGCGAAACAACTTGTGGGCCTTGGGGGCCACGTCCAGGGCGCGGCTGGGCCGAACAAACTGTATGGGAAACAGCGGTAAGAAGTACGACAATCCCAATAGAGGAGAAGGTGGTGAGCTTCATGATTTTAATCGGATTAATTGCAAGGCAGGCCATATTGTCTCTCTTGAGACACGGCCAGCGTCTCTCTATTTGGCATTCAGTTCAATCTCAATCACGCGGGTCAGGTGTAAACGCTGTAATTAATCACGACTCAACAAATAGAGGCCTGCTCTGTGTTCCTGCAAGTTTGTTGTGCCTCAGAGCGGTTGGGTTACCGCGAGATCAGATGCTACAAGGCTGCGTTGGGCTGGCGCTCGCGCCATTCTTGCAGCTTCTGTTTGGCCTGCTGCACTTGCGCGCTACTAAACGAGCCATCGGTTTCTATGTTGGCAACAATTTGGGCGGCTCGACTGAGGTTACAGCAATAGCGCCCATGGGCTTCAGCCAGTTGCAGGCGGAGATCAAAATCATGCGGACGCATCTTAAGATGCCTTTCAAGTTTATCGATCGCTGTGCCGAGATGACCGGCGGTCAACAACTGCGGGATCGAGGAAAGGTCAGGATCAACCTCCTCCTCGGCTAATTCGATCTGCTCTGGGACAATTGGTGTTGGCTCGACGGGCGCATCCACACGAGGACTAAGCGCTTTTTGGTCGACAAGCATTGATTCGATGCCTTCGGCAGGTTTCTTCCGTTGTGAATCTGGATTCAACCACTCGTTAATACGCTGGCGCGCGTAATCCACAAAGCCAGGCGGCACGCCACCTCTCCCCTCAAATTCACTCAGTACGCTCAAAGCTCGGTTCGCCTTGCGGAGGTTTCGGGCATAGAGCCTCATCAACATCATGCCCGCTCTCAGGTTTCTCGGCTCTTGCTTCAAAACTTCTTTAAGCCGGAACTCCACCACCAGAAGATGTCCTTCCTCGTATAACCTCTGTGTCTCGACCATGGAAGCCGAATTAAAGGCATTGCCGGCAAACATCTCCTCATAGACCCTGAACAAAGCGGTTTCCAAGGCGAGCGCACTGCCGGACCCAGATTTTTTCAGCTTGGTGCATAATTCAATTGCCTCATCCGCCCTGCCCTGTTGTACCAGTTCTGCAAGCCGATCCAACTCGCGGGTCAGTTCCTTTGGATCAAATTCGCCCAAGTCCGGTGTATCGATTAGTAGATGGAAGCCGCGGGCGAATATTTCACTAACGCACCCCGTCCATATGATAGCCAAAGGCAGGATGAGGGCGATCAGGACGAACCCACCGAATCTGCCACCCATCGAGACCCCGGCCAAACCGGCCAGCACGAGCAAAAGTGTTGCGCCGCACCGGGAGGCTCGGCGTTGGATGTCGGCCACCTTATACTCACCGGTCACTGCACCATCGTATCCGCTCAACCACCAGGCCAAACCCGCTGACACTGTCAGGATGATGGAATAGACTAACGCCATCATAACCTTCGACTTACAGCGTAAACCGGGCCAATTTTAGACGGCTAATCGGTAAACCTACAGGGACAAATATTGAAACTCAAAAAGTCCGATCTGACCGGGTAAGCCACTACTGAATCAGCCGATAGAAACTGGCTCCGGCGTCGGCAGGCAAGGTTACTGTATAAATATTGTTAGACAGTATGACCTCATTGGTAACTGTAACCCAGGCCGGAGCCGATAAACTGCGTGTCGTCTGTAATTGGAAAGCGCCATTCCCGCCGGCGGGCCAGGCCAGCACGAGGCGGTTGCCGGCGGCGGCGATATTAATCACCGGCCGGCTTGTGACAAACTGTTGGTCAGGCCCACCAGCGTAATGGCTGTCAATATCCGCGTCGCTGAGAACCCCTTCCCAAACCCGAAACTCATTGAAGCTGCCGTTAAAGAACGGATCCCGATCCCATTGGGAACGACCGAGCCAATCAGTGTAATCCATGAAGCGGCTCGTCGCGTTAACGTCGTTTGAGGATGAGGCGACCAGCGCGCCATCAAAGTACAACTTTGTCAAACTGGCGAGGGGGTCATAAGTGATGGCGATATAGACCTCTTGTCCAATGGGCATGGGAGCGGGCCCGGTCAACACAAGCGATTCAGGATCAACAGCGCTGCCAAAAGGATTGACGGTGGTCTCTTCGAAACCTGGCAGACCGGTGCCACCGCGGGCGGTAGTAAAAATGACGTAATTCGTGCCGATGCCATTAGCATTTGTGCCGCGATCGCTGATTCCGAAATCAAATACCCGCTGCCAGACATTAGTATCGGGCCCATTCCAGGTGATCCAGGCTTCGACGGTGAAATTGGAAAGGGACGAGAGCAGGCGCGGAGGTAGAGACACGCATCCACTGGCACCGTTGAGTTGGAGGCTTCCTTCGCCTGAAAAACTGCTGCCATCCGGAACGCCGTTAGTGTAAGGAGCGCCGGGACTGCCATAGACCAGCAACCCGTTCGCGCCGCGGATGGAGTCAGTTACGACCGAGCTTGAAGGTGGCCCATCAAAACTATAACGATGGCGCAATACCAGTCCGGCACCCGGCGGCGCGCACTTGCCCGCGCCGGCAGAATTGAACAACGCGGTTACTTCAGCAGCCGTCAAGGCTCGTGTATAGAGGGAAGGCTCGTCGATGATGCCGGTAAAAGGAAACCAATCGCCCGAAGCGCCGTCCCAGCCACCAGTATAGCCCGTGCCAATTTCATAATAATAGAGAATCGAATAACCTTCCTGAACCAGCGGAGCGCTCCCGATAACTGTGCCATCGAAATACAGTGCTTCGACGGCGCCGTCGTAGGTCACCACAACGTGATGAAACTCGCCGTCGTTCACCACGTTAGTGCTGAGCAATTGGGGCGCGGTGCCCCAGAACAACTGCACGTACAGGAGGCCATTGGTGCCGACATAGATCGCCGGCACGTAGCCGCCAAGGTCGCTGCGGAAGGGCGGTAAATCCTGCTGGCCTAAAATCACGCCGCCGTTGGTGGTTTGGAACCATACTTCAAATGAGAATGGCGCATTCCCTTCTCCTGTGGTGGGTACGGGAAATAGATTAGGTGGCAAAGCGATGTAATCGTCGCCGCTGCCGCTGAAGGAGAATCCGGTGCCAACTTTTCCCGGAGCAAACTGTACTCCGCCAATCAACACACCATCCTGGATGGAGATCGTATCGAACCCATTTCCTTCGCCGCGCCACCAGTGAGCAAGGCCGGATGGCGGTAGGATGCAATTCTGTGCTTGTGAAAAGACTGCCGAAGCGAACCAGAAGCTGCCTGCAAACGCGATGCAACGTAATGTTCTCATGCGATACCGGGGTCGAACTCAGGGATTGCTTTTGGACAACAGCGCTGGCTCTGAGCAGACCCGGACCGGTGACATTACACATTGACTAACAACCCGCAGCCCTCCAATTGGGTTTAACCCTGAAAACAGGTGTGCTGAGACCTTACAATCCACTTCATAAATGGTAGGGCCGGCTCGCCGAGCGGGCCTTCCCGGTTTTTGTGTAGGAAAGCGGACGGCTCGGCGAACCGTCCCTACCAAAGGAACCCTGTGTCGGGGTTTACGAGATGAGTTCTAATCTCGAACCGTGAACATTGAACATCGAACCGTGAACTTCGAACGTTGAAGCGCGGGCTCCGGCAATTCCTTCAATTCAAGACGACGCCGCGGCGGATGTAAGTGGGCACGTCAAGATCTTCGCCTTTGTGGATGGTAGGTTCACTTTTGTCGAAACGGCCTTTGGAGAGAATCTCAAGCGGAAGTTGAGTCTGCCGTAATCTTGGAAGCCCTTTTCCGCCACGCGCGCGCGAGCCGCCTTGTTGTGCCAGCATGCGTTGGACTTGCTCGGGTGGTAAGACCGGGGCCGGGGGGACAAACCGCGAGCCCGGCCGAGGCTCGGATTGACGATTGAGCAGTTGCGCTCCCAGTTCCTCCGTGCAAATACGCGGAGACGGATCCGCATCCAAAGGCTGGAGAATCTTGCGCACCGTAATCAAAGTAACGGCCAACCTTTCACGGAAGGTTTCATCGATTGCGGCGCCCATGATGACTTGCGCACGACCACATTTGGCATTGATTTGTTCCATGATGCGATTGACCTCAGTCATCGTGAGATCGGGTCCGCCCATAAGACTTACCAATGCGCCGTCACATTCCTCCAGGGCGCGGCCGCCGTCGAGCAAAGGGTGGTTAACAAGCTTGTCGAGAACTTCTCGTGAGCGGGTCGCTCCCGCGGCTTCGGCGACGGCGAAAGCGCTCTCGGCTTGGTGACCGCGGACGAATTCGCAAACTTCACTAAAATGTAGTGGAATCAGGCCTTTATGGAGGCACAAGCGCCAGAGTCCGCGAACGCAGTCGGCCATCAATCCGTTGCCGAGCCGGAGAGCCTGGGCCACGCTCGTCGTTTCATCCATCAAACCCAGGATGCGTTGATTCGGCAGGCAGATCACTCCGTCTGTAGCCTGCTTTATGGCTTCCAAGCCTTGCTCGGCAATTTGGCGTCGCCGGCTGCCTTCGCACTCAAACGGAAGGATGACAAAGGCCAGCACCAAGGCCCCTGATTCTTTGGCCAATCGTCCAACCATCGGGGTAAGGACGTTTCCAACGTCGCCACCCAACCCCGCGACGATAAAAATCAAGTTTTTGTCCTCACACGCTGATTTCAAAGATGCGACTACTTCAGGCGAGAGCTCCGGGACGAGGCCCGAAGTTGTGCCGGCAGCCACTTTCCGCACTGACTCTGAATTGATCGTCACCTTTGTGCCCACGAGGCAAGCCTCTAACGTTTGTGGATCGTTGTCGATTATGGCGAAGTAATCGGGCGGGATCTCGCCCCCTGCCAACTGCTCGAGCACGGCGATGCCGGCGTGGCCGACTCCAAAAATCTTTACAGCCGCAGTTTTCGGCGGAATCTTTTCTGAGGGTGTATCCATAGTCAGTAGTTAATCGGCAGGCGGAGTCACGTTGGGAGTTTACACAAGCTGCTTTTGGAATCTTCTTTATCGAGCATTGAATTAACTTCGCTTGAAGAACTGTCCCAAGGTAGTCTTGATGCCGTCCTTGAGGGAGGGTTTGGAGGCGCGTTTGCGGTGCTGGAACGACCCAAACTTTACCAAACCAATGGCACTTGCGAATTCGGGTTGGTCCAACGCCGATTTAAGACCGCTGATGGAGTTTGCTTTTCCGAGCGACACCGGCATCCCGAGCACTTGTTCGGCTAGCTGAGCCACTTGCGGAATGCGAGAGCCGCCGCCACAAAGGAAGACACCCGAGCGGAGGTAATTTAGCGCATCGGCTTGATCCAAATCCTGTGCAATCAGCTGAAAAATCTCTTCGAGGCGCAGGCCCATAATGCGGCGCAGGTTTTCCAGATTGATCACTTTGAGCGGCATGCCGAGTTCGTTAGCGATGGTGACGCTCTGGCCCTTGGCGGCATCGTCGAGGAAGGCGGCGCCGTGTTCGAGTTTGAGCTGCTCAGCGCGACTGAGGGGCACTTTCAAGCCGTAGGCCAGGTCGTTCGAAATGTGATCACCTCCAACCGCCAGAACTCCGGTATGTTTGATGATGCCGTTGGCGTAAACGACATACTCGGTCGTGCCACCACCGATATCGATCACCAGCGAGCCAACTTCCTTCTGCTCATTGGTCAAGACAGCCAGCGCAGCGGCGAGGCCGTTGAAGACAATATCGTCAACTTCCAACTGCAGGCCCTTAACCGTACGGATGGCGTTCTGCAGGCGATTGAGGTTGCCATGGACGACGTGGACGTCGACTTCAACCCGCGCGCCAAGCATGCCGACCGGATTGGCTATGCCGTCCTGGCCATCGACCAGGAAATGCTGCCGGATCGCATGGACGACATGATTTTGGGCCGGCAAATTGATGGTCTTGGCGTTCTTGATCACGTCCTGAACATCCGCCTCGCTAATCTCCCGATCCGCCGAGACTACCGGATGCACGCCACGATTGTTGAATCCCCGCAGATGCCCGCCGGTGATGCCCAGGTACACACTGCGAATCTCCACGTCCGCCATTTGCTCGGCCTCAACGATGGCATGGCGCACATCTTCTTCGGCCATCGAGGCGTCGCAAATCTCCCCTTTCCTGACGCCACGGGAACGCGCCTGGCCCAGTCCGACGATGTTTAGTGCGCCATCGGGACTGAGGTCACCCACGACCGCACAAACCTTCGAAGTGCCAATTTCCAGTCCAACGATGATTGAAGAATCAGGGTCAAACATGTCTTTTCTTAGGTTGTTGTTTTGGGGGTTTGGGGCTGAGGGGCGGAATGAGGCTGGCTTCGAGCCAACGTAACGGCACATGATTGGTCACAGCGAGATCCAAGGAGGCAATGGCTCTGTTGGCTTGCTGTCCGAGGCTGAAGATTTTGCGCCAGCGGCGGAGTTGTTGATCGACGTCGTTGAGGCCGAAAGTAATCTCGCTACCTTGGTCGGTTCGGGCGACCAGGACCTCGGGGTTGGACAGATCAATGGTCTTGAGATCCACCATTCCCTGCATCGGAGAATGATCAAAGGCAACCAACAAACGCAGAGCCGCCAGTAATTGCGGGGACTCTATCTTGTGGCCGGCCTGGATCTCCGGGCCTTTAAGTCCGCAGATCACCGGCAGGTCGTCGGCCGATTGGGTGAGGGCCGTCGTCCGCTGCCGCGGGTCCAGCGGCACAATCACATAACCGTCGGCATCCAATAAAAAAATGCCGACCTCAATACCACCGGTTGGGCCGGGTTTGAGCAGTTTGATTTGAGCGATCGGCGTCCGCTCAATCACACGTACACGCAACGTGTGGGGCAGGACTCGCTCGACCGATACCGATTGTATCAACGAGACCAATTCGAGATCCCGCCGCACTCGCGCCAAATCCAAAGCCAAAAGGTTTTGGCCTAAGCGCACTCCGGTCCAACGACGCAATTGGCCCGTGGCGATAATCCCATCGGTTTGCACATCAATTTCTTCGATCGCGAAGGCCTTATTTTGGTAAATCAGCTTGTTCAGCGCGAAATTTCCGGCGGCCCAAACCAGGCAACCGCTGGCCGCCAAAGCGATGACAAGGCCGGCGCCAATCCCCAGCGCACGCAAACGGGCGGCGCGCACCTGATGCGAGCGTAGCTTCACGTCCAGCACCGAGTCGCGTTCAAGTCGGCGGTTTTTAGGTTTGCGTTTGAACCACATGTTTGGGTTTTTCAGGAACTCAAGATGCCGCGTGGGTGTTGCAGGGCCAGATCCACCATCCGTTGGCAAAGTTCGGCATAACCGATTCCAGCGGCGGCAGCCGCTTTGGGAAGTAAACTCGTCTCGGTCATACCCGGTAGCGTGTTAACCTCAAGAACGACGGGCTCACCATCGGCTCGAACCATTATATCGATTCGACCATAGTCCCGCCCGCCCACGGCCTGAAACGCACCCAACCCCGCCGCCTGGATTCTCTGAGTCGTCGCTTCATCGAATGGCGCCGGACAGAGGTATTCGGTGGCACCGCTGGTATACTTGCTACGGTAATCGTAAACCCCAGTTCGAGGGCGGACCTCGACAACTGGCAAGGGCTGGCCGGCTAAAATCCCCACCGTGGTCTCACGTCCGATAATCTTTTCTTCCATCAGGACCTGCGAGTCATAGCGCATGGATTCGAGCAATGCCGGGCTCCAGTCCGAAACCCGTTCGACGAAGTGCAATCCGACACTCGACCCCTGGCGCACCGGTTTGAGCACGATTGGCGGGTTCCATCCCATCGGCCAACTCGCGCTGACGCTGTCGATGAGGAGAAACCGGGCCGTGGGCACTCCGGCAGCAACGCAGCGCTCTTTGGTAATGAATTTGTCGAAGGCAACGGCGCTGGCCTCGGAGTCGCAGCCTGTGTAAGGCATGCCCAACTCCTCAAGCTTGCGTTGGACCGTGCCGTCTTCGCCATACGTGCCATGCAAAGCCAGGAAAACGACGTCGCAAGCCGGCAGGTCCCAGCCTTCGGGCTGAGGGTCCAGTTCGAATACGTCATGACCGAGCGAACGCAGCGCTTGCGCCACGGCGGCGCCCGAACGCAGCGACACCTCGCGTTCGGCGCTTGGACCACCCAGCATCACTGTGATGCGCAATTTCTCCGGCATATCACTCTCCGATAATTTCAACTTCAGTTTCCAAATCGATTCCGCGAGCGGCTCGCGCTTTCTGTTGCACCAGCTTGATCAACTCCAATACATCCCGCGCGGTGGCCGCGCCGTCGGTAACCAGGAAGTTGCCGTGTTCCAACGACACCATCGCGCCGCCAACCCGCGTTCCCTTAAGCCCAAGTTCGTCAATGAGTTTGCCCGCTGGAATTGTAACGGGATTTTTGAACATACAGCCGGCGCTGGGGGCGGCAGGCTGGGAGGACCAGCGTTTTTGGCTGAAGTCTTTCATTTTCCGTTCAATCTCCTCGCGTGCGCCGGCCTCGCCCTGTAGCACCGCAGCCAGAGCGATGTGGGATTTTAAGCTCGGGCAGCCTCGGTACTTGACGTCGAGTTCGGAGGCGCTGCGTTCGCTGATAGCTCCATTTAAGTCCATCAATCGGACCGTCCGAACGACATCGAACATTGCCCCGCCCATGGCGCCGGCATTCATCCGCAAACCGCCACCCACACTGCCCGGAATGCCTTCGAGAAACTCAAGCCCAGCCAAACCGCTGCGTTTAGCCGCAACAGCGACGTCTTTCAGTTTTGCGCCGGCACCGCAGTGCAGCTGCAGAGCCTTGATCTCAATCGCGGAGAAGCAGCGTTGCGCGAGTGAGATCACCACACCTCGGAATCCCCCATCCCGCACGAGGAGATTTGAGCCACGCCCCAGCACGAATAACGGCAGGTTATGCCCGGCGCAAAACTTCAACGTGCTCTGCAGATCGGCTTCGGAGGCCGGTTCGACGTAAACGTCGGCCGGTCCACCCACCCGTAAAGTGGAGCGTCGAGCTAGCGGTTCATCGGGTCGCACGACCGCTTCGGGTGAAAGACGCGCCTTTACCTCAGCGGCGAGGTCGCGACCAGCTCGGCCAGAGGTGGACGAAATGAGCGGCTCGGCGTTCATGCGTGGTTGCGCGAAGCCAGAGCATCGCGCAGTAATTGTTCGCCTCGCGCGTTATTGGAGCCGGAGGTTTTGGTTTGGGCCCGATCGAGTCCGCTTACCTGTGGAACCCCAAGGCCGAGAGTGCTAAGTATAGCGCCAGCGATTCGTTGCGCGGCTTCCGGAGCATGCCATTGCGCTAGCGCTTGCTGCATGCTCTGGCGGGATTCCGAGGTTTCCACCAGGTCAGCAAGGCGCACCTCCAGGTCACGTGCCTTGGCATTATTCTCGGGCAGCAAGCGAGCGGCCCCGGCCTCCGCAAAAGCAAGGGCGTTATAGAATTGATGGTTATCAGTCGCTGCCGGATATGGGACCAAAACTGCCGGCAAACGCATGGCGGCCAATTCGGCGAGGGATGAAGCCCCGGCGCGACTGATCACCGCAGAGGCGGCACCCAAAGCAAGCTCCATTTCGGAGCAAAACGCGCGAACTACCGCATCCAATTTTAGGGACTCGTAAGCGCGTTTAACCTCTTCGCAGTCTGCTGGGCCGGTCAAGTGAAGCCACTGCCATTGCGCGTGGGTCTTGGCGAATTGAGGCAAATAGTCAAGGACCAGATTATTGAGGGCTTTAGCTCCCTGGCTGCCGCCGGTCACCAGAACGACCGGGCGAAGCGGGTCCAGGCCGAAAGCAGCGCGGCAGGCCCCGGTATCACGAGGATGAATCTGAGCGCGCACCGGGGTGCCGGTAAAGGTAGTGCTTCGACAGTGCAATCGGCGCGCGGCGGCCGGGAATCCAACAAACGCCTGGCGCACCATGCGCGATAACCAACGGTTCGCACGGCCAGGAATCGTGTTGGACTCATGAAGAAATGTTTCTGCACCCAACTGTCTGGCTGCGAGGATAGGTCCCGCGCCAGTAAAGCCGCCCATCGCCAAAGCCGCTCGGGGTGGACGCTGCTGAAAACTAGTTTTGGCTGCACGGTACGATCGCCACAACCCGCTCAGAAATGCGAACAAGGAGTCGCGAGTTAGACCGACAGCAGGCAACGTCAATATTTCCATTCCCTTAATCGGGCGCACCGCCTCCTGGTCCACTTCTTTTGCAGATATCACCAATGTTACCGCGCACTGCTGTCGCATCAATTCCTCAGCAACTGCCAGTCCTGGAAAGAGGTGCCCCCCGGTCCCGCCACACGCGATGGCGACATGCGGGTTTGGATAAAGGAAACCGCTCATGTTGAATATCGCGGGTGCTTGAACGGATTTCGCTGGGGCCGGAACAACGACGATTCCTCCGGATCGGTCGAGCGGTTGGCTTTGGAATCACTCAGGCGGGCATGACGGGCGATGCTCAGGAGAATGCCGACGCATGTAAGCATGACCAGCAGATTAGAGCCACCGTAGCTGATGAAGGGAAGCGGCAGTCCTTTATTAGGTAAGGCGCTGGTGACCACTCCAATATTGATGAATGCCTGTAAACCGATCAGAAAGGTGATGCCCGACCCCAGCAGGAGGCCAAAGGTGTCAGCCGCATTGACTGAGATGAAAAGGCCACTAATCACGAAAGCGACGAAGGCCGCCACGACCAGCATGGTGGCAACTAATCCCAGCTCCTCGCCGATAATCGAAAAAATAAAGTCGGTATGATGCTCGGGGACAAAACCCAGTTTCTGACGCCCGTCACCAAGGCCTTTGCCAGTGACTCCACCGCTGCCCAGAGCGACCATGGCCTGGTAAGCCTGCATGCCTTTGTCCTGCTTGGTTTCTTCCACATGCAGCCACGAATAAATGCGGTCGGAGCGCATGGGATTGTGCGCAATAAAGACCGCCACGCCGGTGGCTGCGATCAGGACCGGAGGCAGAAAGTACCTGAGCCGAATACCCGCGATCAGCAGGACGATTCCGCAAACACTGGCCAACAATAGAGCATTACCGACATCCGGTTCTTTGAAAATCAATCCTGCCGCAACGACAATCACCACGCCTGGAATGACAATCCCCGTTTTCCAGTTGGGCATCTGGCGTCGATATCTCTCACCATACCACGCCAAAGCGATCAGCACCGCCACTTTGGCGAACTCTGATGGCTGAAAGCTGGCCGGCCCCAAACTGAACCAGCGCCGCGCATGCCCCCGCACAACGCCGATATGCGGGACCAGAACCAACACCAGCAGAACCAACGCAAGTCCAAGTAAAATCCACCAAATCCGCTTTAAAAAGCGGTAATCAACGAAAGCGATCGTGACGGCGCTGACCAGGCCGAGCACGCACCAGATCATTTGCATGACAAGGTAACGGGAGCCTACCTGGACCATGCTCGAGCTATAGAGCATCACCATCCCCAGCGCGAGCAGCGCAGCGACGCAGAAAACCAGAACGGTGACAGCCAATTTCACGATGACATTTTTTACAGGAGTGCAGCGGCGAGAGACATCAGATAGCCATCACGCGGCGCGAGCTTCATTGGCCGGTCGGGGTGCCAGTCGAGGTCGCCGGCGTCTGATTGGTATCAGTTGCCGTTGCACCCGAACCCTTGGCCGGTATTCTCAACTTTTGCCCAACAACAATCTTATCGGTCTTGAGACTGTTTAAAGAACGTATGGCCTTGACAGTAGTTCCAAATTGGGTCGCAATTTTTGTAAGGCTGTCGCCCGATTTGACGGTGTAGTTTTGCTCACCAGTTCCAGCGGCTGTCGTCGTCGCCCCGGACGTAGAGGTAGTGGTGGTTGAAGCGGCAGCGGCAGGGATGTTGATCTTCTCACCGATTTTCAGCTTTGTCGGTTCGACCCCGGGGTTGGCGTCCATCAGAGCTTTAGTTGTGACATGAAACTTCTTGGCAATGATGCTGAAGGTATCCCCCTTGGCGATGATGTACTCGGTTGCGCCGGTCGTCGTCAGTGCGTGCGTGTCGACCGCGGCCGAAGTCACATTGGTAGCAGCCATGAGGTCGTTCGTCATTGCCAACGGCGCATTCGTTGGCTCTACAAAAGCCGGCGCAGCATTGTTCGTCGCTTCAGTTTGGCCGCCCAAGTCGGGCTCTTTTTTGCAGCCTTGCATCAGCAGCGCGAGCAAACCGATGCCGTGAATGCCGAGCACAACAAAAACCGCGATCTTTACACGGGCACGGCTTTTGTTCTTCTGCTCGAGCAAGGAACCTTGGGGAACGAGTGGATTGTTCATGTGGATGGCAGTGGAGGCGTTGTTGTGAGGTATTGTTGATTGTATTGGTTTTTACCTCGGGTTTTTTCCCTCAAAAAACCGGAGGCAAATTCTGTTGAGTTTTCCGAGCCGGTTTGGCTGAAAATCAAAATCATTGTTTAACTACCATTTATATAGGGGTGTACGGCCATCTCACCCCTACCTATTGATTTCACCGCGCTACAAAAGCTTTCACCGCGCTGCTGGTAATTTCGAAACTGATCGAAGCTCGAGCAAGCCGGTGAAAGCAAAACTACGTCGCCTGAAGCAGCCGCTTTCGCTGCCTCGGCTACTGCTTCTAGCAATGATTCGGTTTTGGTGCAAGGAGTAAAAAGACTCCAGGCAGCACAAATTCTTTCAGTGGCTTCGCCGAGCACGAATGCGCGTTTGACGCGTTTTGAGAGCAACGGACCGATATCGTGAAATTCAAGACCTTTGTCGCGTCCACCGGCGATCAACCACACATTGGGCTCGCCTGATGGGCCGGGACGCGTCGCCATGAGCGCTTTCTGCAGGGCGTCCAGATTGGTGGCTTTGGAGTCGTTGATGAACTGGACACCATTGATCTCGGCGACTAATTCGAACCGGTGGGGGCCGGCAGTGCAGGTCTTCATGGGGTCCAGCATGGCCTCCAGCGGAAGACGCAGCACGTGGCCAACAGCCAAAGCAGCCATCAAATTCTCCGCGTTATGGGGGCCGCGAAGCTGGCAGTGATCGGTATCGAGCAAGGGACCAGACCAATTGGCAATGCGGCTGATGATAAGCCCACGATCGAGGTATAGATCCGCCGAAGTATCGGCCGCACTGAATGTGATTGTCTTGGCAGGGATCGGCACTTCCAGCTGCCGCAGGCGTGCCAAAGCTTCACTTTGGACAATTGCCCAATCGAAGACCTGTTGGTTGCGGAACAAACGGGCGTTGGCGCGGATATAGGTCTGGGCGTCGCGGTAGCGGTCCAGATGGTCGGGCGCCAGATTGAGCAGCACGGCGACTGCCGGCCGGAAAAACTTGGTATGTTCCAGCTGAAAGGAGTTGACCTGCAGAATCAAATAATCCAACTGCTTGGATTCTTCAACTACGCTGCAAACGGGCCGCAGCCGATGGCCGGCAATGAGTGTCTTGCGATGGCTGTTGACCAGCACACGATTCACCAACTCGGCCGTGGTTGCCTTTCCATTGGTGCCAGCCACAGCGATGCCGAGGCAATTCACCTGCTGAAAGCCCAGCTCCAATTCACTGGTGATCGGCAAACCTCGTTCGACGACTTGCCGCATCAAAATGCAATCCGCAGGCACTGACGGGCTGACCACAGCAAGGTCAAATTCCCCTGGTGGAAGCGCAGTTGCGCCCAGTGCCAACTCCGCACCTTGAGCCCGCAGGCTCAGAGCGGATTGCCGCAAATCTGTGGTATCGGCCATATCGACGCCCCAAACCGTCGCCCCTCGCCGGCAGAGCAGTTCGCACGCCGCCTGGCCGCGCCCACCCAAGCCAAGCACCAACACCTTTTTATTTTGCAGGTCGAACATTCTTCTGAGTTCTGAGGGTCGCCTGCCCTCGCGCGGTTAACTTTAGCCGGCGTTGATTTCCGTCGTTATCGAATTTCGTTGTGCCTTTCTTCCGCTGTCAGCAGTCCGGCAAGGCCGCTAGTGCCAGATCGGCCCAACCGGCTACCGAATTTTTAATGTGCTGAGCGCGACGACCGCACATAGAACGCCTAGAATATAGAAACGCATCACCACTTGGGACTCGTACCAGCCCTTTTTCTCAAAGTGATGATGAATAGGAGCCATTAAGAATAAGCGCTGACCGGTGCCAAGCCGGCGTCTCGTGTAGCGGAACCAGGCGGTCTGCAAAATCACCGATGCGGCCTCAATAACAAAGACACCACCTGCGATGACCAGGACAAAAGGTTGATGAATCAGCACTGCAATTATCCCTAAAGCGCCTCCCAAGGCGAGGGAACCTGTGTCACCCATGAACACTTGCGCCGGATGGCAGTTGAACCAAAGAAAACCCAAGCCCGCACCGATCAGGGCGGCGCAAAAGACGGTCAATTCGCCGGCTCCCAAAACATATGGGATTTGCAGATACACGGCGGCTCGAGCATTGCCCGCGAGATAAGTCAAAACCAGGAAGACAAACGAAACAATCAGAGTGCAGCCGACGGCGAGTCCATCGAGGCCATCCGTGAGATTGACGGCATTTGAACTCCCCACAATGGTGAGGGTGGTCAGGATTAGGCCCAGGACACCGGCGCCGCTGGCGATGGGGAACTTATAAAACGGCACCATGATATCGCTAATCAGTTTGCTGGTGGCTGGCAGGCGCCATAAGTAAAGTCCAATAAACAATGCCAAGGCGGTTTGGACCAAGAGTTTCACCCGCGACCTCGCACCACCGCCGCTTTGTTGAACAATTTTAGCGTAATCATCGTAAAAGCCGAGGCCGGCCAGAACGACCACCGAAAGCAGCGTCAATTGAATGAAGGTGTTCCACTGCGCCCAGATTAAAGTTGTAAAGTTCAGAGCGACTATAATCAGAATACCCCCCATCGTGGGGGTGCCCTTTTTGCTCAGCAGCCGCGCTTTAAGATCACCGGCGGTCTCCGCTTTATCCGAGTATTCCTGACCGAATTTAATCTGTTTCAGCCAAGCGATCACCTTCGGTCCGAGTAACCAACTCAAAACGAGCGCGGTGAGCGCCGCGCCGGCGCTCCGGACGGTAATATAGCGAAAAAGGCGCAACGCCGAGAGCCGCTCCGCCCAAGCTGTGCCCGCGGACCAATCCAATATTTGCTGGCTCAAGTAGAACAGCATTCAGTTCTTTCTGGCGACACCGCCGCGCAACTGTTCGGAAACCTTTTCCAAACAAGTCGCGCGTGAGGCTTTCAAGAGCAACAAATCCCCGTCCCGAACGAATTGCTTGACAGCTAAAGCAGCCGAAGTGACATCGGGAAATTCCATCACGCGGTTCAAACCTGCATTTCGGGCGCCGCGCGCCATCACCGGCGCCATCTTTCCCACCGCGAACAATTGGCCGACCCCCAGTTCAGCGGCGCACCGGCCGACCTCTTCGTGCGCCGCCTCGCTCTGGGCACCCAGTTCGCCCATATCCCCCAGGACGGCGAGCCGACGCCCCTTGCATGGCAAGTCCTGGAGGGTCCGCAAGGCCGCGAGCATCGAATCGGCATTGGCATTGTAGGCGTCGTCCAGCACACGCACACCGTTGGACTCCCAAAGTTGCAAACGCATCTTGGCCGGTTTGCATTGCGAAAGACCTCGTTCAATTTCGGCGCGCTCAAGTCCGAGCTCACCGCCGACGCAAATCGCAAACAGGGCATTGACGGCCTGATGCCGGCCCAATAAAGCAATACGATATTCTCCCGCCAATGAAGCGCTCGGCCCCTCGACGCGGAAGCTAATGCCTTGTTTGTCCGGCCGCAGGTGAGTGACACGCCAATGATTGTGCTCGGCCAGCCCGACCTTGACCACGCCGCCCGGACAACGTGCGGCAATCGGGAGGGACCATTCGGTATCGCCGTTGATAAAGAGTTTGCCGTTCGGCGGCAGCAACTCTGAAAGCCACCCCTCTTCCTGCGCCACTCCAGCTAGGTCCCCGAAAAACTCGAGGTGTTCCCGGCCAATCGAGGTAATGACGCCGTAAGCCGGTTGAATCATCCGCACCAATGGTTCGAGTTCGCCCGGGTGGTTGGTACCGGCCTCAAGCACGGCGGCTTGATGGGTTTGCCCCAAACGGAGCAAGGTCAAAGGCACTCCGATACCATTGTTGAAGCTGGCTTCGCTCCAGAGGCTGCGAAAACCTTCTTGCAATACTGAAGCGATCAATTCCTTTGTAGTGGTTTTTCCGTTGGAGCCGGCTACCGCAACAATCGGCAGGGCAAAATCTTCCCGATACCGAGCAGCCAATTTAGCCAGAGCCCGCAACGTGTCTTCCACGACAATAACGGCGCATTTCCCGGGGCTCTTCGGCGCGCGCGCACGCTCCACGACCACTGCCCAGGCCTGAGGAATTACCTCCGGCAGGAAGTCATGGCCGTTATATTTTGGTCCGGCGAGGGCAAAGAACAATTGGCCCGGCTGAATCTTGCGCGAGTCGGTACAAATTCCGGAGAGTTCCTTCAGCGGAGAACCGTTGAGAAGCTCTCCGCCGCAGGCTGCAGCAATATAATTTAACGAGCGTGGGTCCATACAACTTCGCACCCAGCCTCTAAATGTAGCCCAGGTTGCACGGGTGTCAGCAATTACTACTCAACCAACGAGCCGCTCGAATTCGCCATCGCGTGATCGAGCTCCTCTTTATAGACGGAAGTATTGGCCGGAACTGGCTTCTCGTCCGAGCTCTGCCGACAGGTTGGATTTGGCGGCAGGGTTTCGGAGGCCCGGCGGTCGTGCCGGACCGCCGCGACGAATAGGTGATGCGAGATGAAGGGCAGTGAACTCATGTTTGTGCGGGATTGGGATTTTGTTCTTTCATCAGGGGGATCGCACCGCAGCGGTTTTAACTGCATGGCTATCAGCGGGAGCCGCGATGCTATCCGGGACCAGCGGGACATCGCCGTCCTCTGGACGAATGTTCAAATAGTTGGCAGCTCGGTCGGCAATATCCTTAAAGACCGGGGCGGCAATCTGGCCGCCGTAATAGCCCTGCTTGGGCTCATCCATAGTCACCGAAATGCATACTTCGGGGTTGTTCGCAGGGAAAAACCCGATAAACGAAGAAAAGTATTTTCGGACATAAACACCGTTCTCCACTTTTTGCGCTGTGCCGGTCTTGCCGGCTACAATGTAATGTTCGAGCACCGCTTTGGGGGCAGTGCCCTCAGGTGTGACGACCGTCTTGAGCGCTTGCACCATTGCGTCGTCGGCACTCTTCCCAATCACGCGCCGCACTCGCTGGGGAGAATATTGCGCAACGGTCTGGTGGTGTTCGTCTTCGAGGCGTTCGACCAGCATTGGGCGCATCAACCAGCCATCATTGGCGATCGCGCACATCGCCATCATCATCTGCAGACGCGTCACCGCGATGCCCTGCCCCATGGGTATCTGCGCGATCGAAACTTTGCTCCATTTACGCACCGGATGCACGATTCCGCCGACTTCCCCCGGCAAGGGTACGCCGGTCGGTGTTCCAAATCCAAAGTTGCGGATGTAATCGTACAGGTGCGTCTCGCCCATTTTTACGCCGATCTTTCCAGCCCCGATATTTGAAGACTTGGTGATAATGTTTTCGACCGAAAGCGCACCGTACGCCTCGTGGTCATGGAGTGTGCGGCCGGCATAAAACCAATGCCCATGTTCGCAATCAAAGACGTCATTTAAACGCACGGTCTCGTCGTTGAGTGCGCCCGAGACGACGACGATTTTGAAAGTGGATCCCGGCTCGGCGACATCGGAAATGACCCGGTTGCGGCGAGCGTCGGTCCTGGCCCCGCCCGGATTATTGGGATCGAACGTGGGCAGAGTTGCCATTGCCAGAATTTGGCCCGTGCGCGGGCGGACCACGATCCCCGAAATACTGATCGGTGAATGTTTCTCCATCGCTTCGGCGAGCGCCGTCTCTACGATATGCTGGATCACCGAATCGATCGTCAGCACGACATTCAATCCGTCGCGGGCTTCGACATCCTGCTCGCGGTGTGTCACCAACTCCCGGGCCCGGCGGTCGGTTTCCGTTACACGCCACCCACAAACGCCGGCTAGTTGCGAATCCAGCGTCCGCTCGACGCCGTCGCGGCCAATAATTCGTGTCACTGGAATATCATCAATCTCGGAGTCCTCGGAGCCGGCGAAACCCAGCACATGCGCCGCCAGCGACTGATTCGGATAAACGCGCAACTGTTCTTCGCGTGCGAAAATTCCTTTGCGCCGCAGATCGCGGAAGAAAGCGCTTTCTGTTTTACGCGGTTTGGGTTGTTCTGCGGCGAAGGTCAGATTGCTCATGGTCGCCTGAATCTTTTCCCATGTTTCAACCGGGACCTTTCGCTTCAATACGCAGTAACGATTGGTGGAGACTTCGCCCTTGCTGTTCTGTCGCAATTTGGGAGTCAGACTTTGAACCAAGTCACTTTCCTTGATGTCCAGCAAGGGCGCCAAGGCGCGAGCAACCACGACTTGTTGAGTGCCGATGAGTGTCGGATCGGCACAAATGGTCTTAACAAATACCGTTGTAGCAAGGATATTACCCCGGGCATCGAGGATATCGCCCCGACGTGGTTCCAGCAGTAATTCGTGCTGCGTATTTTGGAGTGCTTGTTCATTAAGCTCGCGGTGACGCAAGATCTGCAGGTCGATGAGCCGGTAGCCCAGTCCGGCAAAGGCCAGGCAGAGCAAAAGCGCCAGCCAGAGCAGCCGGGTTAATTGTAATCGCTTTGCCATACCATTGTTTTTTCGGTTACTGACTTTCGCCGGCCGCCCGTGGCCATCGGTTCCTCATCCGATAGCAACACGGGCGGCGGCAAAAAATTCAGTCTCAATGCACCGCCACTGTGTGGTCGTTGCGGTTGACGTATTGCTCGCCCGCTTCAGATTCCGGCAGGTCGTTCGTCGGTTCGGTCAGGCGCCAAATTTGCGAAGCCTGCGGAGGGCCAAGCTCCAATTTCAATTCTTTGATCCGGGCTTCGAGGTTTTGTGGGGAGCGTAGAAACGCGAGTTGTTTTTGCAGCTTCTCGTTGTCTTTCTCGCGCAGAATCAGCAGGCTTTCCCGCCGCTTGAACTCCTGCCCCAGTCTGACAATTTGTTCTTTTTGCCAGACATAACCCAGACCCGAACCACCAATCATCAGGCACAACACCGCCGCCTTCAGCGCCGGGCCAAAACGAACCACCATCGATTGTGCTTTGCGATTTCGTGCCATAATTTAGTTTAAATCTATCCAACCGTTGCCGCCTCACACTCGGGCCAGCTTCTCCATTACCCGAAGCTGCGCACTCCGCGCTCGCGGATTTTCTGCGAGCTCATTCTCGCCCGGTGTGATGGCTTTCCGCGTAACCCATTTCAGCTCGGGCGCGCGCGGCTCACGCAACTCCGGAACATCCACTCCTCCGGTGAATGTGTAATCCCGTGCCCGCACGCGTCCGAAATTCTTCACCAGCCGATCTTCGAGGGAATGGAAGGTAATGACCGCCAGGCGCCCGCCTGGCCGCAACAGCTTCAAGCCACCTGCCAACCCACGTTCCAAAGAACCGATTTCGTCGTTCACCGCGATGCGTAAGGCCTGGAACACTCTGGTCGCCGGATGCACCTTACGGCCACGGCCCGGACTCAGTCGCTCGATCACTTCGGCGAGCTGTCTCGTGCTTGTCAGCGGCTGCCCTTCCCGCTCACGCACCAATGCCCGCGCAAAACGTCTCGCCTCGCGCTCCCCACCGAATTCCCAAAAAATCCGCGCCAATTCTTCCTGGGCCGCCGTATTCACCAATTCCGCCGCAGTGAGGGGCTGACGTCGGTCCATGCGCATATCCAGCGGGCCCTCGCGCTGAAAACTGAATCCGCGCTCAGCCTGGTCCAGCTGCGGTGAACTGACGCCTAAATCGAGCAGCACGCCATCACAACTGGCCAACGGCACCCACGATTCCAGGTCTGCAAAGTTGCCCTGACGCAGTTCGAATCGGCCTTCGAACTGGCTCAGTCGCCGTCGTGCCGCCTCAACTGCGGCGCCATCGCGATCGCACCCAAACAACCACCCAGTCGGTGAACTCGTCGCTAATATGGCTGCCGCGTGTCCAGCCCCACCGAGCGTCCCGTCGACGTAGCAACCGGCGGAGGTCGGCTTCAGTGCCGCCAGCACCTCGGCCGCCAGTACTGGCTTGTGGACGAAATCGGACACGCCGCATCGGCTCCTCGTGGTTAGCTCTTGCCAGCCCCGAAGAACTGCCGGGTCACGCGGTTCCAGGCCGATTCAGGCGACACGGTTTGTTCCACCGCGGGCCGGGGCAGTTCAGGTTCCGGTTTGGCCGGACGTACCTTTGTCGGAACAATTTCAAAGTCGCTATCGCTGAGGTCATTTCGCACCACCCTGACCGTGTCGAGTGAGAGCTCGCATTGCACCATCGACTTTGCAAGCCGCGGATTGGTTGGATTGACTGCGACCTTCGGGCGCAGCCAGGAAAAAATCGAACCCAACTGAGGCACGCGATTGCGGGGGTGAAGGGGCTGCGTGACACATGCACCGTCGGCATCACCTGCTGCTGGCGAAACGCTGCCCTGTTCACTAGCCGGGGACCCAATACTGGTTGAAGCAGTCGCTTGGGTGGTGCAGGCGCTTGCAACCAAAGGGTCCTGGGCTGAGGTGACCCGCTCAAAATGGGTCGTTGTGCGGAAAGGGTTCTTCTTGGAATTAAATTTGGGTAATGCACCCCGTGCTGATAAAATGTATCGGCGTGCTGGATTTTTCAGACCAACTAAGCTTTTTCCGGCAGTCAATAGGCGCAACAGGCTCATATCATTCCATGAGTTTGAATGCTTCCTGCGCCATTACGGCATCGGAAGCCTTAATGCGTTCGTATCGTTCAGGGCTCCAAATCTCGAAACGGTCGAGCAAGCCCACTAATACCGCTTGGTCACTGATGCCTGCCGCCCTGGCCATTTCCTCCGGCAGACAAATTCGGCCCGCCTTGTCCAACGGCGCCTGGACCGATTCGCTACCGATGAATCGTTTCAGGACGCCTTTGTTGGGATCACTGTTAGGCATCGCGTCAATGTCCTTCATAAGCGCCGCCATCTGTTGTGGGGGAAGAACACGCAAACAGGGACCCTCCTTGGCCTTTGGCCATACCACCAATGTAAACTCCGTCCCTGATTTGGTCGGTCGCCACTTAGCCGGGATTTGGACCCGCCGCTTGTCATCAACCCCATGACGGAACAGCGAGTTATAATAGGTCGGCTCAATGGCATCGTTAGGTTCCATGCGACTTATTCACCGCAGAGAGCTCGGCCACCCTCTGCCCCACAACGACCCACTTTATCCCACTTACCCCCACTCACTGTCAATAGTATTTTCTCAAAGTTATTCAAAAGTTATTCACAATTCATTCCCGACCTCCTCTAGACCCTCGTCTGGCAGCCTTTTTCACTACGATAACGATATCGACACCTTTATCGAAACACCGATTAAAACTGAACTGATCGTGGGTCCACACTGCCTTTTCACCCTCTTTTTTTGTTCACAAATAAACAAAATATGGGGAAAAATGGCGCAGGTCCCCCATCTTTGGCTCTTTTGCAGCATCCACGAGGTTCACGGACGCACCTGTTCGCTTGTAAGTGCGCGGAATTGCACGAATGATCAGCAAAATGCGGACTAGTGACTTCGAGTACGAACTCCCAAATCAATTGATTGCGCAGATGCCTGCCCCTAAGCGCGATCATTCGCGCTTGCTCCTGCTGGATAGAAAGACCCATCAAATTGCACATCGGCAATTCCTGGATCTGCCCGAGTATTTGCGACCTGGCGATGTGCTGGTCTTGAATGACACCCGAGTAATTCGCGCCCGCTTGCGCGGGGTGAATGCAAAAACTGGCGGAGAATTTGAGATCCTGTTGCTGGAGGAATGTGACCTCAACGACTGGTGGGCGATGCTGCGACCAGGAAAACGCGCGCGCATTGGGACGGAAATACACATCGTCGATCGCGCGCGAAAACCTTCAGGGGCATCGGCCACCGTGATCGAAACCAATGAGGAGGGACATCGGCGACTGCGCTTTAGCGGCACCGCAAATATTTCAGAGAAACTCCAACTACTGGGCGAGACTCCAGTGCCGCCTTACATCAGTCGAGCGGACGCGGGCCGCACACCTGAGGATGTGGAACGGTATCAGACGATATATGCTCGGGAAACGGGCTCCGTCGCGGCGCCGACCGCCGGCTTGCATTTCACCGAATCGCTACTGGCACAAACGCGTTCGCGCGGAGTTGAAGTATGCTTTCTGACTCTCCACCTAGGTCTGGGCACATTTGCTCCGGTAAAAGTGGAAACGCTGACGGCTCACAAAATGCATCGGGAAAGTTATAGTTTGAGCGAAGCAACGGCTGGGCAGATTAACGAAGCAAAGTCCGCCGGCCGTCGTGTTGTTGCCGTCGGCACAACCACCCTGCGAGTTCTCGAAAGTGTCGCGCAACAAAACGACGGCAGATTACGCGGGGGAAAAGGCACCACGCAGCTTTTTGTTTACCCGCCGTACCATTTCAACATTGTCGACGTGCTGCTGACGAATTTTCATCTCCCCCGCTCGACGTTGTTGATGCTGGTAAGCGCTTTCGCGACGCCGGATAGCCTTGCGGGGCGGGAGATCATTTTGGCAGCGTACCGCGAAGCGATTCAGCAGCGCTATCGCTTTTTCAGCTACGGTGATGCGATGCTGATTTTGTGACATGCAGGCTGCTAAAGCGACCGCATCGAAAGGCGAGTGAGGCAACTGCTGTGAAAGCAAAGAACGGAAAAACAAAAACCGTCGGGAAACTTCCTTTTGTTCTGTTGAATGTGGCGATGACTGCCGATGGCAAGATCGCAACAGCCAACCGCGCGGTATCATCTTTCGGCAGCCTCTATGACAAAGATCACTTAATGGAACTGCGAGCAACTACTGACGCGGTTATGAGCGGGGCGCGAACCGCCGATCTCAACGATATTACGCTGGGGCCGGGCTCAGCCAAATACAGGCGCGCCCGACTCCGACACGGTCTTGCCGAATACAATCTACGGATCATTGTCAGCGGCCTGGGCACGATCAATCCCCGAGCGGAAATATTCAAGCATAGGTTCTCACCGTTGATCGTACTCGTCACGGAACGAGCGGGAGAAAGAAGAATAAAGATGCTGCGAAAAGTCGCGGATGAAGTGAGGGTGTGCGGAAAGAACGAAATTGATTTTCGAGGGACGTTGCATTGGTTGCGCGAAAAGTGGAAGGTCAAACGCCTGGTCTGTGAGGGCGGCGGCGCCATCAATGACGCACTTTTCAGGGCAAATGTGGTGAATGAAATCCACGTAACAGTTACGCCGCATATTTTTGGAGGCCGGCTGGCGCCGACGCTGGCTGATGGGGCTGGCGCAGGTTCGCTATCGCTTGCCACCAACTTGAAACTGAAATCCGCCCGTTGGCGCGGCCAGGAGATGTTTCTGGTTTATCGGGTGTCGAAATGACGAATGACAAACGACCTCGCTGCGTCGAGAACCAACCTTGCCGGAGTTGGACAGATCAAAGAATTCGTCATTCGTCATTTTTCTCGCTCCAGCGCGCCAACAGCCACAATAAATCCGACAACCGGTTCAGGTACACAATAATTTCTTGATTCGGCAATTGTCCTGATTCTTGCAGAATGCAAACGTGGCGTTCAGCGCGACGGCAGACGGTGCGAGCCAGGTCCAGCGCAGAGGAATGCAAGTTTGCGCCTGGAAGCACCCAATCCTTGAAAGTTAGCTCCCGCTGTTCAATTTCGCTCACCACTTTTTCCAGTCGGATCGTCATTTCCGGACCTACCAGGGTAAAGCCATCTTTGACGTACCGAGGCAAATCTTCAACCAACGTCGCCAATTCACCCATTAAAGTAATCAAGTCTTTTTGGATCGACAGCACGCAGTTGCGAACAAAATCCGACTGTGCCGAGGCCCGGGCGAGCCCGAGCGTGGCGTTGAGTTCGTCGGCGGCTCCGTAAGCCTCGACTCGCGGGTGGCTTTTGGCCACACGTCGATTATACATCAAACCTGTAGTGCCCTGGTCCCCGGTTTTAGTCACAATGCTCATGCGCCGCTACAATCATGGAACAAGTTCCGTGCCTGGCAAGCCATTCGGAAGTCCGAGTTCCAAGAGGTCCCAATTATCAGTCGGCCTTCGAATAGCGGCCTCGTGGAACTTGGCCTTCCGAAGAAGTCTCAAGGTTTTTTGTTGGTGCCGGTGTCAGCCTTTCGCGAGTTCCGCTGCAGCTCGCGCAATGGACGATAGCCGATGCGAATGATCCCCTGCTCCGCCATCAATTTCCGCATCTGCTCGTCGTGGGTAAAGGTTTCGAACTCGGCGGCGCGGGTGCGCCAGCTGCCAGTTATAGCCTGCAATTCCTCCGTCGGTTTGGCGGCATGGATATAGAGCTCCGTCAGACCGGGCTTGAGGTTGGCGACAATTTTGAGCCAAAACGCTTTCACGTTGGCCGACTCTTGCGGCAGCTCGTCATAAATGAAATAATCGGTAAAGAGGATTCCCTGGGCACTGAATTTTGCGCGCAGCGTTGGTTGTTGAAACTTTTCCAACGTAGCTTGTGAGGCCATACGAACGGGCAGGTCGAATTCCTGGGCAAGCTTCAGATACACTTCCATATAGCGGGGATCGTACTGCAGCGTGCCCATATGAGAGTCGAGATGAGTTACATCAATTCCGGCGGCCAGCGCCTTGCGAATCTGCATGCGCGCCTCGGTTAGGGCCTCCGTCGGGTTGGATTTGGCATAGACCTGTTCGACCTCGGGCCAGAGGCAACCATTGGGATCGACAAGCCCGGGCACCTGGTCAGGCGCGGCAACCGGTCCCCAGCGATAATGCTTCCACTCGGCGGTATGGCATAAGTGCAGACCGAAATCCCGGTCCGGATGGTCCTTGGCGTAAGCCGCTATCTCGTAAAACCAAGGGCATGGAACCATGATCGTCGCCGATGTCATCAACCCGCGCTCGAGACTTTCGATGGTGGCCTCGTTCGCAGCGTGGCACATGCCGACATCGTCGCCATTGATAATCAGCAACCGGTCAGTCGGCTTATATCCGAGCCGTTCGCTCAACAGACGGATCTCTCCACTGAAAGCGTTCGTCATTGCCAGGCTTGCTGCCGCAATAATAACCAGGATTAATCTCATCGGCTCGACAATGCTCCACCACGTGGGGTTAGCAAGACCGAATTTCGTCAATAATCTCATCCAGCACACCGCGCGACAAAAGATAACAAACCGAAACAGCAGAAATAGGACGCAACATATTTTCCAGGTAAACGCTTGAATTCGGAAGACAGTCACCGCAGATTGCGCCGCGCATGATTCCGGTTTCCGGGCTGTTGGCACGCGTCCTATTGAGTAGTGTGGCGGTTTGCATGTTAATGCCGGCCGGCGCGTCCGAACAAACGCGCATCGGCGGCCATGAGTATGTCCGCCTGACCGATTGGGTCAGGGAGCGAAACCTCAGCATTCAATGGATCAAGCGGGACGAGATTGCGCAACTTGCAAATGCGACCACGAAACTCCGACTGGAGGTCCATTCACCAGAAGCACAAATCAACGGAGTCGCGGTTCGGCTGCTCTTCCCCTTGGCGTCTCGCGGCGATGGTATTTATATTTCCCGTCTGGACCTGCAGACGACATTCGGGCCAGTGCTCTGGCCGCCGAAATCACGAGGAAAAGCGATAAAAACCATTTGCCTGGATCCAGGTCATGGTGGCAAAGATCCAGGATTCCGGGTCGGGTCTAACCAGGAAAAGCGCTACACTCTGCTCCTGGCGCAGGAATTACGGGAAGAGCTGACTAAGGCCGGTTACACTGTGAGCCTCACTCGAACGCACGACACCTTTTTGGAATTGCCCGACCGGCCCGAAGTCGCGCGGCGCCGAAAAGCCGATCTGTTTATAAGTTTGCATTTCAATGCGGCCGAGGCTTCTGCGAGTTCCGTGCAAGGCGCTGAAGTCTATTGTCTCACTCCAGCCGGTGCGCCTTCGACCAATGCCCGCGGCGAAGGCGGCGGCGCAGGCTGGTTTGCCGGTAATCGTTTTAACGAACAAAACATATTGCTCGCTTACCAACTTCAGAAAACCCTGACGCGAACGCTTCCGGCTGAAGACAGGGGGGTGCATCGTGCCCGCTTCGCTGTCCTGCGCGATGCGACGATGCCGGCGGTGTTGATTGAAGCGGGGTTTATGTCGCACCCGGTCGAGGGCCACAAAATCTTCAGCTCCGCCTATCGGCGGCAAATCGCCCGCGCGATTGTGGATGGCGTGAACAACTACAAGACTCTAATCAGTCAGTAGATCGACCTTGGGAAGGCCAAACTCCACGAACTGCTCTCACTCCATTTCTGATTTCCATTCTTTTAAACTTGTTTCGGAGTTCGAGTTTCGGATTTCGGATCTGTTTTCCTCCGATATATCGCAGGCTAATAAGTGAGATTACGCATCCATTGCCGCCATTTTTCTCATCTCCAAATCTGTATACCGGCGCTGACAATCCCTCAGCCTAAAAGGCAAAATTGCCAAGAGAAGTACGCCGGCCAAAAGCAGCACGAACCAAACACCGTATGGTTGCTGTAAAGCCAGTGCCATAAAGCCGGCTGCGGTCGAGAGCACGCCCAACGCGATGAGTAATTTCAGGCTAACCAGCACGAATCCTCGTGCCTTGCCCTTCGCCGACAGCCACCCCAACAAGCCACCCAAGCAACCGAGAATGGCTCCGCCAACGCCGCCAATCAGTCCTCCCGCCCAGTCCGGCCACCACGCGGTCCCTGACCTGGAGTGCGTCGCTCCAAACGTGCCTGTGTATTCCACAAGCTTGATCGAACTAATGAAGACCGTGCCTTGGGCCGGCAGAAAAAGGTTTATCTCCAAGCGGGTGGGCGTCTCGCTTGTGCCGGTCCGGTCGAAGGGCAACATGAAATGCCGCCAATTCGAGGTGCCGGTAATCTTGCCCAGGTCGCCCGACTCGCCTAACGTGCGGCTGAAATAGGCGCCCTCCGGCATGCCAGGTTTGATGGGTGGAAAGTAATTCCACATCTCGAGGTATCCGTTGCCATACACACCCTCGTACTTCACCTCTCCGGTTATCGCATACAGCTTTTTGGTGATCGCAGGTTTTGCCAATTTCACCAACTGCGCCTGCAAAGGGGTGTCATTGGTATTGGCGACTTTAAGAGCTGATTTGCCATCTATAGTGACGGGTGTGCCGCCCAGGAGCTGACCGCTCTGCGTCAGCTTTGACCAGTCATATTCGGTTATAATTTGCTCGGCGGCACAAGTGATCACAATTCCGAAACACAAGCTGGCCACGAGTCTTGCTTTCATGAGTTACCTTTCTTTTGCTGTTCGTAGGCGCTTAAGAGTTGTTTAAAAATGGGGGCATCAAGTTTACCGTCGGCAAAATGGGCGCGGAGCAGACGCTCGTACCGGTCCTCGATCTTTTGGCTGTCCAAAATCTTGATTTTTTCAATCAAACGATCCAGGCGCAGCCGCAACGTTGGATACGAGACGTCATACGCGTCTGCCAATTCCTTGAGCGAGCCGGAGACGAGGATAAAGCGCTTCACAAAAGCCAAATCCTCTTCCTCGAGCAAATCAATCCAACGCAGTTCCTGTATTGCCAACATAAACAATCCGTAAGCAAATATTGCATCTATATTGAATAATATGCAAGTTTATTTTCATTTTATTCAAATCCTCTCACAAATTGCGGTTTTGCCAGCAAGCCTACATCACCGCCGGGCAAGCATTTTTGGAGTGCGGCCGTCGGCTGCTTTCGCGCGAAGATTCCATCCGACCCGCGAAACTCGTCGGCGCAGTCCACAGCGTGATGCCGACTCGGTCCTTGTTGCGGCTTTTGGTAAAAGTCGTTGGAAGCGTGGTTTCGTCACAATTTTTTCTTTGGACAAATCCCGGAACTCGACGGAGTAATTGTAAATGAACGCCTCTGTAGCTCGAATGGGGGTTGTGGCCGCGTGTTGCATGCTCTCCGTTTTGAACCCAAACCGAACTAAAGCGCTTAACGTTCCCGAACATCATAATCATCCGACGCGAGATGGACTTTATATTGATCCAGCATTTACGAAAACCGCGGCAGGCTTGTTGAAGCGCGACACGGCTTTTACTGGCACCATCCAGGGCAGCGTTTATGCCCAACCGCTCTATATCGAGGACGGACCGGGCGGCAAGGCAATGATCATTGCGGTCACCGAGTCCGATAATGTATACGCGCTGGACGCGGGCAACGGCAGCGTCATTTGGCAAAGAAACGTTGGCACGCCAGTGCCACTATCAAGCCTGCCTTGCGGCAACATTAACCCCATCGGAATCACGGGCACACCTATCGTGGACATGTCGACCCGCTCGCTCTATTTCGATGCGTTGACGACTCCCGATAGCGGGACAACGAAGCGGCACCTGATCTATTCTCTCAACGTCGATACCGGAACGACCAACAGCGGCTGGCCGGTCGATGTGAACGCGACGGCGAGGTCCGGCACCCTAGTTTTCAGTTCAGTGGCCCAGGGCCAGCGCAGTGCCCTGGCGCTGCTAAACGGTACGCTCTATGTTCCTTACGGAGGCAATGCTGGAGATTGCGGAACGTACCACGGCTGGCTGGTCGCAATTCCCATCGGCAACCCAGCCACTGTTATGGCCTGGGCGACGACCGCACGCGGCGGTGGGGCGTGGGCCGTAGGTGGAGTTGCCAGCGATGGGCTAAATCCTTTCCTGGCGACGGGCAACACGTTCAGTACGACGACCTGGAGCGGCGGGGAATCAATCATACGCTTTCAGCCAGGCCTGGTCTTCAGCTCGCAAACGAACGATTACTGGACCCCGAGTAATTGGGTCAGCTTGGATAGCAGTGATACGGATTTGGGCGGCTCCGGGCCGCTAATAGTCGATGTTCCGGGCGCCAACCCCTCGAAACTGGTCGTGGCTTTGGGGAAGGATGGAAACGCTTATTTGTTAAATCGAGCTAATCTGACCGGCGTCCACGCACCCGTGGCCCAAGCCCATCTGTCGAGCAGCGCGATTATCCAGGCAGCGGCGACTTATCGCACTGCTCAGGGCACCTATGTGGTATTCACCGGCAACAATTCCCAATTGGTTGCCTTTCGGATCTCAGCGACTTCCCCACCTGCGATTGTGAACGCCTGGACCGCGAATCAAAACGGGCGCGGTTCACCGTTTGTGACCTCAACCGATGGCACCAATAACGTCGTTGTGTGGGGGATCGGCACCGGCGGCGACCAACGACTTCATGGATTTGATGGCGATACAGGGGCGGTCGTCTTCAGTGGCGGCGGCACGGGCGAATTGATGGCTGGAACGCATAACTTTAACACCGGGATCGCGGCCCACGGCCGGATCTACGTGGCGGGCGACAACAAGCTCTATGCGTTTACCCTACCGGTCTCCCCGATTGTCCTGACGGGATTGAGCATCGCCGCGAACGGAGTCTTTCAATTTCAGTTTACGAATTCGCCGGGCATGAGCTTCACGGTGTTCAGTTCAACAAATCTGAACACTCCTTTCGCCAACTGGACCTCGCCGGGAAAAGTGACTGAGGTAGCACCCGGCCAATTCCAATTCGTAGATCAGCAGGCAGCCACTAACCCACAACGCTTCTATCGAGTAAGATCACCCTAGGACTGATCTCATATTATAAACCCCGACACAGGCTTCCTTTGGTAAAGGCCGGCTCGCCGAGCCGTCCGGTTTCCTACACAAAAACGGGATCGGCCCGCTCGGCGAGCCGGCCCTACCATTTATGAGTTGGACTGTAGGGAAGGGCTTTATCCTTTTCGCATCAGTCTCTATCTGTAATCACAATGCGCAGTTGGCTTTATCGCTTATGCCTTCGTCGCGATATACCCATATTTCTGGGCGACTTTACTGGCGATTTCGAATTTCACACGGGCCTCTGCCGAAGCGAACACTCCGAGCTGAAACAAATCCGCCAGTATTCGAACCTGCTTCTGCCTTAACAGAGACGCGAGTTCAGAGACTGTTATATTTTTCGAAATAGGAATCACCAACGCATCGACCAGATCATTACACCCGGTCGGTAACAAATAACTGCGCTTCGTATAATCGGGATCCGTCATCGAGGCAATCTACCACACTTCGCGTCCGCCGCTTTTGAGCAAGCCTTAGGCCGACGGTTAGGTTTTCGCGGCAGAACTGTTCTGCTTTCGCTTCGTTTGGGGAACCATTAACCTGATATCAAATGCGGAATCATTTGCTACTCGTTCTTGCCTTGCTAAACCTTGGAGTACCTTGCTGGGGCATTGCCCAGGGCGTCGACTCGGAGCATAAGCTGTTTAATCAAATCAAAGCTCGCGCTGAAAAGGGAGATGCGGCTGCCCAGCTGCAGTTGGGCTTTCTCTACACTACCGGGACCGGCGTCGCGCCCGATCTCGAAAAGGCCTTCAAGTGGCATCGCAAAGCTGCACAACAGGGCTTGCCTCAAGCTCAATACCAATTGGGATTAGAGTTCGCCAGCGGCACCGGAGTCAAGAGAGACAGATCCGAAGCTGTTCATTGGTTTCGCGCGGCAGCGGAAAAGGGTTTTTCGCCCGCGCAATTGGAGCTTGGCATGTGCTATCTCGAGGGGCAGGGCATCGATGCAAACGGCAGTGAAGCGCTGAAGTGGTTTCGTCAAGCGAGCAGCCTGGGTTCTGCTTCTGCCGATTACCAGATTGGCAACTGCTACCTGGAGGGAATCGGCACCGCTAAGGACATCGAAGAAGGAATCCGATGGGTGCAACAAGCAGCCGACAAAGGGGCCGCCACTGCTCAAAGTGCACTGGCCTTGGCGTACGAAAGAGGGACCGGCGTGCCGAAAGATAATGTTCAGGCTTACAAATGGTACGCGCTGGCGGGTGCGCAGGACGATGCGCACGCGGCCGATATTCGGTTTAGCATGGCGAAATTGGAAGCCCAGCTCACTAAAGACCAACTGGCGGAAGCACAACGCCTCGCACACGAATTCAAACCCGGTGAAAGCCGAGCGAACCCAGCCCCGGCTCGACCCGGCACGACAAATCAATCGCAGCCCGCTGCTGCAATCGAAAGCGTAAAGACCGGGTTCGTGACGGTGAAAGCGGATGATGCCGATTCGGAGGTTTTCGTGGACGGATCATTTGTGGGCAACTCACCCGCCAAAGTTCGCTTGCCGGAAGGCCCCCACGTATTCGAGATAAAAAAAACCGGCTTTAAAGATTACCGCCGGGAACTCAACGTCACTATCGGAAGCGACTTGAACCTGCACGCGGTTCTGGAAAAGCAATAGTTGATCGTGACTCGAGGAGCGCATCGGCAACCAGATTGCACAGGACTCAGTAACTCAATCAGAGCAACTCACTCGACTTATTGGCCATTCCCTTCTCCGGAGTGCAATCCCTTCTCGATGGCCGCAATATGCAGTCCGGCGATTGTCACACCGCTCCCGTTATCGAACCACACCACGACCCGTGTACCCTGCGGATTGGAACTCGCGTGATCAGCACTGGGAACCAGGTAACGCCTGCCGCTGCTGGTGACGATCGTGAAGGGCTCGAACGGAGCCGATTCCAAATGGGATCGTATGTCACTGATCATTGGCAGTAGTGTAAGTCAGGCCGCACTGTTCAGCAAACCAGAGCCTAGTACGTAAGTCAAGCGATATTATTGGAACCGACTGTTTTTGGAAGGAACCACATGCTCACTTGCCACCAGGGTAGCGGGGAGTTTTACTCTGCGTTACGGACTACAGTCACGCGCACGGACTCCATGACTTTGGACCTTGGACTTTGGACTCTTTTTAACGTCCGGTCTCCTTTATTCGCGCATTCAGTTCATGATTGAAAGCGTCAGATTCTAAGAGTTGTTCGAGAGTAATGTGCATCCGATAGCGCCAGTAATTTTTCGGATTCGCGGGAACATTAATCCGCTCTTCTTCGGGGTTATCCCGGCGCAGGTTTTCATCGATGCCGAACAAATCCTGCAATTGAAAGATGCTCCACATCGCGGGAGAAGCGAGATGCTGCTGGATGATAGCTTGATTGATCCAGGGCTCACATGACTCCGGCGCAGATCCAGGCTGTGACAGCTCATTATTGTAGAATCGTTGAATCACCTGTCGATCTTCCTGCCACCATCCGCGAATCGTGCTCATGTCATGCGTCGAAGGGGTCACCACGCTCAGGTATGGCGCCTCGGAAGGGCGAAAGAATTCCTGGTCCATCCGTTTGGGCATGCGCTGGACCTCGAGGCCGAGCAAGCCGAGCTGTTTCATAACGTCCGGCACGCAAGCCGGCACCAGGCCGAGGTCTTCACCGCAAACCAGCATGCTGGTGGCGCGCTTGAGCTCCGGCAATTTCTGCATTGCTTCTGCGCGCCAGAAATCTTCCTGCCGTCGGAAGAAATAGTCGATATAAAGCTCCTTAAGCTGTGATTTAGTTTCGAAATCCAGGTACTTAAATGAAGAGGTGCTCTCGATGCCAAAGCGGAAATGGAAAGAGCGATCCGGATTGATCCCATTGCCTCGGTTGGCTTCCAAAAGGATCACATTGCTGATTAAATCGTAGAGTCCAGCTCTAAGCACGCGATTCAGCGTGTTGTCTTCTTGCGAAGCAATAAATGTTTGCACCTGTCGTTGCGTGGCAAACTCCGGTTTGAGCGCAAACCGTCCCGATTGTGACGCCTCCAAACACCGGCTGCGGACCGTTTCGAGTATGGTTTGGAGATCAGCGCCGACGGCCGCCGACAAACCGCCAAAGACTTCACTGAGCACTTCGTCAGTAATGAAGGGTTGCACCAGGCGGTTTCGATCAAAGGCTATGCCGCGCGCGCCAAATTCAGCGGCGCTGACTGGAATTGTCGGTTCAAAATGGCCGAGAATGCCCTCGACAGCCTCGAGCGGAATGCTCCAGATGCGGAAAAAGCCCAGAATGTGATCAACCCGAAAGGCGTCGAAATAGCCGCCCATTTGCGCAAATCGGCGCTTCCACCAGGCAAAACCATCCTCCTTCATTCGAGGCCAGTTGTAAGTCGGGAAACTCCAATTCTGCCCTTTGATACCGAAGGCGTCCGGAGGCGCGCCGGCTTGCATGTCGAGATGGTAAAGTTCGGGTTCCTGCCAAACGTCGGCCCCGTAACGAGCAACCCCAATCGCAATATCTCCTTTCAGAATGACCCCGTTACGGTGCGCATACTCAGTCGCCTCCTGTAACTGCTTGTGCAAGTGGTATTGGATAAAACAGGTGAGCGTGATTTCATCGTGGGCGGGCGAGCCTTCAACCGTAAGTGTGACAAGTTCGGCTGGATCATACCTGCGCAACTCGGGCCATTGATTGAAGTCTGGTGTTCTGTGTTTATCGCGCAGGTAACAAAATACCGCATAGGGCAGCAGCCAATCACGGTTGGCATCTAGAAATCGGCGGTAGTCACGGCTCTTCTGGGTTTTGTCCCGCTCCAATGGAAAGAGCTGCCGGATGATCGCAAGCTTCGCCCTGAGCACCGCCTCATAATCTATTGCCGGCAAGGCGTTCAACCGTTTGCGTTCGGTCTCCAAGGACTCGAGCAAGGCCTGGTGCCCGCCGCCGGCAACCTGGCGCAAATTTAGATAAAGCGGATGCAAGGCAAAGGCAGAGATGGCGGCATAAGGGTAGGAATCGAGCCATGTGTGGCTCGAGGTGGTATCGTTCACGGGCAGGATCTGAATCAGCTTCAAACCGGTGCGTTTGCACCAATCAACCAGTAGCTTCAGATCCGCAAACTCCCCTACCCCGAAGCTCTGCGTGCTGCGCAAACTGAACACAGGAATTGCGACACCCGCTCCTTTCCAAGTCGTCGACTGGAATCGCGCAAATCCGTCGTTGACGATGGTGAGCTTTTTTGCCGAGACACTGTCGTTCAAAGCCCGGTTGGGACCTGCTTCGTACCCAAGAAACGATCTTTTCTCCGTGTCATAAACACAGTATTTGTAAGCAAGCGGAAAAGTCGCGTTACTCAAGTCGAGTTCCGCAGTTAGAAAGTCCTGACCTGCGAATCGATTCAACAGGATCGCCCGGGCGGTATTCCATCCTCCTAAGGCTGGGACATTTCCCAGCAGACACAGTGTCTGGTTTTTCTGTAACAGGGGTGCCTTAACTTTAAATACGTGTGTGATCCTCGTGGGCGAGGGCAACCGCACCTCGGCCAGATCAGGCTTCAACAAGACTTCTTTAAACGGTTCGGTGTAAAAGGCGTTTTCGACCAGGCCTGTAGAATTCCAAGAATCGATCACCATTACTTCCGGGACCGAAAACGATGCGGGATTGATAACTCGATCCTTTCCCCAATCGCAGCAGATGCCTCCATCAGCCTCACGCAAGAAGTAGCCATAAACGATGTCAGCGTCCGGCACCGCATTTTGCGGGATCACCAGCGTTACCTGCCACAGCTCCTCATTCAAATACTGCAACGGAACCGCCTCTTCGATGGATCCGTTTCCTAGAATCTCGTGATTCCCGGAAAGCCAGAGGGATTGACCGAACTGCGTGTGAAACCGTAATTGAAACGTGATTCTCATTAATCCCGCGCGGCAATGTACAAGCGGCGGAGGGAATGTCAGTCGGAATCGGGTTGAATAAGGCTTGCGCGGGGCGGGAAAGAATGATGGAGTGGCCCGGAGAATCCGCTATGCAAAAGCCCCGCTTAAGCTTCTGGCAGATCTGGAACATGAGTTTTGGTTTCTTCGGCATCCAATTCGGCTGGGGACTCCAGATGGCCAACATGAGCGCGATTTACCAGTACCTCGGCGCCAAGGAATCGGACATTGCGGTGCTTTGGCTGGCGGCTCCGCTCACCGGTTTGCTGGTGCAGCCGATCATCGGCTATGCCAGTGACCGGACCTGGGGAAAACTGGGACGACGTCGTCCTTACTTTTTAGTTGGGGCGCTCCTGGCGAGCCTTGCGCTGATCGCGATGCCGAACTCCGGAACCGTCTGGATGGCGGCCGGGCTGCTTTGGATTCTTGATGCAAGCATCAATGTCACGATGGAACCATTTCGAGCATTCGTTGGAGACCTCTTGCCCAAAGAACAACGGAAGAGCGGGTTCGCCATGCAGAGTTTGTTGATTGGCCTCGGCGCGGTTTTGTCTTCGGGACTGCCCTATGTGCTTACCAATGTGTTTCACCTAACGAGCGACTCCGGCCAAAGCGCGATACCCCGCACCGTTCAGGTTTCGTTTTATATCGGGTCGATCGTGTTTTTGGCAGCAGTGCTTTACACGATCGGCACAACGAAGGAATATCCTCCGGAAGACATGGAGGCGTTTCAAAAAGCGAGGCGCGAATCCGCTGGCATAGGTCACGTCTTCCAGGAAATTGTCCAAGGCATATTCTCGATGCCCAAAGCAATGCGCCAACTTGCGCTGGTCCAGTTTTTCACGTGGTTCGCGCTTTTCTGCATGTGGATCTATTTCGTGCCGGCAGTAGCAACCAAGGTCTTTGGCGGCGAACCGGGCTCCCCGGCATATCAACGCGGCAACGAGTGGGGTGGGCTTTGTTTCTCGGTTTATAACGGGACGGCGTTTGCTTTTGCGTTTGTATTGTTAGCGCTGGTTCGCCGTTTCTCCGCGCGGGCGATTCACCGGGTTTGCCTCTTCTGCGGGGGGAGCGGCCTTATCCTGGCGGTGATTTTCCACAACCAATATTTCCTCATCGCGTCGATGCTCCTGGTGGGTATCGCCTGGGCCAGCATCCTGTCGATGCCCTACGCGATGCTATCGAACGCTATCCCGGCGGAAAAAATGGGCTTCTACATGGGCGTCTTCAACTTTTTCATCGTTATTCCGCAGATATTGGCCTCGCTCGGACTCGGCGCGTTGATGAAGTCACTGCTGGGCGACAACCCGATGAATGCAGTTTTTTTGGGCGGCTGTTCGATGATCGTTGCGGGTCTGTGTGTCGCCCTGGTGCCGCACGATGTGGATAGCTTCGCTGCCACTGAACCCCTGGAACAAGTCCCGCAGCAGGCGACGAGCTAGACGACAGAAATACCGAACTCTGAATTCCGAGAGCCGAAAGGTCAAAGATCGAAGTCCGAAGCAAGCTTCATTGTTACTTCGGAATCCGGTCATTCCTTCGGCCTTCGATCGGGCGTATTTTCACACTACCCTCGGAAGGCCGGACTATAATTCATCCGGCTGGACGCGAAAAATCGGTACTTTCTGCCGGATTTGTTCCACTGAATGCAACCCGCTCTTATTAACACCCCGCTTCAGCCCAATCCATGCAGTTGTTAGTTGCTTCGCTGCTCTTATTAACCCCCAGCTTCAGCTGGGGGCTGGCTGTGTGCAGAGCCTTTGCGAACCGCTTCAGCGGTTTCCCGTCGGCCAGCGGCGGAGCACGCGCTGGGGGAAACCGCTTCATGAAGCGGTTGACACCAAGTTCCCGCTTCCACACCTCGCTGAAGCGAGGTGTTGATGAGAGCGGGCGGAGTTCCCAAATGGCATTCAGACACGAACAGGAGGAAAAGGAGAGAACAGAGGTCCGACGAGGCTCTACCCGGCTTTCACATGGAGTCACCTTTTGGAGAGCGGACGCTATATTTCAACACGCAGACTGGGCTTGTATTTCTGTATTTCAGCTTCTGGTATCTCTGTTGTCTCCTGTTCAACTGCATAGATTGGGCTTCAGCGGGGTATGGAAGTGCCCTAGACTCGTTCCAACCGCTTCATTCAGCGGTTTCTGAATAGCGTGCTTGTTCGGTCCACCCAGGAAAACACTGAATGAAGCGGTTCGGATGGGTTCTGCAGAGCGCCTCCCCCAGCTTGAAGCTGGGGGTTAATGAGAGCAGTTGCGATCGCAAGTGCATCGAATCGGACTCGGATTTATCTCATCCGGCTCAGCGCTTCCTGCGCCTTGCGCTTGACCTCGTCATTCGTGCCGTTGTCAGCCACCGTCTGGAGCGCTTTCTGACGGTCTTCTAACGAAATGCCCCCCTGGTTCTTTCGCGCGACTTCAATGATAGCGGCGCAAGCCTCGTCGGCGACGCCAGCTTCGCCAGCATAATTTACCAGCAGAGTCAGTCCATCCGTGCAAGGAGTACTCTTGAGCACCGTTACTGCCAATTGCTTTTCTTCAGGTCGGGTCAGCAGTGGCACGATTTCTTTAAGCTTGGCGGCCTTATCTGCGCCCTTGAGTTTTTTGTCCCCTTCCAGGAATTGTAGATAGCCGCGCGAAGCGAGCACCTGATAAGAGGGCTTCGCAGCTGCCTTCGCGACCGTCATTAACGGCGTAGTAATGGCTTCGTCCTCCGGCCAGGTGTTTGGCCAATTCGACAATGTCCGAACTGCTTCATCCTGGACGGCTTCGTCTTTATCTTCAACGGCCGCGGTAACAGCGCCCAAAGCATCGGAACCGCCGGCGGAAGCTAATGCATGCAACGCAACAATGCGCAGCGCGCTGTTTTCGTTGTGCGCAAGAGGCAGCAGGCCTTGCGCGCAACCGGTGCCACTCCGGGCGCTGATGGCCAGCAAGGCCGCTTCGATATCTCCGCGATCTTTGGCATCGCTGGCGCCTTGGAGCAGCTTCACCAAATCATCGATCTGAGAGGCTCCGCCGATAGTTCCGAGCGTCTGCAGCGCGGCCGCGCGGGTTGCCGGATCCGGATCATGTGCGCAGCCGACAATCGCCGGCACCGCTCGTCCAAGATTTCTCCTTCCAGCCAGTTCAATCGCAACCTGGCGGTCCTTTCCTTTTGATTGCTGCAGGCGATTGATAATTTCCCGATCCAAATCCTCGCCGGACATTCTACCTAATGCCGCCAACGCAGCCTGCGCCAGGGAGCGATCGGTATCGGCAGCTACCGTTAACAAGACTGGAACACTGGAAGATCTGCCAAGCCGATCGAGCACGCCAACCGCGGTGAGCCGCAGTTCTTTCGAGCCGCTTTTGGCTGAATCAATAACGGTCGCCAGGGCGTCAGGATCATCGCGGTCAGCCAGCGCAAGCAATATTAACGGCTTTCTCTCTGTCGGCGCGCCATGCAATTCGGTGATCACGGCTTTAGTCGCGTCACTGCCCGGCAATTCACGGGCAGCTTTGAGACCAATGCCGAAAAAGGCCTGGTCGCCCGATCGGAGTTGCTCCACCAGCAATGGGATTCCTGCCGATTGTCGCGCCAAAATCGCCCCACGGGTCGCCTCCAGTCGTTTCTGCTTGGGCACTTCCGCTTTCCGCACGGCATCATAAAGCTTCACTGCGTTACTGGATTTCTCATCGGCGAGGAATCTTTCCGCGCACCGGATGCACCCCTCGGCAACGGCGGCTCGCGAGCCCGGCGGAGACTTTGCCAGATAACCGTTTAACTTTTTGGCGGCCTGCGTTCCCCCGATTTTACCCAGAGCAACTGCAGCAGCCGATGCTACCTCCGGGTCCGGATCCTTCATTTTGCCGGCGAGCTGGCTGACGGCTTTGGCGTCGCGCCGAACACCGATCGAATTAATGATGCCGACAAGGACCAGACCATTGGCTTTACCCAGTGCCTGGCGAAGCGCCACATCCGATGCCGGGCCCGGAATCACTTCCAATGCAGTCCGCGCCCAGGAAGTCAAATGCGGGTCCAATAAGAGAGGGGCCAATGCGGGCACTGCGGCCTCGGTGCCATACACCGCCAGCCGCTTGCAGGTGATGGCCTTTTCCTGCGGCGGCGCGGCGGATTGCAAGACTGCGATAAGCTGCGTCTCATTTGTGCTCGACGCGGCGGCGGCCGAGCATATTGCTGGCATCACGGCACCGAGCAGAAGAGCACCGAGCACAGCTGATCGAAAATTGGAAATTGAAGATTCAAAATTCATAATTTTCCTTTCACAGGGTGTGTTATTTCTGAATGTGTCGCCTAGATCCTCCAGGGCTCGCGCAACGCCTCGGAGCGCAGGCGATTGGCCTGTTCGTCTCCAACGAACATGTTCGTAACCGGATCGAAGTTCAGTTTGCGGTTCAGGAACAATGAAATATTCGATGCGTGGCAAGCGATGTGCGCATGACAAGCCGCATCCGCATTGGCACGCGTCTGGGCCCGCGTTTTCACGCAATCAAGGAAATTGCGAACGTGCAGGTTCGCCGGGTAACCCGCGATTTTAGCCCCCTTGCCGATGAGCAGCGAAGGCGAGCTGGCGACAATCTCGGCGTCATCACCGGTTTCGACCCAGCCCGTTTCACCTTCAAACCGCACGGGGCAGGAACCGAGCGGCAGCCAGCCATCGTCGCGCAGGATCAGCCTCACACCATTGCCATAACGCGCGTATAATTCTTTGCCTTTGGGTTCGTATTCCACGGGAGCCGTATTGTCGGCATCGTTGGCCCATTGGCAGAGATCGACGCAGTGCGAGCCCCATTCGAGGCAACCGCCGCCGGTTAACCCTCCGCCCTTTTCAAAATTGAAGCCGTCGAGCAGCTTCTTGTTGAATGGCCGCCAGGCGGCCGGCCCAAGATAAAGATCCCAATCGATTTGGTTCTTGTCCGGCTCAGGCTGTTCGGGTTCCCAACCGCTGCTCACCGTAGCCAATCCGTACGGGTGGGCATAGACCGTGTGTAGCTTGCCGAGTTTTCCGCGCCGCGCCAAATCAATCGCAAAGGCGAAATTGGGCAGACTGCGCCGCTGCGTTCCTGCCTGGAAAACACGGCCCGTCCGGCGGAACGTTTCTGCTAGTTGAAGGCTTTGGACGATATTCTTGGTGCAAGGTTTCTCACAATAAACGTCCTTGCCGGCATTGGCGGCCATCGTTGCGGCCGTCGCGTGCCAATTCGGCCCGGTAGCGATCAACACCGCGTCGATGTCGTCGCGAACGAGCAGTTCCCGTAAATCGCGATACATCGCGCAATTGGTGTTGCCGTATTTGTCATCAGCCCGCTTTTTCACCTTTTCGCGTTGCGTCGCCTTGATATCGGCAATCGCCACGAAGCGCACATCCGGCTCTTCGAGGAAACAACCCAGGACATAGCTCCCGCGGTTGCCAATACCTATCGCGCCAAGCACGATTTGCTCGCTCGGAGCAACACCGCCATCCCGGCCCAGCAGCCTCGCCGGCACAAATTGAGGTGCGGCGAGCAGAGCGCCCGCTTTCAATCCGGTTTTGAGAAAATACCGACGGCTAAAGTGGGATTCTGGTTTAGACATGATTAATCTCCAGGGTTGGGACTGCACACAATTTCAGTGGTCAGAGGGTTCATCTTTTCCGCTCGCAAAGGAGCTGGACCGATCTGCGCCAGATTATTGCGAACGAACGGGTCGCTGTCGATCACTTTCGGTGAGGGATTAGGATTACGATTAGGATTAGGAATGTTTCATAATCCTAATCCTGCTCGTAATCCTAATCCTAATCGAGACCGCCGGCTTGCTGCGCTTATCAAAACGTTGGCCCTAATTGCCAGGGGGCGAATTCTTCGTCGCCAATCCCCGCCAGTTCGCTTTTGGTTCTCTCGCCGCTGGCGACGGAAAGGATTTTGTCGAAGATCCGCATGCCGACCTGCTCGACGGTCTCGGTGCCATCGACGATCGTGCCGGCGTTGAGGTCCATGTCTTCCTCCATCCATTGATAGAGGGCGGTGTTGGTCGCGACCTTGATGCAAGGCGCAGGTTTGCAGCCATAAACACTGCCACGGCCGGTGGTAAACACGGCAATGTTGCAGCCGCCGGCCACCAAACCCGTCATGCTGACCGGATCCAAGCCCGGAGTATCCATAAAGCAAAATCCTGCCGTGGTAACCGGCTCGGCGTATTCATATACCGCGGCGAGAGGTGATTGGCCGCCTTTGGCAACGGCCCCCAGGCTCTTTTCATAAATATTAGTTAAGCCGCCTTCCTTGTTCCCGTGGGAAGGATTGTTGTCGATCGTGGAATGATGTTGCCGCACGTGCTGCTCCCACCAGTGAATACGCGCGATTAGTTTTTCACCGACCTCGCGACTGACGGCGCGCCGGGTCAGCAGATGTTCGGCGCCGTAAATCTCGGGCGTCTCCGCCAACACCGAACTGCCGCCGTGTCGCACCAATTCATCCGAAGCGATGCCCAAAGCGGGGTTGGCGGTGATGCCGCTATAGCCATCCGAGCCACCACAGTTTTCGGCCAGGACGAGTTTTGCGGCGGGTTGCCGCGTTCGTCTATAATCATTGGCGAAAGGCAGCAACTTCTGCACGGCGGCCACACCGGCCTCTACGGTCTTACGCACGCCGCCCTTGCCTTGAATGTTCATGAAGACCGGGGCGCCCTGCCCCTGGCCCTCCTGCCCTAGTTGGTGCGCTTTGCGGATGGAATCGATTTGATTGACCTCGCATCCCAAACCAATCATGACATATCCGGAGATATTGGGATGCCGCGCAATCCCGGCCAGCACGCGTTGCAAGACCACTTGCGGTTGGCCGGGATCTAAACCACAACCGCCCTTGTGGGTAAACGCGATCACTCCATCAACATTTGGGAAATCCTTTCGGAAGGATTCGGTCCGGAAGCGGTCGCGCACGTAATTCGAAACCGAGGCAGAGCAATTGACGCTCGAGATCACGGCGAGGTAGTTGCGCGTGCCAACACGTCCATCCGGCCGCGCATAACCTTGAAAACAGCGAGTGTGCTCTGGTGGATGATAAGCAACGGGCCGTGCATCGGCGCAGAACTGGTAATCTCTTTGAAAATCCAACATCTGGAGATTATGCGTATGCACGTGCGCGCCCGGTTCGATCGGCCCCCGCGCAAATCCAATAATTTGACCATATTTTTTGATGGGCGAACGGTCGGGAATCGCACCCACCGCAATTTTGTGACCGGCGGGGATCGGCTGGGTAAGGCGGCAAGTTTGGTAGTCTAACTGCAGTTCATCGCCTGTCTTCAGCGGCCGCTTCAGGACCGCCACACTGTCTGCTTTGTGCAGCAGTATGGCGACATCGGCCAGCATCTTGAGAGCCATATACGAAGATTATGACGCTGACACCGGCGCGTCAAACTTCGCTCGCGAGGATCTCTTCGGCTTGCTTCAGCGTCCGACAGGTGACGATCCGCACATTTTTACGGTAATGGAAGAGCGACATGATATTGAAGCCAATATCCCGGTGAGGGCGCGGAATGACTCTCACGACCAGTGCGACACCCGCTTCATTAGACAAGTCCATCATCCGTTGCAGGTGCGGTTCACAAGCGAGGTCCATCTGCTCCAGGTCGGTGATATCGGTGAGCAGGCGAAAACCCGGCCGCACTTGCCGAACCGCTACTTCACATTCCTTGGCGCAGCGCTCCATTTCCTGGGCGTCTACCCTTCCGCTGAAGCTCACCTGGAGCAGGTTCGCCGATTGATCAACCCGGCTTTGGTACATTCAGACAAAAGAAGTTGCGACAGAAAAACGAAACGACATCGACTTCCAGCGCTGAAGCGAACAGGATCCCCTCGAGGATATTTCTGCCTGAGTTTGTCAGCCACTGGCGCGAAAGGTCGCCGAATGGTCCGGCTATTTCCTGGCTTGGTCGTAATTCTTGGCTGCTTCAGGCCAATTGACGAGGTTCCAAAAGGCTTTGAGATAGTCAGCGCGCCGATTCTGATATTTCAGGTAATACGCATGCTCCCAAACGTCACAGCCAAGAACCGGTATGCCCTCCGCGCCACTGACCCCTTTGCCCATCAATGGATTATCCTGATTCGCGGTCGAGACAATCTCGAGCTTGCCGTTGTTCCAGACCAGCCAGGCCCAGCCACTGCCGAACCGGCCGATGCCGGCGGCTTCGAATTTTTCCTTAAAGGCATCGAAGCTGCCGAAGGTCGATTTGATATCATCACCCAGGCTCCCACTTGGGGCACCACCGGCTTTGGGCGCCAGCAGCTTCCAAAACATCGAATGATTGGCATGGCCGCCGCCGTTGTTACGCACGACGCCGCGGATATCGGCGGGAACGGCGTCCAGGCTGCTAATAAGTTGTTCGACCGATTTCTTTTCCAGGTCGGGTTTGCCGGCGATAGCCTTATTCACATTGGTTACATAAGCCCCGTGATGCTTATCGTGATGAATCTCCATCGTCATTGTGTCGATGTAAGGCTCGAGAGCCTCTTTGGGATAAGGAAGCGGCGGTAATTCGTATGCCATAAATGTGCTAGTTGATTGTTTACCGTAGTACAAATGCCCTGAGTTCTCCGGGTAATCTGAACGAATAGTGGAACATAGCACGTCTGTACCACTGTCAAGCGGCCAGCGCTACAAAGTTCTCGAGCAACCGCAGGCCAAATTTTTGGCTTTTTTCGGGATGAAATTGGGTCGCAAAAATATTGTCCCGCCAAATCGACGAGGCAAAACTTTCTCCGTAAGTAGTCCGGGTGCAAATGATGTCAGGGTCGGCAGGCTTGGGAAAAAAGCTGTGTACGAAATAAAAGAAGCTTTGGTTCGGTATCCCTTTAAATAACGGGCAGCCCGGCTGCACCAACTCAACCTCATTCCAGCCGATCTGCGGCACCTTCAAGCCTGTCACGCTTGGGAACCGCACAACCTTGCCCTTGAAGAACCCGAGTCCTGCGGCACAACTGTTGAATTCTTCGCTCTTTTCGAACAGCGCCTGGTAGCCGACGCAAATCCCCAGAAATGGCCGCCCTGACTGAATAAAACGCCGCGTCGCCTCGAATAGTGCCTGCCGCTCCAGCGCGTGAATGCAATCGTCGAAGGCGCCTACCCCCGGCAATACAGCAGCGCGCGCCTCGGCCATCTCGGAAGGCCTTTGCGCAATCTGCACGTCAGCGCCGACCTTCAGCAGCGCTTTATGGACGCTGCGCAAATTGCCGGAACCGTAGTCGAGCAAAGCGATCACTCGGACACAGTAATTTCAGAGCGCCCGGAAAGCCATTAACTTTCGACTGAATCCTGGCTAACCTGTGCCTATGAAGTCTCCGACCTCAAACCTCTTAGCCAAGCTCGCGCAGTTACCGCCCGGAGCGGTTCTGACCGGCGGTATGGTCTATACACTCGTGTTGGGATTGCTCGATTACAAGACTCCGCTGAGCATGAGCTTTACATTGTTTTATATGCTCGGGACGATGTTTGTCGGCTGGGGGGCGGGGCGGCGAGCAGCGCTCTTGCATGCGGTACTGTCTGCCACAGTGGTCATGTCCCACGATTGGAGCGTGCCGGATATTCGGATTCAACCAGTGTGGATCGGCCTGTGGAACGTCTGGTCACGCTGTTTGGTCCTTTGTGCGGCTGGTTGGCTCGCCGCGGAACTTAGCCGGATGACCCGGCTGTTGACGAGCATGGTCGAGCAAAGGACCGCGCAATGGAAAAACGAGGCCCAACAGCACAAGGCTACATCGGCTCGCCTCGCGGAATCGCTCGATCTGAATCAAAAAATATTGGCTGCCTCAGCGATGGGTATCGTGGCCTATAAAGCCTCAGGCGATTGTGTTTTCGCCAATGAGGCGATTGCGCGGATCGCTGGCGGGACCGTTGAAAAAATCCTTGAGGGAAATTTCCGGCAGCTGGAAAGCTGGAAACAATCAGGCCTGCTGAACCTGGCGGAATCGGCTTTGAAGGAAGGACGGTATTTGTCAATGGAATGCAGCGATACCACCCGCTTCGGCAAATCGGTCTGGGTGGACGCTCATATGGTCCCGTTCGTGAGCAATGGGCAGCCTCATTTACTGCACATGAGCTACGATATCACTGAACGCAAAACCAACGAGGCTCGCTTAAAGTCGATCATTAATGGTGTGCCGATCGTCCTCTTTGCCGTTGACCAACACGGGATCATTACCTTTGAAGATGGACAGGCGCTTAATACCCTCGGCGTTTCACCCGGCGAACATGTCGGCCAAACCGTAGCCAAGGCATACGGCCGGTTCCCAGAGATGCTCTTTCAGTCGCGTCGCGCCCTGGCAGGGGAAGAATTCAGCTCTCAGTTGGATTTGGGCCCAAGCTCCTTTATTTGTTGCTACTCTCCGACGCGTGATTCTAATGAAAAATTGACTGGCTATATTGGGGTTGCCACCAACATTACAGAACGCCAGCGTCTCGAAAGACAGATCCTGGAAATCAGCGATCGAGAACAGGCCCGCATCGGTCAGGAAATCCATGACGGCTTGTGTCAGCAACTGGTCAGCCTTGCCTTTGACGCCAATTCGCTCGAACAACAATTGGCCCGAGAAGATCGTTCGGAGGCTCAAACTGCACACCGAATCGCGGCGTACTTGGACCAGTCGATTACCGAGGCGCGCCAATTGGCGCGTGGTCTTTTCCCAGTGCGGCTGGAGGCGGAGGGTCTGGCTTCAGCGCTTGAAGAATTGGCCAACACGACAAGTCAACGTTCGCGAATAGACTGCCGTTTGACGACACTGCAAATACCACGCCTTAAAAACAAGGCGATGGCGACTCACCTCTACCGCATTGCTCAGGAGGCCGTCAACAATTCTATCCGCCATGGCCAGGCCAGGACTGTTGAAATCGCCCTCCGGGCCAACGGAGATCAAATCGAATTGACCATCGAGGATGACGGTGCGGGCACAGAGCCCAGAGCCACCGAGTCTTCCAAATGGTCGGGCATGGGTTTGTACATCATGGATTACCGCGCCCGCAGCGTCGGCGGCAGGCTGTCAATTGGACCCAGACCTTGCGGGGGTACTATAGTTTCCTGTTGCGTCCCGGGCGGGCCACTGTAAAAACTGGTGGTATGAGCCAGCAACCCGACACTGCTGGTCGAGCAAGCAGGCACGTTCGCATTCTACTGGTGGATGATCATCCGCTGGTACGCGAACGTCTGGCCGAGATAATTCATCGCGAAGCTGACCTCGTTATTTGCGGCGAGGCCGAAGATCGGCATCAGGCCCTTCAACTCATTAAAAGCTCACGACCGCAGCTGGTGATCGTCGACATCACGCTCAAAAGCTCCGATGGTGTCGAATTGATAAAGGATATTCACGATCGTTGGCCTGCGCTCCTCACCCTGGTCGTATCGATGCATGACGAGTCGCTTTATGCGGAGCGCGCGCTTCGGGCAGGAGCCCGCGGCTACATCACCAAACAAGAGGCTACGCGTAATATTCTCCTGGCTATTCGACGCGTGCTCGCAGGGCAAATCTATCTTAATGACAAGGTCGCTTCGCGCATTCTCGGTCGCCTCGCCGCACCGGGCCGAGCCAGAGCTGCCACTCCCGCGGAATTGCTCGCGGATCGCGAGTTGCAGGTCTTTGAACTCACCGGGCGCGGACTGAATACCCGCCAAATCGCCATACGGCTGAGATTAGGTGTTAAGACGGTGGAAACTTACCGGGCACGCATTCGCGAGAAACTGGCTCTAAAAGATCCGGAGGAACTTCTGCCAATCGCCATTACCTGGGTGCACAAGAAATAAGATTCGGAAGGACGAGCTCCGCGAGTCCCCAATCAAAAGAAAACATCGAAAGCTGGACCTTGCGATTTCGAGTGGGGAGTCGCGGAGCTTGAGTGGGAACTCGCAGAGCTTGTCCTTCCCGATTTTGTAGGGCTTAGCCTTACACAACGATCCGGGTTTTCCCTGACAGACGCCACCGGGACGCGTCTGGTATAAATTCTTGCGTTTAGCAGTGCTGGGTCGTCAGGCAATCGACCAAGACGCCTTGGAAGGATCGGTAAGTGTCGGGGACTGGGGTGCTGGAGATCAGGAGGACCCCAGTTGAGCGGCTGGTCGGCGAGTGCGCATGGCTCTTCTTGCGCTGAATACGCCGCCAGCCGTTTCTTTTTGTCCTACCTAATTTAGCTCGACCGCTGAGAACCACTGGTTAGGATTCCTTTTTACATACCATCCTGAACAGAGACGCTCCACGTCGTGCATCGACATCACCAACGCCGATCCAGAATCCCACGTTCTTACGGCTGCCTCCGAGCAGGGCAGAAAAGCTCAGGCCCATTTGTTTTCCTCCATTTGTACGCCCGCGCTTCTGTAAGAACGTGCATCCTATGGGCGGCTGCGGGTCTCGTTAGCTTGATCGGCTGGCCTGGTTTCAGTGCAGAATCAAGCCGCGATTCTGCCGTTGCGTCAACCAATCGCTACGAATTCCGCAGCGTCCATGATCCGGACGGCATCGGCAAATTCTACATGGACCGGGAAATCGCGTATGTGATGGGACACCAAGGTGCCGACTGGCTGGAACGCCCGGAACGTGAGGAGGAAGAGCACACTTCCCAACTGGTCCAGCAATTACATTTGCGGGCTGGCGACGTGGTCGCCGATATCGGAGCCGGAAGCGGTTATCTCAGTCGCCGCCTGGCCAGGGAAGTCGGTCCTTCCGGCAAGGTGCTTGCAGAGGATATTCAGCCGGAAATGATTGGGCTGCTAACCAACAAAATGGCAGAGCTTCGCATTACCAACGTGCTTCCGGTGCTGGGAACGGTAACCGACCCCAAGCTTCCGCCCGGCTCGGTCGATATGGTGGTGATGGTCGATGTTTACCATGAGTTCGACTTCCCATACGAAATGATGCAGGCGATTTGCCGAGCGCTCAAAGCGAACGGGCGTGTTGCGTTTGTTGAGTTTCGCGCGGAGGATCCGAATGTCCCGATTAAACCGGTCCACAAAATGACCGAAGCCCAGGTGAAGAAGGAAATGTCCGTCCTGCCGCTGCAGTGGATCGAAACGATCCGCGTGCTGCCGCGCCAGCACATTATTTTGTTCAAGAAGAAGTAAATTCAGAGGTAAAACAGCTCGGGACGACAAAGCCTGACAACCACAGCCGTTTCAACAAAACTGTAGCCGGTCGAGTTTTTCGGGAAAAAGAAGTTTCTGTTGGCGGCCGCGGCCACTCGGCTCAGCGCGGCCCGCTCGGCTCACTGCGGCCCGCTCGGCGAGCGGGCCCTACCACTAGCGGCCGCAACATCGAAGGCCGAACGTGGGCCGAATAGATGCTCGTTCGAACTTCGAAGTTCGATGTTCGGTTATTTCGAACAAATCTCCTTCACAATCGCCGTATTCTCTGCGACTTGATCGTTGAGTTGTTGATACATCCCTACGATCACCGCGTCGGTTGCCTTGATGTTTGTAAACGCCGTTTCAAAGCATTGTCGGATCTGCGCGGCATTTTCCACTTTGCGGCCGGCAGCGAGAACTTTATAAGCAAGACAAGGTTTGCGCGCGGTCTGAATGGTTTTGAACATCCGCGGCGGATCGCTGGCGAGATAAATCTCGCCAACCGGCGATTCCCCGTTCATCAATGCCGCAAACTCGTCGCGCGGCCGGGTCAGGTAGTACAGGCAGCACATGTAATAGTCGACATCCCACCCCTTTTCTTCGCTGAGCTGAACGAGAGCCGGGTCATGGGCCGAAAGCCCGACCAGTACCCCGGTATCGCGAATTCGTTTCAGCAGGTCCGTCAGCACCGAGAGCTTGTTCTGCCGATGGAGCCGCTCACCTAAGGCCCCATGTGGCGCGATCCCGATCGGTTTGTGCCGCGCCGCGTCTTCAATCGCTTGCGGATTCTGATCCCAATCGGGCTTGCCCAGGCAAAGCCAATTCATTTTGCCGCCGGCTTCGCGGTACTTTTCGAGGTCGGAAAGTGTCCGTTCAGCATAACTATTTTGCCACGTATTGATGCCTTTGGCTTCGGCCTGCTTGAGCAGCTCAATGACACGCTCGGGCGTATGCCAGGCGGTTTGATACTGGCTTAGAATTTTGTTGAAGTGCGAATAGCCATAAATGGGATTGCCACCGATAATGAGGCGCGTGACCTGGTGCGCGCCGAGCTTAACGGTGGGCAGCGTGTTTGGCCCCGAACTATCGGCAGCTGAGCCTGAAATCTCATTGAAAACGGCGGCACCGGCCGCCAACCCGGTAGCTTGTTGCAGAAATTGACGGCGGGAAGTGAGGGCGGAGTCGCCAGCCGAACGAAATTCGTGGGGATTCATATAGATGCAAGAGTGCGCTTGCATTTGGCAGAATTCAAATGCAAACACACGAAGTTCAAATCTAAGATGAGCACAACCAAACTTCGCTTTGGGATATTGGGCGCGGCGAATATCGCGCAAAAGAACTGGAAGGGGATTTGGAATTCCGGGAACGCGACTGTCACGGCGGTCGGCAGCCGGGACCTCAAGCGGTCTCAACAATTTATAGACCAATGCCAGGCCGAAGCGCCGATGGATAAGAGGCCCAACGCTTTTGCCTCCTATGCGGATGTGATTGCTTCTCCAGAAGTCGACGCCGTCTATATTCCTTTACCCACCGGAGTTCGCAAGGAATGGGTGCTCAAAGCGGCTGCTGCGGGTAAGCATATAGTGTGCGAAAAACCGTGCGCGGGAACGGTGAGTGATTTGGAAGAAATGCTTAAGGCCTGCAGGGAGCACAACGTGCAATTCATGGACGGTGTGATGTTCATGCATAGCCGGCGACTGGAGGCAATACGCGACGTGCTGAAAAGCGCCGATGGCGTTGGCAGGATAAAACGCATCACCTCTGCCTTCACGTTCGGCTCAACGCCGGAGTTCTTCAGCAGTAATATTCGCACTAACGGCGATCTCGAACCAATGGGCTGCCTGGGCGACCTGGGGTGGTACTGCATCCGCTTTGCGCTCTGGCTCATGGACTGGCAGATGCCACGGAAGGTGACGGGCAGTATCGTATCGCAGTTCGCCCGCCCAGACAGCCAGTTGCCCGTGCCGACCGATTTCTGCAGCGAACTGCTCTTCGACCAGGAAGTATCAGCGAGTTTCTATTGCTCATTCATCGCAGCCAATCAACAGTGGGCAAAAATCAGCGGGGACCAAGGTTATCTTGAATTAGATGATTTCGTGTTGCCGTTTGCCGGATCAGAATTGCGCTTTCAAACGCAGAAAACCGAATTTCATGTGAAGGGGTGTGATTTCCGGATGCAGCCCACTATAAAGTCCTTCGCGGTTAGCGAACATAGCCATGGCGATTCGAACGCCCAGGAATCCAACCTGTTTCGGAACTTCTCCAACCAGTCACTTTCAGGAAGTCTCAATGCAGCCTGGCGTGAGATCGCGTTGAAAACTCAGAAGGTCGCTTGCGCCTGTCTCGAATCCGCCCGTCAGGATGGTCGCTCCATTGCGCCGTAACCTGAGGCGTCTCGCCTGACGAAGAGGGCGGCATCTTACCGCCCGGGTCGGACGTCACTGCGCTTAAGAACGTTCAAGGTGCTGAAGTGAAGGGGTTTAGTGATCCGTAATCCGTCGGGCAGGATGCCCGGCTCTACGGCAGGCGAGACGCCTACAGCTACAGACGTTAAAGAATTGAAACCTTTGGACAATCATTTGTGTCCTTTTGAGAGACTGCGGTAAATCAGTTTGAATTTAAATCATGAAGGCTCTGATTCTCTTTATTGGCTGGTGCATCTTATGCGTGCTTTGCTGGCCGCTGGCGCTTCTGGCACTTATGCTCTTGCCGTTCGTTTGGCTGATATCCCTCCCGCTGCGCCTCGTCGGTATCACCTTGGAAGCGGTCTTTGCGTTCCTCCGAGCGGTGTTGTTTCTTCCGGCCCGGGTCCTTGGTTACCCAAAAAGCAAAGCCGCTTGTCGATCGGGATTAGCACCTCACCATAGTTCCGCATAGGGTCCCGTGCTTAGCGATCGACTCCGGCCAGACAATCGCCCGCTCGGGACCTCTCACTTAATTAACCTGTAAAACAGCGTTGTACCGGCACCATCGTTGGTAACGACGTTACGCCCCTGGAAAAACGCCGGGGGCGACAGCACATCCGACCAGCTATTCGGTCCAGAGAGATTTGTTGCGCTCTGCAGCCGGAACCCCGTAAGTGACGCCTGCCACGAAAGGACCAACTGCTCATTTGACTTGCTGATGGCCAGCGTTGGATCGGGTCGCGTCACCGTTAGCGGCACCAATTCAATTCCCTGGTTCAAGCCAAGGTTACGGCTGTATTGTTTGTCGATAGGGTTATTCCAATGCTCGTGGACGCCCAGGCTGGCAAGCCGGATACCTGTCTTGCCGGGGTCGTAAAAGGTTCCGGAAGGTGGATGATCGGCTAATGCGGCTTCGTGCAGATAATCCTCCGCACCACCCTGCAGCCCGTTGCCCGCGGTGGTACTGCCGTTATTCACCACATTCGGCCATTCGTTGAGCAGGAAGTCATAACAGACGGAATCAATCGCGACGGGATCTTGCGAAGCGAAGAGGCTCGATGGCCAGTTACCATTAAAAGGAGCCATGTTCCACTTAAAGGGGTGTGAATCCCAAAAATAACCTGCAAACAGTCCATCGACGAGGCAGAGCAACGTCTTGCCGCCGAGGGACGGATGGCCAAGCAAGTCCACAATCGCGCGGTAATGCCCCATTCCGGGCGTGCCTGGCAAACTTGGGTCGGGTGTGCTGGCGTGCATGCTGACGTAATTGAGGTTACCGCCCTGGTTTGGGCCATTAGCATCGCGATAAAAACCATCGGGACATCGTAGGAGCGACCCATATAAATTCTTGCCGACGAGTGTAACACCGACGCTATGGCCCTTCAGAATGGCGAAATTGATCAAGTAATCGGCTTCGGCAAGCGGAACCGGGACGTAATCCTGCACTTTCCCAACCGCATTGGTTGTGCTCCAGTTGAACTGTGCTGAAGAGAAGACTGTCCGCTGGCGTCCCGCGCCGCCGTAATTATCAAAGTAATGAACGTTGGGAAACTCCGGGTGGAGCATGTTCCACATGTAGCGAGGGAAGTTCCCGGTTGGATCGCCCAGACTAATATTAGTCTGGTTGACGCCGACGGTATAAACGAGGTGCCGGAGCAAGCTGAGCAGCATCTGAGGCGAGTTGTCGATCGTGTTCATAATCGACACCTGCTTTTCATAAGTCGTATTGATGGCGACCGTGCCGGTGCCTGATCGGGCATTGCAGGTGGTTAGATTAATCTTAATCGCAATTTTTTCTCCGGCCTGGTAACCGCGCGGTCCCTTGCCATGGTTCTGGTTGAAGTATTTGAAAATCGCGTCCCAAGCAGCGGCGTCCGAGTTGCCACCGCCGACGGATTGAATGGCTTTGGACACCATCGCTTCGACCACGGCGAGATCGGTATGATTGGTTTGCCACCAAGGTTCGGAAGAGCTGTAGCCGGTCCAACTGGTCGCCTGCGGAGCGTGGATCCAAACGACGCGTCCGGGGAAAATGCCTTTGGCAACGCCGAGCGGTCCGTGCGGTGGGTTCCCGGCCACGGCGCGCCACGATGGCAGACTGGCGACAACCAGCGCAGCGCAAGCAACAGCGGCTGCCCCCCATAAGAGCGCTCGCCACCAACGCACATTTCGAGTTCGCGTCTTGCGCCAGGCGAACGTCGAGCCAAGCAGTGCGGCGACCCAAATAACAAAACTGCTCGCGACCGGGAAGGCGACGCGCTGGCAGGGATAGGCGGCACGGCTAGGCTTAGGAATGACTCGGACCAAAAACCAAACCAGGGAAAAAAGGCCCATGCCCGAAAAAACCCAAGCGAGGTACTTGTTTCTCGGTCGAGCTATAACGGTTTCAGGAGAAGTTTGGCCTCCTCTCCCCTGCCCTCTCCTCCAGAGGAGGAGAGGGGAAAAGGATCGTTGTCGCACAACCTCGCTACAGTTCAATTTGAACTGCTGCAGGACGAGTAAGCGACTACTCTTGCGACAGACTCGGGGCTTGTGGGAATTATAATGCGATTCCGAGTTCATATCCAGGATTTGAACGCAGGTATGTCCAAAAAACTCACCGTTTCTTGGCATAATCCGGGCGGTTATTGAAAATCGGAACGATTTGCCTGACGGCGATGGCTTGCTGAACGGGAATCAATCGGCTATCAGTAGTCGCGCGCGTGCCTGATAATTTTTCAATCGTAGCAAGTCAATTTCCTGCAACCGAACCCGTCGACCTCCGATCCGCGCCGCGCCAGGCCGCTTGACCTCTCCTTTCGCTTGATGGTGAAAACGTTATGAGGGTGAAATTGCTCCGACTGGTTTTGGGTTCCGCTCTCATTTGGCTCTCCGATTCTGCCATTGGGGCAGAACTAAAATGGGAAACGAGACCCTATGGCCGTGCGGCAGCGCTGACTTTTTCCGTCGAAGGCAAACCAGGTTTCACGCTCATGCCGGCGAGCGAGACGGGTGTCTACTTCACGAATATTTTGAGCGACGCGCGGGCAGCAGAGAACCAAATCCGTCTCAACGGCTCCGGCGTCGCCCTGGGTGATGTTGATGGCGACGGCTGGTGTGATATTTACCTTTGCGGCTTGGAAAATCATAACGTGCTCTACCGAAATCTCGGGAACTGGCGTTTTGAGGATATCACCGAGAAAGCCGGTGTGGGATGTGAAGGCCAGTTTTCGACTGGCGCCGCTTTAGTGGATGTCGATGGCGACGGTGATTTGGATCTGCTCGTCAACGGTATCGGAACCGGCACGCGCCTATTTATTAACGATGGCAAAGGTCATTTTACTGAATCAAACAACAGTGGACTGGTTCGCAAATACGGCGCGACGACCTTGGCGCTGGCAGACATCGATGGCGATGGGGACCTTGACCTGTACGTCGCGAATTATCGCACCGATACGGTCCGCAGTTCGGGGTACTTCATCCTGAAGGAAGGCAACCGGATCATGGTGCGGCCGGAAGACCGGGATCGACTCGAGGTGTCTCCCGAGGGGCGGCTCTTCGAGATGGGCGAGCCCGATTTCCTTTACCAGAACGACGGACATGGCCATTTCACGCCGGTGTCGTGGACCAACGGCATGTTCCTGGATGAACGCGGCCAACCGTTGCAGAAGCCTCCTATGGATTGGGGACTAACTGTCGTGTGCAGGGACCTGAATGGCGACGGCGCCCCTGATCTTTACGTCTGCAACGATTTCCAAACCGAGGACAAGATCTGGATGAACGATGGTCATGGACGATTCCGCGCTGCCGCACCCCTGACGCTTCGCCATACTCCTTCATTTTCCATGTGCATTGACGTTGCCGATGTTAATCGCGACGGCCACTTCGATTTATTCGTCGCGGACATGCTGAGCAGCCATCACGTGCGCCGCTTAATGCAACTGGCCGAGACGGCACCTTATGTCTCGCCGGTTGGGATATATACAAACCGGCCGCAATTCGACCGCAACGCGCTGCAACTGAATCGGGGCGATGGCACCTTTGCGGATATTGCTCCCTTTGCCGGCTTGCCCACAACTGAGTGGACCTGGGTAGGCGCGTTCCTCGATGTGGACCTGGACGGTTACGAGGATCTCCTCTGCACTACCAGCCATTATTTTGATACGCAGGACCTGGATGCCGAAGCGATGATCCGTTCTAAGGGCCCGTGGCCGCGGGAAAAGGTACCGATGAAGCTGTTGCTCTACCCGAAAATGATGCAACCCAAGCAGGCGTTTCGAAACCGCGGCGATCTGACCTTTGAAGATGCAGCCGCCGCTTGGAACTTTAATCAGACCGGCGTCAGCCAGGGAATGGCCTTCGCGGACCTGGACAACGACGGCGACCTCGATGTGGTAGTAAACAGTTTGAACGGCGTCGCCGGACTTTATCGAAACAACAACTCGGCTCCCCGAATAACCGTGAGACTCAAGGGCACACCGCCCAACACCCACGGAATTGGCGCCAGGGTTGAATTGGTTGCCGAATTACCGGCCGACTCGGGAGCGCAGCCACTGAGGTTCGTTCAAGCCCAGGAAATCTGCGCGGGTGGACGTTATCTCAGCAGTGACGAGCCGATCCGTGTCTTTGCGGCCAATCCCACTGAACCTTTGCGGAAGATCTGGTCACAATTTCATGGAAAGTCTTCTCCCATGCCGCGCGCGCCTCTGCGACTGAACGTTCATTGGCGTTCAGGTCGTGAATCGAGTGTCGAAGACGCCGCGCCGAATTACCTTTACGAAATCGCGGAACCGGCAACACCGCCTGCTGCGACTCGACCTGAACATCTCGATGCGACAAAGCTCTTGTTTGAGGATTTCACGGACCGCCTTCACCACGTCCACCATGATGATCCGTTTGACGATTTCGCTCGGCAACCACTGTTGCCGCGTAAATTGAGCCAGGCAGGGCCTGGCATCACCTGGTTTGATTTCGACCGCGACGGGCACGAGGATCTTATCATCGGCAGTGGTAAAGGCGGGCAAATGGCTGTTTATCACAGCGACGGGAAAGGTGGTTTTGTGCTGCAGACTAATGCGGTCGCAGCGATCCCTGTCACGCGCGACCAAACGTGCGCGGTGGGAGTTGCCCAGGGCGAGCATGGCACAAACACGGTTGTCCTTGTGGGTGCGAGCAATTACGAAGATGGTCAAGCCTCCGGGTCGCTGCTGCAGAGTTATGACTTAAAGAGCGGCAACGTGTCAGCAACCTTTGCCGGCCAGGAGTCCAGCTCGGGACCGCTGTCCCTGGCAGACGCGCACGGCAGCGGACAGCTCGACCTCTTTGTTGGTGGCAGGTGTGTTCCCGGTAAATGGCCCGCTCCTGCTACCTCGCTGTTGTTCGAGCAGAAAAATGGAAAGTTTTCGCTCGACCTGACCAACACGGTGAAGCTCGCAAACCTTGGCTTGGTGACCGGCGCAATATTTTCCGACTTGGATGGGAATGGATGGCCGGACCTGATACTGGCCTGTGAGTGGGGCCCCATCCGCGTGTTTTTGAACGAACAAGGACAGCTCCGCGACGCGACGGCAGAACTCGGCCTCGAGCGCTACGTCGGATGGTGGAACGGAGTCACCGTGGGAGATTTTGACGGCGACGGCTTGCTGGATATTGCGGCGTCGAACTGGGGCCTGAACGGCGGGCCGGACGGCTATGAAAGACCGGCATTGGTTGCGGATTATAAAGGGGAAAATCGCGCCGGCATTCCCCTGCTCTTCTGGGGCGATTTTACGGGGGAGCACGGAGTCAATATTATTGAAGCCGAGTATGACTCAGAACTGGGCAAGATAGTTCCTACACGCGCGAGGCCCGACATTCTGCTGGGGCTGCCTTTTGTCAGCGCGAAATTTCCTACATATGGCGCCTACAACAAAGCCGGCGTTGCGGAAATCCTGGGCGATCAATTTAACTCCGCCTCAAAGCTGGCCGCCCCTTGGCTCGCGTCGACCGTTTTCCTGAATCGGAAAGGGAAATTTCAGCCGGTGGTCTTGCCTCCTGAGGTTCAGTTTTCACCCGGATTTGGGATCTGTGTTGCTGATTTTGATGGTGATGGAAATGAAGACCTGTTTGTGGCGCAGAATTTCTTTGAGGTTCAACCGCAAGCGGTCCGATGCGATGCGGGCAGAGGTGTCCTGGTGCGCGGCAATGGACGCGGAGACTTTGAAGCAGTGCCCGGGCAGATCAGTGGATTGACAGTTTATGGCGACGGTCGGGGCGCGGCGGTCTGCGATTTTGATGAAGATGGGCGAATCGATATCGCGATCGGGCAGAACGGCGCCGAAACGCGACTGTTTCACAACGCAAGCGCCAAACCGGGCTTGAGGGTCCGCCTGGCCGGGCCACTCGGCAATCCGGATGGGATTGGAACGCAACTGAGGCCGATGTTTGGCAAGCGGGCTGGTCCGTTGCGCGAGATCCATGCCGGCGGTGGTTATTGGTCTCAGGACGCCGCGGTGCAAGTTTTCGGCACGCCAGAACCAACAACCGGTTTATGGGTTCGTTGGCCAGATGGGACGACGAATGTTTTTGATATCGTGCCCGGTGCGAGAGAGATCTCGGTCAGTAAGGACAAGGTCAGCGTGCTGAAGTGAGAGGGAGTCAGGGAATCTCCCAAATAGATTCACACGAGCAGGACATTGAACAGATGAACCTCACAAACCCCTCGAACGCTGAACTTCGAGAATCAGCGCTAAACGCCGAAGTTTGGAATTCGAAGGCGTAAGATGCGCACCGAGGCAGAGATAGCTTAAGACCCCGCCCTGGCGTGTTTACCCACGATCTTAGCGCGTTCAATAAAAAGCCTGAGCTTGCGAATGTCTTTGGTACCGTCAGGGGTGCTGACGCCGGAATTAACATCAACCGCGTAGGGCCGTACGAGGCGAATCGCCTGGCGAACGTTGCCGGGATTCAGGCCTCCAGCAAGAATCACCGGCAATTTCACCGATTGGACTATTCGTCTACTAATACGCCAATCGTGCGGTTGCCCGGTCCCGCCGACCTGCCCTGTTTCCTTCACGGCCGTATCCAAAACGATGCCGTCCACTTTGCCCAGGAATCTCCGTGCCTCGGCGAGCGCGCGTTCGTCAAGGACATGCACGGCTTTATAAACCTTAACGTTGGGGAGCCGTCGTCGAATCGTCTCGGCTTCGTCGGGTTCGGTTTCACCATGCAACTGAATAGTCGTCACGCGCGCAACGCGGGCTGCCTGCATAATTGCGGCGGGACGGCTCAGGTGTGTTACCAAAACAGTCGAACAAAACGGCGGCAGTTTCGCAGCGATCCCGCGGGCTACTTCGGCAGAAATGAAAACACTCCGGGAAGGATGAACCTGGCCAACGAGAAAACCTATCGCATCTGCGCCGCAGGTAATCGCTGCGAACGCATCTTCAAGGTTGGTAATGCCGCAGATTTTGACTTTTACCATTGGGGTCTCAAACAGAAGGTAAGTCCCTGTTCAATTTGTATCCTCATGTTCCGGTCTCCTCTGAACTGTGAACGTGACCAGGGCGGCCTTCCAACAAGCCAACCACCCAAAGTAATGCCGCACCGGCGAAGTAGACGACGGCAAACCCTGGTGCTGCGGTAAACCACGCGAAGTGATTTTCCACTCCGCTTGGGCTCAATTGGTACGCATGAATGAGCCCTACTGCAGAGCAGATTGCCGCAGCGGCCAGCCAGGCGGCAGCGTGTTTGAACTTGCGGTCAATGACAAACGCCATGACGGCGGCATAGATAATCGAGGTGATCAGAAAGCCCTGACTCAAGGCAATCACGCCGCGCACATGAAGATTCGGGGCAAAGCGATCGACCGTGCTGGTCAAGTCCGTTCCGGCGACGCGGAGGGAGGTCTCAATCTGCACGAGCAGCCATGCCGCTAAAGAGGGAATCAGTCCGGCCGCCACCGCCAGGGCGTGAGGTCGCGGGCTGCTCTGAAAAGCCTGTGCTGTGATTACCAACCCAATCCACAACAGAATCCCCAAGGTGACCTCCAGCGGTATGAAACGCAGCACCTGCCCGACGATCCCAAAAAGGGCGACGGCGCAGATGACGCCGCCGTTGAGCCACGAGTAGCTCCAGCGGGCCCCGAGAGCTTTCCATCCGGGGTGACCGATATAAAGCGTCGTGGCGAAAGGACTGCCGAGGCACGCAGCGACTATGCTCCCCAGTCCATTGGCCAGCAGTGAGCGGCGCGTCGGAAAAGAGTCGCCGGCGGCTTCGGCGCTTTCGAGGCATTGCAGCGAGCCGATTATGTTGAACAGCCCCATCGGGAAGATAACCGCCATGTAAGACCAGCCGATTTTGGAAAACAGAAATTCCAACACACTGTCACCCGACCATTGCGGCGCATGAAATGACGGTGCCGCTGCCTCGCTGGCCGGGGCCGGCGAAATGACGCCTGCCGCGCGCAAAACCCAGGCTAATAAGGTGCCCATGAACACTGCGACAAAGCCAGCAGGCAAGCCGAGCGGAAGTTTCAAGCGTGCGGCGTAACACACCAAAATGAGCAGCATTGGCAGCAGACCCAGTTCCGGCATCGCGAAGATTTGAAATACGAAGCCCATCGAAATGAATGTAATGGCTATGCCGGCCAACGAGGAAAGCAGTGCGGCTCGCGGAGTGTGACGGCGTAAAGCAGCTCCAAAAAATGCGCCCCCCAGCTCCATCAATCCGCTGAGAAAACACGCAAAAAGTCCGGCCTTCCAGGCCAGGACTGGATCTTTTGTCTGCCGGTAAATGGGCGCCATGATAAAGACGATATAGGCGAAGAGACTGACGGTATTGATCCCATATGGCATCGCGGTAACGTCATCGCGGCTTTCGCGCCGGGCGAGTTTCCAGGCCAGCCAGGCAAAATATAAATTGCCGACGAGGATAGAGAATGCGGCGCCGGGCAAGATTTTGGCAACGACCTCGCCGGCACTGATGCCGCAGAGCAAAGGACACAAAGTAAAGATCAGCAGCAGTTGTAAGAGGTTGTCGACAAAGAGGCCAAAAAAGCCATCGAGGTCGCCTTTAGAGATGTGCCAAAATCGAACCGGTGCCGCCATGCGATGCATGAAACAAATTGACCGCCGCGGGGACGTCAAGTCTGCAGATTATCGAAAAGCCATTTAATCATGGTGTGTTAGGTGAGGGCACAGGTGACTTGTTGAGGCCTCCAAGGCTATTTGGGTCTTGTTGTAATGAATGACGCAACGCTAGATTCGTACTAAGGTCAGATGACGCCGCGGCGCGAACGCTTGCTCTGTTACGGCGGTATTGTGGGGGCGACTGCCGCGATATTTGCGCTACTCTGCGGCCACAGCGATGCACCTCCGTCATTCACTTTAATTCCGATTAAACAGATCAACCAACGTGGGACGGATTTCATCGTTTTCCGGTTAACCTCTCCGGATGTGACGCGCCTCAGCCTCTGGGACCCTGGCCATATCGAGGTGCCACTGGAATCCAAAAGACCGCATTCCGCCCGTTTGCCGCTTTGGAGACGTTACTACTATCCGGCACAATGCGTTACTAATTTCGCGCCTACAGAGTTCAGGCGGCGGGTCGAATTTGTAATCCGATCGCCAACCAGTCAGATCTGGCGCTTGCAGCTTCGGTTGGAACACACGGTCCGTTTAATGGTTTGGAAGGAACGGTTCCAAAAAGAATGGGAGTGCCTGAAGGGTTTTAATTTCGCCGCGATGGGGGCGGCCTGGTCTGTCCCATCCCAGCTCGTTTGCTCTTATTACGTTTGGAGTCCGGATTTCACCAACAAAGTGTCGGCGGAGCCAGGCCCGTGAGAATTGTGCGACAACCCATGCTCGCCCTTTGGGTCTGCAGGACCTTGGACTTTGGACCTTGGACTTTGGACTTTGGACCTGTAACACTGATCCTGCAATGGAATACGAAGCGGTGATCGGCCTAGAGACGCACGTCCAACTCAAGACGAAGTCAAAGATGTGGTGTGGTTGCGCCAACGAATTCGGCGCGCCTCCCAATACCAATGTCTGTCCGGTTTGCCTGGGCTTGCCCGGCGTGCTGCCGGTCGCCAACGAGGAAGCGTTGTGTCTGACCGCCCTCACCGGCTATCTGCTCAATTGCACCGTCGCCCCCTACGCTAAATTCGACCGGAAGAATTATTTCTACCCGGACATGCCGAAGAACTATCAGATCACGCAATATGATAAGCCATCCACTCTGAACGGCTACGTCGATTTTGAGTTTGGCGGCTCACTCTCGCGGGTTCGGATTACGCGCGCGCATCTCGAGGAAGACGTCGGTAAAAATTCCCATTTTGAGCGTAACAGCGGCGTGGATTTCAATCGGGCGGGAGTGCCGCTGATGGAGATCGTATCGGAGCCGGATATCACGAGCGCGGATATGGCTTATGAGTATCTCAACGCGCTAAAAGACATCCTGGTTTATGGCGACGTGAGTGATTGCGACATGGAAAAGGGGATGGTGCGTTGTGACGTGAACGTCAGCGTCCGGCCGAAGGGACAACAGGAATTAGGGGCGAAGATCGAAATTAAGAACATGAACAGCTTCAGCGGGGTGCGCAAGGCGCTGGAGTACGAGATTCCACGCCAGATCGAGGTGCTGAAAAGCGGGGGCAAACTCCTCCAGTCGACGCGTCGCTGGGATGATGTAAGCGGGATCACCGAAGAGATGCGCACTAAAGAACACGCGCATGATTACCGCTATTTTCCCGAGCCGGACCTGATGCCATTTCAACCGACCGAGGCATGGCTGGGTAGTGTTTCGAAACGAGTGGTCGAGCTGCCACTCGCTCGCAAGCGTCGTTTCATGCAGGAATACCAACTGCCCCCCGCCGATGCCCAAACTTTTGTCTGGGACCGCCCGCTGGGCGACTACTTCGAACGCGTCGCAAAGGAGGCGAAAAATCCGAAGGCGGTTGCAAACTGGGTCATTAACAATTTGCGCGCGAAAATGACGGAGACGGGCACTGGCCTCGAAGAACTGAGGTTCGAATCTCCGGCAATTCCTGAACTCCTTGAGCTGGTCGATAGCGGCACGATCAGCACGCGCATTGCGCAGGATGTCTTTGCGGAGATGTTCGCCACCGGTGAAAAGCCCAAAACGATTGTGGAGAAGAAAGGCCTGGTCCAGGTGAGCGATACCGGTGCGATCGAACAATTCTGCGATCAGGTGATTACGGCAAATCCAGGGCCGGTGGCCGATTACAAAGCGGGCAAGACTGCCGCGCTGAATTTTCTGAAGGGACAGGTGATGAAGCTGAGCAAAGGCAAAGCGAACCCGGCTCTCGTTGGGTCAGTTTTGGAACGAAAACTGCAACCGTAGCAACGTCCGTCAGGTTTTGGAGTGCGCCAGTCCTCTGGCGCTTTCGGATAGCCTTTGCAAATCAAAAACACCAGAGGACTGGCGCACTCCAAAACGCTGGAGCGCCCTCGTCATCTCGTCTCTTACACAAAGGTTCTTTTGCCTTTTTCACCCCTCGCAACCGGCCTATTATTGGCGCGATGTTTTCGCAAATTCGGTCGGTTCACTTTGTTGGGGTCTGCGGCACCGCGATGGCATCGGCGGCTGCAGCGTTGAAAGAAAAGGGAGTCCAAGTCACCGGCTCCGATCAAAACGTTTACCCGCCGATGTCGACGTTTTTAGCCGAGCGGAAGATTGAGGTAATGGGCGGGTACGCCGAGGCAAACCTGGCGCATAAGCCCGACCTGGTGGTGATTGGTAACGCAATCTCGCGGGGGAACCCCGAAGCGGAGTTTGTCCTCGATCACAAACTGCCGTATTGCTCGCTGCCGGAGTTGCTAAAGCATTTTTTCATTCGCGGCAAACGTTCGTTGGTGGTTGCAGGGACGCATGGGAAGACCACGACGACTTCGCTGCTGGCCTGGGTTTTCGAGCACAACGGCCTGAACCCGAGTTATCTGATTGGCGGCATCCCCAATAATCTGGGGCAAGGCGCGCGGTTTACCGATAGCGCATGGTTCATTATCGAGGGCGACGAATACGACACCGCTTTCTTCGACAAGCGGAGCAAGTTTATCCATTACCTGCCGGAGGTCGCGATCATCAACAACGTCGAATTCGATCACGCCGATATCTTTCCCGACCTGGAGGCAATTAAAAACTCATTCCGGCATTTCATCCGGCTGATCCCGCGCAACGGTCTGTTGCTGGGCAACGGCGACGACTTGAACCTATCGGAACTGTTGAACGTCACCCATTGCCCGGTGAAGCGGTTCGGCCTGGGCGAGACCAATGCCGTCGAGGCGTTCAATATTCGGTATGGACCAACGGCGACCGAGTTTGAGATCCCCAGCTTCAAGTTCCACACGAATTTAGTCGGTGAACTGAACGTGCGGAACGCGCTCGCCGTCGTGGCCTGTGCGAAACATTGCGGCTTGAAAAATCATCAGATCCAGGCGGCGTTCGACACATTTAAAGGCATCAAACGACGGATGGAAATTCGCGGCATTGCCGGCGGTGTGACGGTAGTCGACGATTTTGGGCATCATCCGACAGCGATTCGAGAAACCTTAAGGGCTCTTCGCATCCGTTTCCCCAAACAAAAAATGTGGGCGGTTTTCGAACCGCGCTCGAATACAACCCGGCGCAACGTGTTTCAGTCCGAATTGGCCGATTCGTTTGCCGATGCGGACGCAGTAATTGTGTCGCAAGTGGCCCGGCTGGAATTGCTGGCGCCCACTGAACGCCTCGACCCTGAACGGCTGATGGCGGACCTGAAGACCGGCGGGAAGATCGCGGCCTATTTAGCAGACGCGGATGCGATCGTATCACATTTGGGGCAGCAGGCGCAGGGCGGCGACGTCATTGTCGTGTTCAGCAACGGCGGCTTTGGGGGCATTCATCCAAAGTTGCTCGCGCGGTTGGGAACAAAAATGTGAAGTACGCGGCAATAGAAAGATTGACGGACAGGAAGATTTGGTTTTTCCGTCCGGCTATTTTTCTGTCAAAGCCAGTTTGGCGGCTGGCGCCTCGTTTCTCGCCCGGTTGGTGACCATCTCGATCAGCAACTGGGCATTGTAAGGCGCCCGGACATTCGCGTCGTTATTGAAAAAGGCATACACGGTTTTGCCTGCCTCCGCCTGTCTTCGAATATGCGCTGCCCAGGGCTTAAGCTCGTCGCGCGTGTAATCATGGGCTGCACCACCTTCCAGTCCGTGAAATCGAATGTAAACCAGGTCGCTTGTCACAGTCAGGTTCGTCGGCATGGCCAGTGAACTTAACGAGACGTGGGCCGCGCGATGATTTCGCAGCAGATGGAATACCTCCTCGTCGACCCAGGAGGGATGACGAAACTCAATCGCGTGGTGGTAACGTCGCGGCAATAGACGCATAAAGGCGTCCAGGCGTGAGAGGTCCTTGCGCAGGATCGGAGGCAACTGCCACAGAATAGCACCAATTCGCCGCTTCATAGGCTCGATGCGATCAAAAAACTTGTCCAATGCTCCATTAAGATTCGCCAGCTTCTTCATATGGGTAATGAACCGACTGCCTTTAACGGCATAGATGAAGCCCGGAGCCGCCTTCGTTTTCCAGCCTTGGACCATGTTAGGAGAAGGAAGCCGATAAAAGGTTGCATTGATTTCCACCGTGGAAAACTGGGTAGCGTAGAATTCGAGATGCCGGCTTTTGGGAACATCCTCAGGATAAAAGCATTTTTCCCAGCTTTTGTACGACCATCCGCTGGTCCCGATATTTATATTCGACACCGAACTCCTCCTCCTATCTCGCCACCGTCCTGACGTTTGCGTTTCACGTCTCACGTTTTACGTTTCACGTATCACGTGTCTCTCAGCGCGTACTATACCCCCACTGCCACCAACCTGCAGCGACGACCATGTCAGGTCATTTCCTTAGGGCGAGGTCGACGCATATCAGTTCTCTATCATTGCGTGCAAAGCAGCAACGGTCAGCGAAGGCCGGATGCGACCATACCACCGGGCGGCCGCAGTCCTTGTTCGTGGGTTCAAGTAAATGCGCCCGGCTGAGTTCGTCGTATCCCGACGGGCTAAGCCTGGCAATAATCAAATCTCCCTTTTCATTGAAGAGAAAGAACCGTTCCTGGTTCTTGACGATAAATGCATTGGCCCAGCGCACCGGCTCACCGGTTGTGGTCGCCTTGAGCGTTTCCCAAACACGGTCGCCCGTATCGGCTTTCAGGCAACGCAGTTGGCCGTAGCTGCAAACGCCATAAATGTAGCCATCCTGCGCAAACGGAGTGCAAAGAATGGAGTTCAAATGAGTTGTATCCTTTTCGCTGGCCTTCTGTGTGCGCCACACCAGGGCAGCATCGGGTTTAGTCGAATCGAGCCGCACCACAAGTGAGCCGTTGTAAAAGCTTGTGAAGAACAGATAGTCTCCAATTTTTCGCGGCGTGGCGACACTAAGACCCGAATTGGATTTGAAAGGGACCGACCAATAGAGTTGGCCGGTTTCAGGATTCAGGGAATTCACTGCCTCCGCGTGAAAAACGATCAGCTGATGCTTGCCGCCGGCTTCAACGATCACCGGCGAACTGTACCCAGGCTCATCGGCGCTCAAGGCGCGCCAGATCTCTTTGCCGGTATTTTTATCGAGGGCTACGACCGTAGTTCGCGCGCCGCCAATCAGGCAGATCAGGCGATCGCCATCGACGAGAGGATGGGCGGCAAATCCCCACATTGGCGTTTTGACGTTGAAATCCTTTTTGAGATCCCGCGACCAAATGATCTCACCTCCCTTAACGTCGAGACAAAAGAGGTTGCCCTCGGCACCCAGTGTGTAGACCTTGCTCTTATGCACCAACGGAGCCACACGTGGACCAGCCGGATAGCTGACTGTGTAGGGACATTCATACTCGCGTTTCCAGAGGAGCTTTCCTTCGGTCTCGTCAAAACAGAGCACTTCCTCGAACCCACGAACAGAGCTTCGTTGGAAGGCATCGGCCGGATTGCTTGCATCCTGAGCCAGGCGCCGGTCGGTCAGGTAAACACGGCCTTTGGCAACGATTGGTCCTGAATAACCCGCCCCGATTGGCGCGCGCCAACGCACCGGCGGGCCTTCGGTCGGGAACTTCTCGAGAATTCCTGATTCGCGCCAAATCGAATCCCGGTTGGGTCCGAGCCATTGCGGCCAATCCTCGGCCCGAACGGAGATCGCTTGAAAAAGAAGGAGTACGAATACAGAGGCGATGATAATGTTCTTCCTCGCGTGGCACATAGAAAGGAGTCTAGTCGAGGGGGACGCTAAAGGCGACTGCTCACTCGGCCAACGGTTGGGCCCCGGCGACATTCCCGGGCAAAACTTCGCCATGGAAACTGCGTGCCAGGAGTAGTGCGGTAACCAGCAAGATACCAGTGCAGGTTAAGTACGGTAAAGCCGGGGAAACGGGAAGCAAGCCGGTGGCAAAGATCGGGCCTAAAATGCGCGCCAGGCTGCCGGCGCCCTGGGCGACACCGATGTTGGCGCCCTGTTCATGATGGGCCGTGAGGTTGGAAAGCAGGCCAAACAGTGGTGGCCTCGTGAGGCTCGAGCCAACAGAGAGCAGCGCCAAACCACCGAGCATGGCTAGCCATGAACGTCCTTCGGGACGCAGGAGGACTCCCCAGGAGAGCTCAGCCGACCCGCTGATGAATGGCAGCAACGCCAGGCTGATCCCTGTAAGCACCAGGCTGATCCCGATCAACTTGGGTTCGCCGAATTTTTTCACCATGCGTCCAATCGCTCCGCCCTGGACGGTCGCGCCGATGAGACCGCAAAACACAAACAGATAAGCGACGGTGGAGGCTGAAGTTTCGTCGCGTTGAATATTCAGATGGAAATTATCGCTAACAATCAGGGGAAGCGTGCTCTCAAACCAGCTGAAGCAAAACGTGGCCAGGAAAAAAACAACGACCAGCAGCCCGATTTTAGGCTGGGTCAATGTATGCATCCATTGATGCAGATGCGGGCGTGGAGTGATTGGTTGCGAACTGGCCTGTCGGCTTTCCGGCAGGATGAAAAAGGCCAGGAAGAAATTTATCGCGCATAACGCAGCAGCGGTCCAACCGGGACCCGTATTCCCCAGGTGTTTTAGGGTAATGCCACCGAGGGCCGGGCCAAAAATAAAACCGAGCCCGAACGCCATCCCTATCAACCCCATGCGGCGAGACCGCTGGTCAGGCGGGGTGATATCGGCTATGTAGGCCTGAGCGACCGTGATGTTACCGCCGCACAGCCCGGCGAAGCCTCGCGACAGAATCATCCACCAAATCGCCGCAGCGTGGTTCTCGAGGCTGCAACTGAAGGCGAACAAGACATAAGAACCAGCCGCGCCGGCTGTGCTCAGAAGGAGTATAGGACGTCGACCATAGCGGTCGGAGAGTCGTCCCCAAATCGGCGAGAAGATGAATTGCATCGCCGAAAAGGAGGCGATAATGACGCCGATGAGTAATCCGTGAGCGCCAAAGTGGCGGCCAAAGAGCGGCACAAACGGGACGACGATACCGAACCCAATCAGATCGATAAAGACGGTAAGGAAAATGATTAATAACGACGGCTTTTTCATGAGCTAACCGCAAAACGCCGTCCGTTAAACTTCGTCAGCAAAATACATAGGCTGAGTCTAGTGGCGAATCAATACCAGTCAAGGGAGGCACAACTCATAGCATGGCGTGTCGCCTGCAGCAGAGTGTTCGATTTGGCAGGTTCCAGGGTTTTGGTGCAGGAAAATCCCTGGCGGAAATGTTGCCGTATTAGATTGCACGGCGCACCGGTCTATTGCACAATCCGACCTGACGCATGCCCCTGCGGCCGAGCCGCACAAGCGAAGATTTGTTGGCGTCGATGGCGAGTCGCAGGGAGCAACTGAATTGAGAAACCATGGCCCAAGCCAAATCCAATCGTGTTGAGGATACCCGAACGCGCATACTCCTGGTCGACGATCACGCAGTCGTCCGTTACGGAATTGCGCAACTCATCAATCGCCAAGCCGACATGGTCGTTTGCGGCGAAGAGGAAAACGCCTCAAACGCCCTCAGCGCAATCGATAAACTCAAACCGGACCTGGTTATAGCGGATATTTCGCTCAAAGACAGCAGCGGACTGGAGTTGATGCGCAATATCAAAGCGCAATATTCGGGATTACCGGTGCTCGTCGTCAGCGCTCACGACGAATCGATCTATGCGGAAATCGCATTTCGTGCCGGGGCTTTGGGTTATCTGATGAAACAGGAAGCCCTGGATAAAATCATTGCTGCCATCCGGCGCGTCCTCAGCGGGAACATCTATGTCAGCGAGGCATTAGCCGCGAAGATGTTGCAACAACAAATTCGAGGTAAGACCGACATCCAGGAATCGCCGGTCAAAGGTCTGAGCGATCGCGAGTTGGAGGTGTTTCAGCTCATTGGCCGGTGGAAAAAGACCAGCGAGATTGCCCAGGAACTTCACCTGAGCATCAAGACCATTGAATATTATCGCGAGCAGATAAAGCGCAAACTCAACCTGAAGAACTCCGCTGAGCTGACGCAGCACGCCACCGCCTGGGTTCAGCGGGAATTGCCCACTTAAGTTTGTTAACAGTGCGGCCGAGGACCGCGGGCGGTCGTAGCAGCTAAAAATCGTCGGTTCGTTTTCAGGCTCGAATTTCTCAGCATCGCTGAGCACTCACTAAACCATCAACCTCCACACGCCATGGCATCCAATCATACCTGGAAGTTCTTCCGCGCCGGCGGTTTTGATCAGGTCAAACTCGAATCCGGCACCGACCTGATGAATCTGGACCAATTGGACCAGAAGTTATGGGTCGCCCTGGCATGTCCGACAACCGGTTTGGAATTCGATGAAAAGACATTGGCGCTCATTGATACGGACAAGGACGGGCGCATTCGGGCGCCGGAGTTGATTGCGGCGGTCAAGTGGGCCGGTACCTGTCTGAAAAATCCTCATGACTTGCTCAAAGGCTCGCCCGAACTGCCGCTTAGCGCGATCAGTGAAGCCACAGCCGAAGGCAAGCAACTGCTCGCTTCCGCGCAGCAGATCCTCGCGAATCTGGGCAAAAGGGATGCCACTGTTATTACCCTCGAAGACACAGCGGACACCGCGAAGATTTTTGCGCAAACTCAGTTCAACGGTGACGGGATCATCCCGGTGGAATCGGGCAGAGACGACGCAACCCGTGCGCTCATCAATGATATCATTCTGTGTCTTGGGCCAGAAAAAGATCGCAGCGGTAAACCGGGCATAAACCAGGCCAAGGTCGACTTGTTCTTTGCGGAGGCACAGGCTTATTCCGATTGGTGGAAACAATCGGAAACGGACTCGACGATCCTGCCCTTGAAAGATGTCACCGCGGCAGCGGCCTCGACGTTCACCGCCGTTAAGACGAAGGTAGATGATTATTTCACGAGGTGTCGTTTGGCGGCTTTTGATCCGCGGGCGATCAACGCATTGAACCGCGAGGAAAAGGAGTATCTCGTTTTTTCTGGAAAGGACCTCACGCTGAGATCGGCAGAAATTGCCGGATTTCCGCTGGCCCAGGTGGCCCCCGACAAGCCGTTGCCCTTAACCGAAGGTTTGAACCCCGGCTGGGCGGATGCCGTGGCGAAGTTTTCTGCTGCGGTCGTGCAGCCCGTATTAGGAGCGAAACCCTCGCTGAGCGAGAGCGACTGGCAAGCAATCTGTGCCCGGTTTGCACCCTTTGAGCAGTGGATCGCCGCCAAGGCTGGCGCCTTGGTGGAGAAACTGGGTCTGGCTAGAATCCGCGAGATCCTGGCCGGCAAGGGCAAAGAAACCCTGACCGGGTTAATCGCTGAAGACAAGGCGTTGGAACCCCAAGCCAACGCGATCGAGGCCGTCGATCGGTTAATTCGTTATCACCGCGATTTGTTTAAATTGCTGAACAACTTCGTTTCGTTTCGGGATTTTTTTCGGCGAAAAGAAAAGGCCATTTTCCAGTCGGGAACACTGTACCTGGACCAACGCAGTTGCGACCTTTGCATTGGCGTCGCCGACCCGGCCAAGCACGCCATTATGGCGAGCCTGGCGGGTACCTATCTGGCGTATTGCGACTGCTACCGCAAAGGTACCGGCGAGAAGACACAAATGGTCGCCGCGTTTACGAATGGAGATTCCGATAACCTGATGGTGGGCCGTAATGGCCTTTTCTACGACCGCAAAGGGCGCGACTGGGATGCGACGATTACCAAAATCGTCGATAACCCCATCAGCATTCGTCAGGCCTTTTGGGCTCCTTATAAAAAGGCGGCCCGCATGATCCAGGAACAGATTGCAAAGCGCGCCGCGAGCGCTGACGATGCGGCCACGACGCGGCTCGCTCTCGCGGCGGCCAAGGTGGAGCAGGCAGCACTCACCGCACAGGCACCGGCGGCGGCGGCGCAACCCAAAAAGGTCGATCCCGGTTTGGTAGCCGCGTTAGGTGTCGGCGCAGCGGGCCTCGGCGGCATGATTGGCGGTATGGTGACCGGCTTCCTGAACCTCAAAGGACTGATGCCTCTGGGAGTGCTGGCCATCATTCTGATCATTTCCGGACCTTCAATGCTGCTGGCGTGGTTGAAACTGCGCAAACGCAACCTCGGTCCGATCCTCGATGCCAACGGCTGGGCTGTCAACGCCAAGGCGAAAATCAATGTGCCTTTCGGCGCATCGCTGACGCGAGTCGCCACCCTACCCCCAGGCGCTTCCCGTGACATGGCTGATCCCTTTGCTGAAAAGAAACGTCCGTGGAAATTGTATACCTTCCTGATAGTGTTGCTGTTGCTGGGGTTGGGTTGGGCATTCGGAAAATTCGATCGCTTCCTGCCCGACAGCATGAGCAGTACGAAAGTCTTCGGCAAAAACACCGCAGCCAGCCAGAGCGCCCCGGAACCAAACAAGTGAGATTTCTTTCGGCATTCAGATCTCGGACTTCGGGATTTGGGTAGCCGTCTGATCCTTGCTATAGCCTTCACGACCATGGCTCGCGAGACCAAAGAAGCCCCGGCTGCCCGCGTCAGGAAGATTATTGCCGCACTCAAAGCGGCGTATCCAAATGCGCACTGCGAGCTGGATCACTCCAACCCACTGGAATTGCTCGTCGCGACCATCCTTTCGGCACAATGCACCGACAAACGCGTCAATCTCGTTACCCCTGACCTGTTCAAGAAATATCGCTCCGCGGCGGATTTCGCGAAGGCGTCGCTTCCGGAGCTTGAAAATGCGATCAAGAGCACGGGCTTTTTCCGAAATAAGGCCAAGAGCATTAAGACCGCGTCGCAGGCGATTGTTGACCGGCATGGTGGCCAGGTGCCTCGCTCGATGGAGGAACTGACGCAGCTCGGTGGCGTTGGGCGCAAAACCGCCAACGTGGTTTTAGGGAATGCGTTTAACATTAACTGCGGTGTAGTCGTCGATACGCACGTGGCGCGGTTGGGTTGGCGCCTGGGACTGACTCGAGATGAGGATCCGATCAAGATCGAGCAAACGCTGATGAAGCTGGTGCCGCAGGATGAATGGACGCTGTTTAGTCATTTGCTCATATGGCACGGTCGCCGTCGTTGTTATGCGCGCAATCCGGATTGTTCACACTGCGAGCTGCGTGCCTTGTGTCCCCGAATCGGCCTGCCCAAAAAGGTGGTTCCCTAAATCGCGCTCCCTCAGGCATCGCACTGCGGCGTAGGGCTTGAAATTCCAAGGACCTGCCGTATCTTGCCGCCCAAGCCGTAAATTACTTATGCATGCAATCCATTTGATCTATTCGGACGCCGCCAGGATCACGCGAGCGCTTTCTGGACTATTTATCCGATCTATAAAAAGCATCTTGATCGTCATGGGACTGCTGCTAACGGTCAATGCACCCGCACAACAGGATTTCAGCAAAGTCGAAATCAAGGCCAGCAAGGTAGCCGGCAATGTCTATATGCTCCAAGGCTCAGGCGGGAACATCGGTGTGTCGGTGGGTGAAGACGGCATCGTGCTGGTTGACGATCAATTCGCGCCGCTGGCTCAAAAGATCAAGGACGCGCTCAAAAATATTACGGATAAACCGATCAAGTTTGTGCTCAACACACATTTCCATGGGGACCACACTGGCGGGAATGTGAAATTTGGCAGTGAAGCTCCGATCATTGCTCATGAAAATGTCCGCAAACGCTTGCAAGAAGGCGGCAAAGTGGCCGGTAATTCAGTGGAACCCGCGCCCAAAGAGGCACTCCCAGTGATTACGTTCAATGATCGCGCGACAGTTCACCTCAACGGAGAAGATATTCGAGCAATTCATTTCCCCAATGGCCACACCGACGGCGACAGCGTGATTTTTTTCCCTAACTCGAATGTGGTTCACATGGGCGACGACTTCGTCACGTATGGCTTTCCGTTTGTCGACGCGCAAAGTGGCGGCACGGTCAATGGCATGATCGCGGGCGTAGAAAAGGTTTTAACGATGGTCCCTGAAGACGTTCGAATTATTCCGGGGCACGGCCCGATTTCCACGCCTGCAGACGTGCGGAAATATATCGGCATGTTAAAGGACACACGCGCGCTGGTGGCGCAGGCAGCCAAAGAAGGCAAAACTGCCGACCAGATGAAACAAGAACATCTCCTCGCGAAGTATGAAGATGAATATGGGAAGGGCTTTATCAAGGCCGACGCGTGGATCGACCTTCTCTTCAAGGAGAACCAACACCAGGCCGGCGGCCAATCCTATCAGGACCACGGGCACGCCGACGAAAAGGCGAGCTCGAAGTAGCTCATTAATAAACGCGAGTGAGATTCTGCGCGCTTCAAGACCTGGTAGCGCAGCTGAAATGACCGCCCTGCCCTTCTTGCGGTTCCAGCTCAAGCTGCCGTTTGCCAAACTCATCAAAGCGCAGCACACCGGTCACGCCCGGTGTAGAGAATTCAATAGGAAAAAGCTCACGCGGCGGGCGATCTCCAGCGCGGCACAACAGCTCGAGCAAGAGTTGAGCGGCGTCATAGCTCATCGCAGCCATCGCATCCGGTTCACGACCAAAATGTGTGCGAAACGCAAGCGCGAACTCTGCCAAACGAGTTTCATGGCTCTTTTGTCCGGCAGGACTCACAATCATAAAACCCTCCAAGCCAGAGCCGGCGGCCGTCTCGAATTCTTTGCAGTTGAGCCACCCCGGCCCGGCCAATTTACCGTGGAATCCGGCCTCTCTTAATCGGCGAACCATCGTCGCGGCCGGGAGCGGATCGAGCCAGAGTAAGATGCCTTGAAGGCCATCCGTGCGCGCAGGATCGCACAACTCAGATAAATTCAGGACTGGCCATTTCACCTCGATCGGGCCTTGGAAAAAGACTCCCGAATCCCTTGCGGCCGCCTTTAAATCAGAAGTGATCTCGCGACCACGTCTCCCCTCCGGCACATAAGCCGCCCATTGATTGAGGCCGGGCGATGCGCAAAATATCGTTTTTGCTTCGTCGAGGGTCCCAGGAGTGACGCTTGCGGTCCAGGGCACCCCAGTTCGCGTTACCGAAGAATCGCCGCAGAGCGAAATCACCGGGACCGCCGTCCTGCCTGCTATCTGCAGTGCAAGATGGGAAGCACCGCCGCTTGGAGGTGCAATGAGTCCAGCGGCCCCGTCGTCGGTCACCATGCGTGCCGCCTCAACACCATCGGCGCCCCATTGCCCAACCGCGCCACGGATCACCAACCTCGCTGCCGCGCCACGACTTCCCTGGTAATTTTCGACCCCCAACTCGACGCCCTGACGCACGCTAAGGCTCAACGGTTCGTTTTCCGGCAAGAGCAGCCCTATTACCAGATTCGTAGCGGCCGGCGTCTCGCCTGCCGTAGAGGACGGCATCCTGCCGTCCGACTCTGCGCTTGAAACCGGCAGTATGTTGTTGCTCAATCCGCGGAACAATCCGCCGGGCGAGACGCTCGGCTCTACGGCAGGCGAGACGCCTGCCGCTACAAGAAGAAGCGCAAGCGCGCTTTTGAAAACACCGTTAAATTCAGTGGCCATTGTTCTATCGACCCAAGCTAACGACGATCGAGCGCGGCACGTTTCTGGTCTTCCGATGCCCGCCGGAAGTGCCAGGTACCCTCTTTATATTGGGCGAGTACAAGAGGCGCGATGTTGTCCCAGCGGCCATCAAAGCGCATATAGCCGGTTACTCCCTGGTATTCATCAAGGCTGGTCATGAGGTCATGGACGCGGTAGCGGTTCGGCCCCGCCTTAGTGATCGCACTAATCAACATTTGGGCCCCGTCATAACTGTAGCCAGCGTATATATCCGGTCTGATTCCAAATCGCTTTTGAAAGCGCTGAACAAAGCCTGTCCATGCGGGGTCGTTCTTGTTCGGATCAAAGAAATAGGCCGCAGTCACACCTTCGGCCGCCGCGCCTGATAATTTAACAAACTCAGGATCCACCAGGCGGTCGAAACCGAAAAATCCCGCTTTGATACCTGCAGCCCGCAACTCCCCCGCCAGCGGACCGGTTTCCGTTGGGTTACCCCAGAAAACCACCGCATCGGGGTCCGCCTGTTTCACCACCGCGATCAGTGTGGTGAATGCATGCTCGCCATCTTTGAAATTGATCTCCTGCAGGATCGGTCGACCAAGACGACGCACCGCATCGACAAATGGCCGAACGCCAACTCGCCCGGGACGGTTGTTGGCTCGCAGCACCACGATCCGGCTCAAGTTAAGATCGCGCACGATCAACTCCGCGAGCGCATAACCTTGTTGTCGGTTGTCGGGAAAAACCCGAAGCAACCATGGGATTTGCGTTTCGGTCAGGGACGGATCCGGGTCCGAACAATTGACCATAAAGGTCTCCAGCTTCAGCGAGGCGCGGAGCGCGACATGGGTTGCGTCACCATCGATGGTTCCGAGGTACGCGAGCACTTCGTTATCGGCGAACTCTACCGCAATATTGGCCGCGCTGCCCCATTGCGGCGAATCGGCTTTCTCCAGCAACTCAAACGGCAGTTCACCTGGTTTGCGCGTGGCATTAGCCTCTTCAAACGCCAGAACAGCACCGCGCTTGCTCATCTCACCGCGCGCGGCCTCCGGCCCGTACGGCGGCGGACTCAGCAGGCCCACTTTTAAACTTTTGAGATCGGATGGAGGCGCATAATCACGGCCCGGGCCGCGGAATGGCAGGCGTGTCAGCCAATACCTAAAGTAAGGAACGATATTCCGGTAAGGCAGCAACTCAGCAGGGGCGCCTCCGTAATACGGATAATCGCCTTCTTGTGACTGCACCGACGCAGTCCCGGGCGCCAGCAGAGGCTCGCTGACGTAGTTCGTGTTCTTATCCTCTTTGTCGCTATATTGGGCCGCGTCGATTGGAAAACAAGTCAGGATGCTAAACGATACAACGAATGATGGAAGGAGCCACAGCGGGAGAATAGGACTACCTGAATGTGGTTCTTCCTCTCGCCTTCGGAGGGGGGGCCGGGGTGAGGGGTGCCTTCTTATTGCACGATACCGGTTAACGCAAAAGGCGAGTAAAATCTTCATAATCCTCGGTGCACGATAATTGCCAATGCCTCGATCTCCACCAACAGGTCACTGCGGCAAATCCGGGCCTGAATGCCCGTGCTTGCGGGATAAGGATCAAGACCCAGCGCGGCAAAGAACTCATTGCGGATTTCATTGAAGGCTTTGTAGTCGCGCTCGATATCCCTCAGGTAGCAGGTCGTACGCACAATGTCCTGCCAGGTGGCGCCTTCATTTTCCAAAAGCCTGGTAATGTTGTGGTAAGTTCGCCATAGCTGTGCGCGGAAATCGCCTGGATAGAGCGTCTGGCCTTTGGGGCCGATACTGGCAGTGCCACTAATCAGCAGATGTGTAACCCCTCCCGGCAGTTCGACGCGCAAGCCTCGCGTAAAAGCGCTGCCATACTCGGAGGCCTCATTAAGGACTTCAGGGGCTTCGATGGCCTTTTTCTTCACCGGCACCCTACCCTTAGGCAGCCGCTTAATTAGACCCGTTGGTGCCGGCTCGCACGGCGGAAGACCCAGCGCTCGCCTTTCCAACTTCTCCGCATCAGAGTAAGTAACCTTCGATATTTCAGGTTCCGAGTTGGTAATGATTGCCTTCATAAAGTCAGTCCTTGTCGTTTTTCTCGAGTACCCTCGCTATGGTCTTTGGGCGCGTCGCAAAAATTCCGTGTCCAAGTCCATCCGAGGTGGCGAACCACGCTTCCCGGTCGCTGACCCAAATCCCGAGGACAAAGTCGTTCGGCAAATGACTCGACATTTTGCGGGTTTCGATAGGCTTGGCCGCGCGAACCAATTGGATCACTCCTTCACCCTTTTCATTAGTGAAACAGTTGACCCAGTCATTTCCGTCGGTGACAGATACGCCCCGATCGGTGCCGATCCATGCGACGCGCCCGTGAGCCCAGATGAAATTGACAAAATTTGATAATAGGGGGGATTTCTTTTCCTGCCAGGTGTGCCAGCGCAAACCGTCATAGCGGGACATGCCGAAGTAGGTCCCTTGCCACAGAACGCCATCCTCCCACGCGATCCAGGATGTAATGTCGTTCACAGGGCCGTCATCGGGGACCAGATCAAAATGAAAATCCCGGTCTGGATCACGGTGTTCCTTAAAAATGCCCTTGGAGAACTCGTACTCCAGAATTCCGCCACCCCAGACTCCAACAAACAAACGGTCTTTTGCTCCTTTGACCGAATAAACCCACGGCTCATGCATTACCGTGTTGTTGTGATCGTAAATGCTCCAGCCTCCGGTCTTCAGATTCAACGCTCCGAGACCCGCCGCGGTTGCTACCCACAAGGTCTCCCCAACGATATCAACTCCGTAGACGACATTGTTGGGCAGACCGCTGCCGGTCTGCGTGTAAGTCGTAATACGACCGGCGCTGTAGCAGTTCAGCCCTCGCATTGTGCCAATCCACATCTCCCCGGTTCGAGTATCCTCAACCATGCACATGACCATCGGGTGAGTGAGTCCATCTTCGACCCCGATGCGGCGAAATTTTCCATCTTCGCGCACCACCGCGCCTTTATAGGTGCCGACCCAAAGTCGCCCATCGCTTGCGGTCAGCACACAGTGCACTTTGTGCGTCGGCATGCCTTCCTTCACGCCGAAATTCTCGAAGCGCTCGATGAGGGGGAAGGGCAAAGGCGCTTCAGCAGCGGCGGGGAAAGGTTTAAGCATCGCGACTGCAAAAAGGAGTCCCAAGGCCCCGCACGACAGCGTTTTGGACTGCGCCAGTCCTCTGACGCTTTTGAACGCCGCTGAATTTCTGGACAGCGCCAGAGGACTGGCGCACTCCAAAACCTCGCGGCGCTGCAGCGGCGCAAGGGAAAAGGCGCGATTTGCTCTCATATTGTTTCCTTTCTTTACGGTCACAGCGTTTTCAGAAACTCGATCAGATCATTCAGTTGAATTTTGTTCATGTAACTGCTGACACCATGCAGGTCATTGGTGTTGTAAAGGGTCCAGAGTTCTTCCAGGGATTGAGCGCGGCCGTCGTGTAGATAAGGAGCCGAGGCGGCAATGCCTAGAAGATGCGGCGTATCAAACGACTTGGTCGTGTCGCTGGGACCCTTGGTACCCACATTGAAGGAAGTCCGCACGGTATACAGAGGCGGCCGATGGCAGGTGTCGCAGCGACGCTCGCGCGGAATCACTTTCCCCTCCGGCGTGTGCGTCGCAAAGAAAATCGCACGGCCTCGTTCTTGCGATGGGTTGAGTTTGCCGCCAGTCATTTGAACTCCACGCGATGGCGGCCGCGAATTGATGAACGCAGTCAGATCGCGCAGTGCTTTTGGGGGAAATGGATCGGTTCGCATCAGGACCTTGGCGAATCGAGGACCGCACTGGACTTCGAGGCTTGGGTTTTTTCCGTTCCACTTGAAGGGGCCCGTTCCGGCGACTCCCATGAGGCTCCGGTTGTCGAGCAGATTGTCGCCGATGCCATCGCCATCAAAATCATAGCTGAGGCCATCGACATGGCCGTCGGGATGGCATGACCGGCAAGAAAACTGGTGTTGAAAGGTATAGGCGGCACTGGTGAAGACCCTTTCTCCGCGGCGAATAGGGTCGTCCAAGCCTTCGTCACCGATTTGGATCCTGCCGAGCGTTCTCAGACTTCGCGTATCGACCACCAACACGCTGTCTGCCAAACGCTCCGCCACGAACAGCGTCTGACCGTCCGGACTCAGCGCGAGTTGACGCGGATTGCGTTTAGTCCGAATTCGACCAAGCACGTATTCGCTCGAGAGCGACAGATCATAGATGGCATCGCTCCTGGCCGCCGGAGTGGCTGTCTCCAACCAACGCTCCACGCGGTCTAGATCCACCACCGAGACCACATCTGCTCCACCCGAAGCTATGTAGGCACGTTTGCCGTGAGAATCGACAATGATCCCGGACGGATCGGCAAAGTAATCGTTAGCCTCATCCAAAGGCATTTGAATTATGCCGCCATGCTTCAGATCGGTGATGGCCAGGCCGCTTGACATCACCCAGCCATGAGCCACCTGCGTTATCGGCACAAGGTTGCGGACCTTGACCAGGGGATTCAGCGCCCACGCACGCGAGGGCACGACACAAATGCCTTCCGATAGATGCGCTGATTCGAGGCTCTCGCGCCGGATCGCTCGCGCCGCTACCGCATCGACAATGGTCACTTCAGAGGACGGCACCGATTTCAACGAAGACAGTCCCACCATGCGATTGGCGACCAAGGCGCGTGCCCCATCAGCAGTTGCTGTCACCGCATAGGGCTCGCGCCCGGCTGCCACACGACTGATCTCCTGCAAAGGAAAAGCCGCTAGAACCGAAATATCGTCAGATATTGAGTTGGCCACCACCAGGCGAGAACCGACGCTGGTTGAGCAAAACGCAATTCCCAACGGGCCGGCGCCGACAGCAATTGAGCCCACCTCGCGAAACGTGGTGGTATCGAGGGCGATCACCCTGTCCCCGCCTCGGCAAGTTACAAACAAGTTTGTGCCGGCGGGATCAAGAGCGAGACCGAACGGTGCACCGCTGACTTTTACTGTCCGTTTCACCTTTCGAGTGACGACATCGGCCTGCACCACTTCATCGCGATCATCCAAGGCAAGCCAAACTTTACTGCCGTCAGGCGACACCACGATCCCGGCGGGGGAAGCATGATGCGGTCTGGGTTTGGCCCACGCGAGGCGGTTGGTTGACACCAAATGGCAGTTGAAGCAACTCATGCCGGAAACATCCTGATGAAAAGACTTAAGTCGCATATGCGCTTTGGCTCCCTCATGCACTGCGTACATGAAACCAATCACTGCCACCGCCGGCATGAGCAGAAGAAGTCGAATTCTCATCAGGTCACCGTTTGGCCTGTGTCAGGCTGGGTGTATCCAGCGTGAACCGTGGTACCGGCGCACGGACCGCTAAAGGACGATGATTGCTTGGTGCATGGTTAGGAGGTTCGTGACAACCGATGCAGGCACGATTTTCTCCTGGGCGCACCCAGATCATCGGCGCCACTCGTCGCAACAAGTGCCCTTGGTCATCGAGGGCTTCCAAGCCCAGGGGCATATCCGCCGGCACCTCCGCCATAAATGAGCCATCGGTCTGCACCGGCACTTCTCCCAACACGCGACTCTTGCCCGGCGCAGGCTCTGCCACCACGCGAACACGAGTTGCCCGGCTCTCTGATTGCTTTGCCTCATACGACGTGTAGTTCACGTTCAGACAAAGGATTTCTCCGGTGGATTTTGTTGTATCAACCGTTGAAAGCCGGCCCATCGGTTGCGAATGGGCGCTGATTTTGATCACCTCGAAACTGTCCCAGGCTGGATCGGTAAAGAGTGCCTGGCTCAGGTCTGTCTTGTCCAGGTCTATCGCGTAAACGGCCAACAACGGTCTCGACCCGGCTCCTGTCCCTGTGGCTGCGCTCACGACCAATCCGTGCTCGTCTCCCCGTTCGACTGACCCGACACGGTCACAATCAACAATGGATAAACGTTCCGGAGCCGCAAACGGTCGTGCACATCGGATGAATTCAATTCCATTGGCATCACACCCGAAAACCGACTGCGAAACGAGATAGAGAATGCGCGTGCCATCAACCTGCCTGGGCCGACGTATCGTGCCCGGCCGATCTTCAGGCCGAGAAAACTCGCTGATCTCAGTCCCATCGTTATTAATTGTATACAACCCACAGGTCACGGTTCCCTTGTTCGTCTGGCGGGTTCCGACAAAAAGAATCCGGCCGTCCTCGAGCACGGTGGGATCAGAAACGCTGACGGACGTAAAGGTAAGCGCTTTTGGCTGCTCACCGGGACCCTGTGAATAGAGGACACCCGTTGGTGTGTCACCAGTTTTCGCCACGGGCGAGATAAACAATAGACGTCCGTCTGGAAGCAGGGCCGGGTTCGCAGCGCCACCAGGCATTATCGTGAGCGGGCGCGGCTGTCGTGCGCCCAATTCGGTCTCGTAGATTTGCCATTCACTTGAGGACGTCGCCTTGGCGCAGAACAATACGCGCTTGCCATCACAAGTGACCTGCGGATCGCCCGCTGAGAAAAGGCCGCCGGAGAGCACCTGCAAGCGCTTGAACTCAGAATCGGCGAGGATGACTCGAGACCCGGCGGGATAACGGAGGTCCAACAAGTCAACCGCAGCCGCCGGGTTGCCCTTGCTGGCGGGCGATTGGGTAAAGACGAAACCGGGATGAAGCACAGAGGATGAACAATCGAGGACTGAAACCAAGAGGCACGTGGCAAACCCTATGCGTAGAAGACGCAGCACACGAGTTGGGATGTTGCGTCGCAACAAACAAATCCCCTGGTAGTCCATGCATCGCGGTAAGTTCCGCCCTGCTCTGTTCATGCGGCATGCCCTCGGAGTCTCAAGAGTGTTTACCGTTTTCGCCAAGGGGCTCACGCACCTTTAAGATTTGATCCACTTTGACGTTCTCCAGCACTTCAGTTTGCCGGCTGGGCCAATGGATCTCCACGCGTTCGATGGTCTTGGCGGCGCCCAACCCAAAGTGCAAACGTCGATCGCTCTGGGTTAGGAATCCAAATGGACAGCGCGACTCTGCAATATAGCTCTTGCCACCTGCCGAAACCTTCACCTTGGCGCCGAACCCGTCGCGGTTGCTCTTGGTTCCCTCCAAATCCAAGGTGAGCCAGTGATTCGCGGAGCGATCGCGATTATGCAGTAGAAAAGGCCTATCCGCGATGGTGGTTATCAGCAAGTCGATGCGGCCATCGTTGTCATAATCGACCGCCGCACATCCGCGTGCTCGAATTTTGGTTCTAAAAAATGCGCCGCCTTTTTCGACCGCATCGCTGTAGCCGCCTTCGCCCGAATTTTGCAGCAGCAGACTCTCCCAACCGACCAGGTAATGGGGGTCGCCGTTGGCGATGCAAATATCGAGATGACCATCATTGTCAAAATCGATGAAACATCCTCCCCAGCCTACAAATTGCGCCGTTAAACCTCCGAGGCCTGAAGCCATCATGCGGTCGTCGTAAACGCCCTTGGCTGTACCCATGTAGAGCGAGCCGTAACCGAAACGCGTCACCAAAATGTCTTCCAGGCCGTCACCATTGCAGTCGCCAATGGTTGCCGCCATGGAACCGGCCGCCTCGCCCATCGCATTGAAAGCAACCCCAGCCTCGGGGGCAACATCTCGGAAATGACCTTTCCCGTCATTGACTAACAAAACGTTGGGGGTGCCATCGTTCGAAATGTAAAGATCGGCCGCGCCATCGTCATTATAATCAAAGACCGCTACGGACATCGCTCGATGGCCGGCGATCCTGATGCCGGAGGAATCGCTTACGTCCTCGAAGGTGCCGTTGCCGCGATTGCGATAGAGTTTGTTGAATTGCGGTTTGTAAGCCAGCGGGCCCGGATATGCATCCGGGTTGAAATAGAGTTGGTACTTCGGATCGAACGTCAGGTAATTGGCCACAAACAAATCCAGATAACCGTCGTTGTCCGCATCGAAGAAAACCGCCCCGATGGCCGTGCCACCGCTGTCGGCAACCCCCGCCTTTTCGGTAACATCCTCGAAGGTGCCGTCGCCCCGGTTGTGATAAAGGTGACAACCACCTACTCCGGTGACGAAAAGATCGATGTGGCCATCATTGTCGTAGTCAGCGGCAACTGCCGCAGTACAGTATCCGATTCCTGCCAGTCCGGCCTTTCGCGTCACGTCTTCAAACGTCCCATCGCCGCGGTTACGATAGAGCCGATTGGGCTGCCGAACCGTTCCAGACGCGTGGTGAGTAACTCCTTCAAGGGGACCGGAATTCACCAAGTATAAATCCATCAAACCATCGCCGTCGAAATCCAGCCATGCGCCACCTGCTCCGTTCGATTCCAAAATGTTTGCAATCTTTGTGTCACAGAACTGGTGTACGTAAGTGATGCCCGCCTTTGTGGTGACATCCTCGAACAAGTCTTGAGCGCCAGCCGTAATTTGCGGCGTCACACTTGCCGCGTCGGCCTGACGCGCGGCAGCCGGGGGCGATTGCTTGCCGCATCCATTTGGAAACATCACCAGAAGAGATAACAAAAAAACCCACATCACCTCGTAACAGCGGCGGAGAGAAAAGAAAGGCCGGCCGAATTTCATAGCGAAACAGGCTCACAACACCTTGTCGCGATGTCTGAATTCATGGTTTCGGTTTGCGGTCATTGTTCATTAACGACGTGGCTCTCCGCTCTCCATTTGTTGTGCTTTCCTACACATTTATTGAATTGTCGGCGCTTCCGCATGAGAACCACTATTGGCTTGGCTCCCGTCAACGACTGGAATTAAACTATACCCAGATGGACAAACCGGTCCTGACTTGCGCGGACGCAAACCTCGCGCCCCCGGTCGAGTAGTTGGTGAAGATCACTTTAAAATGGCGATAAGAACGCTCATCGTGGATGACGAGACACTGGCGCGGGATCGCCTGCGCCAGTTGCTTCAGACCGAACCCGAAATCCAAATCGTCGGTGAATGCGGCGACGGCCGCCAGGCTGTCGAGGCCATTCGACGCGAGTCGCCCGACCTTGTCTTTCTCGACATTCAAATGCCCGAACTCGACGGGTTCGAAGTGTTGGAAGCCATTGAAAACGAAACGATGCCGGTGATCGTTTTTGTGACGGCTTACGATCAATTTGCCCTCAAAGCATTCGACTTCCACGCGGTGGATTATCTGTTGAAACCGTTCGATCGAGAACGATTTCAAGCGGCTCTGGAACATGCGCTTACACAGGTAAAACAGCGCGCCGACAAGTCCCTTCCCCAACGACAGGCCGCCGCCCTGGCCGAACTCAAGCCCCCTTCAAAACCTGCCGAACGGTTGCCGATCAAATCCGGCGGCCGGGTGATCTTTGTGCGGGTTGAAGATATTGATTGGGTAGAGGCGGCTCACAACTACATCGTCTTGCATGTCAATAAGGACACCCATTTGTTACGAGAAACGATGAACGCATTTGAGGCACGAGTGTCGCCGGAAAAATTTGTCCGCATCAGTCGCTCAACCATCGTCAACATCGATCGAATCAAGGAGCTGCAACCGATGTTCTATGGCGAGTATACGGTGACCCTGCACAATGGAACGCGGCTGACGTTGAGTCGGCGATACCGGGACAAGCTGCAGCAACTGGGTCTGCGCTAGTTGGCCCGAGTTTCGGGACGCTGGTACCCGATTCCGAGCCGTTTATCCCTGGGAATAACTTGCCCCTTTTGCAGCCGTCAATTGCTGCCCCTAAGGCAGAATATGATAAGCACCCTTTGAAGCAAGTGCACGCGACCCGTTTATCTCCCCTTACGCGGCTCGGCCGTAAGACGCATCAAGCTTTGCCGGTATTTGCGGCTACCGTGCAAACTCCTGCCGTTGCGAAGCTGAATCAGGTAATCTCCATGAGATTTAGGTCGGACCTCGGAAACACGGTCGAGGTTGACCAGCACCGAACGGCTAATACGCACAAAGCGAGAGCCGACAAGCCGATGCGCAAGTGCGCTCAATGTAATCCTTAACAAGTGGGTGGCAGCTCCGACGTGCAATTCGGCATAGTTGTCGGCGGCGGAAATCCAGTCAATCTCAGAAACCCGAAGGAGCGTAATCCGGCCAGAGGATCGGATGGGAAGGTATTCCACCGCGGTCTGGCTCTCGTTCGGGGCGTTGGGAGATTCCCGTTGAGGCTGTCGATTATTGCCACGTTGCAACCGCTCGCGCACACGGCCCAAAGCCTTGCGGAACCGAACCCGATCGAACGGTTTTAGCAGGTAATCGACAGCCTCAATTTCAAACGCCCGTAGCGCGAATTCATCATGAGCGGTCACGAAAACGACGGCAGGTTTCAAACGGCCTTGAAACTCCGCCAGAACGCCGAAGCCATCGAGATCAGGCATCCGGACGTCTAAAAACACGACGTCTGGGGCATGGCGACGAATCGCATTGACCGCTTCGCTACCGGAGCCGCATTCAGCAATGACCTCAGTTTCCGGTTCGCTATTAACAAATCGCCGTATCCTGTCGCGGCTCAGTTCTTCATCATCAACAATTAATACCCTCAGTTTCATCAAACCTGGCGCAAACAGTAATCGCTCTCGCGGCAAGGTCCAAATGACATCGGTGTAATATTACGGACCGGCTGGCGTCGTCGCGACGTGGGTTGTCACCCGGTGATCGAGTTTGACTGGATGAAGTTTTAAGATGGACGGAACCGGATCTCCTTCGCGGAACTGGTAGCTGTGATCGAGCTCAAGACCCGTAAGGGTCTGTCGTGTTTCAGATCCGGGCCAGCGAATTTCGACCGACGTGATGCTGGTCGCGTCGCCCAGACCGATTTCCTGTCGCAACGGATTGGAACCGAAACTGCCCCCGCTGCTGACCACCCGATAAATGTCGCGTGGCCCTTTGGGAGTTTTTGCTGAGACGTGAACGCGCGCGCCAATCGCCGGGCGATTTGCCTTGATGCCCACGAGCTTCAATTTCAGCCAGTGATTGGTGTTGCCAGGATTAAGGTAAAGAGCGTTTCGCGCTCCATCACCGGTGTAGGCCCCGCCCAGTGAGATATAAATGTCCTGGTCGCCATCGTCGTCGAGGTCGGCAAAGGCGATACCGTGGCCTTTCTGGATATGGCCGGTGCCGGTGGCGGTCGTCACGTCCTGAAAGCTTTTACCCTCGGCATTGCGAAACATCCGCTTTGGAACAAGGGTCCGAAAATCGGGATCGCCTGTGCCGCAATAAAAATCCAACCAGCCGTCATTATCCAGATCGCCATAGTTATTTCCCATCGTGAGACAAATCCGGTTTAAATGCATCGCTTCAGTCACATCACTGAATGTCCCGTTGTGATTATTGTGGAAAAGTTTCGGCTTCACCCCTTCGTTGGGCAAACCCAGGTAGTCGGCCGCGATGTCGGCGACACCATTTGGCAAACGGTAGCCAAAAACCAGCAGGTCTTCCCAACCATCGTTGTCGTAGTCGAAGAAAAAGGTGCCGAAGCTCCAAATCGGCTCGCCAACCGGGCCGGACCGGTCGGTAACATCGCTGAAATGCCATTGACCCGATGCATCAGGCCCGTCGTTATGCAGGAGAATGTTTTTCCCGTCACGGACCGAGAGATAAAGGTCAGGGCGGCCGTCGTTGTCGTAGTCGCCGCAAGCAACGCCTTTGACGAAGGCGGCGACATTAATTCCCGACGTGCGGGCGCATTCGGTGAATGTGCCGTTTCGGTTATTGTGGTAAAGTTCGCACCAATCGGGGTCGTTGGGATCAGTTGATTCATTGCCAATAAAGAGGTCCAGCCAGCCGTCGCCATCATAATCGAACCACCGCGCGGTTTGCGAGGGATGCAATCTCATCAGCCCGGCCTCCTCGGTTACATCGGTAAACGTGCCATCGCCGTTGTTTCGGAGCAGCGAACTTGGCAGCCGGCCGCCTTTGCCGATCCACCCTCCCCGCAGCATCCAGATGTCGAGCAACCCGTCATTGTTATAGTCGGTTTGTTGAATGTTCAACGCCCCGGTTTCCCCCACTAGCCCCGCCTCGCTTGTGCGTTCTGTAAAAGTGCCATTGCCATTATTATGAAAATAGCGCAGCTGCCCCTGAGGATCCCAAGCAGAAAAGACCACATCATACAAACCATCGTTGTCGAAATCATCAATGATAACGCCGCCGGCTAAATCGGGGGCATCCAGGCCCAACCCTTCGCTGACGTCGACAAAGCGCGGCATCGGATATTCCGAAGCGAATGTTTCAGGAGGAATGAGAAATTGCGATGGCACTTTTTCGGGGTATTCACCCAACGTCATGTGCGCGAGGTTTAGTAGCCAGCGGGCTCCGAGATCATTGGGAGAGTCGGCCAACTGCTGATTGAAGAGTGCGATCGCCCCTCGGGAACCGCGCGGAAGCAAGTGATAGGCCTGAGGCTTTAACGGAAACAAGCACGAATCGGCGTTGTGAACCGCCAGGCAATTCTCCTGTTCCCCCAAACGGAGAAAAGCCATCGCCTTGCGCATCCGTACCGCGGCGCGGAGTTGACGGTCCATGTGCCCTCCGTTAACAGCCACAGTTCGCTCTACGGCCGCAATAGTATTGAGCGCCTTATCCGGACGGCCAGCCTGCATTTGCTCGAGCGCCAGTTTAAATTCGAGCTCACATTTTTGATTTATATCCGTTGTATTGGTGAGTTGGGTTTCAATCAAAGCAACGAGCCGGTCGCTCCGGTAAACTGAACCCTGAAGTGACGCGTTTTCATAGAAATGCTGCAACAGTTGCGCCATTCGGCGCGTACTGGGCGCAGGATTGCCCGGCGGCAGTATCGGGTTGCGAGACTCAACCGATTGACAAATCGGGTCTAGAGTAAATTCCTCGGAAGCGGTTACCTTCCCTGCGAGGCAAACGGTAATCAGACAGAACGTCTTCCCCCAAGACGTCCGTAAGCGAAGCAAACACAGAACGAGCTGGTACATCGGATCGTTCATGTCACTACTCCGTAGACGAAGCGCGAGATATGTGGCGAGTTGGACTTTTACTGGGCTGAAGCGGCTTAAATACGCGATGAATGGCAGCCGATGGCGATCAAGGCGGCGCGCGAGCGCTGACGCAAATTTGTGAGAAGATGATAAGGGCCAAAAGCGCTCTGGTTCCGAAAGCCGGGCGGCAACTCGGACAAGCATTTGGTACCTGAAAACCGGCCGTTGGTACCTTTGGTGTTGTCGAGGATCTACTTTCACACCTTAGTTAAGCTCATGCTTACCAAACATCAGTCGACCCTCTCACGGTGCCTTCGGAGCCGTCGCGGGTCCTCCTCTATTGTAGCTTCCAGCGGGTTTGGCGCGGCTTTCACTTTAATTGAGTTGCTCGTGGTCATTGCAATCATCGCCATTCTGGCGGCGATGCTTTTGCCGGCTCTCGCGAGTTCGAAAGAGAAAGCGCGGCGCATTTCCTGCATTTCGAATGTGCGACAACTGGCGACGGCAATGAAAATGTATGTGGATGATTGGAACGGCAACTATCCGCCTCGTTTTCCGGACCCAGCCGCTGGCGCAGCGTACCCTTGCAAGCCGTGCCGGACGATCGATTGGCGTCCGTACGCACTCCCTTATCTGGCAGCGAACGTTGTGATTACCAACGCAACCACCAATGTCGTAAGCCCGCCGGCCATCTTCGTCTGCCCTGGCGATAAAGGCATTCCGACCGATGTTGCAGCCGATCCCTTCAATATGGCGAGCCCGAGACCAAATCGATTTGCTGATTTTTACGGGAGTTCCTATTGCTTCAACACCGTCATGACACGCTTAGTCAAGGAGACCGCGGTGCTCATGCCTTCGGATACGTTCGAGGGCGCGGAAGTTTGGTCGTGGCACCAGCCGATGGCGATCAACGACTTCAAAGGCAGAACGACGAAGCCGATTCGCGTCGCTTACTTCTGCGATGGTCACGCCGCCATAACGTCGGAAGCGTATATCGTGCAGCAGTGTTCACCACCTGGTGCCCCCGGCATCGGCATTGTCCCCTAAGCACCCGCTCATGCGCGCTGTCGGCGTTCTGCTAATCGCGATAATGCTCGGCTTTGGCTGCAGCAAACGCGACGCGCTCGTGCTGGGTCAGACGCCGAACGGTGACACCCGAACCATCAACTCGGTCAAAGCAGTTGGTCCAGGAACAGCAGTCGTGCTTAACGGGACGATGATCGAGAAATGCCCGGTGGCGGGCTGCTGGTTTCGCTTACGCGATGATACCGGGATAATCAAAGTGGATACGCGCTCGGCCGGGTTTGTGGTGGCGAAGGTCCCGGTTAATAGCAAACTGGTAGTTTCGGGAAAACTCGTCACAGATGGAGATGATGTCGCAATCGAGGCTTTGGGGATTCGGTATTAGACCGTTCGGACTGCTTTTAGGTTGCCTGCTCTTCGTCTCGGCGATCGCGTATTGGATGTCGAAGCAGAATCGTTCGACTGTGCTATTCGAGCCGCCGCTCGAAGCGATTCAGTCCGCTCCCCTCTGTCCGTGGCGTGAACCGGCGGAAGACTTGAAATCGATTTTCCCGTCAGCGACTCGCTACGAGGCCGAAACACATATTCTGAGTGGCCGAAGGACGGAGCTCGCGAGCTTGCTGGGACGTTTGCCTACCGGTGACGAAAATGCGCTGCATGTTTACCGCATTTACGATCAGCAGAACCCGGTTGGTGTCATATTGACGCAACGTGTTAAGGGCGCCTATGGAGCCATCGAGCTGGTGCTGGGGGTTGATCCGGACGGCAAGGTGAATGGAATCCGTCTACAACGGCACCGCGAGCCTGAGGCCGTTGCCAGGGTGCTACTGCAATCCTCGTGGCTTGCGGCATTCGTCGCCAAAGAGGCGCGCGATCCCTGGAAGCTAGGGCAGGATATACCCGGAGTGCCCGAAGAAGCTCGTGTTTCCGCGAACGCGATAGTGAAAGGAGCACAGAGCATGTTGATCTTGCTGCAAGAGGCCAATAAGTCAGGCGCAAACTCAATCGTGAAACCTCACCATTAATCATGTTCGTGCTGGCTTTACGCAATCTTTGGCGCCGTCCGTTGCGCAGCCTGTTGGCAGTTTGCGGACTAACGATGGCCAGCGCGGTGCTGACGTGCCTTTGGGGATTTGGTCATGGGTATGAACGCGCGCTGGGGATAGAGCTCGACCGGATGGGAATGCAGATGATGCTGGTTCCGCTCGGCTGCCCCTACGATGCGGCCGCTCGCGTGCTGAAAGGCAAAACACTGGAAAACTCATTGCCCGATTCCGTATTAGTCGCCGCGAAGCGCGACCCCGCTGTGGCAGTCGCGGCACCACTCTTATTAGCCGCAATTCCGAATCTGCAAGCCGGCCGAACTGACATGTGGGTTGGGCTGGATGAAACTGCGCTGCACTTAAAACCATGGTGGAAAGCCAAAGTAGGTTCCTCATGGTTCAGTGCGGAAGATTCCGTCATTCTCGGTTGTGATGCCGCCGAGGTTGAGATGCGCGCTCCAGGGGATCTCTTCTTCAGCCCCGAGACGGGCCAAAAGCTGCGCGTGGCGGGTGTGCTCGAGCGGAGTGGGACGAGTGACGACAGTTTGTTTTTTGTGCCGCTCAGGACTGCGCAGAACATGTTCACGCAACCCAGGCGCCTAACTGCTGTGGCGATCCGTTTGCGCGACCCGGCGCTATTGCGGGAGGCGACCCAGCGCCTGCAAAATATTCCCGGCGCCCAGGTTGTGACAATGACAGAAATGCTCGGAACCTTTTTGAACCTGGTGGGTTCCGTTCGAACGCTGCTGCTCTCGGTAGCTTTGGTAGCCGTTGCGGTCAGTATCCTGAGTGTGTTCAACACGCTCCTGGCGGCGATAATCGAGCGCACTCGCGAGTTGGCGGTGATGCGCGCGATTGGGGCTTCCAGATTCCAGGTTACTGGATTAATCACGTTGGAGGCGCTGCTTCTGACCGGTGCGGGCACGCTCTGCGGAATCCTGCTCGCCTTTGCGGCAGGCCCCGGCATCGAGGGAGTTGTAAAAGAGTTCATTCCCCTGGCGCCGACTGAGTCAATTTCCCAGCCTACCGTTCGAGTCCTGGCGGTAACAATGCTACTGGGCGTCGGGGTGGGTGTGCTGAGCGGCTTTTATCCAGCGTGGCGGGCTGGGCGACTCCAACCGGCGGAAGCTTTGAAGACGGATTAACATGACTTGGTTGCGATTCTCGTTGAAGGAGTGGCGGCGCCGCCCGCTGCGCACCAGCATTACTGCCGCTGGTGTGGCAATCGCCATCGCCGCCCTTTTTAGCTTACTCGCCTTCGAGTCTGGCTATCGTAATGGCTTGCGCGACGAACTGGATCATCTTGGCGCACACATTCTCATCGTGCCGAAGGGTTGTCCGTATGACGCCGCCTCGATGGCTCTGCACGGCGCCAGTTGGCCATGTTTTCTGAAGCAGGAATACCTGACCGAAGTCCGATCGGTGCCAGGCGTTGCAACCGCCGCACCAGTGTTCATGGCAGCTTTGAGCGAAACAAATGGTGACCGGATTGTTTACAATGGTGTGCAATCGGACATGCTGGCTCTCAAACGGACCTGGCACATTAGCGGTCGGTTCCCGCAGCAGGAGCGAGAGATGCTGGTTGGCTCGGAGACTGCCCGGAGCTATGCCTGGCGACTCGGCGATACAGTACGCTTACCGGGATTACTGCAACAAACCGGTGTCATATCTGGAATTTTGGCACCAACTCAAAGCGCCGATGATACCTTCATTTACCTGCAACTCGCCGCCGCACAAAAGATGTTCGGGCATTCAAATCAACTGACTCACATCCTGGTCCGGCTTACCGACCCGCAAAGCCTCGAGCGCGCCACTGCGCAGCTCCGCGGTTGTGATGCCGGGCTATCCATGAATGTTGTCCCTCTAGCCCATGTCTTTAAGACTATTCAATCACTGGTTGCTTCTACCCGGTTGTTCCTGGGCTGCCTGGCAGCGATTGGCCTGTTGGCCTCAGCCGCCGGTGTGAGCAATGCCGTGCTAATGGCAGTCGCGGAACGCCGGCGTGAAATTGGAATTATGCGCGCCATCGGGGCTTCCCGGTTTGACGTTGTCCGGTTGATTAGTACCGAGGCGATTCAGGTCTCCTTTATTGGCTCGGTGTGCGGCTTATTGTTGGCCTATGCCGCAGCCCGGGTGGTCGAGACCTGGGTGCGCGCGCAACTGCCGTTTGCACCTGCAGACACCTTAATTCGCTGGCAATGGGACAGCGCCGGGGCTTGCCTGGTTTGTGCATTGGTAGTGGGTGGAATTGCTGCCCTCTTTCCTGCCTGTCGGGCGGCCCAGATAATGCCCGGAGAAGCTATCCGTACGGGAGGAGGCTCGCCGTGAACAGGACTCAACAAAGCGCAGCGGTCGTGCGTGCGGTTGGTCTGACAAAAATCTATCAGCGCGGCCGAGAACAGGTCCGTGCTTTAGATGGCGCCTCATTTACCGTTGAACGTAGTGAATTCGTCTCCGTCGTAGGTCCTTCCGGCTCGGGCAAATCCACGCTACTGAACCTTGTCGGTTGCATGGATGCACCGACATCCGGTTCCCTGGAATTGGCCGGCCGTCCCGTCGAGCAGCTCAACGAGAGCGCACGAACCGAACTGCGCCGCAACCAAATCGGCTTTGTGTTCCAGCACTTCGGTCTGCTGCCCACTTTGACCGTTGAGGAAAACATCTCGCTTCCAACTTTGTTCGCCCGCCGCCACGCCGAGCGCGAGGTGGAGGAACTGCTGGACATAGTGAGCCTGACGCATCGCCGCCAGCATCTGCCCAAGGAATTATCCGGCGGGGAGATGCAACGGGTCGCAATTGCTCGGGCCCTAATTAACGATCCCATGCTGCTGCTGGCCGACGAGCCGACCGGAAACCTCGATACCAAAACCGGCGAAACCATCCTCGCCCTGTTTGAAAGGTTGAACCAACGAGGACTTACCATCATCGTAGTCACCCATAATGCGGCGTTTGCGGAGGCGACACACCGCCAGCTTCATCTGATCGACGGACGCATCAGCGATCCGCGCTTGCAGCCCTCCCTCGACGTTCGTTAATAATGTAATCGCACCAAATGGCGCCTGAAATTACAAACCAGCCCCCCGCTCCACGCCGACGGTACGTGCGTGCCGTGGGACCGCGCTTGCGCGTCATTTTACTCTTTATTTTTGGGCTCGTGGCGCTGCTGGCCGCCAACTCGGTCTATCTCAGTGCGATCAGTTTCCTCGAATGGCTGAAAAGCAACCCGAACACGACTTATCAAAACTGGTTCTACATGGTCATGTTCGGCACCCACCTCGCCCTGGGGCTGTTGCTGGTGCTGCCGGTTATTGTTTTCGGCGCAGTCCACATCAAGAATGCGCATAATCGTCCGAATCGGCGCGCGGTAAAAGTCGGCTATGTGCTCTTTGCCATCAGTCTGACGGTGTTAATCACCGGCCTGTTGCTGACTCGCATCGATATTTTCCAATTCAAAAATCTTGGATTAAAGAACCCGCACGCACGCTCAATAGCCTACTGGGCTCATGTGATCACACCTCTGCTGGCGGTATGGTTGTATGTACTTCATCGCCTCGCCGGGCCGCGTATTAAATGGCAGGTCGGGGTTCGCTGGGCCGGTGCAGTCGGCGTCATCGTGCTCGCGATGGTCGTGCTGCATTCAGCGCATCCTCAGAAAAACAAGATCGGCTCTGTGGAAGGCACAAAATACTTTGAACCGTCTTTGGCGCGGACCGCCTCCGGGAAGTTCGTTCCGGCGCGCACCCTGCAGATGGATGATTACTGTCTCAAATGCCACGAGGACACTTACAAAGGGTGGTTCCACAGCGCGCACCACTTCAGCTCGTTCAACAACAAACCATACCTCTTCAGTGTGCGCGAAACACGGCAAGTCGCATTAAAGAGAGATGGCAATGTCAAGGCGGCGCGCTGGTGTGCCGGGTGCCACGATGTGGTGCCGTTCTTCAGCGGGGCCTTCGATGATCCAAACTTCGATGACGTGAACCATCCGACGTCACAAGCAGGCATCACCTGCACCGCCTGCCACGCAATCACCCACATCAACAGCACCAAAGGCAATGGCGATTACACGATCGACGAACCGGTGCACTACCCCTTCGCTTATAGCACCAACCGCCTCCTGCAATACATCAACCAGCAACTGGTAAAGGCCAAACCTGAATTCCACAAAAAGACCTTCCTGAAACCGTTCATGCGCAGCGCGGAGTTTTGCTCCACCTGCCATAAAGTCAGCATTCCGCAGGAATTAAATCATTACAAAGAGTTCCTGCGCGGCCAAAACCACTACGATACGTATTTGCTCAGCGGTGTGTCCGGTCACGGTGCCCGCAGCTTTTATTATCCCGAGAAGGCGGTGCAGAACTGCGCCGGCTGCCACATGCCTTTAAACCAATCGCAGGATTTTGGCGCCAACTTCTTCAACCCAACCAACACCTCCGCACGCTTTATCCATGACCATTTGTTTCCGGCGGCCAATACCGGCATTGCTTATCTGCGCAACCAGCCGGACATCGTAAAGTCGCATCAGGATTTTCTTAAAGGAACTCTTCGCGTAGACATTTTCGGCATCCGTGAGGGAGGTAGCATCGATGGTGTTCTCCATGCGCCATTGCGCCCCGAAATCCCGGCACTCAAGCCCGGCGGTCATTACCTGCTGGAGGTAGTACTACGAACGCTGAAGCTCGGCCATCCCTTTAGCCAGGGAACGGTCGATTCCAACGAAATCTGGGTCGATACGAAGGTAACCCGTGGCGACCGCATTGTGGGCCGAAGCGGCGGATTTGGTCCCTGCAACGAAGTCGATCCGTGGGCGCACTTTGTGAATGTTTACATGCTTGATCGCGAAGGCAACCGCATCGATCGTCGCAATCCGCAGGATATTTTTACTCCGCTTTACAATCATCAGATACCGCCCGGGGCCGCCCAGGTGGTCCACTACGACTTGCAGGTGCCGGAAGATCAGAACGGACCGCTCACCGTTGAGGTGAAACTGCAATATCGGAAATTCGATACGGTCTATATGAATTATGTTTTCTCGACCAACTACACCAAGGGGGGGCAACTGACGGTCACGAACGACCTGCCGGTCACCACCATCGCCTCCGATACGCTCACTTTCCCGGTAGAAAGAGCCGCACCACAAAGCTTCGCCACTTCCCCGGCCTCAACCATCCCCGAATGGCAACGCTGGAACGACTACGGCATTGGTCTGTTGCTCGAGGGTGACCGCGGTGCTGAAAAGGGCGAGTTGATTCAGGCCGAGCAAGCCTTTGAGCAAGTGCAAAAGCTGAAACGCCCCGATGGGCCTATCAACCTGGCGCGCGTTTATTTTAAAGAAGGACGGCTGGACGACGCGGTCAACGCGCTCCAGAACGCCGCCCGTTGTGATCCGCCGGCGCCGCGTTGGACCATCGCCTGGTTCAACGGATTGGTAAACAAGCAGAACGGGTTTCTCGATAAAGCGATCGACGAATTCCGCAGTATTCTCGAGGATCATTATCCGGAACTCGAACGCCGCGGCTTCGATTTCAGCACAGACTACGAGGTGATCAATGAATTGGGCCAAACTTATGTCGAACGCGCCAAAATGGAACGTGCCAACCCGCCAGTCCAAAAGGATTTTCTGCAAAAGGCGCTGATTGAATTTCAGAAAACTCTCAGCATCGATTCCGAAAATCTCACCGCGCATTATAACCTCGCGTTGATTTACACCCAGCTTGGCGACGAGCAAAAGGCCGCCTACCACCGCGCCGAGCATGAGAAATATCGACCAGACGACAATGCCCGCGATCGCGCGATCAGCCTGGCACGCCGCCAGAACCTCGCGGCGGATCATGCGGCTCAGGCGACAATCATTTATTCGTTAAGCCGCCCCGCAGCGCCGCACCCCGAAGTGGCCGGGGATGGAGGCACCAAAACATTGAACCTCGATCATTGAACATCGAACACTGAACCGCCGCCCCGACCTCAACGTTCGACGTTCAATGTTTGAGGTTCAGTGTTTCACACTTCCTGTTTTCTTAATAATGCCAAACAAACCCACTCCCCCGCCCGAAGATCAGGAAGAGTTAGTCCACGCCGACGATGCGATTATCGGCAAAGCTACGCGCCGCTCCTTGGTTGCCTTGGTTCTTATTGCTGTTGTCATCACCGGCACGCTGCTGTTCCTAAGCCGCAAGCCGGCGCCGCCACCGGCTCAGCTCACCAAACTTGCTTCGCCGGTGGCCCGCGCGGTGCCGCAAGCGGAGGTGCCGGTCGCGACCTTTACCGACATCACCAAAGAATCGGGCATCAACTTTGTCCACAACAACGGTGCCTACGGTGAAAAGCTCCTACCGGAAACCATGGGTGGCGGTGTCGCATTTTTCGATTATGACAATGATGGCGCCCAGGATGTCCTCTTTATCAATTCCACCTATTGGCCCTGGCATGTTCCTGAGGGAAAATCTCCAACCACCGCCGCGCTGTATCATAACGATGGAAAAGGCCATTTCACAGATGTGACCGCACGGTCGGGCCTCGATATCAGCTGCTACGGTATGGGCGTGGCGATTGGAGATTATGATAACGACGGGCTTGACGACGTGTTCATTACGGCGGTGGGCGGCAATCACCTGTTTCACAATGAAGGCAACGGCAAATTCAAGGAGGTCACCGTTGCTGCAACTGTGGGTGGCTCAACCAATGATTGGAGCACCTGCGCCGCGTGGATCGATTACGACAATGACGGTAAGCTCGACCTCTTTGTCGGCAACTACGTTAAATGGTCCCGCGAAATCGATGCCGAGGTCGGCTATAAGATCGACGGCAAAACGCGGGCCTACGGGCAGCCGATGAACTTCGAAGGCGCTTACCCTCGGTTATACCACAACGATGGCAATGGCCATTTCACCGATGTCTCGGCGCAAAGCGGGTTGCAGGTTAAGAACGCCGCCACGGGCGTTGCCGCGAGCAAGACACTCGGCGTCGCGCCGGTTGACCTGGACGGGGATGGTTGGATTGATCTGGTGGTCGCCAATGATACAACTCCCAACCTGCTCTTCCTGAACCAACACAACGGCACGTTTAAAGAAATCGGCGCCGCATCGGGCATTGCATTCGATAGCTATGGCAATACGCGCGGCGCGATGGGCATCGACGCCGCACGTTATCGCGACGATGGCAAACTGGGAATCGGCATCGGCAATTTTGCCAACGAAATGACCGCGCTTTACGTAGCCCAAAACCAAGCACTGGTTTTCGCCGACGAAGCCATTCCCGAGGGCGTCGGCCCCGCCAGCCGCTTATTGCTCAAGTTCGGTCTTTTCTTTTTTGACTACGATCTCGATGGGCGACTCGATTTGTTGACCGCCAATGGGCATCTGGAACAGGAAATCTCCAAGATCCAAAAAAGCCAGTCCTATGCTCAACCGGCACAACTGTTCTGGAACGCCGGGCCTCGCAGCGGCGGCTGCTTTGTGGTCGCTCCACCGGAAAAATGCGGCAAAGACCTGTTTCAACCGATTGTCGGCCGCGGCTCAGCGTATGCGGATATCGATGCTGACGGGGATCCTGATGTGGTCCTGACTCAAACGGGTGGGCCCCCGTTGGTCTTGCGCAACGATCAAAAGCTCAATCATCATTGGATTCGATTGAAATTGGTCGGAACAAAGAGCAACCGCGACGCCATCGGCGCATGGATAAAAGCTGTTGTCGCTGGACAAACCGTTTGGCGTCAGGTTATGCCGACCCGCAGTTATCTCTCGCAATCCGAATTGCCTGTTACCATCGGCTTGGGCACAGCCAACAAGGTCGACAGCCTCGAAATCATTTGGCCAATGGGCTCCCACCAGCAAGTGCCATCGCCCCAACTTGAACGGCTCACAACCGTAATGGAGCCGCGTTAGCGGATCACCTTGTGCAAATCCGAAGCTCGAAGACCGAAATCAGAAACAGTTGAACTCATTCAGACTTTCGGGACTGGTATTTTCGGATTTCGGAATTTATCTCCCTGCCGGCTTGCTTTTTCCTATCTCATTATTGCTATAATGGCGATTGGTATTTTGACAAATAGCTGAATGAAGGCGAAGAGATTTAGACAGATTATGTGGACTGCGTTAGGTGCCAGTATCGCTTTGATGGGTGCTGGCCTTGGCTTCACCGCGCAGGCCAAAACGGCGTATGTTGAGGGCGAAGCGCTAGTCACTTTCAAGGCCTCAGTCGATCTCCCCGGGGCCGGGCGTGCCCTCTCAGCCCATTCGCTTCATTTAACCAGGCACTTCGCCTCGCTTTCCCAGCAACACGGTCATCATTACGGGTTGGTGCGCGACCAAACGCGCTCGACCGCTGACCTCATTAAAGAACTGTCCAATGATCCCTCGATCGAATCGGTCGAGCCTAATTACCTCCGATGGACATCCGGCGCACCGAATGACGAGCTGTTCAGCCGGATGTGGGACCTGCAAAATAGCGGCGCGACCGTTAATGGCTTGGCCGGTACACCAGGGGCCGACATCAAATTCGTTCAGGCCTGGAACCTCGCACGCCCATCCACAAACCAGGTCGTCGTCGCCGTCATCGACACCGGCGTCGATTACAAACATCCGGACCTGGCGGACAATATGTGGACTAATTCCGCCGAGATAAGCAATAACGGTCTTGACGACGATAACAACGGCTACGTCGACGATGTTTACGGATATGACTTTGCCGATAACTCCTCCGACCCGTCAGATTCGGCTTTTCACGGCACGCACGTCGCCGGGACCATCGCCGCGGTCGGCAACAATCAACTCGGCGTGATCGGTGTCGCTTACCAGGCTCGCATCATGGCGCTGCGCGCGTCGAACGACGGCTCGAGTTTTGCAGATTCTGCAATCATCGAGGCCCTCCAATACGCGACCCTCATGAAAAAGCGGGGCGTCAATGTCGTCGCGGTCAATGCCTCTTTCGGCGGTGGCGGGTCGAACAGCGTTGAACGCGCCGCGATCCAGGCAGCGGGTGATGCTGGTATTATTTTCTGCGCCGCGGCCGGCAACAGTAGCCTAAATCACGATGTGATGCCGGATTATCCATCATCGTACAGACTTTCGAACATGATCGTTATCGCGGCAACTACGCAGAGCGATCAACTGGCGAGCTTCTCCGATTACGGCGCCACGACGGTCGACCTTGGCGCACCGGGCGTTAATATCCTCTCCACGAAGCCGACGAACCTGCCCAGCTTTAATGCCTACGTGCAACAGGGTTCCGCCACATATTCGGCTAACGCGATGACGTACTCTGGCGTCACCACTGGCATCACTGCGGTCGTTTACGATTGCGGCCTCGGATATGCCACCAACTTCCCTGCTGCGGTCGCCGGCAATATCGCCCTGATTAGCCGCGGCACTCTCACCTTTGCGGAAAAGGTATCTAACGCGATGACGGCTGGAGCGAAGGCCGCATTGGTTTACAACAATCAGAGTGGCAATTTTAACGGCACGCTCCAAAATGCCGCAACGTGGATCCCCGCGCTTTCCCTCACACAATCCGACGGTGTTGCGCTACAGCGACTGCTCCCGGTATCTGCAACCGTGGTAAACGCAGAGGATTTCAGCCATCCTTACCAATTGCTGGATGGCACCTCAATGGCGACACCGCACGTGGTCGGTGCGGTCGCATTTGCCGCGATGAATTTTCCAAACGAATCGGTCGTGCAACGCATTCAACGAATATTGGCCAACGTTGAAACCGTTCCAGGACTGCAAAACAAAGTCCGTACCGGTGGCCGTTTGAACCTGCAACGTATCGTCGATACCGATGGCAATGGCTTGCCGGACTGGTGGGAGCTTGAACATTTTGGTCAGGTAACGGGGATTGACCCTGGCGCGGACCCGGACCAGGATGGAGTCAGTAACCTTGCGGAATATGAAGCCGGCACCGATCCGCAGGATGCCTCCTCTTGTTTGCGTATGCTGGCGCCAAGGATTAGCCCTGCTGGCGCATTCACCGTCCAATGGCCCAGCATCGCGGGAAAAACTTATCGGCTCGAACGAGCAACCGATCTGGTTACAGGATTCAATTTCATCGTGCGCACAAACATTGCCGCCACACCGCCATTCAATTCGGAGGTCGACCCGGACCCCTTATCTGGAACAAGTAAGTACTACCGCGTCCAAGTCGAGCAGTAGCTGTAGCGGCAAGCGTCTCGCCTGCCGTAGAGCCGGGCATCTTGCCCGGCGGGTGGGAAAACATTCGCCAGTAAACCACCGCAACGAATCCAGGCGGCCAGGACGCCGCCTTCTACGTCAGGCGAAGACGCCTGACGCTACACTCCATTAGGTTGACCTTGGCCGGATTACCGCCATGCTATTGATGATGGTTGATCGACCCACCGTAGATGAAAAGCGCCCGTTGTTGCATTGGTTGCTGCAGCAGTATCCTGACACCCCGAAAACCCGCGCCAAACAGTGGATCCAGGCAGGGCGGGTTCGCATCGGTGGCGTTGTGTTCCGTCAAGCGAATCATCTGTTGGATGATCCGGGGAATACGCTGGAGTTGATGCAGCGCCAATCCACCACGCTGGACTGTGGAACCAGCTGGCAAATTCACCCACGGCTAGCGTTAGTCTATCTGGACTCCGCGCTGGCGGTCGTCAACAAAGGTCCTGGTCTGATTTCCATACCCGCTCCCAACTGCGAGATCTCAGCCCTGAGCATTCTTGCAGATTTCCTGAAAGGAAAACTCAAGCCCCGCGATCGCGGAAAGTCTTTACCTGCCGTTTACCGCAAGCTGGAGCCGCTGCCGGTTCATCGATTGGACCAATACACCACGGGTCTGTTCTGTATGGCTTCATCGGCAGAGGCGCGCACCCATTTGATTGACCAGGTCAAGAGCCACAGCATGGGCAGGGAATATATCGCCTTTGTCGAGGGACGTGCCCCGAACCCAAAAGGCACCTGGCGTCATTGGCTTCAATTGAACGGTGACGGATTGCGGCAGAGGATTGTGGGGCGCGGAAGGGCCGCGGCATCCTCGGATGCGCAAGAAGCCATCACTCATTATGAGGTTCTGGTCGAATATCCCCTCTCTGGGGCGAAGGCGGTCGTCACAAAACTGCGCCTCCGTCTCGAGACTGGACGCAAACATCAGATCCGCGTCCAGGCCGCTTCTGAAGGTCTGCCACTCATCGGCGATCGAACCTACAATCCGAATTATCGCGGGACTTCCGGCGCGGCATTCATCGCGTTCCCACGCCAGGCCCTGCACTCTCATGTGCTGACGTTGGAACATCCTGAGCAACCTGGACGAAAAATGTCCTGGACAGCAGACTTGCCAAAAGATCTGCGCGAACTCGAGGCGGCATTGCGTTCCCGGCGCATTTGAATCTGACTCATTTCTATTGATTCGAATGCCGGTGGAACTCACAGAAAAGTTGCTCAGCGAGGCGGCCGGGTGGGAGGTGATGAAAATGGCGCGAGCCTACCTCCAGCAAGGCCAGGTGCTCAGCTCTCATTGGGGGCCACCCTTGTTACGCGGAGTCGTGCAAGCCGGCGAGGTCTCCTTCCGCGCGTCAATGGTGATTAAGAGTCCAATTGATATCGAGAATCTCTGCACCTGCCGGGATGCGCGTGAATGGGGCAAGATTTGTGCCCATGGCGTCGCTGTCGGATTGCACTGGTTGAAAAGCCAGCAGTCGACGCCGCCGTCAAGTTCTGCTTCGCGCGGATTGGCAACTCGCCCCGTCGCTCTCGCCCCTCCGCGCAAGGCTTCAAGCTTGCAACACGATCCGTCAGGTGAGCCGACGGAACTACTCCTCATCTTGCCGCCAAACTTCGAACAGGCCCTCGCGCGCGGAAAAATTATGCTGGTATTTGAAGCCAGGTGGGGCGGCGGCAAATCGCCGTTGAATGCTTTGCCCAAAGGCCGCGCTTTCGCCTTTTCGACTGCTGACCAGGCAATCATTGAACGCATCGAAAGCCTCGCGAATGGAGAAACTCCGGCACTCCTGCAATTGGATCTAAATCAATTCGAATCTTTGCTGCCGTTGTTGGTTGCGCATCCGAACATCACGATTGGCAAGAGCAAATCGGTGGCAGTCAGCAGCGCGCCAGGCAAACTCCCGCTGCGGGCAACACTCCAAACCGACGGACAAATCGTTCTAGAGTTAAAGCAAAAAGCCAATTTGGGACTGAAAATTGGACGGTGGATTTGGCAGAACGACACATTCCAGCCTCTCGTCGGTGCGCCCGCTTTAGGCGACCTGTTTCACGGCCCGGTACGAATTGCCAGGCCGCACGTGCCTCGTTTTCTGAGCCAGGATTGGCCGCAATTGCTGGTCGGCGGCAGTGTCGAAGCAAATTTCAAGGTAGAGGACTTTTGTCTTGAACCCCAGTCACCACGCTTCCTGCTTGAACTCCGCGGGGGGCTGTCACAATTAAGCGCGCTGCTTCAATGCGCCTACGGCTCGCGAATAATGACCGTCGGCGTAACCGCAGCGGATGAGAGCGTCTGGCTGCCCGATCCGGAAGTCGCGACCCGCTATTCCACGCGCGATCTCAACGCCGAACGCGCCGCGCTGGCCAGGCTTCAACGCAGCGGCTTTTTCATGCGCGACGGCAAATTGCAATTAACTGGACAGAACGCGGTATTAAATTTCTTTGCCCGTGATTTTCCAAAACTGCAACGCGAGTGGAACGTCACCCTGGAGGAAAAACTCGAACGCAGCACCCACCAGAGTTTCGATCGGATCGAGCCACAGTTTCGTATCACGTCGGGAATTCAATGGTTTGATCTCGGGGTAGTTTTCGCGTCGCGCGATGGCGAGACCTTCGCGCCGGCGGACATCCAGCGGCTGTTGCTTTCAGGCCAAAGTCATACGCGGCTAAAAAGCGGCAAACTAGCGCTGATTGACACGGGTGCGGTGGAAGAATTACAGGAGGTATTGCTGGACTGCGCACCCCAGCAGCACGCGCAAGGCTATCGGATCAACAACACCCAGGCCGGCTTCCTGGAATCCACGTTGCGGCAGCACAACAATTGGCAGGTGCAGGCCCCGGCGCCGTGGCGCGAACGCGCCGCGCAACAACATGGCGAAGCCAAACTTGAGTGCCCGCCTTTGGGCCAACTTGAGAACGTACTGCGTCCGTATCAAAAACAGGGCGTCGCATGGCTGGCGTTTCTTCGCGCGAACGGCTTTGGCGGAATTCTCGCCGACGAAATGGGTTTGGGGAAAACTCTGCAAGCGCTGGCATTTGTGCGCAGTTGCCGAAGCATCAAGAACCACAACTCCCAACGCGAAGTAAGCACCCCTCACCCCAACCCTCTCCCCTCAGAAGGGGAGAGGGGGACCCCTCGCACCGCAAATGTCTTTGATAACCAAATCGTCCCCGCCGATATCTCCCTCTCCTCCTCTGGAGGAGAGGGCCGGGGAGAGGAGGTTCCTTCCACTTCTCAAGCTATCAATTCCCCCCCTGTCCTTGTCGTCTGTCCCACAAGCCTCGTTTATAACTGGGTCGCTGAAGCAGCAAAATTCACCCCCGACCTCAAGGTCCTGGCACTGCACGGTCCCGACCGCCACAGCCTGTTCGACACCATTCCATTGCAGGATCTGATCATCACGAGTTACGCCCTAATCCGACGCGACGGCGAGAGGTATCGCGGATTGGAATTTGACACCGTAATCCTCGACGAAGCGCAGCACATAAAAAATCGCGAAACCCAAAACGCGCAAGCTGTCAAAGCCGTCGCATCGCGCCACCGCCTCGTTCTGACCGGCACGCCGTTGGAAAATTCGGTGCTCGATCTATGGTCCATTTTTGACTTCCTGATGCCGGGTTACCTCGGCAGCGCCAAAGATTTTCGGGAACGCTACGAATTGCCAATCACCAGGGAAAAGAGCGAGGCCGCTCAAACCCGTCTGGCGCGGCGGTTACGCCCGTTCATGCTTCGCCGCCTCAAAAAGGAAGTCGCGCCCGAATTACCCGCCCGGCTCGAGCAGGTATCGTTCTGCGAGTTAACCGCCGAGCAGCGGACCGTGTATCAGCAAGTCATCGAGGCTAGTCGCAAAGAAGTGCTTGCAGCCGGCGGTCCACAGGGAATGGCTAAGAGCCGAATGGTGGTCCTCAGCGCGTTGCTGCGCCTGCGCCAGGTCTGCTGCGACTTGCGGCTGCTGAAACTGGAAGGCGTCGACCCCGCCAATGCCTCCGGCAAACTGGACTTGTTCAGTGAACTGCTCGAGGAGGTGATTGATGGTGGACACCGCCTCCTGGTGTTCAGTCAATTTGTTTCGATGTTGGCTCTGATTAAGGAACGACTTGGCCAGGAAGACATCGATTACTGTTACCTCGATGGCTCAACCATCGATCGCGCGGGAGTCGTGTCGCGTTTTCAAACCAGTACCGACATTCCTGTGTTCCTTATCAGCCTTAAGGCAGGCGGCGTCGGCCTCAATCTAACCGGCGCCGATACTGTGTTTCATTTTGACCCGTGGTGGAATCCGGCGGTCGAAGATCAAGCCACCGATCGCGCACATCGCATCGGCCAAACCAAAGTCGTCACCAGCTATAAACTAATTGCGCGTGATACGGTCGAAGAGAAAATCCTCGCGCTGCAAAACCGAAAACGTGAAATCATTCAGTCAACGATCGGGAGTGACGAAGAATTTGCGGCGTCACTCAGCTGGGACGAAATTCAGCAACTGCTTTCGTAATGCTCTGTGCTGTAACGCCAGCGCGCGGAACCACGCTGGTCGTGAAAATAAACTTGCTGGGCTCTGGACTCCCTCTCCCTTTCTGAGGGGAAAGGGCGGGGGTGAGGGGTCCTTCGCTTGCACCCGATTTCTCTCAACCACTCTGCGTTACCTTACCCCAAGCTGTCGCAAAGTCTGCGACACATCCTTACCGACCTAACACAGCGCGGAACCACACTGGTCGTGAAAAATCAACTTGCTGCGCTAGTGGGCTCCCTCTCCCCTTCTAAAGGGGAGAGGGCGGGGGTGAGGGGTCCTTCGCTTGCACGCGATCAAACCTCGGCCACTCTGCGTTACCTAACTCCCAGCTGTCGCAAAGTCTGCTGCACATCGGTCCCGCCACTCTTATCGATGTCTGACCGATCGATTACACGCACGTCACTCTTGCCATTGCTCACGGGACCGTTCCTCTGCACATCCTGAGGCACATAGGAGCCCGTTAGATTTTGATACCTTTCCGCCTCGTGCTCGCGCGACCCGGCGCAACCAAACACGCCTGCAACTAACATCAATGCGACCCCCATCATTCCAAAAAATCTCACTCTCATAATTCAACTATACGCCTGGGAATCTCCTTGGCTACCCCTAGGAATTTCCTTGGAGAGTCCGTGGGTTTGGTCTCGTCTGCTCAGTGCAAGCGCCTCATATTCAACGTTCGATCACTGCCTGAATAAATGCACTGTGGGGCGGTCTAACAGTTGAATTGAAGAATTTAGACATATGAAAAATACGAAAACCCTGGCGATTCTCGGAGTTGTAATGCTCTCGCTGCTCTCGGCGCGGCCGCAACCGGCGCCAGAGGAAACCCAAGCACCAGCCTCAGCCCCGGCTAGCCTCCCGCCCACCGCGTCCGAAGTAGTGCGTCTGAGTGAGGCAGGCAGCACCGAAGATGTGCTGGTAGCTTACATCCAGCGCTCAACTTATCCGTTCAATCTTTCCGCCGACCAGATTCTCTACCTTCGCGACATCGGTATTTCATCGCCTGTGATCACAGCAATGTTGAACCGTGACCACGAACTGCAAACTCAGGGGCAAGCCTATACGTACGATCAAAAGGTATACCCGCCGGCGAATCCAACAGCCGTTGCGCCGCAACCGATTTCCGCTCCTGAACCGCAACCGGCAATAGCCACGCCACCCGCCGAGGCACCGCTAACCCCTCCACCCGCAACGGCCGCACCAGTTTATGTCAGCAGCCCGCCGCCGGACGTCACGTATTTCTACAATGACTTGTCTCCTTACGGAACCTGGGTCGAGTTGGAAGGAGTAGGTTGGTGCTGGCAGCCGCGCGTCGTGGTGATCAACCGTGCCTGGCGCCCATATTGTGATAGCGGCTACTGGGTCTACAGCGATGCCGGCTGGTACTGGCAATCTTCCTACTCGTGGGGGTGGGCTCCCTTCCATTACGGCCGCTGGCACCTGCATCCGCGCTGTGGCTGGGTCTGGCTGCCGGACCGCGTTTGGGGACCCTCCTGGGTCGTTTGGCGCAGCGAAAGCGATCACTGCGGCTGGGCACCCCTGCCGCCCCACTCCGAGTTCGTTGCCGGCGTTGGCTGGCGTTTCAACGGCGTCAGCGTTTCGGTGGGCTTCGATTTCGGATTGCACTCAGACCATTTTACCTTCGTCGCACTGAGCGATTTCAATCATCACGATCTCGATCATCGCCGCCTCGCGCCTACGCAAGTCACCCGGATCTACAACCACACCACCATCATCAACAACTACACCGTGGTGAATAAAACGGTCGTCAATGAAGGCATCAAAGTTGATCGTGTTGCCGCAGCCACCCACACACAAATTCACAAAGTTCCCATCCACGACGCCCCGGCAGGAGTGACCCGAACCACCCGAACCGCGGCAGCGCCCGTGGGCACCAAATCAAATCCTGTCATTTATCGACCTCAACTCAAAGCCCCGACAGCGCGTCCTGCGACGATGGTTGCCCAAAAAGTCGATAACCGGCATCCCATTATTCAACCTGCGCCCGTTGTGACTGCGAAAGCCGAGCGTCCGGCGAACCGCAGCCCCTATCCTTCCTCAGCCGCTCCGCGCAGCACTCAACCGCAAGACAACCGGAACTTGTCGCAGCCGGCACCGGACAAAGCCAAAGAACGCCCGGCACCATCTCATAACAACTATTCCTCCGCGCCAAGCTCACCCTCGCCGGCACCCGCCAACCGAAACTCGACTCAAAATGCACCGCGCCCCGCGCCAACCGACGATAGCAAGCCCAACGGCAAAGGCCCCCAATCCCAGACAGCTGCGCCCCCAGGAACTCGCCCTGGGGCCTACGACTACAAGTCCCACTTCTATTATCCCAAGGGCTATCATCAGGCCGCCGAGGTCCACTCCTTGCCGCCCCTGAATCCACGTCCTGCCGCTCCTGATTCTCAACCGGATCGCGGCAATTCTCAGCATCACAAAAATCCTGAAAGCGGAAAGCAGAACCGGTAAGGGCCCGAGCAAAACAGGCTCGAACCACCTCACTGATTCGAATTGAGCACTGGATTTGCGAGCGCCCTGAGAGCCGCTCGCAGTCGCTGCGCTGAACCTACTGTTGCCGCCATCATTTTGCCTGCCCGCCCGGCGATTACCGGTGCATCCTGCACCGACTCCCTGAAACACAGGATTTATCAGATCCATGCAAGTTGTCGTCGTATCTGCTCTCATTAACCCCCAGCTTCAACTTCAACCGAATCCATGCAATTGCCGTCGTATGCTCTCATTAACCCCCAGCTTCAGCTGTAAATCCGGCGTTCCGGCCGCTCTCTCGATTCCTAGCGGGGGCAGTATCAGAATGGTCGGCCTGCGACTACTACTTTTGGACTCTCGACTTGATTCCGCGGATCTAATCCCCATCTTATGCGCTCATTCTATGAGTAATCCATCTGATCGTCTGAGCACGCTGGCGTTGCATGCCGGCCAAACCGTTGATCCCACGACCGGCGCCCGAGCCGTCCCCATCTACCAGACCACCTCCTACGTCTTCAAAAGCACCGACCACGCCGCCAATCTCTTTGCCTTAAAAGAATTCGGCAATGTCTATACCCGGATCATGAACCCCACCACCGATGTCTTCGAGCAGCGCATCGCCGCACTCGAAGGTGGCACCGGTGCATTGGGGGTTTCCTCCGGCCAAGCCGCGACCACCCTCGCGCTGATCAACATCACCCAACTCGGCGACGAAATCGTTTCCGCCAACAACCTCTACGGCGGCACCTACCAGCTTTTTCATTACACCCTCCCCAAATTGGGACGCACCGTAAAATTCGTCGATTCCCGCAAGCTCGACGAATTCCGCAAAGCGATCACGCCAAAAACCCGCGCGATCTTCGCCGAAACGATCGGTAATCCCAAACTCGACGTGCCGGATTTCGAAGGCCTGTCAAAAATCGCCCATTCCGCCGGCTTGCCGCTGGTGATCGATAATACCATCGGGATCGGTCTCGTGCGCCCGTTCGATTACGGCGCTGATATCATCGTCAGTTCAGCGACAAAATATATCGGCGGGCACGGCACCTCCATCGGCGGCGTCATCGTCGATTCCGGTAAATTCAAGTGGGACAATGGCAAGTTCCCCGAATTCACCGAACCCGACCCGAGCTACCACGGACTCAAGATCTGGGAAGTGTTCGGCAATTTCCCGGGTCTTGGGAATGTCGCCTTCATTATTAAAGCCCGGGTGCAATTGCTGCGCGACATCGGACCGGCGATGAGCCCGTTCAACGCATTTATGTTCCTGCAAGGCCTTGAGACACTGCCTCTGCGCCAACGCCAGCACTCGGTCAATGCGCTGGAGATCGCTCAATTCCTGAAGAAACATCCGCTCGTCACCTGGGTAACTTATCCTGGATTGCCCGACGACACTAATCACGCAATGGCTGCCAAATACTTGAAAAAAGGCTTTGGTAGCATCATCGGATTCGGCATCAAAGGCGGGCTCGAAGCCGGCAAGAAATTCATCAATTCAGCCAAGCTTTTGTCGCACCTGGCGAACATCGGCGACGCGAAAAGCCTGGTCATCCACCCGGCCTCGACCACCCATCAGCAATTGAACGCCGAAGAACAAGCCACAACTGGCGTCACCCCCGACTACGTCCGCCTCTCGATCGGCCTCGAAGACGCCGAAGACATCAAGGCCGACATCGACCAGGCCCTCAAAGCCTCCCAAGCTTAGATACCCGCCACACCGAACACGAAACACGTAACACCGCCCACGTTCGCCCCTCACGCCTTACGTTTTACGCCTCACATATTACGTTTCACGCGTTCCGTCCGCCTCACGCCTCAACCAACGAAAAACAGAGCACCGAAAACAGCAGCAGCAACAAGCCCATCACCGCGGCCGCAACCGAAGCGACGACTACACCGGTGGCAAACATCATAAAACCCAGAAAACCCAGCGCAAACAGCACGAACTCCGCCGCGCTCCGATCATTTGACTCGACGTACATAAATATCAATTCCGATTCAGTTTCACCCTCTCCGCCAGCAAAAATTACCGATCGAAATTAGAACCGCAACTCCCTTTGCACTCCCGCCCCTTGGCATCTCCCCTCCGTCCGCTGCCATTTTCCCATCCACATTCGTGAACCTCCACAACAACTGCCACTGCGTAGCGCAGAGTTTCACTCTGCTGTACCGCCGACTTTCAGTCGGCACGGAGCCTATCGACCACCTCGCATTTTGGTTCTCTTAAGTAAGGCAGAGTAGAACTCTGCTGTGCAGCAGAGTGAAACTCTGCGCTACGAGGCGAGATGGGGGATGCCGACCCTGCCCCGGGCGAGGTAAACATCGGACTGTCGGGTTTTGATCCCGCGCCGCCTTAGCCTATTGCGGCAACACCTTGCTCTGCATGAGCACCAGATCGCTGAGATCGTCTGGGCCAGAGGCGGGCTGGTCGTATTGGATCCAGATTTTAGGCGCGAGCCATTGGATCCGGGTAACATGGCCGTCTGAATAGCTGAGAGAGGTGCGGCGTTCATCGTGGCGCGTCGCTGGGAGGTTGAGCCAGGTCGACGATGGCGGCCAGTTAATGCCAAAGAAACCGTCATCGATGGAGCCGGGGCTTTCATCGATGAAAGTAAAAGTGTCCGCCGGTTTCGCAATTTGGGAGAGTGTCGTCACCATGTAGCAAGCTGGCAGCGGCTCTGTGAGCGAGGGGTCATTATTGTCGAACCAGTTGAAGCCGCAATTCATCGCATAGCTGCGGTTAGTAGAAAGGTCCGCCGAACACATATAGGCTGGGACAGTGCGAAGATAAGGAAAAAGAGCGCCCATCCTGGTGCCAAGTGCGCCGGTGTTGGTTTTGACGGAACCGACCACCCAGGAACCAGGGGAGCTTTGGGGCGGCTCGCCACCGGTTCTGTTGGGAACGATATGTCCCTCGTTGTCATCGGCATAGAGCAGCCAGGCGAGCGTTAGCTGTCGCAGATTGGATTCGCAAGAAGTCCGGCGGGAGACTTGCCTGGCGCGGGCTAGGCCGCTCGCCAGGACGCTGGCCAGGATGGTAATGATCGCGATCACGACCAACAGCTCGAGGAGGGTAAACCCAGCACAAAAGGTTGAAAGCCTGCTGTGTTCCGGCCGCCGAGGGCAAATCAGAGCGCCCCGTTGAATGGCACTAAAATGAAAATGCCGATGCATTCCCGCGCAAACCCGCTCGTATCAGCGTGACTGCGGAACAGTGATGCAAATTCGTTCCGCGCCCGCGAAAACCATGGATGGATTTTAACGATAGAATCTCATCCAATCCATAAGTAGAAACCCGCAAAAACGGAACGACACCTCGCCGGCGCGAAGTTGGCTGAAACGGCGATGCTCTGAGCCGTAACCATTCAGTCCAACCAAGGATAGGCACGGATTAACACTGATGGGAGTCTCTCGCGTAACACATTTGTTCGGCGGAAGCCTATTACTGAATAGGAAGCTCGCCCTGTATCCGTATTGTTTTATGGCTAGAATCGGTGCCCATCGGTGTTCATCCGTGGTTTCTGCCTGCATGGATTCGGCTAAGTCGCCGGCGCGACACGCTGCAGAATCAAAGCGATAACCAGGAGGCTCGGGAAGACGAGAAACAATTCCGGGGAAACGCAGCAACTGACAGCCAACCAATCAACAAGTGGAATCCCAGCGAGCAAACCAGCCACCCCGCTGCTGAGCACTCTCTTGGCTGCGGAAAATCCCTTGCTCAAGCACCAGCACATCCACAGGGGCTGAGCCGCAGCCGTAATCCAGAATCGGGAACCATGTCGCGCAGCTAAAACCAGCGCCAGGGCGACCGGAACGAAAAGGAGAACCGCCGGCCAGCGCCCAACTATGCCGCGTGTGCTTTCGACTCGAGCGAAATAGCTGAGACCGACAATGTAGCAGAAGAGTCCCAGCGCAAACCAAACGACGGCCTGGCTAAGGCCGAGTTGAGCCGCCGACGCTGCCAGGAAATACAACAGGAACCGGCAGCACGCCATTAAGATCGGCGCGAAGCTTGTGCGTTTGTGAACCCAATTGTAGAGAACGATACAGAACAGAAGCAGGGCTCCAAACGCAGCCGCTTTAGTCCCTAATGTAAAGGTTGCAAGCCAGCCCAGGGTTAACAACAGCGCACCCGCGATCCATACGAACCGCCGGCTGACCTGGCCCGCAACGATGGGCCGCTCCGCGCGGTATTGCCGATCGAATGCAACATCAAAGGCGTCATTGAGAAACATGCCACCAACATAGAGGAGAGTTGCCCCCAGGCAGAGCAGGCCAAACCTCCCCCACGTACCTCCGCCGCCCAATAACCACGCTGCAAGGCAGTTGGACCAGACCGTTGGAAGATTGGAAATACGGCCGAGCACCAAAAGCACGCGTGTTTGCTGAGCTAGGGCTTCGATGCCGCGCATGTGGAACCGGCGATTAGCCTCTTATCCCTCGATGCCCTGGATTGCAAATTGCCAATTTGAAGATTTTCAATTTGCAATTTTCAATCCTGCCCCCACCGGAGACAGCCCCTGCTCCGCCAACCGTGCCAGTGTCCATTCGTATTCAGATACAACCTGGTCGGTGACACTGCGGCTCTGGAGCGCTTCGGGGAGAACGGCCCACGTGTAAGTCTCCATCTCGAGGTGCGAACAGAGGTCCGGTTGAGCGCCAAGCAACTCAAACAGGCCCAGCACATGATCGGTGGTGCTCTCGAATTCGCCCGGCGGCCGGCTGTGCAGCGGTATATGGAAATGCACACGCCACTCATCATCCGGCGTGGCGCTCCGGGCCACAGCACTCGCCAATGCTTCATCGAGATCTTTGAAGCGAATGAGTTTTCCACCAGCCGCGCTCGCGATTACCTGGTGCAGATACACGTCTTCCTGAAACGCAGACAGCTGCTTCAGCGCGGCGGATGTCGGCCGGAACCTCAGCGCGTTGCTGATATGTATCTTGCTGAGCCGTATGCCTTGGTCGCGAAACCGCTTGAGAGCTTGCCGGGGTTTCTCGAATTCAACCGCGAAATGGCAGGCATCATAGTTCACCCCTAAATGCCGATCGAGGCGGGGATCACCACGATGCTCGTCCCGGAGACGGTCGAAAAACTCCGCGGTTTCGACACTGTTCTCAAAAAGGCATAGCGGCTCCGGTTCGAGACCCAGATGAAAGCGGCGGCCAGCGGTTTCTGAGACTCGGCCAATATGCTCGACGCAGCGCCAAATATTGCCACGAATCGCCCTTTGTTGCTCCTCGGAATGAATGAATTCCTTGAATGAACCGGGCAAGGTGCTGACGCTACCCTCAACCCCAGCGGGCACCAGCTTGGCAAGAAGGTCGAACAAGCGATTCGTATATTCGACACGCTGCGGGTCGGTCCAGTCCGGGCGATACACTTGCTCCTTAACCCGCGTGCCATGGAACACGCCGAACGGAAAACCATTCATGGTGAAAACGTAACAATCGTGACGCTCAAGCCAGCGTTGGAATTCGAGCAGGCGCGCCGAGTCTGACAATTCCCGAGAAGCCTGATCGCTTAGGCGAAGACCGATAGCATAAGCTCCTTCGCAGCCAAGCTTCTCCTTCACACTTAAGGTATAACGTTGCAGCGAATCGAACGTTTGCGCCCAATCTCCGCCCGGGTGGACGTTGGTGCAATACGCAAGATGGAGACCGTGGTTAAGGAGCATTCAGTTAAACCAATGGCACTTGGCGGATTGGAAATGGCCAACGCTGAGAATTGCAAATTGCAGTTTGCGAATCGGAAGATTGCAGAATTGAAAATTGGGAATCAAAGCGACGTTGCAATTAATCCACTTTCGTCGGCGGAATGAAATTGGACGATTGGCTCATGAATCGCAAAGGATTCTGGTAGATCATGCGGTCGATGGCCTCGGGGGTGTGGGCCCGCCGTCGCATCTCGAGTGCTGCATACGGCACCGCCAGTGGCACACTGACGCCCCAATCGCAGGCACTGTTCATCCAAAGCCGTTCCGAACCGTAGCGCTCGATCATGTCGACAGCCCGCGCAGCCGTGCATTTGCTCTCAGGATACAAAGTCATTCCCGCCCAAAATCCTGCATCGAGTACCATCTGAATCGTGTGCTCCTCGACGTGATCGATGATGCAGCGCTCAGGGCGAATCCGCGAGTCACTGCGCAGGACATCGAGGATCAACCGCGTCCCCTTATGTTTATCTTCCAAATGCGGCGTATGGACCAGGATGAGCTGGTTCTGGCTGGCGGCCAACTCGACGTGCAATTCCAAAACCTGAAGTTCATTCCGCGAGTTCTTATTCAGGCCAATCTCTCCGATGCCCACCACACTGGGTCGTCCGATGAACTTGGGAATTAAAGCAATCACTTCGCGAGCAAAAGTAACGTCTTCGGCCTCCTTTGGGTTGATGCAAAGCCAGCAATAATGCGGGAGTCCGAATTTCGCCGCTCGCTTCGGTTCGTGCTCGGTGAGCTGAGAAAAATAGTCGAAGAAACCCGCGGGTGAACTGCGGTCGAAGCCGGCCCAGAAGGCAGGCTCGCAAACGGCGGCACAGCCGGCGGTGACCATGTCACGGTAGTCGTCGGTCACCCGGCTGACCATATGGGCATGAGGCTCGATGTAGCGCATCGGAATTAGTGTTTGCCGGGCCAGGCGCCACAGGCAGCTTTTGTGGTTGCTGCGGGAATCGGTTCTGCGGTGGGATCACTGAGCGCCAGGAGAACCTGCTCGGCGCGATGGCCCTCCTTCAGTTGCAGTTTCTCGAGGGCTAGCCGAAAGGCGGTCGCGCGGAAATCGGCTTCACCCTCAGCGCGATCGAGCCGGTCGAGAAACGCGGCCAGGTCAATGAGCTTGGCACGGGCATCCAGGAAATAGAGGTCGAGCAACTGCTGGCGATTCATCATGCAAGACAAAATTATACCAGCAATCACGCCAGTTCACAAACCGGTTTTGGTTCGGATTGACGATGGCGCGCGCTACGCAGAACCGGGTGCATCTGGCACCGCCCCCCGGAACGCCGGATTTATCGGAATCGATGCAGTGGCCCTCGTATCTGCTCTCATTAACCCCCAGCTTGAAGCTGGGGGTGGGGCGTGCGGAACCGATCGGAACCGCTTCAGCGGTTTATACTAAATCCGGCGTTCTGACCACTCTCTCGATTCCGAGCGGAGGCAGTATCAGGATGCACCCGCAGAACCAGCCCGACGTTTTTCTCCTTTTCATCCGTATGACTCAACGTCAATCTAATTGCAGTTCATTCGTTCATGCGCATTTTAATTGCAACCGCAACGGCCGGTGGCGGGCACCTCGCAGCGGCTGCCGCCCTGGAGGAAGCCTGGCGGGCCTTGCGTCCCGAGGACGTCGTTGAGCGGTTAGACGTCGTAAAATTCTTTTCTCCGCTGCATCGAAAGATTCACGCCGATGGCTACGTGAAAATCGTCGAGCACGCGCCGGAGCTTTGGGGCATGATGTTCGGCAAGACCGACAATCCAAAAGTTGCTCAGCGCCTGAATCGGCTGAAGCGAGTTTTCCCAAGCAATTCGCGTCTCAAGTTTCTTCGTCACGCCGAACACTTCAGGCCGGATGCGGTGCTGTGCACCCATTACCTGCCGCTGGAAACGCTGGGTGCTCCCCGAAAGGGCGCCAGGCACCGAGACCGCGGACAGCCCGCCACACTTTCACCTTTCGTGGTCAGCATCGTTACTGATTTTGAGGCCCACGCGCTTTGGATGGAGCCGTGCGTCGACCTTTACTGTGTGGCCGCCGAGGAGACCAAAGCCCGCCTGATTGCCCGCGGAGCGCCTCCTGAGAATATCGTCGCGACGGGAATTCCGATCGCGGCGAAATTTGCCCAGCGGCCCGATCCCAAGACGATCCGCCGAACGATCGGGTTGCGGGACGACTTGTCGACGTTGCTGGTGCTGAGCGGCGGGTTCGGGATGGGGCCTGTGGCCGACATCCTGGTGGAACTCGACAAAGTCAGCCAGTCGTTTCAGACCGTCGTCGTGACCGGGCGAAACGAGGAACTGCGGCGCGACCTCGCGGCACAGGATCGCAAGCACCCGACGCATGTGCTGGGTTTCGCGGGCAACATGCACGAGCTGATGGCCGTCAGCGATCTGATCATTACCAAGCCCGGCGGGCTGACCACCTCCGAAGTCCTGGCTATTGGCAAACCGCTGATGATCATTAACCCGATCCCCGGACAGGAAGCCGCCAACAGCGACTTCCTGCTCGAACGCGGCGCCGCGGCGAAGGTCAACCGCGTGGAAGACTTGCCCTACCGCCTCGAACAGTTGCTCGCGAGCAAGCGTTTGGCTGAACTGGGCCGGGCTGCCAAAGCCCTGGGCCGCCCGAACGCTGCACGCGACATTTGCCTCGAAACGGTTCAGCGCCTATCCGATCCAACCGCGGTTGTCCGCAATCGCGGAATCGAGTGCAAGTGAGCGTTACGATACTGTTTTAGGGATCAACCGCTGAGCGACATCGGCGGAGCACATCCCAAGCCCACTCGGAGCCATGACTGCCGCACATTTCAATCTTTACTGCGCAATGCGCTGGCTGGTGCGGCTGGCATTGGGATTTTATTTTCGCCGCATCGAGCGCTTTCACCCCGAACGCGTGCCGCGAACCGGCCCGCTCTTGTTCACTTCGAACCATCCGAATTCGCTGACTGATTCTTTTGTCATTGGCAGCTCAGTTCCGCGCAAAGTGAATTTCGTCGCCACGGTCCAACTCTTCCGGTTCAAACCACTGAAAGCATTATTGACGCACTGCGGCGTCATTCCGATCAACCGTGTTAAGGATGACCCCAGAGCAATGAGGTCAGTCGCGGAAACTTTTGAAGCGTGTTACCGAGTCCTCGAGAAAGGCGAGGCGGTCGGGATCTTTCCCGAAGGCATCACCTATGAGGATGCGCAGTTGAAAGAGGTCAAGAGTGGCGCCGCCCGAATGGCGTTGGAACTCGAGAGCCGGCATGGAGGCAAACTCGGTCTGAAGATTGTGCCCACCGGGTTGACCTACTCAGCGAAGGAACTCTATCGGAGCGATGCCCTGATCCATTTTGGCGAGCCGATCCTCGCCGCAAGTTTTCTCGAAGGCTACAGCGAGCATCGAAAGGAGTGCATACAGCGGTTGACGGCCGAAATCGAGCACCGTCTGCAATCACTGATCATGCACTTGCCCCAGCTGGAGCACACGCGGGTCATCGCAGGAATCAAGCGGCTGTACCTGGACCGTTTAATACTGGCCAACAGCATCGTGCGGGAACCCGTCTCGCCGCGCGCGGAGGAGTTGCTGCTCTCCCAGGCCATCATCGAGGTCGTCGAAGAGACCTATCGCGCTGAACCGCAGCGGGCAGCGACCTTTGCCGCACGCCTCGACTCCTATGAACGACGGCTGGCGCGACTAAGGATTTCGGACGAATGGCTGGCTATGTTTCCGGACAAAAGCAAACTGGTCGGTCGCACGTTTTGCCGCGCGCTGCTAGCGGTGCTTGGCCTGCCGATCGCTGTGTATGGTTGGGTCCATCGGCTGCTCCCATTCGCCGTCGTTCGTTGGGCGGCGCATCGGTTCCCCAATCCGGATACGCGCAAAGCTCAAACCTCAACGACGGTGATTACAGCCGGCATCGTCGCTTTTGGCTGCTTTTACGGAGCCTATGTTTTTGTTGTCCACCGGCTCTTTGGTTGGCCGGTGAGCCTCTGGTATGCGTTGTCCCTGCCACCGTCGAGTTTGTTGGCTCATTACTATGTCCGCCAGATTCGCCAACTGGCGGCCAGCGTTCGCAACACTATCATACTGCTCGAAGCACCGATGGCTGCGAACCGGCTAGTCGCCACTCGCAACCAATTGGTCGCTGAAATTGAGACCGTCCGAGCGGAGTACAAACGTCGCAAGGGCGCGTTGTCATCATGAATGCTCATGTGCTAGCCCTGAGTCATTTGACACGTAATGGCCGCATTGCTATAGGTGCATTGGCCTCACGAATTACAGACGTGCTGAAGAAAAGGAGCTCGTCCGAGCTGCGGTCGCAAGTTGCACAACGGTAACGATCAATCTGACTCGGTTGAACCTCAGGCGGGGACGCCCCAACCTGCCCAGGGCGATTCGTCGGAGCCGGGCGCAGGAGAGCGTCCCGACTTTACTACTGAGGAGGGTCTTGCCCGGTGTTTTCGCACGACACAGTGGAGTCTGGTGCTGGCAGCGGGTAACCAAGACTCCGCTCAGGGTCACGAGGCCCTGGCCCGGCTTTGTCGGACCTACTGGTTGCCGGTTTATGCCTTCATTCGAAAACGGGGCCATTCGCCGGATCAGTCTAAGGATTTAACCCAGGATTTCTTTGCGAATTTTCTGGAGCGAAACAGCGTCACCCGGGCTGTTCGTGAGCGAGGCCGCTTTCGCTCGTTCCTCATGACCTCGGTTGACAATTTCCTGCGCAATGCGCATGAACGCACCCAGACGCAAAAGCGCGGCGGAGGCCGGCCACTGCTGTCGCTGGACGATCAGGACGCCGAGGCGTCTTATCTCTCCGAACCGGCGGAGGAACTCGACCCGGCTAGTGCGTTTGAATTGCGTTGGGCGCTCACCGTCCTCGAGCGCGTCATGCAACGCTTGCGCCAGGAATATATCGACCTTGGCCGCGGGGAACTGTTCGACACACTCCAGGCCCACATCTGGGGCGATTTCGAATCTATCCCCTATTCACAAATGGCCGAACGCTTCGGTTTAAGTTTGGCCAATATTAAGACTACGGCTCATCGCTTGCGCCAGAGTTACCGCGCCGTATTGCGAGAAGAAATTGCCCAGACCGTTGCCCAGCCCGGCGAAATCGAGGATGAAATTCGTTACCTGATGCGGGTGGTCAGCCGGTGAGGGGTGACTTTGAGCGAGGCTTGTATCTTGACTTTGTCTTTCGTCTCCTAATCCTCATCGTAATCGTAATCCTATGCACCGACTTCTTGACCACGAAAAGCTGGACGTGTATCAAGCATCGCTCGCATTCGTTAGCTGGCTGGAACCGATTCTGCAACGACTGCCCAAATCGCTTTCTGTCGTCGACCAACTCGATCGTGCCAGTACTTCCATCCCCCTCAACATCGCTGAGGGGAATGGTAAGTTTACCGCCGCGGATCGTTGCCGCTTCTTCGATAATGCGCGCGGCTCTGCACTCGAGAGCGCGGCTGCACTCGACGTGCTTGTGGCAAAAGGCCGCTGTTCCTGCGAGGATATGCTTTCCGGAAAGAACCGCCTGGTAAGCATTGTCTCACTTCTCGTGGGCTTAATTAGGTCCAATTCTGATTACCGGCTCCATGATGGTAGCGAAGGACTAGCAACAGATTACGGTCGCCGTTAGGATTAAGATTAAGATTAGGAGTGGCAGGTCGGGCGCTCTTCAGTAAGATTGCGGCAAGCCGCTGCCACGTTCGGATTGTAACCAGCCCTTTTTTTTCCTGTAATGCTGCCGTAGAAAACCATCACAGCCGATGCCGCCAGTCCCTCAACAGATTTGCCCCAAATGCGGCTTGCCCGTACGTCGTATTGTCGCGGGCGGCGTCTGCCCGAGTTGTCTGCTGGAGACCGGCTTATCAGAACCTTCTCCGGAACCGGGTGAGAAAAAAGGCGTCCCTGTACCGGCCAAGGGGCCAACTCTCGGACGTGTCGGTCGCTACGAACTCTTCGAGGAGGTAGCCCATGGCGGCATGGGCATCGTGTACCGCGGGCGCGATCTAACTCTCAATCGTGTCGTCGCTCTCAAGCTGATGCTCGCCGGCCAGTTTGCGAGCGAACACGAGGTGAAACGTTTCCGAGTCGAGGCCGAATCCGCCGCTCGACTGGATCATCCGAACATCGTGCCGATTTACGAGTTTGGTGAACTCGAAGGGCGCCCCTTCCTGAGTATGCGGTTCATCGACGGCCCCAACCTGGCGAAGCAATTGCATGGCATGCCAATGGAGCCGCAAGTCATCGCGCCGCTTATGAGCACGCTAGCACGAGCGGTTCACTATGCCCATCAACGAGGCATTCTGCACCGCGACCTGAAGCCCGCCAACGTTCTGCTGGACTCCAGTGGGCAGCCGCATGTCACGGACTTCGGGCTGGCTAAGTGCCTCGACAGCACCGACGGGTTAACCTTGAGCGGGGCGACATTAGGTTCACCCAACTATATGTCCCCGGAACAGGCCGCTGGCCATCCGGAACGGCTGACCACTTCAGCCGATATCTACAGCCTGGGCGCCATCATGTACGAGTTGCTCACCGGCAGAGCTCCCTTCCGCTCCGATACCCCCCTGGAGACGATGCGCAAAGTAATGGAAGAGCCGCCAACGCCTCCGCGCCTGCTCTACAAATTTGCCGACCTGGAGCTGGTTACAATTTGCCTGAAGTGCATGGAGAAAGAGCCGGCGCGACGCTACGGCTCGGCCGAAGCGCTCGCCGAAGATCTCGAACGTTGGCTACGTCATGAGCCAATCCAGGCGCGAGCCGCCAGCGGGCTCGAGCGGCTGGGCAAATGGATGCGGCGCAACCCGAAGGTGGCGACGCTGGTCGTCTTGCTCAACCTCGTCTTTCTGATAGGCGTCGGCGGCATTTTAATCACCAGCGTCCGGCTGGCTTCCGCCAACCGCGCCAAAGACCGAGCCAACACGCAGCTGGCCAAGAATGTCCGCGACCTTGAATGGCAGAAGATCGACGAGCTGATTGTCTCGGGAAAACGTTCAGACGCACTGGCGTATCTGGCTTCTTTCTTGCGCCAAAACTCGAACGATGCGGTGGCCGCCACCCGCCTGATCTCCATGCTAAGCGCGTGCAACTTTGTGATGCCGGCTGCAGCACCACTGAGGCACGCCACGGCGGTAAGCTCGGTGGCGATCAGTCGTGACGGTCGCCGCGTTTTAACAGCCGCCGACGATGGCAATGTCCGGCTTTGGGACCTGCCCAGCGGCACACAACTCCAGGTTTTGCCGCATCCGAACAAAAAAACTGGGTGCTATTTTATGCCGGATGAGCGCTTTGCCCTTACTTCTTGCGCCGATAGCGTCGCGCGACTCTGGGACCTTCAAGCGGGAAAACTCGTCTTCGAATTTCCTCATGGCCCAATCGTAGCATTGAGCGAGAATTCTCAACTCGCGGCATTCCTCGACTCCCCAACGAACCTTCAGGTGTGGCATTTGACACCGCCTCAAAAGGTCGGCGCTTCGCTGCTGCTCCCTGAAGGCTTTCTTTCGGCAAACTTCTCCCCGGATGCCCAAGAGCTGGCGGTGGTGTTCGATCACACGATCCGTCTTTGGAAAGTTGGGAAGTCTGAGCCGCCGTTTGCGATATTCAAAATCCCGAATGGCACCTGGAGCCGGTTCAGCCCTGACGGAAAACTGCTGGCGACCGCGTATGGAGATCGAATCGCCTTTCTTGATCGGAAGGATGGCACGCTGCTGAAGGATTTCCGGGCACATGACGGAGAAATTATCGACATGCGTTTTACCCCGGACAGCGGACGACTGGTCAGTATGGCCTACGACCGGCCGTTCAAGATTTGGGAAGTCCCTTCCGGGCGCATGCTGGGTCAACCTTTGGACGTGGAAGGCCCACTGGCCTATTGCTATATCAGCGCCGATGGCAAGCGGTTCGCTACGCGCTCCCAGACCGGCCTGAGCCGCCTCTGGGATGCCTTTACCGGCTTGCCGCTCAGCGAGCCTTTTGAGCATCAAGGACCAGTCAACGACCTGAAATTCACGCTCGACGACCAATTCATTGTAACGGCTTCCCAGGATGGCACCGCCCAGCTCTGGGATGCGCGTGCGGGCTTACCTGAAACTTTCAGTTTGCCAACCACTGACGTTTATCCGAGTGCCTGCTTCAGTCGTGATGGAAGGCAGATCTATTACACATCCAATTTGCAGGTGCAGATTTTTGATATCCAAACCCGCCAACGCCTCGGCCACCCTATGGCTCATGCCGACCAGATTGTCCGGATGCAACTCTCCCCCGATGGCAACAAGCTAGCCACTGCCAGCTTCGATAACAGCGCTCGGGTTTGGAATGCGAAAACGGGCGCCCCGCTGACGCCCCCACTCCGGCACACCGCCAGAGTCTACGCCGTGACGTTTTCACCCGACGGCAAGCTGGTTGCCACCGGTTCGATGGATTTTTCGGCGCGGGTATGGGATGCCGAAACTGGCCAAACCATCGGACCTGCACTCGTTCATGAGGGGGACGTCATGCATGTTCAGTTCAGCGGCGACTCGCGCACGCTACTGACCGCAAGCGTCGATGGGACCGCCCGCCTTTGGTCGATCCCGAACGGCCAGCTCCTCTGGCCGCAGCCCCTGCATCATAAAGGGATTGTCTGGACAGCCGAGTTCAGTCCAGACGGCCGGCGCATCGTCACCGCATCGGCCGATAAATCTGCATTCGTTTGGGACGCGCAGTCCGGCCGCGTGTTGACGCAGCCCATGTTACACGAACGCGGTATCTGCGCAGCTCATTTTAGTCCGGATGGTTCAATGGTGCTTACTTGTTCCGAAGACGGGACGGCTCGAGTCTGGGATTCAACCACCGGCAAGCCCATTTCTCAGCCGATGCGCCACAAAGACCGGCTCAAGGCCGGCATTTTCAGCCCGGATGGCCGCCTGGTTTTGACCGGTTCGCGAGACGGGGTTGTGCGCCTATGGGACACGCGAAGTGGCTATGCTCTGAGCGAACCCCTTCGCCAAACCGGTGAGATCACCGGTCTCCAGTTCAGCCCGAATGGCAGGAATTGCTTGAGTGTTGCCAACCTCGATTCAATTAACCTATATGACGTCATTGTCGCACCGCCCGCGGCGCCGGGCTGGTTCTGTGAACTGGTCGAAGTTGTTGCCGGCAAACGGCTTAACACCGATGGGGATACCGAATACGTCCCTCGTCAATCCGTACAATCCTTTCGCGAACGTTTCCACGACCCGGAGCAAAGGGATTTCTATTCGCGTTGGGCCAATTGGTTCCTTCACGAACGCCTCAAGCAACCTGTGCCCCCATTCGACCCCGGAATGCCCAAGTAAGGCACCGCCTGACGAATTCTGAAGGGCCAAAGCACCGAAAGGCACAAGAAAACTTCATCGGCTTCGCAGAATTCCTGTAACCATTAACGACTTTTCCTGTAGTGCCAGGGATGGACCCAGAAGGCACCGGATGCCTCCGGTGGGCCTCAGCGGCAAAAGATGATCTGATTCGCTGAAGTAGAAACATCTAATGAGCAGCACCGTTCCGAAAGGCGTGAGGGGTATCGGCGGGTGACGATCACGGTGCCCACAATCGATTAAATAGTATGAAAACAATCGTCGAAGCCAGCAGGCCGTCTGCCCTTCTGCAGAGCCATTCCGTTACCCTAACCCGGTATCAGAACAGGAATAGTTCGCGCCCTCCCTCTGCAGTCCTTAACGGCAATGCGTGCCTTGCTGATCTGCAAAATCCTTGGGAGCACGCTGCCTGGATCATGCTCGGTGTCGTTTCCTTGCTGCTGCTGCTGTTAACGTTTGGCCTCAGTTAGACGACCAAACATTTGGAAGGACGAGTTCCACCGAGTCCCGGCTTTAGGGGGATTACGGAATAAGGACTTGCGGGCTCGTGGAACTCGTCTTTCGCCATGTTTCGGATCGGCGCAGCGTTGAGTCAATCGACGGCATTACTTCGACTGGCGCCGCTCCGACTCGGGATGAGGTCAGGCGCTCACTTGGCCATAGTGATAGCCCGCCAGACGACGGTAGAACGTCCCGCAAAATCAACCGTTGCCGCTCGTAGCCGATAATTGCCCGGGCGGTCGAGCAAGAAAGAAACGCTCACTATTGCGTTATTCCCCTCCGTTACGATTTTGGGGTTCAAATCTTGCGGCATCAACACGCGGTAATCCTCTTCGCCCGGTCCGAACAGTTCCCAGCCAACCCACGCATTATGATAAACACCTTTCGGATCGGCTCCGTAGGTATAATAAACAGGTGAGGTCTGTTCAGTAACGCTCGCCCGTGCGGTAATGACCAGCGGGCTCCTGCCATGGGTCTGCGACAATTCAACACTTAATGCGGGCGGCCTTCCTGCAGGTCGGGTTGGAATTCGAGCCTGCTTCAGTGTGGTCACCGTGCCATGACTGGTTACCTCGACCTTGCCATCCTCGCGAATTCGCACGACCTCACGATAACCTTCACGGTACGGTGAGGCCAATAAGCGCAGTTCCTTTGACGGTTTTTGCGGCAGATCCCAAAGCAAGTCGAAAGCGACGCCGAGCCGCAAACAACGCTCAATCTCAATGAAGAAATTGCTCATTACCGTGCGGTACTTCACACCTCTTTGATTCACTCGCTCCAGGTTCAGTTCCGGCACCCCCCATAAACTTCCTTTGCCCAAATGGACGTGACCGAGATTATACCCAGGTGGCAACAGAATAGCTACTTCCCCCGCACGACGAAGTTGCCGCAGTTCACGGCCCGGATGATTCTCTGCATGCGCCCGAAGATTGCGTGCCAGCGCCAGACACTCGCCGTAGGGAACACAAGCCAACTTCGCATTATCCCAAAAAAAGAAGCGCGTCGCACCGAGATCATAGGCGTGTGTCAGGAACCAAAATGCATCGGCTCGATCGACAGCGCCGTAAATGCTTGTTCCCCAACTTTTGTTCGTCAGGCGAGCGCCCCCGCGTAAGAAACCGTAAATGATTGCGGTCAGGTTGTAAGGATTATCGATCGCGAGTTGACAGCCGTATGTCATATCCAATTCCGGCAGCGTACGCAGAGTGCCGACACGGCCAGGCGGCTCGAAAACCATTGCCGCCGGAACCGATTTCGCCTGAGATAATTCGTAAGCGGCTGTGGATACCATGGTCTCCCAGCTAAAAAGATTTTGCTGCGTAACAGCCAGATCACCCAGATCCACATCGCTCCTTCCTCGCAACTGATTCGGCAAAACAGTCGCTGACCCTTCCCTCAACTCGTGATGGAAGTATTTCTCAAAGGCCTCGAACACGGCCCCCGGGGTTATATTCCTGCGAAACTCGGCATCTTTCGCCAATCGCGGCCGAATAACGGCATCTCGCGTGCCGACCGCCGGTTCATCCAGGAAAATAACCGGTCCAAGATAGGAGCTTCGATACAGACACTCGGGGTACGGGAGGTCGGTGACGTTCAGCCCCCAATAAAACGCATTCAGGTTCTCAACCCAGGGGAGTTGCTCCGCATCGACCTTGAGACAATTAATTCCGGCCTCCGTCATCTCTACATAATCCGCTCGTGTGAACCGGACCAGTTCATAATCAGAATTATCATATCGGCGTCTTTCATCTTTCTGCCGCATATTAGAGGCGGTGCCGATGAGCAAATCCGGTTGCAGCTCGACAATTCGGGCATCTTCCGGCGGGTTAACGGGTACCGTCTTCTCCATCTTTTCGAGCGTGTAAGTTAGGCCCAGATATTGCGTCTGCTGCGGGAAATCAGTTCGTCGATCCAGTTCATTTCCTTCCGTCCAGGGCCACGGCAGCAGATCATGCCAACCGATCATCTGCGGCAACACCGCTCTGCGGGTAAAGCGCTCCTGGAATTCTAATGGTTGAGCAGTCCCCTCCTGAAGAATGTAACGAGCAATCGGGACCTCCGTCGCTTCCGGTTCTTCGGCGGGATAGGCCGCCGCCAGCAACCAAATCCGAAATTGTTTTCCGTCAGCTTTGGTTGCTTGTAGCCACAGCCATTGGCAGTCGTGCCCGAAGCGTTGCTCGATCGCGCCCAAACCAAGTTCATATCTAATGACGGTAGAAGCGCGCGGCTGGCCACTGGCCTGCAAACGATAACGCGCTACCTGTCCGGGTAAGCCGATCGGCGCCCGAGCCGAAGGCAGTGAACTGCTCGCCTCGAATCTGTCTGGCGCCTCTGGTTCCGCGGTGATGCCTGAGGCTATTGACAAAGTTACACTCAACAACGGTGCCAGCCTGGGTTTCATTGGCTCGATGCTATTCTTCAGGAAGGCGCCCTGTCAAAACCGACAGTCACACCGAGTCGCACAGCGCGACAAAGTGTGACTAATCTCATCTGGTAACCGTAAAAGCGTTACACCGTTAAAAGATTAGAATACCCCACCGGCACTTCGATGCGCGTAGCGTTTTTGCGTTTTGATGTTCTAACGCTTTAACCTTCTAACTTTTTTAACGTGCCTTTATTATAAGCCCATGCTCAAGGCGCTGTCCGCAATCGGCTACCTGGGAATGGTGGGCGGCTTGATTGGTTTACTGGTTACAAAGAGCCTTATCTCCGCCGCCCCCTTGGTGATTGCACTACAGGCCGCCGCGATAGCGTTGATGTTCTGGGCGCGGATTACCTTTGGTCGGCGCAGTTTTCACCTCGTGGCAAATCCTACCGCGGGAGGACTGGTAACCAGTGGTCCGTATCGGTATATCCGTCATCCAATTTACACGGCCGTGTGTCTGTTCGTAACACCAGCAGTTGCGGCGCACATCTCCTGGCTAACGGTCTTTCTGTGCGGGTTAATTTGGGGGTCGATCCTGGTGCGTATCTTTTGCGAAGAGCGTTTAGTCGCCGCCAGGTATCCAGAGTATAGGGAATATGCTGCTCACACGCCTCGCATGATCCCGTTTCTTTTTTGAAAGGTTTGAGTTTCCAACTCTGAGCCGTCCCTCATTGATAATCCTGAGGGTCGCGAAATTTTTTCGATTCGCGAGTTTGCTCTGATCGTGGTATAAAGGACGGCAGATCTGAGCACCAGTGGCGGGCGGGCGCTCTACTTAGGAACCCCGCTGGGTGAGAACTCCTGTAGCTTTAACAAAACGATGATGCATCGGTTGGCCAAGCTTTTACCGTTGTGCTGTACCATCAGCCTGCTTTCCGGATGCTCCATCCGTCGAGCGGCAGTCAACAAGCTGGGGGATGCATTGGCGAGCGGCGGCACGACCTTCGCCTCAGATGACGATCCGGAGTTGGTAAAAGCCGCTGTCCCCTTCAGTCTCAAACTGATGGAAAGCCTGCTGGAGGAGAACCCGCGCCATAAAGGTTTGCTCCTGGCCACTGCCAGCGGTTTTACACAATTTGCTTACGCCTTTGTGCAGCAGGAGGCGGACGAATTGGAGGATACCGATCTAAAAACAGCATCGGAGCTGAAAGCGCGGGCTCGCCGCTTGTATTTGCGGGCTCGAAATTATGGTTTGCGCGGGCTCGAAATTGACCACAGCGGATTTCAAAAAACGCTCAATAATAACCCGCGCCAGGCCGCCGCGATGGCCCGCGCGAAGGACGTGCCTTTGCTTTACTGGACGGCGGTTTCCTGGGCAGCCGCCATCGGGCTGTCTAAAGACAATCCGGAGCTCATTGGCGACCTGCCCAAAGTTGAGGCCCTGATCGATCGCGCGCTGGAACTGGATGAAACGTTTGACCATGGGGCAATCCACGCGTTTCTTATCACTTACGAAATGGGGCGGCACTCGGTTGAAGGCGATCCGTCGGCGCGTTCGCGAAAACATTTCGAGCGGGCACTGGAATTAAGCGGCGGAGGCATGGCGGGGCCGTTGGTCTCTTTCGCTGAAGCCGTATCTGTCCAGCGCCAGGATCAGGCCGAGTTTACAGCCCTTTTGCAACGCGCCCTGGCTATCGATCCGAATGCCAAACCCCAATGGCGCCTGGTGAATCTCATCATGCAACGGCGGGCACGGTGGTTATTAGCCCGCAGCGACGAACTATTTTTGAAACCATCAGTCGAGGAGGAAAAACCTAATCAATGAGAAAACAATTTCTACAAACGTTCATTTTGACTTCGCTCGCTTTTACCGGATTGGACTTCGGAGCGAGCGCCCGTTTGGAAGCAGCGGAAAAGATGGCACGCATTAATCTCGGCACGTTGGCGCCGAGAGGCTCGGTTTATCATAAATGCCTCCAGGAGATGGCCGAGGCATGGCGTAAGGCGCCCGGCGGAGGCGTGCGCCTGGTGGTTTACCCGGATGGGACTCAAGGCGGAGAGGCCGACATGGTCCGCCTGATGCGAATTGGTTCATTACAAGCCGGTCTGCTGACAGCGGTCGGACTCTCCGATATCGAACCAGCGGTCGGAGGGCTGCAGAACGTGCCGCTGCTGTTTCGCAGTATCGAAGAATATGAGTATATCGCCGAAAAATTAAGGCCCACTCTGGAGAAACGATTCGCCGATAAAGGCTTTGTTGTCCTCTTTTGGGGTGACGCAGGCTGGGTGCGGTATTTTTCCAAGGAACCACTGGTAACACCGGACGATTTGAAGCGGATGAAGATCTTCGTTTGGGCGGGATTCCCTGATCAAGTATCGATTATGCGGCGCGCCGGCTACACGCCAGTACCCCTCGAAACGAGCGACATCCTTCCTGGATTTCAAACAGGATTGATCACCACGGCCTGTGTCGCCCCGATTTTTGCCCTGGCAAGTCAACTGGACTTGCGCGCGCCGCACATGCTGAATTTGAACTGGGCCCCACTGGTGGGTGCTTGTGTCATCAAAAAAGAAGCCTGGGAAAAGATTCCGGCGGCAACTCGAGAAACATTGCATGCCGCAGCCGATCGCGCCGGCAAGGAAATTCGCGCCAGCAGTCGCAAAGAAGGAGCTGATGCGATTGCCGCGATGCAGAAGCGAGGACTCAAAGTGCACAACCCCACTCCCGAGGTCGTTGAACAATGGCGGAAGGAAGCCGAAAAAACCTATCCCGAAATCCGCGGGCATTTGGTTCCGAACGATATTTTTGACGAGGTGCAGCGTTATCTGCAGGAGTACCGCTCATCAGAAAAAAGGAAATGAGCGGTCCTCCCTACGAAGCGGCACCGGAAAGTTCCAAAGCAGCGGCTCCGCGGGGCTGGAGAGTGGTCGCCCGCGGCGCGGAAGATGCCTTGCTGGTTGTACCATTGGTTGGCTTGATGGCGCTGCCGCTGCTGGAGATCGTGCTGCGCAAGTTTCACACGGGCATATCAGGCGCCACGGCATTTGTTCAGCATTTTACGTTAATTGTGGGTATGTTCGGCGGGGCAATTGCCGCGCGCGAAGGACGCCTCCTCTCCTTTTCCACGCTCTCCAGTTTCTTTAAGGCCAAACTCAAATCGGCCGCCCTCATCATCAGCAGCGGCACAGCCGCCGCCATCACCGCCGTCCTCTGTTTCGCCAGCTTCCAGTTCGTCCTGGCAGAAAAATCCTCCGGCCTTCAATTGGCATATGGTGTTCCACTATGGTGTATCGAGCTGGCGCTGCCCATCGGTTTTGGTCTCATCGCGGTGCGATTGATTTGGCACGCCGCTGAACACTGGCCCGGGCGACTATTGTCGCTGGCCTTAGCCGCGGGAATTGCCGTCTTTGTCGCCTTTTCTCCGATCAATCCCGAAAAGGTGCTCTGGCCCGCGTTGGCGTTACTGTTGCTCGCCACCCTTCTGGGCGCGCCGGTATTTACTGGAATTGGCGGCGCGGCCCTCATTCTGTTCTGGGCGGACCATTCGGCGATCGCAGCGGTCCCGCTAAAACACTATTCGTTGGTGACCCATCCAGCGCTGCCAACTATTCCGTTGTTCACCTTGGCGGGTTACTTCATGGCCGAAAGCGGCGCATCGACACGATTGGTTGGCTTGTTTCAAGCGCTGTTGGGTTCCTGGCGCGGCGGCCCGGCAATTGCAACTGCGTTTGTCTGCGCTTTCTTCACTTCGTTCACCGGCGCCTCGGGAGTAACGATCCTGGCGCTCGGCGGTTTATTAATGCCAATTTTGCGCGCCGCCAGTTACTCGGAGCAAAGCGCTCTGGGCCTCCTGACTGGAGCCGGATCGCTGGGGTTGCTATTCCCACCATGTCTGCCGGTTATCCTCTACTCGATCATCGCCAGCACCGCGATGGCGAACCTGGGCGCGGCCAACGCCAGCGCCAACAGCGTCACGATGGAAAAAATGTTCGCAGGCGGTTTCCTGCCGGGGCTTTTGATGCTCGCGCTAACCGCCTGGTGGGGTATCCGACAGCAACCCCGCGAAAGTGTCAGCACGAAAAGTTTCGATCCGGCTGCCGCCCGCCAAGCGCTTTGGAATGCAAAATGGGAATTATTGCTGCCGGTTATTGCGTTGGTCGCCCTCTTTGGCGGATTTGCCACCCCGGTCGAGGCCTCGGCGATTGTGGCCGCCTATTCCCTGCTGGTGGCCACGACCATTCATCGCGACTTGCGGCCATTGGCGGATGTGCCGCGAGTCATGCGCGATTGCGGCCAGCTGGTTGGAGGCGTTTTGCTGATTCTAGGTGTGGCGCTTGGGTTCACGCATTACCTCGTATCCGCCCAGGTGCCAGACAAACTCGTCGAATGGTCCACGCATGCGATCACATCAAAGTGGCTCTTTCTGCTCGGCCTCAATTTGGTTTTGCTAGTCGTCGGTGGTTTGATCGAGATCTATGCCGCGATCGTGGTGGTGGTCCCGTTATTGGTCCCGGTAGGATTGGCGTTCGGATTGGATCCGGTGCATCTCGGGATAATCTTCCTGGCTAACATGGAGTTGGGATTTCTCGCGCCACCCATTGGTCTCAATCTGTTGCTCTCCTCGTCCAGGTTCAATGTTCCTATTCTGCAGGTCATGCGCGCAGCCTTCCCTATGCTCTGCGTGCTGCTTGCCGGCGTTCTGCTGATCACTTATTTCCCACCGCTTACGACTTGGCTGCCGCGGTTCTTTAAATAAGGGCAGATGAGGAAGTAGGTTAGGAGTAATATTAGGATTAGGATTAGCACTAGCTACTCCTAATCCTAATCCTAATCCTAATCCATTCGTCATCCGTCACTTTAATTTGCCCGGCTGTCGCACGCTCTTCCCCTTTCGCTCGATCAGCGCATCACCCAATTCCTCCCTCGCGTGTTCGGCCTGGAGTGCCAGGCGCTGCACAATGTCCGCGTGTTTCCTCGAGACATCGTTTTGCTCCCAAATGTCATTCAATAAATCATACAATTCTGCCCTCTGCAGTGTGCGGTGCTCGTATGGGACGGCAAACCCGCCATGGCCGCCCGGCCGGCCAGCAAGCGTCCTGTAGGTATGCGGCAGTTGCAGCTTCCAGCGCCCATCGCCTGAAACGACGGCTTGCAGTTCATTCACCTCGTAGTAGAACCAATATGCCGTGTGCGGATTCTGCGCGCCCGGTTGTCCGGAGATAATCGGCCAGACATCCAATCCATCAATCCGGTGCGGTGGGAGTTTCGCGTTTACCCTCTTCGCGATCGTCGGTAACAGGTCGATCGTCATCAACATTTGCCAACTCTCCGTCCCTGCTGGAATTCGCCCAGGCCAGCGCATGATGCAGGGCTCGCGGGTGCCGCCTTCCCAATTGGTGCCTTTGCCCTCGCGCAGCGGAAAAGCCGACCCAGCGTGGTCGCCATAACTGAGCCAGGGACCATTGTCAGAGGTGAAAATTACCCAGGTATTGTTCTCGACGCCGGTGCGCTTCAGCGCCTCCATCACCTGGCCGACCGACCAATCAATTTCCTCGATCACGTCTCCGTATAGACCGCGCTCGGTCTTGCCACGGAACTTGTCACTCACATGCAATGGCACGTGCGGCATGTTATGGGCTACGTACAGGAAAAAGGGGCGGTCCTTGTTTTGTTCGATGAACTTTACAGCGTGCTCAGCGTACCAAGTGGTCAGTTGATTCTGATCCTCATGCGTGACTTGCGGGATGGCGACTTTATTACCGTTATACATGACGAGATCAGGGAAGCCCTGTTTACGGCGTTGGTCATTGGGAGGCAGATTGATCAAGTCGGGATGCAGCGGCCACATGTCGTTCGAATAGGGCAGGCCGAAGTATTGGTCGAAACCGTGACGCAGTGGGAGAAACTGCGGTGAATCGCCGAGGTGCCATTTCCCGAAAATCGCCGTGGCATAACCGCGATGCTTCAAAAGTTGACCGAGAGTCATTTCGCCATCGCTGATGCCGACTCTCGAGCGTGGGCCCAGCGCGCCATGAATACCGATGCGATTGGGATAACAACCGGTCAGTAACGCCGCGCGCGATGCCGAACAGACCGGTTGTGCGACGTGGAAATTGCGGAAAACACATCCTTCTGATGCCAATTGATCCAGGTTCGGCGTTTTGAATCCCCGCGCCCCAAACACACCCACATCGGCATACCCCTGATCGTCTGTAAGAATAATTACAATGTTCGGGAGTGGCGCGGCTCTTGAAGAAAAATGCGGGCCCAGTCCATAAACCAACCAAACCAACAACCCAGATCTTAGAGCCTGTTTTAAAATTGTAGAAGCCGACGTGAGGAGGAAACTCCAATCAAAAAAGGCCGCATGAGGCCAACGAACTCGCGACGGGGGTTCTCCCTCTCTCCCTCTCCTCCCCCGGAGGAGAGGGCTGGGGAGAGGCGGCCTTTTCACATCGCGGTTCACGAAAAGCCCCCTTGTGCTCGGCGCACGCACTGAGACCAGGAACCGCAGAAGCGTCCTGGAGTGCGCCAGTCCCCTGGCGCTTTTGAGAGTACGCCGGGATCGAAAGCGGCAGGGGACTGGCGCACTCCAAGCCCTGGCGCGGATTCGACGGTTCATGCAAATGAAGCTTTTGATGTCCTTGCGGGCGTTCGTTGGCAGGCTCTCATTCATGCCGAAACGCCCGAATATTTGAACTTCCTCAAATTGGCTCCTACAACGAAAATGATTTTCCAAACAGGCTCTTAGGCCAGATCGGGGGTCCATGGAGTGATGTTGCCGAAGTCCGATTCGCACTTGAAGTCTAAAGTGCGGCGCATTCCTACCCCGGGTAGAACTCGGACTTGGATTGAAAACCTCCGAACCAAACCAAAGGTCGGCACCGTCTATCGATGCCGACCTCCCCACATCTTCGGCCAAATCAGTCTCAGTGCCTATGCACATTGCCCATGCCCCACCCGTGCATGAACACTTCATTATCTTTACCCAGGCCGGGACAGAATGAGACAGCCTCAACGATCTGGTCCAACGCCTCCTCAGCGAGCACTTCGTGGGCGCCGGTGGTCGGATGCACCGGATCCCAGAAGAGAAATTCGTCCGGGTTACTACCCGCCGGAGCGAACAGGAACGGGACATTGACGATGGCAAAACCATATTGGGCCGGATGTTTCGCCATGTCATCGAGCACGGCATAGGAATCCAAGCGGATAGTCGGAATTCCAGCTTGAGCCAATTGGTCGAGGGCATGGCTCAGAGTATCATTGTAGGCGGCCGTCAACTGCGCGAGTTGTTCGCTCAAGCCCATATTCAGTGCCATCGGGGTGACGCCCAGATCGGGCACGTTCATTACCAGGATGAATCGGGCTCCTACGGCCCTCAACTGCTGCACCGCGCTTATCGTATTATTTACGCCGTTAGCTATTACATCCGCAGGAGATGCTCCCGTGCTTAACGCGATAAAGAAATCATTAGCGCCGGCCCCGACTACACACAAGGCCCGTTCTGGATGCTTGACCGTAGTGGAGTTTGCGGTGAACGATGCGACCTGGTCCAATAGTCCCGGGTATTCTCTGCCGGCGAAACCGTTATTGGAATTGAAGGTTCCCGTAGTGGCGCCCCCTACTGCGAAATTATCGGCTGGTTCGTAATCCATTCCGAGCGATGCGGACAGATACTCCACCCAAACCGGGCCATTGCAGAAACGGCCGCCCACATAGGGTGGCGGCGGTGAACCGCCAGACAACCTATAGTAATTGCCGGTATCCGAAAGGCTGTCGCCGAACACAAACAAATGGTTGAAAAGCTGTGGCTTGGCTTGCGCGTGCGTCCCGCCAACAGCCAAACTCAGCAGGACCAAACCCGCCATTCCCGCTACTCGCATTTTTTGAACCAAACACAGATTTTTTTTCATGATTCCCTTCTTTCGTTTTGTTGCTCTCACCTATTCGTTTCTTCAGACGTGTTTTGCAGCTGTTCCCAGGCTCAGATTGAGCAAAGGTCGCAAACCGCCACCCCTCCATGCGTCAATACCTGGCGGTTCCCTTCACGAAGATGACTTTTTGAGCGACGCGTCGGCTGTCGCAACTGGATACGCGGCACAATAACTGAGGAGACTCCGACGCCGCATTCGGGTAGCTTGAAGCCGGACGAACTCGAGGAAAGCTTCTCCCTCTCCTCCTTCGGAGGAGAGGCTTGGGGAGAGGAGGCCACTTCGCACCTCGGTTCAAGGAAAGGAGGCCTTTGATGTCGCTTCGACCGTTCGTTGCCAGGCAAAACGTTCTTTCTCGCGTTCAAATGTCCCCTTTGATAGACTCGCGCTGTGCATGCCGATCAAGCCCAGGCCAAGGCTATCTTCGAACATGCGATCGGCCTCTCCATCGTCGACGAACGCCGGGCCTATCTGGAGGCGGCCTGCGGCTGTCAGTTGACCCTCCGCCAGGAAGTGGAGAGTTTGTTGGAGGCGTTTGCCCAGTCGGGTTCCTTTTTGAAACAGCCACAAGCGAGTACCGGTCTGTGGCTGCCAACGCCTCTCGTACGGACTCACCCTTTCGGTGATTACCAGCTACTCGAGGAAGTTGCGCGAGGTGGAATGGGCGTTGTCTATCGTGCGCGGCAGATCAGCCTGAACCGGATAGTGGCCATCAAAATGATTCTCACAGGCCAGTTCGCCAGCGAAAATGAGGTCATGAGATTCAGGACCGAGGCCCAGGCCGCGGCAAGCTTAAGCCATCCAAATCTGGTTCCCATTTATGAAGTAGGAGAACACGACGGCCATCATTATTACAGCATGCCCTTTGTCGAAGGGAAGAGCCTGGCCGAGCTGGTCGAGTCCGGGCACTGGCGTCCGGCCGACGGCACCGAAGCCGCGCGGTTGGTTGCGAAAATTGCTCGCGCGGTGCAATCTGCCCACGCGGCGGGCATACTGCATCGCGATCTTAAGCCTGGGAATATCCTGGTTGGCGAGGATGGTGAACCGAAAGTGACGGATTTCGGTTTAGCCAAGCGGGTCAAGAGTGAAGCACATTTGACGATCACGGGACACTTGCTCGGCACGCCCGGCTTCATGGCTCCGGAACAGGCACAGGGGCGTTCCAGACTCTCCAAACCTGCGGCGGACATCTACAGCCTCGGGGCGATCCTGTACTTTCTATTGACCGGGCGGCCCCCATTCGTGGCGGATACGCCGTTGGACGCAATGCTGCTCGCGCTCGAAGGAGACGCCGTGCGACCGCGACGAATCAACCCGCGGGTTCACGGTCACCTGGAGCATATTTGTTTGCGCTGCCTCGAAAAACGGCCCGAAGATCGCTATGCGTCAGCCAGCGAACTTGCCGACAATTTGGAACGGTTCCTTAAAGGCGAGGCTTTGGCGGCCAATACCCAGGCCATCGGGCGACGCTTCGAGACATGGGCCAGACGCCAACCGGCCCTGGTGGCGCGCCTGTGCACCGTGCTGCTTTGCCTGGGGATTATCGTCATCGCCTACCAGGTTCGTCCCTATGAAACCCTGGCCCAGCATCTCGCGGTGATTGGCGTCCTCATATTCTGGTTGCTCATCTCCTTCCTTTGTCAGCGGGGCCTGGAAAGCGAGCGTTACGCGGACTGGATTCGTATGGTGTGGAGCGCCGCGGACCCAATCGCGCTGACGGCACTCTTGCTCATTGCGCAAGCATTTAGAAGCCCTCTACTAATCCTGTATCCTACCTTGATTGCAGCCTCCGGCTTTTGGTTGCGTGTATCGCTGGTAGGGATGACGACCGGCATGTCACTCTTGGGCTATCTCGTCCTGCTTTTGAATGCAAGCCATGGGCCCACCGGCGATATGCCTTCCCACTGGCACCTGCTGGCCGTTGTGGGCATCTGCGTAAGTGGCTTTTCAGTTGTTTATCTCGTGAACCGCGTGAGTGCCCTGACGCGGTTTTATGAACAACGTCCGGGACCATGAAGTCACCGTCTTAGCGGATAGCCACAAATATTCACAAAAAGATCCGGGGCCAGCAGGTTGCATTGGCGGCTTCAAGCATCCGCTCCCACGTTATCCTGCTCGACTCAACGGGCACTAGGACTGCCCTCCACTATCATCCTTCTGCAACTCGCGAAACAACCATGCCCGCGCGTAAGCCCAGGTTCGCTCTACGGTACTAATGGAAATTCCTAACTCTTTGGCCGCCTGCTCCTGGGTTAATCCGACGAAAAAGCAGAGTTTCACCAATTCCGCGGCGCGGGCGTCTGCCTGGGCAAGCCGTGTCAAAGCCTCATCAAGTGCGAGCAATTCCTCGTCCGGCATCGGTGCAGCCAGTTCGATCTCTTCCAAATCGACTCGCTGTGGGTCCCCGCCACGCTTCAGTCGTTTCTTTCGACGCGCGTTCTCTACCAGAATACGCCGCATCGCTTCGCCCGCTGCCGCAAAGAAATGCGCGCGGTTTTCAAATGGCTGCTGGTTATTGCCAGCCAGGCGCAGCCAGGCTTCATGAACTAAGGCGGTCGCCTGAAGCGTGTGTCCGGGCGACTCGCCGGCCATCTTGTGGGCCGCCAAACGCCTTAATTCGTTGTAAACCTCTCCCAATAATTTCTCAGGTGCCCCAGCCTCACCACGTTTCATTCCTTCCAGGATGCGAGTGATGTCCACGCTCGCTTTCTAGCCTCCTATGGCATGTAAAGAAAGCAAATCCTCAGATAATCGGAACGCCGAGCTCGGCCTTCCAAAAAGTTGTTTGGGCAACACGCCCTCAACACTACAACCGCGATCCGGTCTGGACCTGGACTTTGGACCTTGGACTTATCTTACGCTTTCCAGCACTTTCATCGCGGCATTGTGGCCGGGGATTCCACTGACTCCGCCGCCACGCCGGGCGCTGGCCCCGCACCAAAATACATTTGGAAATTCAGACTCTACTCCCCAGGTTCCAACCGTCTCTGGCCTTTCTGCGAAGGGAAAGCTCAGCGCGCCGTGGAAAATATTGCCGCGGTAGTGGCCGAGCTCTTGCTCTATATCGACCGGGCTTTTGGCTTCGAGGCAAGGTTCGCCATCGCGGCTGACCGCCAGGCAATCCTCAATCGGTTCAGCGAGCCATTCATTGAGTCCGTCCAGGCAGCGGCGCACCGCCCGTTGCCGCATCACCGCATTATCGGACCTGAATAACCTCCAGGGAGTATCCAGCGCGAAGAGTGTCAGGGTATGAAAACCTCGCGTGCGTAAATCCGGTGCGAGAATGCTGTCGTCCGTCAATGTATGGCAGTAAACCTCGCAAGGAACTTTTCCCGGCAGTGCGCCGTTTACCGCCTGTGCATAGCTGGTTTTCATTTGCTCGTAACCCTCGTGAATGTGAAACGTGCCGCAAAATGCCTGAGCTGCAGCGTGCTTACTTGAGAGCAGGCGCGGCAATCGGTGTAACAGCATGTTGATTTTAACCACCGACCCTTCGTGCGATGAATCGGGAGTCCAACTCTTCCCCAGGAGCGCCGCCAGAACATTTGGCCCAAAATTTATCAGCACAAACCGGCTTTCTATCGTCTGCACCCGGGCTTCAATCGCGAACTGGACTGTGTGGCAGCGCTTGGCAAAATCCAACTGCTGAATTTGGACTCTCGTGAGCATTTCAGCGCCTCCGCTCGAAGCCGCGCGGATCAACTCATCCACCAACAAGCCCATTCCGCCGACAGGCACTTTCCATTCGCCCGTTCCGTTTCCAATTACGTGATAAAGAAAACAACGGTTCTGCAGCAGCGTCGTATCAGCGGGATGGGTGAACAAGCCTATTTTGCCATCTGTGAAAACGACGCCCCTTAGCAAGTCGTCTTTCAAGTGCCGTTCAACCGCCAGGCCAAGCGGTTCTTCGACGAAGCTGCGCCAGGCTTCGGACTCCTGTGCATCAGAACTGAACTTACCAGCCAATTCCTTTTTGCCGGGAAACCGCTGCAACATCGTCGGCCAAACCTTGGCGGCAAACAGCTTCGTCAAATCATAGAATTTGCAGAGTCTATCGTACTCGGCCTCGGACCCAGTCAGTTCAGCAAGCGAACGCCGCCCTATCTCCTCTGAAACATTGCTTAGCAACAGCCCGCCCTGGACACCGTCACGCTGGTATGGAGTAAACGAGGCCGTTGCCCTGGTGCGCAACTCGAGTCTTAGGCCGAGATCGCGAATGATCTTATCCGGAAGCAAGCTCACCAAATAGGCATACCGCGACAGCCCCGCATCATAATCCGGGAAGAGGCGCTTGGATGTCGTTGCCCCGCCGATGTAATCGTTCTTTTCCAGCACCAGCACACTCAGACCGGCACGCGAAAGGTAAGCCGCCGCGACCAGCGCGTTGTGTCCCCCGCCGAGAATTACGACGTCATAGCTGGCCTTTATCATAGGGTGTAGGCGCTCCTTGAAGCTTCAGCCACAACGCCAGCAGAGGCGAGCTGAAAAGACTCGCAGCGCAAGCGCCCCGGCCGCCACGGTTATCCTGCAAAATTCACCAGCTCTTAGGCTTCTGCCGATAAATGACGATCCACGCAGGTTAAGCATCTCATTAACCCCCAGCTTCAGCTGGGGGGGAGACGCGCGCCGGACCAGTGCAACCGCTTCATTCAGCGGTTTCCGCCAGCGCTTGCTCAGCCAGTCAGCCAACACAGAAGCCGCTGAAGCGGTTCGAGCCGCCACCCCCGGTTAAAGCTAGCTAAAGCTGGGGGCTAATGACAGGCATTCGCAACAGCCACGTTCGATTTCAAATGAACAATTGCCGGGCGAACTTGCACGGCCTCACTTGCACTGCCTTCCTTACAACCAAGAAACTACTCAATTGTAAAGAGGGCGATTCTATTTGACATGTTCAGGTCGGGCAACAGTTTCTCGGGACTCGATCCTCCGATAACCGCCAATCGAGATGCAATGACGTCTCGCTTGGGAAGCAAGCTGAAGTCGCCGAGGCAGTTGAGAAACAATCGTCTAGTCGCTGAATCGGTGCGATTTGGAGGCCAGGAACGCGACTAGCCTACCGGCATCCCTCCTTCCCTCAACATACCTCCGACGCCTGGGCTGGGCGCTCAGAAATGACGATCCTCATGGCCTTCAAAACGCGGGATTTGAAAATGCACCGGCTGTTACCACGTTTCCTCGTGCGGCTGGTGGTCGTTGTTCCAGCGCACGGCAGCATTTGTAAGACTAAACGCTATGGTGGGGCGCAAACCCTCCACATGAGTATCACAGAAAATCATGTTGTAGTTCTTCGCGTGCCGTTCAGGGTTGAGCTCCGGACCCAACCCCCCGTTCCCCAGACACATAAAATCAAAAGCAGCCCAAGGCGCTTGCGTAAACGGTGCCGCCGTAATGTGCACCAGCCTCGAGTCGCACACTGCGATCATATCCGCTGGTGCTCGCACGCTTGTTGTAGATATAGGCTGCGGACCAATCACGGAGCCCGAGCCTACGTTAACCCAGGTATGCCAGCCCAAACCAAGGGTGAATCCCAATGCTTCCGTTCCGGACGCGTTGTAAGCATAAGCGCCAACGCGCCAGACGCCTGCCGAGCCTATTGGCCAAGACCCTTTATAACCAGGACACTTAAACACGGGATGATTGGTCCACGTCGGTCCGACTACGTCGATAGATGCGGAGGCGACACGGCCTCCCAGGTAAGGCTGCAGGCACATCTCCCAGCAGGTTATCTCCTCAGCACCAGCCGGTGCCGTGAGAATATAACAGTATGGGTATTTAGAGTCATGATCGATCGTGTATTGTTCCAGCGCCAACCCCATTTGATGCAGGTTGTTTTTGCAGTAGGCGGACTGTGCCTGCTGTTTTGCGCGCGTTAGCGCTGGGAGGAGCAGCGCCGCCAGAATCGCGATTATCGCGATTACAACCAGCAATTCAATCAGCGTGAAAGCCAGCCTTTCGGCGTAAGACCTGGAGAAGCGAGCCGTACGAGGCGCCCTCGACATGGCACCCGCCTCCAAGTCCGATACCTCAGGCAACGACTTCATAGGGCCCCAGCTTGACGCGTTTCGCGCTATGCATCCCCGAAGAATCATACACGCACCCACCGCATTTCGTCCCCACGCACGGGCTGCTCGAGGCAGTAAACAATATTAATCCTTCACTGGAGGAACATCCATGCAAAAAATGTGACTAAAACGGACATCGGCGCATCTCAATTTTTGAGAACCTGACCGAGCCCTAAATGATTGATTGTGGTGCTCTCATTAACACCCCGCTTCAACGCCCTATCCATTCAGTTGCCGTTGTATCTGCTCTCATTAACCCCCAGCTTTCAGCTGGG
>DATJGF010000045.1:0-33218 GCA_035495315.1 Candidatus Limnocylindrales bacterium
CAAGTCGCGCCCGTAGCCTAGTAAATGAGCCAAGATCCGCAACAAGTCCACATGCCAAAGCGAACGATCATAATTTAGCTTGGTAATCTTCCTTGGCATTGTCGGGCTGATGGCGCTCAAGGAATGCTCGGAAAGCCGCTCCAAGTCACCTGATAAGGCTCAGGGTCCAAAGTAGAATACCGTCACTTCGCGAATCGCTTAAAGAAGCTGCCTGACTTCCATACCGGCCGCTGCGTGTCATTGGCGACGCGCTCGGCGAGAGCGAGAAGGACTTGATTGAATTGGGCGGCGGCGGCGGTATCCACGGGTTGTTTGAGATCGTCGGAGGGTGCATGATATCGATTCTTCAACCAGTCTTTATGGAGCTGCTCTTCGGGAGAGCCGGGCTCGTAGCCGAAGCCAAAGAACAAAGAAGGGACGCCTTGCCGGATAAAACTGTACTGGTCGGAACGAATGAAGATGTTCCGGTCGGGCTGTGGGTCCGGTTGAATTCCGACGCCCAACGTCGAACAAACCTGGTGGATATCGTCACCCAGGCTGGACTCGTTGAGACCGAACACGCGGACCATTTTAAGGGCGTGAATGGGGAGGAACATGTCGGCGTTGAGGTCGGCAACCAAAGCAGTCCGGGATACGGTGGGATGGTTAGCGAAATATTTCGATCCTTGTAAGCCCTTTTCCTCACCGGTGACTGCGAGGAAGAGAACGGAACGCCTGGGGCGCGCCGAGCTTTTCAGCGCTTGAGCGATTTCGAGCAACGAAGCAACGCCGGAGGCGTTATCCATCGCGCCGTTGTAAATCTTATCGCCATTGATCGGCTGACCGATGCCGAGGTGATCCAGATGGGCGGAGAGGACCACATATTCCTTGCTGAGCTTCGAATCGCTGCCTGGCAGGATCGCCGCGACATTCTTCGAGATTACCTTGGATTTAGTGACAGCCATCCTGGCGCGAATAGATTTTGTGAGGGGGAACCTGGGCAGCGGCTGATCGGCATCAGCCAGCTTCAGCAGCTTCGCAAAGGTATGGCCGGTGCCGGCGAGGAATTTGTCAGCTCGTTCGGGATTGATCCGTAGGGAGAACTTCATCCTCGCGGCATCGTCCAGTTTCGGATCGGCCAGAGACATCGACGGCTGCAGCCGAGCGAGTGTGGAACGAGACCAGGGAATGTCCATCGACTTCGGGTTCGAAATGTTCGCCATACCAATTGCGCCCGCCTGATGGAAAGCATGCCAGCGTTGTCGCGTGTGTGAATAATGAGCCTTTAACGGTCCTGGAATTGTTTTTGGGCCGCCGCTGAGGTAGACAGCGATTTTGCCTTTCAGATCGAGGCCATTCAGATCGTTAATGCCCATTTCGGGAATGACGAGGCCATAGGCGACGAACACGGCGGGGGCCTCGACATGTTCCGCAATATCGGCCGGCAAACCAAAGTTTACATCGTCGCCAAGACTGAGCGGTTCGGCCTCGCTGCCGTGCACCAGCGCCAGGCTGGATTCGCCCTCCCGGATTTGACGAACACCAAATAACATCGGCTGGTAAAAGTCCTTCGTGCCGGCAGGTTTCAACCCAAGCCGCTCAAATTCGCCGGCAACATAAGCCGCAGCTCGCTCATAACCGGCGCTGCCGGTGTTGCGGCCCTCCATGTTGTCATCGGCGAGGATCTTCACACGAGACCACCAGGAATCGCCGGACAGAGGCGCATCGCCGGCTTCAGCTCGGATGAGGGTCAGCGCGGCGAAAATGGAGCAAGCAAGCAAATGGAGACGACGCATTCGTCGAAAAATAGGGAAGCCATCAAAAGATGCAAGCGGGAGGGCCTAAAAAGGTCTGAATGAATTGCCGCAAAAAGGGCAAACGCGGAGGAATCGCAACCCAAGGCATTTCGTGCGACTATTTTGAACCGCAGAGACTCTGCGGTTAATCGAACAGCTCACTGCGACTCCGCTGGTTTTAGAATACGTACACCGAATACGCCGCCCGCCCACGTATCCGACGCGCCCTGGATTTTCACTGTGATCTTTTCTTTGCCACGCGTGAGGTCGGCCGTCAGGGGATAGTGCTGATCGAAGTAAACGCCGGCATGACTGGCAGTCAGGCGTTCGGTGGCGAGTTTTTGTCCATCAACAAGAACATCAAAATGCCGGCCACGGTCCTCGCCCCAATAGGTGAGCACCAGGTCCTGGGGCTTGCCCGGGAGCACTTTGAGGTCCCAGGAAAACCAGCCATTCTCGCTGGCATCGCGGTACTTGTGATCGCCAAAATCGCCGGAGTTGGTCTTTTCGCCTTGCAGATGGTGATCTCGCTCGTTTTGTTCTTCGCCGGGATTGACGTAATCGACCGTGCGCGCTTCGAGAGTTTTTCGTTGCTGGAGCTCCGTAGCGTATGCGAGCTGCTTCTCCTGCCATTGTTGAGGGCTGTAGCGGTCCCAATAGACCTCGTAGTTGTGGCCGTACATTTTGTAGAGGGGCATTAACGTGATGGTTGGGGCCGGTTCACCGCCAGGGATGCGGAATAACTGCGCCGAAGTGGTAAAGGTGTTAGCTTCGCCGCTCACAGGCCGAAGCTCGGCAAGGAAATTCTCTTGTTGGGCAACGACCGCCGGAAAGGGCCTTTTCAAATCCAGCTGCGCGCACAGCACAATGGGCCCGTTCAAAAAAGCAAAGCGATTCGGGTTATCTTTGAAAGCTTCGGTGCGCAGGTGAAAGGGCATTTCCATCTCAATGCTATCGCCGCTTTTCCAGGTACGATTCAGCTCAAGCCAGGAACCCGGTGACCTGGACACGTCCTGCTTTTGCCCGTTGAGCCGCATGGCAAAGCCGGAGATTGACCAGTAGGGATGTCGCAGCTTGAGCGCCAGCTCGACTGGTTTTTCACAGGTGAAAATCAAGCGCGTGCTCGCCTCATCCGGATATTTAGTTTCCTGGCGCAGTTTTAAACTTTTTTCGGGCCAATTCAGTTCCGACGCAACAAACAGGTTTACGTAAAGCTCCTTGTCGCTATGGAAATAAATGCTGTCACCGTACTTGGCATGATTCTCCACACCAGTACCCGTGCAACACCAGAAGGAGTCGGTGGGGCCGTTAAAATTCTTCCGCGACCCGGTGCGTAAAGGAAGATAATAACACATCATGCCAGTGTCCGGATTTTGTGAGGCGAGAATATGGTTGTAGAGGGCGCGCTCGTAATAATCGGCGTACTCGACCCGCGGGTCCCAACAAAACAAGTGACGAGTCAATTTAAGCATGTTGTAAGTATTGCATGTCTCGGTGGTGTTTGGGCCGAGGGCTTGGGAAAGCTTTTCCTTGGCGCTGAACATCTCCCCATCACTGTGACCGCCGATGACGTACGAGCGTTCCTTGACCACTGTGTTCCAGAAAAACTTTGCCGCCGCTTCGAGGTTCGTGTCGCCGGTCAACTCGTATTGTCGCGCGTTGCCAATGAACTTGGGAATTTGCGTATTGGCGTGGAGCCCGGTCAGTTTATCTTGCCCTTCCGCGGCTGGGTCGAGGACACGGTGATGATTAAAGCGCAGCGAGATTTTCAGGTATTTATCCTCGCCAGTGAGGCCGTACAGATTGGCGAGAGCCTCATTCATGCCGCCATGTTCATTGCCGAGCATGCGTTGCATCTGCTCGTCGGTTAAACGTGAGTTGCGTTCAATCACCCAATCGCCAAATTTCTTCGCTACTTCCAATGCCTGCTGATTGTCGCACGTTTCATACATATCGAGGAGGCCGGCAAAAATCTTGTGCAACGTGTAATAGGGCGCCCAGACGCGGTTCTGTTTCTCGACTCGATCAATGAACGATTCGGGATAGGCGCTCAGATACCCGCTGCCGAGTTTGGCCTGGCATTCGCCCAGGCCGGCGACTACTGCATCGCCTTTGTCCTTGAACCGGCGATCTCCCGTGCTGGCATACATCAGCGCGCAAGCGGTCATATAATGACCCACAAAATGCCCTCGCAGCTCGCATTTGGGTTCCTCCCAACCGCCGAGTGGTTCAGCCGACGACGGCAGCCCAGCATTGATTCGGAAATTGTGCAGCAACCGGTCAACATCCAATGAAAGGAGATATTTTTCGTCCAGTTCCATCGCGTGCTTAAGCGGACCATCCAACAGGCGGACGTCATCGAGCGGGAATGCGTGTAGTTGCAACGGCACGACCGGTGGGACCTTGAGTTTGGGATTGGGGTCAGCCAGGGCATCGGCACGGCCCGCGTTCGGAACAACGCCGATGGCGAGCAGCAAAATGCACGCAGGCGCGACCCCAAGGTAGCGCAGAGTTTCACTCTGCTGTACCGCCGGCTTCCAGTCGGCCTGGGTTCGAAGGAGAAAGCAGCGCGCATTTTTCAACTTTCTGCAGAGTGAAACTCTGCGGTACAGCAGAGTGAAACTGCGCGCCACTTTGGAGAAGCCGACTGTCGGCAAGCGATCGAACTTTGAGTTAGTGTTCATTCTGTCCGTTGGTGATTGAGTTTGTGATTTGAGTTTCGCCCGGCTCGGCATTGCGGTTGGGCGGTTCACGGCCCTGCAAATGACGCATGAAGAAATCCTGCAACCGTCTTTGAGCGTAGGCGCCACCCGCGCCATGCCCGCCATTAGGCACCACCAGGAAGTCGAAATCCTTGTTCGCTCGGATGAGCGCATCGACGAAACGATAGGTGCTTTCGGGCGGGACATTATCGTCCAGTTCCCCCACAACGAGCATCAGATGGCCCTGAAGCCGGCAAGCATTCTCGATGTTGGAGCACTCAGCATATTGCGGTCCGACGGGGTAACCCATCCATTGCTCATTCCATGAGGCTTTGTCCATTCGATTGTCGTGACACCCGCTATTGGCGACGGCAGCTTTGTAGAATTCAGGGTGAAATAACAATGCGCCAGCCGCGTTTTGGGCGCCGGCGGAGGTGCCATAAATGCCGACGCGGGTGATATCGTACCAGGGATACCTGGCCGCGACGGCTTTGTGCCATAAAATCCGATCCGGGAAACCGGCGTCTTTGAGATTGTGCCAGCAAACGTCGTGAAAGGTTTTCGAGCGATTGGCTGTCCCCATTCCATCGATTTGCACTACCACAAATCCAAGGTCCGTGAGGGAGGAAAACCGGCGAGCGCCGCTGAAACTTTTCGGCACGAATGAGCCTTGCGGTCCGGCATAGATTTGCTCGAGGACCGGGTATTTTTTATTCGGATCGAGGTCGCGCGGTCGACAGATAATTCCCCAGATATCGGTTTGGCCGTCGCGGCCTTTGGCGACAAAAACCTCGGGCGGTTCCCAACCGTTGGCCTTCAATTCGGAAATATCGGCCTGCTCGAACTGGCACACCTTCCCGCAATCAGCGGCGCGGCGTAATTCGTGGACAGGGGCCGAATCGACGCGGCTATAGGTATCGATGAAATAATTTCGGTCTGGAGAGTATTGGAGCTGGTGAGTGCCGTTGGCCTCGGTCAGAGCGACCAATCCAGTGCCATCGAAATTGACGCGATAATAATGAACGAAATAGGGATCCTGGTCGATATTCTTGCCGCCGGCGTGAAACCAGATTTGGCGATGGTCTTCGTCAATCGAATCAATGCCACGCACGACATACTCACCTTTGGTGATTTGGTTCTTAACCGCTCCGGCCGCGGTATCTATCAGATAAAGGTGGCGCCAGCCGTCTCGTTCGGAGGCGTAGATCATCTCGTCGGTTTTCTCGAGCCAATTGACATATTTGAGGTCCAAGTTCTCGGTATGAGCCGTCCAGATGAAGGTTTCGGTTTTCTCGTCAATGATGTTGCGCGTCGCGCCGGTGTGGACATCAATTTCAATCACCCGCAGTCGTTGATGGCCACGGTCCACCTGTTCGTAAGCGAAATGGCGTTGGTCGCGGCTCCAATGCAGGCGCGGCGCCTCCCATTCGTGCTCAAACGGTTCTACGGCAGGCTTAATCTGGCGAAGCACCGCCAGATCGAAGACGCTGACTTCATATTTCGTGAACTTGTCACCGGGCAACGCGTAGGACCGTTGTTTCAAAATCGCGCGGCCCCCGCCGGGAGGCGAGGACTGGATCAAGTAGACCTCTTTGCGTTCGCCCGGTTCGATCCGCCACGCCACAAGGTCTTTCGAATCCGGTGACCATTCCAGGCGAGCGTAGGCGTTTTCCTTTTTGCCATCCTGAGTCAACTGGTACTCCCTGCCTTCACGGGAACGCACATAAACGTTGTCATTCTTGGTGTACGCGACCCATTGAGCGTCTGGCGAAGGCTCTTCTGCTGCAGAGGCGGTTCGGCTCCGTCGACGACCCGCTTCCCGAGGTTGTGATTTTTCGGTGGCGACTTCGGTCGCGTTTGTCGGAGCTACCGCGGCCTTTTCGGAAGCTGAATTGGTTCCCAGGGGAGTGCATTGGTGCGTCGCAGAATGCCAACCCCAGGTTTTTCCTGCGGCTTCGAAGCGGATTGCCTGGCCGCCTTCAACAAAAGTGATTTCCGAGAATGGGAGGCGTTCGAGTTGATAAGTTTCGCCCGCTGCCGCGGAGAGCGCCGCGGCAAGTTGCTGATGATCGAAAGCCGGTTGTCGCGTTCCATTCTCGGCATCGATGACGATAAATTCCTTCCTGTCCTCGCGAAGATCATTCCGATACCAGAATCGGGTATTATTATGAAACCAATGAGGCGTGATTCGGGTTTTGTAGACACCGCGAACGGGAGCGCCTGCCCCGCGACGCTGAGGAGACCGAGCCTCATCCCCCGCTGGTGGCTCCCAAACCGAATCGTCAGATGGCGGAGGCACCAACGACGAATCAGGAGCTGCGGTTATCGACAGGCAAACGAAACCGAAAACAATCGCGAGTCGTACCAGTTTCGCGTGAGTCCGCATTGCGTGTTTATATTGTTTTGGCGGTTATACGACGCCAGTTCCAAAGGACAGTCTCAATTCAGGCGGATGGCGCGTTGAATTCGCACCGGTGGGTTTAGTTGCTGTCCTGATGCCGGGCGCGCATGAATCTGCCGCACCAGATCCATGCCGCTGACCACTTTGCCGAAAGCGGCGAAGCCCTGGCCATCGGGGTTGCGTTTGCCTCCGAAGTCCAGTTCAGGTTGGTCACCGATGCAAATGAAAAAGCTGTCCTGCGCCGTATCAGGCCCATCACGAGCCATGCTCACTGTGCCATCCAGATGATGCAAGCCTGTATCGCGTGTGCGTTCGAGGGGAATGGGCGGGTAAAACTGATTCGTTCGGCCCGGGCTGGCCTCGGCCTGAAGCACCTGAATTTTTACTTTGTCATTTGGCTGATTGGAAAGGGTGACCGTGCGAAAGAACCAGCCATCGTTGTACAACCGCTGATGAGCATAACACAGAAAGTTACTGACGGTGATCGGCGCCGCTTTCGTATCCAGCTCCAACTCAATATTGCCCAACTCGGTCTCCAGCCGCACGCGTGGGACATCCGGAATCGGCTGTTCGCGCCATCGGAACTGCGGGGCATGGGCGGGGTCGAACCCGGCCAGATGCGCACGCTCGGCGGGCAAACGTTCCATCGGTTTTTGGTAACGCCAGGGGACTTCCCCGAACACCTCAGCGCAGAGCTTTGCAAGGTCTGGATCGTATTCCTTAAGCATCGCGCGGGTATGGACCTGATTATGGAGCGCATCATTGAACCGATTATTATCGAACCAATCCTGTACAGACTCAGCCCAGTATTCACCTGGATTAGTTCCGGCATAGGTGCCTTTCCAGAGCCCCTGGTTGGTCGCACTTGAGTACGCCGCTCGCAACCGGTTGTCGAAGGTCGGATCCAGGGCCTTCATTGCGATTCCGTGAATCACATGCCCGAATTCGTGGATGAAAATATTTTCTGTCGCGTAAGGGTCACCGGGATAACAGAGGAGATTTTCTTCGGCGCCGCTGCAAGTGCGCCCGCCGAGGCCGCGCGCACGGCTGTCCCAATAAACCGGTGGTTGCATCTGACGTTGCTCGGGCAAATCGGTCGTGTATTCGTTGTACGCCATGACGGCGAGCTTCACGCGATTGGTGGCCAAAACCCGGATGATTTCAGGCCGAAGCGCCAGCATGTGTCGCACGATATAAGCCGCTTCGCGCAAGGCGAAATCTGAGGCATTGGTGGAGCTCAGAACGGGCAGTTGATCAACCGGCAGATATTTCTGGTAAAAGGAATCAAGCTTTAACTGATCACGCAATTCCTGTGGCACAGGACGCACAGACTCATTTTGGGCGTTCAGGCTCGGACATATCACCCAAAAGAACAGACAGCCCACGGACAGCCACCAACTGCGCTTTGTGGATGCAGCTCGCCGCACTTCGGTTCCATCAGGTGCCGCGACCACGATAGGAGGCGGTATCTCGCGCGGTTTTGCTGGTTTTTTCATTTCAGCAAGCTGAATAGCACAAACGCTGGAGAATGTTAGAGCTTGTTCCGCCGGGCAAGATGCCCGGCTCTACGACAGGCGAGACGCCTGCCGCTACAAGCGAGGGGTAAACTCACTTCTGCGCCTCTTCGACTCGCCATTCGTGAATGCCCGAAGAAAAATGATCGGGCAACTGGACTTCGAGACGCAAGCCATCTGTCTGAACAGGATCAAAAGTCGTGCGGTTATACTTGTCTCCGTCACATCCGTAACCACTTGCTCCCGAGACCAGTCGCCACTCTCCATTGTCGCGATAAAATAACTGCCATGCCTTGGGCAGGCGGCATTCGCCCACGCCCGTGTCGTCAAACCAATAGATTTCCACAGCGCCAACCCGGGCTTGTTTGGCAAAGTCGTATTGCACCCACTCTTTGGTGCCTTTGTGGGGCCACCAATGGAGGAAACGATTCGCATGGTCACCGGAACTTTTCGGTTCGCGTTGATCGTTCAACGCATTGACGTCCGGCCTCACGCCCTGGGCTGAAGCCGTTGCCTTGCTGGTGGAGGCAACGGTTGGGAAAGGGAGTGGTCGCGCGGCGGATTCAGTTCGCGCCAGCCACACGGACATTTCCCCGCGGCCTCGATTGGCCCACGCGTAATACGGGATCGCGACGAAAGCGACCTTCTGTTCGCGAACGCTTTTCCTCGCATCGGAGTAAGCGAGGCCTTGCGCAGTTCCGCGAACCACTTCGAGGCCGCCCAGCAGATCGGGACGGAAATCGCTCGTTAAAGTTCCGTTATCGGGCAGCAGGAGATTGACAACGTGTCCATCCTTCACGTCCGGCCACTCGACACAGTAAACCAGCGGACCCCGCTGCAATGCCACTTTGCCGGTGTCATCCTCGACCTTGCTATTGGCAACTACGCGGCGAACCGGCATAGGCAGATTCAACTCGACTATATCCTTGTTGTTCCATTTGCGAGTCAGAGCCGCGTAGCCTTTCTCGATCTTAAACGACTGAAGTTTGCCATTCACCTTGATGGTTGCATTCTCGGCGCATGGGCTCTGGAACGTATATAGATCACTCGGCACAACCTCATTTCGTGCCCAACCAGGAATCCGCAGATTTACCGTAAAAGCGCGTTTGGTTTGGGGCTCCAATTTCAACCGCACACTACCGTCCCACGGATAACGCGTCTGTTGAACAATTTTAAGCTTGGTTCCGTTTTCCAGGGTGATCTCGGCCTGGCCCGCCGAGTAGAGATTAACGAAAAGAGCATCGCCTTTCTGTTCATAAACATATCCAGGCACCGAAGCCAGAAACCGTGTGATGTTGCCCGGACAACAAGCCACGCCAAACCAGGGGCTCCGTTGATGCCGTCCATCTGACTCCAGCGGGTTCGGATAAAAAAAACGTTTGCCGTCCAGTGAAACGCCGGAGAGAACCCCGTTGTAAAGAGTACGCTCCATCACATCGACGTACTTCGCATCGCCGTGCAGTAAGAAAAGCCGAAAATTCCAGTAAGCGTTAGCGACCGCCGCGCAGGTTTCGCAATAGGCGCTCAAGTTGGGCAGTTGGTAATTCGCTCCGAAGGCCTCTCCGGCACCTAAGGCACCAATTCCGCCGGTCAGGTATAGTTTCTTTCCGACGACATTCTCCCAAATTGTGTCGATGGCTTGTACATAGCGCTCATCGCCAGTGAGCGCGGCGACATCGGCCATGCCGCTGTAAAGATAACCGGCGCGGACGGCATGCCCGATGGCCTCCGTCTGGTCCACAGGCTTAATTTTCGACTGGTGGTAATCGTCCCCGCCGGGTCCACGCACATCGATGAAGAATTTTGCCAATTCGAGATAACGGCGGTCGCCAGTCACCCGATAGAGTTTAGCCAAACCCATTTCGACTATTTCGTGCCCCGGCCAAATCTGGAGTTTATCCGGACCGAAGGTGGCGCAAAGCAGATTGGCTTCCTTGATTGCGATGTTGAGCAGATTGGTTTCGCCAGTCGCCTGGAAATGAGCGGCGGCGGCCTCGAAGAGGTGACCTGCGTTGTAAAGCTCGTGGCTCTCATCGGGATCTTTCAGCCATCGCTCGGGTCCGGACCAGTCGTGCGGGTGCGCCGGGTTGATGGTTCGAGCGGTGTATAGATAACCATCGTGCTCCTGCGCACCACCGATTTTCGCAATCAGATCGTCCAGATACCCCTGCAACTTCGGATCCGGTTGGACGGCCAACGCGTACGATGCTCCTTCAAGGACCTTGTAAGGATCGGTATCGTCAAATGGATAAGGCGGTGCCTTGCGATTTTCCAACGACTCGCCCCGCAACGCTTTGGCCGCCCGATCAAAATTATCCATCCGACCCGATTTTTCACATTGCTCGAAAGCGAAGGGAATCGTCACTGCCCGGTTGGTCTCAATTCTGGAGGCCCAGAAGAGGTCCTGCAGGTGGACCGCCGTGAAAGGCACGGGCTTGATTGGATAATCGCGCTGAGGCTCAGCACGGATAGGAGTTGCGAGCGTCAGGAATGATAACCATACCGCCCGATGCCAGGCTTTTTGCTTGCACCAACGTCGGCTCGGTCGCATCACCACCAAAAAGTTGGGTCGCCCGTGGCAACAGTCCGCACTTTCAATTTGTCGAACTTCGTCCATTGCACGTGGCCATCGAGCATACCCAGATTGGCACCTGCCGGAATGGAACCGGTGAGGTGAGGACTGGTGTGGGGTTTGGCGTAACCGCCCGGCACTGCGGTGTAGTTATAGGTATATCGTTTGGTTTCTATGTTCTGCCCCGGAAGCGACAGCGTTGCGTCCGCGATTAGCACCCGTTCCGTTATCACCGGTAAGACACTCACTGGCCCAATCTGAATCGGCAGCGGGTAAATTTTCGTGTTCTGGTTCGAAGTGGCGACAGTCGCGGTGTTAGGCAGTGTCATGGCAAAGCCGACGACGTGGTAGCTGTTCGGTACGAAATTCCACAAATTATACCAGTCGGTCTCGCTAAACTTAGGAGCGGTTCCAGGACAATAGTAAGTTTTATATTGGGTGCCGCTCTGGTTCATCGTGTTACCCACATCCCAGGGTAAATCCCAAGCCCAAAAACCGACGGGAGTATTATTCGGGTGCGCGGGCAAGTTGTCGCGATTGTCGCTGGCATACATCTGAATCGCCAGGCAGAACTGTCTTTGGTTATTCAAACACTGCGTGCGTTTGGCTCTTTCCTTCGCCTTAGCCAGGATGGGCAGCAACATCGCCGCGAGAATCGCAATGATCGCGATCACCACCAGCAACTCGATAAGGGTGAACGCGCGCTTTCGCTCGCAACAAAACGCCTTGGTGAAAGAGAATCGCACTGCGCCACGCCGGTAACGTTGGTTGGAAACCTCTCGCATACAGACTACACTCTTACTTACCACAGTTTTCACGTCGCTTCCATGCGCATATCTGCGCAACAGTGGATCTCCATGTTCATGTTTACCACCTGGCCAAGCTGGCACTAATTCGCTGAGTCATTGTACCAACCGGAAAAACTCGGCCGCCGCGCTCGCGGGCAGCACCACGGTGCTGGTACCGTTATTGTCAACGGGCGTGGTTGGTTCGGTTTGCCAGTTCGGCGTACTGAGGGTTGGGGTAAACTGCAGGGTCACGCCGACCGCGGTGGGCCACGATAAAGTGACTTTGCCGTTAGCAAGAGCGACGTTGAGTTTCGGTTTTACCGCGACAACATCGAGCATGAACGAATCGAAGCGGGCACCGTCTTGACCTGCGCCTCCCCGATTGAAGGTCATCCACTGAATGCCGACTTGCATCGGTTGGCCAGCAAACTGTGGCACCTGGTATGACGTCTTCAGTGGTGTTAACCGCCATGGATCCGTCGGAACGCTGCGCTCATAAAAATTGAAGTTGGTACCATTCTGCCGGATGATCAAAAGCCAATTGTCCCCATTATCTTGATTAAGTTGTATGCTTTGCTGCACGGCATTGTCAATATTCAGCCGGGGATAGGTCCCAATGCCGAATTCGTCAAATCGGGTGAAGTTGACCCAACATTCGCCATTTGCTCCTGCCCCATCGAAGTTAAGGTGAAAGGGTGCACCAATATCAACCCCATTTGTGCCGTGGCTAAAAGCGCGCGCACCGATTCCTGCGAACGTGTAAGCAACTATGTCGTACTGCGTGATGTGCACAGCCATCTGGAAATCCCCTTGCACGTACTTCCATAAGAAGAAACCGTCATTCTCGGCGTTCTCCCATCCTCCATTCTGATTGGTCACCGTGAGACAGTTATTGCTGGAGATGTTCGCCTCCGCCCAGGTCGTGACGCCTTGCGAACCGACGTCCGCGGCGAAAGTCGATTCCGGAATGTCCCCATATTTCAGGTAAACCCCATCCCACGCAGTTCCAGTCGTTCCGTTCAACAGGTAGTCATGGTTTACGCCAAAAGGATCAGTAAACCCCGGAGGACGCACGGTCACGTTCACGGTATTGGTAAAGCCGCCGTAGAGGACTGTCACCGCCGTTGTGCCGTTGGTTAATCCCGTTAACGCGCCATCGCCCGTTACGACAATGTTCGTATCCTGCGCAGTGAGTTGTGCAAACGGACTGACATTAACCTGTGCCCCTCCTTGGAAATTCCCCACCACCTGAAGTTGTCCGATGCCGCCCATCGGCACGGTTGGAGGTGGCAACACGGAGATGCTGATCAGTTGCCCATCCTGCAAATTCGCCGTCGCACCGGTCGCCGGCAGCACAGCGTTGAATGATTTGTTACCTCCCGAGCCGATAAAAGTGTACACGGCGGCATAGTACACCACGCCCGGCGTCAAGTTCTTAACCGTGGCGGTAACATTCGTTGAGGACGCCGGATTGCCGGTGGCAAAAACGAGCCAATTGCCGCCACCAAGGTCAACACCGCTCCCAAAACTGACAGGAGAACCGGTTCCACCGATTTGGCCGGCCTGAGCCAACGTGGGTTGTGCAGTAATCGGACCTCCCGCGCGCATCACCAAGGCGCTTCGAATGGGATCACCCGTGGCGCTGGCAGCAACCCAAGAATATGTCATCGATAGATCATTATTGAGGGCAACCACGACGCTCGTCGCCGGCGGGGGAGGTGTTGCGGGCGGTACGAGCCCATCTCCATCGATCATCAGTGTATCCAACGTCGCAGTCCCATCTGCGGCATTCCGCATCTCCTGCAGGATGCCCACTTCCATCGGCGCGTTGTCCGCGGCCTCCAACAGAGTTACAGTTGCCGCCGGAACCGGTATCCAGGGATCGCTGGCATTGGCCTTTTCGAAGAACAGGAAGTTCGTTGAATGTACCCTTTGCATCAATAGCCAGCCATCACTCGCATTCAGCCCGTTAACTATCACTGCAGGGTCGGTGCTGTCGATCGTCTCGCGCATTGCCAGTCCTCCATTCTGGACTTTGACCCAATTGACGTGCGTCTCGGTCCCGCCAACTCCACCACCACCTCCCTGTTTAGCGGTGCCGGAGTTGTCAAAGAGACGCGCCATTAACCCGGCATCATTGAAGTTAATGATGCTCATCGAGTTGACATGAACGCTGGCTTGAAAATCGCCGGTCACGACTTTGAACAGGAACGGACCATCACTTCCCTCCACCTCCCAGGTTGATCCGGCCGCTTCAATTGAAAGAACGTTGTTGCTGCTGATATTGGCATTCAAAACGGAGGTTGATCCCGCCGCGCTGTCATTGCCTTTGCCGGCGCCAGGCACATCGCCAAAGTTCAGGAAGAGTCCATCCCACGCCGTTCCTTGAACACCGGCAGTAATGTAGTCGTGGTCAGATCCAAAATTGTCAGTGAAGACTGGGGCATGCACCGAAACGTTGCGGGAATCCGAGCTTCCCGCGTAGCTTGCCGAAATCGTGGTGGACCCGGCGGCGATCCCATTCATCACGCCGCCGCTTATAAGAACAATCGAGGGATCACTTGAGTTCAAGGTGGCACTAGGGTCGGAACTCACGTCGTACGAATCACCAGTACTGTAGGTTGCGATAATGGTCGCTTTGCCGACGCCACCGATCGGAATGTTGGTCGGATTCACCGTAAATGAAACCGATGAGACGATGCCTGGTCCCTGGAAAATATTGGTCGCCGGACTCGCGGTATTATAAATGGTCGAACTGCCGGACCCGACATACGAGTAGACGGCGACATTATAAAAATTATTGCTGCCGCCCAGGCCGCTGACAGTCACGCTGCTGCCTGAGCCGGCGTAGACCACCTGTTCCAAGCCGGCAATCCAGGCAGTAGGATCCATATATTTCGAGTCATTGGTATAGGAGCGACCGTTGATTGGATTGACGATGATCGGCGGAGCCGCCCCGACCCTTCCACGCAACACGACCACGCTGCCGTCGCTCCCAGCACCGGGCGTCCATGCCACGTTGAGGGACCCGCTCGTATTCGGAGAGGAGACACTCACATTGGAGGGAGCTGCGGGGGCTGAGGGCGTGGTCACGTTTGGGCCACTCAGTTCAAAATCAGTAAAGTAGACCGGCGGGGTAGCAGGGCTGAACATCGCCTGGGCAATTCCCACCTGCATTGGGACTCCAGCGAATTCGGCGCGCGTCAGCACCCCATTGGCGGGGAGATGATTAGTAATCTGAACCCATGCGTCCCCGGCGTTTGTTTTCCAATAAAAAGTAAAATTGGTTTCAACCAACCGAACCATGCGGAAGAAGCGCGTCGAATTGGTATCGGAATCAACATCGGGGAATGCCCGCTCGTTATTGGCTCCATTGATGGCTTCCCGAACCTCATTTAAACCGAACTCTTGAAAACGGAACAAGGCAACCCAATTTTCTGAACCATTGGTGCTTGCTGGATTAAAAGGCGACCCAACGTTATTTGAGTTGTAGGCGCGCGCCATCAGGCCGGCGAAATTAAAGCCGATATTGTTCCAGGTCGGCGCGCTCTCCACCGAGACATCAAAATCGCCCGAAACCAATTTCCAGAGGAAGAATCCGTCATCACCCGCCGCGGACCAATCGCTGCTGCTCGTCTCTACAGTTAGGTAACCGGGGAAGCTCACGTTGGCATCAGCCAGCAGCGTGATCCCAATGCCACTGTCACCCGAATCCCCGTTCGGGATGTCACCGAAACCCAGATAAACTCCATCCCAATTGGGATCTCCCAGGACCCCATTGGCAACAAAATCATGGGCAACATCGAAATTGTTCGTGATCGACCCGCCAAAGGTGGCCAGGGGTGAACTGATTACGAGGAGCATCAAGGGGATCAAGCTTCGTAAGTGGACAGTTTTCATAGGCGTTGACAGCAAGGCCAAGGGGTTAGTCAGTTAAGTTGATTAAATGTTCCCCAGTGTACGTCGCTCATCTGGGTTGCTTATTAGAACTATGTCATTGTTGGTCCTGCTGTCTTGGCTTAAAATGACGCGCAAGCTGTGAAATCTGACCTATTAGCGCAGGCCAAACCGCTTCCTGAGGAGCTACCTGAGATTTCCCCTGAGCTCGCGATCATCGAGCAGCTTTTTGACCATGTCCCTGAGACAGCGTTCTTCCTAAAGGATACGCGCGGTCGATACCTGGCCGTAAACCAATCACTGGTGGAACGCTGCGGTCTTCAGCAAAAGAGTCAATTAATTGGCAGACACGTTAGTGAGATCTTTCCAAAGGAATTGGCTGACCTGTACGGGGCGCAGGATGAGACGGTATTGCGGACCGGCCGGGCAGTGGTCGACCACCTTGAACTACACTGGTATGCTCACCGCAGGCCGGGATGGTGTTTGACTACCAAGTTACCAATGCGGGATCAACTTGGCAGAGTCGCAGGCGTCGTTGGGATTTCCCGGGACCTGCGAGCACCAGGAGACAAGGAAATCATCCCCGCGAGCCTCGCCAGCACTCTGGAGTACTTGGAAAAGCATTGTGACGAGCCAATTTCGCCAGGCTCGTTAGCACGGACGGCGGGTTTATCGTCAATTCGTTTTGCCCGCCTGATCAAACGCATCTTCCGGATAACACCCAACCAACTGATCCTGCAAAATCGCCTCAACGCCGCCGTGCGCTTGTTGACCGAAACGGATAAGCCGGTCGCTGACATTGCTTACGCCTGCGGCTTTTACGATCACAGCGCGATGACGCGTGCCTTCCGCTCGGCTACCAATATGACCCCTACCCAGTTCCGCAACTCACGAAGGGTTGGCCAATCGGCAATTTCTGCCCAAAGGCTGATTTAACATCCTGCGTGTCATTTCCAACCAAGACACTGCCCCACAAACTTTCCTATAATTCCCCACCAATGACCAAACCCTACTGGAGCGGGGTGTTTCCCGCCATCACAACCCAGCTAAACCGAGACCAGTCTCTGGCTTTGGAGGCCACCGCGCGGCACGCTGAGGCTCTCATCGCTTCTGGCGTCTCGGGCATTATTTTGTTAGGGTCGCTCGGCGAAAACCAGGCGCTGTTGCCGGAAGAGAAACGCCGCGTCATGGAAACACTGGTCAAAGCCATTAACGGGCGCGTGCCGGTTCTCAGCGGCGTAGCCGAGAGCAGCACGGCGGAGGCCTCCCGCTACGTGCGGGACGGCGAGCGCCTCGGGCTGGACGGATTCATGCTGATGCCGCCGATGCTCTACCGCGGAGACGCCGACGAAACCCTCCATCATTTCCGGACCACAGCAAAGGCCACGAGCCTGCCGATCATGATTTACAACAACCCGATTAGCTACGCGAACGATATCACACCAGAAATGTTTGTGGCGCTGGCGGAAACGGCCAACTTTGTTGCTTTAAAAGAGAGCTCGGGCAATACGCGGCGGCTCACCGATGTTCGTATCGCGGTCGGAAACCGCTTTTCAATTTTTACCGGGGTGGACGACCTGGTGTTGGAATCAGCTGTCCTAGGCATTGATGGTTGGGTCGCCGGCAGTGGCATCGCCTTCCCGCAAGAGAACCAGTACTTTTGGGATCTGACCCGGCGCGGACAATGGGAAGAAGCGCGCGAAATGTATCGCTGGTTCACTCCCTTGCTTCATTTGGATACACATACAAAATTCGTGCAGTATATCAAATTAGCAGTGCAGGAATGTGGCCTTGGCAGTGAATGGGTGCGGGCACCGCGATTGCCGTTGACCGGGGCCGAACGGGAACGGATTTTGAGGGTCATCCATGACGGAATCGCCACAAAGCCGAAACTGCGCAAGGAGGTTAAAACGTTAAAGCGTTGAATCGTTGGAACGTCATCAGGTGAATACGCCGCAACAAATCCGACGCGTCTCGATCATCGATTCTCACACTGCGGGTGAGCCCACGCGCATCGTGATCGCCGGGGCGCCCGACCTCGGCGCCGGCACTGCCGCCGAGCAACTGAAAGTGCTGCGCGGCCAACATGATGCCTTGCGTTGCGCGCTGGTCAATGAGCCGCGCGGTTCCGATGTCGTGGTCGGAGCGGTCCTCATCCGACCGCAGGATACATCCTGTGTGACCGGTGTCATTTTTTTCAACAACGTTGGGTATCTGGGCATGTGCGGGCATGGCACAATTGGGCTCATAACGACGCTGGCACATCTTCAACGAATCGGTCCCGGCGAACATCGCATCGAAACACCCGTCGGGATCGTCATTGCAATTTTGCACGAGGATGGCGAGGTTTCCGTTACCAATGTTCCCAGCTGGCGGGCAAAGAAGGCGGTGACGATTGACGTGCCAGAACTTGGTCGCATCACAGGTGACGTCGCCTGGGGTGGCAATTGGTTTTATTTGATCGAAAATCATCGCCAGGAATTGACGTTGGCAAATGTGGAGCGACTAACCGACTTCACGTGGCGGGTGCGCCAGGCGGTCAATGCGCAAGGTTTTCCCGAAATTGATCACGTTGAATTGTTCGGCCCGCCAACCGTCAGCGGGGCCAATTCACGTAATTTTGTACTCTGCCCCGGCAAGGCCTATGACCGTTCTCCCTGCGGGACCGGCACCAGCGCCAAACTCGCATGCCTGGCCGCAGACGGGAAGCTTGTCCCCGGCGCGACCTGGATCCAGGAGAGCATTATCGGCGGCCTCTTCACCGGTTCGTACGAATGGATTGATGGAGATGCGCAGAAAGTCGCCCCACGAATTCGCGGCAGAGCCTTTGTAAACGCCGAGACGACCGTGCTTTTGGATGAGCGCGATCCATTTTGCTGGGGCATTCGTGGATGAGCGATGGGCTGGACATCATTATTGTCGGGGCGGGTATTGTCGGCGCCGCTTGCGCCGTGGAGTGTGCCAAAGGGGGCCTGCGGGTTCTGGTGGTAGATCGCGGTCCTGTCGGCGGCGGCACCACCGGCGCAGGTATGGGCCATCTAGTCGTCATGGATGATTCCGAAGCGCAATTTGCCCTGACCAATTATTCCCGCATGCTCTGGCGACAGTTAGCTCCGGATTTGCCGAATGATGTAGATTATGACCCTTGCGGCACGCTCTGGGTCGCTGCCGATGAGCAAGAGATGCAGGAGGTCAAGCGCAAGCAGGAGTTCTACTCGCAGCGCGACGTACGGGTCGAGGTGCTCGATGCTCCCGCGTTGAGCAAAGCCGAACCTAATTTACGTCCTGGCCTAGCAGGCGGTTTGCGCGTCCCGGATGACGCGGTGGTCTACCCCCCTTGCGCCGCCGCGTTTCTGATGCATGAGGCGCAACACCGCGGGGCGAAGTTGCGCAGAGGTATGGCCGTACGCGATGTGCGACCGAGCGGCGAGGTGGTACTTTTAGACGGCTCGCGAATTTCCGCTGAGATCGTCGTCATCGCCGCGGGACCATGGTCGGAAACTTTGGCGCCGGGGGTACCGGTGCGAAAACGCAAAGGACACCTCCTGATCACGGACCGATATCCCGGATTTGTGCATCACCAGATCATTGAGCTTGGTTATCTCAAAAGCGCCCATTCAACCAGCGCCGATTCGGTCGCCTTCAACATCCAACCGCGCAAAAACGGCCAAATGTTAATCGGTTCTTCCCGCCAATTTGAGGCTGATGACGGCGAAATTAATCAGCCGATTCTAGACCGCATGCTCAACCGCGCGCTCGAGTATCTGCCTTCACTCTCCAGACTTTCCGCGATCCGTGCCTGGACCGGTCACCGGGCGGCTACTCCGGACAAATTGCCGCTGATCGGTCCGAGTCTTGAATGCGACCGAATCTGGCTGGCCACGGGACACGAAGGTTTGGGCATCACAACAGCCTTGGGCACCGCGAAGCTTTTGGCGGATTTGTTGTTGAACCATCAGTGCGAGATTCCTCCCGAGCCTTATTCGCCAGACCGTTTCGCCGGCCGGATCGACCTCGATGAATGAACCGATTCAAATCAAAGTCAACGGCAAAGGACTTCGCGTCTCACCTGGCACAGTAGTAGCCGCGGCCATCGCACAAGCGGGGATTACGAAATTCCGGGCTTCCGTATCGGGAACACCTCGCGGGGTCCTCTGCGGGATGGGCATTTGCATGGAATGCCGGGTTACGATCAATGGCCAGACGCTGTGTCGGAGTTGCCTAACGCTCTGCGAAGAGGGCATGGAAGTGCAAACCGATGGCTGACGGCGCATTCGATTTCGATATTGTTGTTATCGGGGGCGGGCCAGCCGGTCTCGCCGCCGCGTCCACCGCCGCCGAGAACGGTCGGCGCGTCGCACTGATCGATGAGACCCCCTGGTTGGGTGGCCAGATCTGGCGTGGTCAACAATCACGTCCCTTACTAGCTGCGGCTCGCTCATGGTTTGAGCGATTCAAGCGCTCCGGTGCGACCCACATCTCTCGCGCTTCAGTCATTGCTTTTCCGGCGTCAGGGGTGCTTCTGGCTGAAAATGTCAATGGGCCAATTCAGGTGCACTGGCAACGGCTGATTCTGGCGACTGGTGCGCGGGAATTGTTCCTGCCCTTTCCCGGATGGACCTTGCCGGGAATTATCGGTCCAGGCGGACTGCAGACTTTAATCAAACACGGATGGCCCGTCGCCGGCCAGCGCGTCGTGGTCGCCGGCAGTGGGCCCCTTTTGTTGGTTGTAGCGGACAGCTTGAAAAGGAAGGGGGCACGCGTCGTAACGGTGGCGGAGCAGGCTGCCTGGAACAGTGTAATGCGTTTTGGCCGCGCGCTCGGCGGTCACGCCGGCAAAGTCTGGCAGGCACTGAACCTGCGCCTGCGCCTGGTAGGCACACCTTGTGAATGTGGTGTATGGCCCGTGCGCGCTGAAGGTACCGACACGATCCAGAGCGTCACATTGACGGATGGGAACCGCGTCTGGACGGAGTCATGTACCCTGTTGGCCTGTGGTTTTGGCCTCGTGCCGAACATCGAGTTGGCGTTGGCGCTCGGATGCGAACTGACGGACAATTGCGTAAAGGTCAACGCGCAGCAAGCCACGACCGTTAGCGGCATTTATTGCGCCGGCGAGCCGACAGGCATCGGTGGGGTTGATTGCGCCCTGGTAGAAGGGCAGATCGCCGGCTGCAGCGCTGCAGGCAAGGAGATAAAAGCCGAGAAGCTCTTCGCCAAGCGTGCCTCCTGGCACAAGTTCCGGGCCGCATTGGCCGAGGCATTCACGTTGCGACCTGAGGTGAAGACATTGGCAAGTGACAGCACGTTGCTTTGTCGCTGCGAGGACGTTTCCCTCGGACGCATGCGGCAGTTCAGCACGTGGCGCGAAGCGAAGCTCCAGTCGCGCTGTGGCATGGGTGCGTGCCAGGGCCGGATTTGCGGCGCGGCGGCAAAATTCATCCTCGGCTGGGGCATGGAATCGGTGCGTCCACCTTTGCTGCCGGCGCGGGTAGGAAACCTCATTTCTGAGCAGCCGTGCACGTCAACTAAGCCGCCGTGTTAATCAGAGAATGCCCACGAAGCGAGAGCTTCGTCATTACCGTTTCGTACAACCGGAGGATTCTCTGAATGGCTTCCCTCATACCCGCCTGTGCAAGGGTTGACAACTGCTCACCGATTCCAAGATCCGCCACTGGGATCGTCAACCACCACGCCTGGGGCACATGGCCAAAAACATCGCGAGCCAGGGCCAACATCGTACGCGGGTCGGCGGCATGAGCCATGACCTGTGAAGATTGCGCGGCCTGGAGCGGCCGGAGGAGCACGTCGCTGGGGGCGTCAACAGCCGCATCGACAAATATAACCGCCTTTGACCGCGACAGCTGATCGGCCAACTCAGGGGTAAGCAGATCACAGCTGAGCGTTTGAACTTCGGCCAATCCCAGTGCGGCAATAGCCTCTGCAACCCTGCGGCCAACACTGTCATCGTTTCTCAGGCTGTTACCATAACCAATTACCAAAAGCATAGGACTCATAGGACCTATTTGACCTATATACGCCGGGCGACTTCTCTCACCACTCTTCCATCCGGCGCGATCAGCCGCACCTCGAGCGGCATTTGGCCCACGGCATGCGTCGAGCAACTCAAACAGGGATCGTAACAACGAATTCCATGCTCAATGCGGTTCAACAACGGTTCCGGGACATCCGTTCCGCGCACATAATGCCGAGCGATCTGTGCCACCGTGCGGTTCATCGCCAGGTTATTTTGACCCGTCGCGACGATCAAATTGACTTTCTTCAGCAGACCATCGCGGTCAACCGTGTAATCATGGAATAGCGTGCCACGCGGTGCTTCGCTGACGCCTACGCCCCGCAAGCTGTTGATACCCGCATCGGCGCGCAACTCATCGCTCAATAATTCCGAATCTTCCAAATAACCCTCTACCCGCTCGATACTCGCCAGGATCTCAATCAGCCGCGCGTAGTGATAAAGGAAGGACGAAGTCACGGCGCCGTGTCCCATCTTTTTGAACTTCTTCAGCTCCTCATCAGCTTTGGGAGTTCCCATGCGCTCGGCCACATTCAGCCGGGCGAGCGGTCCGACTCGGTACATGCCCTCGGGAAAACCGAGCGGCGTATAAAACGGCGATTTCAGATAGGACGTAGTTTGAACGGCCTCGCCGATATACTCGAAGTATTTCTGCGGATCGAGTTGATCGGCAATGATGTTGCCGCTGCTATCCGTGAAGCGCAGTTTGCCGCCGTGGTGTTCCCAGTTCCCTTCGGCATCAACCAGGCCCAGGAACAACGAGGGAAAATTCCCGAAGATCTGCATTTCCTTTTTGTGGCTCTCCAGCGTCTTTTTAAAAAGATCAAATGCTGTCTTCGTCGTCGCATAAGCCTCGGGCAGCCATCCGCGAATTTTTTCACGACCTGCTTCCGTTAAGGGACTGCGCACGCCACCCGGGACCGCCCATGCCGGATGGATTTTCTTTCCACCAAGCAGCTCGATAATCTCCTGGCCGAATTGGCGGAGCCGGATTCCCGCCCGCGCAAGATCTCTGTTTGTGGCAATCAGTCCGAAAACGTTCCGTTCCGTTGGCGGCGTATCCCACCCCAGGAGAAAATCAGGGGCGCTTAGGTGAAAGAAACTCAACGCGTGGCTTTGGATGAATTGTCCCAAATTCATCAAGCGGCGAAGCTTTTCGGCAGCCGGAGGGATATTAACGGCCATGATTGCATCGCCGGCCTTCGCTGAGGCCAGCAGGTGGCTGACTGGACAAATCCCGCAAATCCGCGGCGTGATCCCTGGCATTTCCGAGAACGGCCGGCCCTCGCAAAATTTCTCGAAACCGCGGAACTCCACGACATGGAACTCGGCGTCCGAGACATTTCCGGCGTCATCAATAAAAATGCTGATCTTGGCATGACCCTCGATTCGGGTCACTGGGTCAATGATGATACGTTTGGCCATAAAACGATTCAGCCGAATTTCAGTTGAGACCCCTCCAGTTTGATTTCCGTTCCGCTCAATACTTGAGTCAGGACCGCCTTGATGCGATCGGCGGGCGGCGGACAACCCGGCAGGAAATAATCGACGTGGACCACCTCGTGCACCGGCAGCACCTGCGGTAGAAGCGCCGGGACAATACCCGGCTCCTTGGGCACCGCGGAATTCGCCTGGGCGCCCTCCACATACGCGCGTTGTAGCACGCTTTCTGCGTTGCTCAACCCAAGCTGGTTCCGGATCGCAGGCACATTTGCCGTGACCGCACAATCACCAAATGAAACCAGGATTTTAGTTCGCCGGCGAATGGTATGTATGATCTCGAGGTTGTCTTCATTGCACACGGCACCTTCCACCAGGCAGACATCCACCCCTTCGGGATAGGCCTTGACGTCGATGACCGGGCTGTAAACCAGATCAATTTTGACGGCCAGGTCGATCAAGAATTCATCCAGGTCCAGGAATGACATGTGGCACCCGGAACAACCACCGAGCCAAACGGTCGCCACACGAAGCTTGGGCGCGGCATTTGTTTCTATATCCATTTGCATTTCAGTAGAGCCAAATCTGGTGTCGAATTACGGAATCCATTGTTTCTTCTCACGAGCAGTGACAATGAATTCCAATTTGGTGCGGTCCCGTTCCATCTCCGAGGTCGTGGAACCCTTGTAATAAAGCGCGCCGGTAGGACAGGCCATGACGCACTTGCCGCACTTCGTGCAGGTATCTGACGATCCCCACGGCTGGTTAAGATCCGAGATGATCCGCGCGTGTGCCCCACGACCCGACACGTTCTTGGTGCCTGCTCCTTCAATGTGCCAACAAACCCGCACGCAACGGGCGCACAAGATGCATCGATTGTGGTCCATGCCAAATAAGGCGTGCGTGTTATCCACTTCCCACCGGGGGAAGCAATAACTGTAACGCACATGGTCCATGCCCTGGTTGTAGGCCAGCGCCTGCAGCTCGCAATGGCCATTGGCGACGCAAACCGCACACACATGGTTCCGCTCGGCGAATAATAATTCGAGCGTCAGGCGACGATATTTCCGGAGCCGATCGCTCTGCGTCGTAATCACCATTCCTTCAGCCACCCGCGTCGTGCAGGCGGGCAACAACTTCGCAATGCCGAGGACCTCCACCAGGCAGAGTCGGCAGGCCCCGACGTCATACACCCCGTCGAGGTGACAAAGCGTAGGGATGTTAATACCGGCGTCGGTGGCCGCTTCGAGAATCGTTGCGCTCTCGTCGGCGCTGACCTCTTTGCCATCGATCGTTAGTGTTTTTGCAGCCATAAAAAGAAAACGTCGCGCGTTGGAATTAGACAGGCGCCAGGGCTTCCTTGACCTTCCCGTTCCCGTTGCCACTTGGGCCGAAAAGGTCCTGTTGCAGCAAGTCGGTGTATTCCTTACGGAAAAAGCGCAACGTGCTAAGGACCGGGTTGGGAGCGGTTTGGCCGAGACCGCACAAACTGGTGTTGCGGACCATGTCGCAGAGTTCTTCCAGTCGCTGCAGATCTCGAGCAGTGGCTTTGCGATCGAGAATTTTCGTCAACAAATGATGCATCTGGACCGTGCCGGCGCGACAGGGAATGCATTTGCCGCATGACTCGTCCATGCAGAATTCCATGAAGAAACGCGCGACATCGACCATGCGCGTTGAATCATCCATCACGATCATGCCGCCTGAGCCCATGATTGACCCAAGCTTCGTCAGCGAATCGTAATCAACCGGTGTATCCAATGCTTCGGCCGGAATGCAACCACCCGAGGGACCGCCGGTTTGCACCGCTTTGATTTTGCCGCCTTCAGGCGCACCGCCGCCCATCTGCTCAACAATCTTGCGCAGCGTTGTGCCCATTGGCACCTCGATCAACCCCGTATTGGCAATCTTGCCGGCAAGGGCAAAGACCTTCGTCCCCTTGCTTTTCTCGGTCCCAATCGCCGCAAACCAATCCGCCCCTTTGCGAATGATCGGCGCAATATTGGCGAAGGTTTCGACGTTATTAATCAGCGTCGGACAGTTGTACAACCCGCTCTCCGCCGGGAAAGGCGGGCGCGGCCGTGGTGTGCCGCGCTTGCCTTCGACCGACGCCATTAACGCAGTTTCCTCGCCGCAAACAAACGCCCCGGCGCCGATGCGCAGGTCGACACTGAAACTGAACGGAGATTCGAAAATGTTGCTGCCCAGCAATCCATATTGCCTGGCTTGTTTGATCGCGGTCTGCAGACGTGCAATCGCCAGCGGATACTCGGCGCGCACGTAAATGAAACCCTGGTTGGCGCCGACAGCATACGCGGCAATGGCCATGCCTTCCAGGACGCTATGGGGATCGCTTTCGAGCACGCTGCGGTCCATAAAGGCACCAGGGTCACCTTCGTCCGCATTGCAGATTACATATTTCTGCTGGCTCGCCGTCTTGGCTACCGTTGCCCATTTTAGTCCGGTCGGATAGCCCGCCCCACCACGCCCGCGCAGACCGCTTTTAATGATACTCTCGACAACTTCCTTCGGCGTCATTTCCCGCAAGACATCATGCAACGCCCCGTAACCCTCGGCCGCAATATAGGATTCGATCCGCTCCGGATCGACGTAGCCACTGTTCGCCAGGACGATCGACAACTGCTCGGTAAAGAACGGGTGCTTCGGATCCCCCAACTCCAAATTCGTTTTTCCCCCTTTCAGCGTGTCGACCAGGGCCGCGGCATCCTCCGGCGTCACCTTTTGATAAAGCGATCCCTGGCCGTGACTTTGGATCTCCACCGTCGCGCCAGGCTCTTGTTTATCCACCTGCACTAAGGGTCCTTGGCAGCACAACTTCATGCAACCAACGCCACGAACTTCCACTTGGTCCTCCAGACCCGCTTCCTTGACCCCCTTCTCGAGCGCTTCTTTTACGCCTTTCGAGTTCGAGGACATGCAACCCGCCGCCAGACAACAGCGCAGCGTGAACTCCTTCCGCGACGCACGTTCCTTCTCTGCAATCTCAATCAGATCATCAATGACCATGGTCGATCCATCCTTTCACGCGCTCGACGGCCGCCTCCGGTGTCTGCCGCGGGGTTACCGCGCCATCATAAACAACCGCCGGAGCGATGCCGCACGCGCCAATGCAACGGGCCGTCAGCAGCGAAAGCTCGTTATCTGGCGTAGTCTCTCCAGCCTTGATCCGCGCGCTGGCTTCGACAGACGCGAGCACCTTGTCGGCGCCTCGCACATAACAGGCCGTCCCCATGCACACGACGCACGTATGCCGGCCCTTGGGTTTCAAAGTGAAGAAATGATAAAACGTCGCGACGCCATAAACCCGGCTCGCGGGCAATTTCAGTTTGTAGGCAATGAACAGCAGGAGGTCGTCTTCGAGGTAGCCAAACAGCTCCTGCGCCTTGTGCAAGATTTCAATCAGCGCGTCATGCTTGAATTGATGTTTTTTCATGTGCGCTTCAAGGATCTTGAAGCGCTTGTCGCCGCTGGCGTGTTCGAGCACCTGCGGCAGCCGGGTTTGCTTCCTGCTTGAAAGTGATGCGATCATTCTCTTCAGTGTTAGGGCGTGATGCTCGTCGTCTGTTGCTAAATGCTCGCCCCAATCCCACACTCAACCTAACAACTCGTTCGCAAAGGGCTGCGCGGGAATTGTCATTTAATCTCCTTTTTTTGACTGCCAGACGTATCAGTATAACTGGTTACTATTCTGAGCACTGCTGCTGGAACGCCAAGCTGCGGCAACTCCCGACGGGACGGCAGCCCTCTGCATGAGGTAGAAAGCGCGACGTGACACGATTGTGACCGAAGGACTATTGATTTCGGATACACCGAAAGGCTATGCTTTCGAACGAAGGATCTTCGAATGAAATGCTCGCGTCTCTTGAACGTTCTGTCGCTTTCAACGTGCCTGGCTCTGGCAATTGTCGGTAAAATCGTCGCGGCGGATAATTCGCGCCCACGCGAGGCCTTGCAGGATGTCAACAGCCCCGACGTGCGCGAACAACCGGGCCTGCATCCGGGCGAACACCTCCTTTTCAATGGTTGGGGTGTCACCCCAGTCGGCCGCCAGGTGCCCGTCAGCGATCTCGCTTTAAAGATGGTGATCGCACCGGACCAAAAACGTCTCATCGCGGTCCACGGGGGCTTTATCGAGCACGGCGTGACCATTATTGACGTCGCAACCGGCGCAGAAACACAATTCCTTGCAGTTCCAAAAAGCTGGAACGGGCTGGCCTTCAGCCGCGACGGCAAACGCTTTTTCATCTCGGGGGGTGACTCGGGCGAGATCCACATTTTTAAGTACGTGGCTAGTGAAACCTCCATCGAGAAATCGACTAAGCCCGCACCGGATGAAAGTGAGGTTTTCCTCGCCGGCATTGCTGTCCGGCCCGATTCAGGCCGTCTTTACGTGTGCAATGAGGCCAGGCATGAAGTGTGGGTGCTAAATCCGGACACGCTGGCCCTCGAAGCCAAAATTGATGTTGGCCTCAACCCGCATAGCTGCATCCTTGGGGCCGACCGCCGCCATTTGTATGTCAGTAATTGGGGAGGTCGCAGCGTGAGCGTAGTCGATACTGAAAAAGCGCGACACGTCCGGGAGATTGAGGTCGGCGTGCGTCCCAATGACATGGCACTGGCGCCCGATGGCCGCTTATTCGTCGCCTGCTCTGGCGACAACACCGTCCACGTCATTCAGACTCGAACGCTTGAACAAAAAGAGGCCGGCGCCAGCCCCACGGAACGATTGCCGGAAGGCACACGTGAGATCATCTCCACTTCCCTTTATCCTGGTTCGCCCGAAGGCAGCACGCCTGATGCGGTGGCCATTTCACCTGACGGACACACCCTCTTTGTGGCTAACGCGGATAATAATAGTGTGATGGTAGCTGATATTTCCAATACCTCCTCAGAGGAAGCCAGGCGGAATCGTGAGTCCGTATCCATTGTCGAAGGTTTTATCCCAGTGGGCTGGTATCCAAGCGCGCTGGCGGTCAGTCCAGATAATCGCACGCTGTATGTCGCCAACGGCAAGGGCCTCACCTCACGCGCCAACGTCCCGCCGCTCACTTCCCGCCCGCTCAAACTGCACAAACCGCCGCGCTTCGATTACATTCCCAAGACATTTGCCGGAGCGATCTCGATTATCCAGCGACCGGATACGACCCAAATGTCCCGCTACACCGAGCAGGTGCGGCGCAACTCGCCCTTTACTCCGGAGCAATTTCACCATGCCCCGATCAAGAGCGATTCGATCATCCCGGACCGGGTCGGCGAATCCTGTCCCATCAAGTACGTGCTCTATATTATCAAAGAAAACCGCACCTATGATCAGGTGATGGGCGATTTTCGCGACGCCCAAGGTCGGCCGCGAGGCAATGGCGACTCCAACCTGACTATCTACGGCGAACAAGTGACTCCCAACCATCATCAGATCGCGCGCGAGTATGTCCTGCTCGACAATCTTTACTGCAACGGCGAAGTCAGTGTCGACGGGCATAGCTGGTGCGACGCCGCCATCGCCACTGACTACAACCAGCGATCCTGGATTCTTTCTTATTCCAGTCACGGCCGCCTCCCCGGCAATCGCGAAATGGAGACTCCCACTGCGGGGTACCTCTGGGATTTGTGCCGACGACACGGAATCAGTTTTAAAAATTATGGGGAAGGCGCCTTGCGCGTTCCCTCGGCCAACCGGGGTCGCTGGAGCGGGCAACGCGATATGGAACGCGTCAAATGGTGGATCGAGGACCTGCATACGGCCGAGCAAACGGGCGTGCTGCCAAGCTTTACCATCATGTCCCTCGGCGAAAACCATACGCGCGGCACGACTCCCGGAGCCTTTACTCCGGACGCCTGCGTCGCCAGCAATGACATCGGCCTGGGCCAACTTGTCGAGGCGGCGACGCGCAGCCGATTCTGGAAAGAAATGGCCATCTTTGTTATTGAAGACGATGCCCAAAACGGACCGGATCACGTCGATGCCCATCGCACGGTCGGACTCGTCATCAGCCCGTACTGCAAACGCGCTTACGTGGACAGCACGCTTTACACGACTGCCAGCATGGTCCGAACGATCGAATTGATCCTGGGCCTGCCGCCGCTGACCCAATACGATGCCGGTGCGACCCCGATGTTTAACTCGTTCACCAAACGTCCGAAGCTCACACCTTACCAGCCACTGGTGCCACGTGTAGACCTGTTCACCAAGAACACCACAAACTCGCCTTACGCCAAGCAGTCCGCCCGGATGAACTTCCGCGATTACGACCTCGCACCTGAGGACGAACTCAATCGCATCCTCTGGCACACCGCCAAAGGCCCCGACGCGCCTTACCCGACTCCTATCCACCGCGCGCTGTTCACTACCTCCCCGCGACCCAATTCCAGCTCGAAGGATTGACAGCGAAGAAGCGAAAAAATCAGCTTTCCCTTCGCGTCTTCGGGCCTTCGCTGTTCAATTCTTGTTCTTCGCCTTTTCCCGCCTTCGCTGTTCCATCTTCTTCGTGCACTTGCACCCATCCCACTCCCCGCATATACCTCTGCCCATGATGACCGCTCCAGCCTTTAATCGCAGGCACTTCCTTAAATCTACGCTGGCTGCCGCGGCCGCCGTATCGCTGGCGCCGCCTCAGTTGCGTTCCTCCGCAGCCCAGCCGGATTTGCCCAACCGCAACTCAACCCCCACCTGGGTCGATAAACCAATGCGTTGGGCCCAACTCACGCTGGTCGAAGATGATCCCGGCCGCTTCGACCTCGCCTTTTGGCTCGATTATTTTCACCGTACACGTTCGGACGCCGTGTGCCTGAGCGCCGGCGGTTGTGTGGCCTATTATCCGACCAAAATTCCGCTTCACCATCGCAGCCGCTGGCTCGGGGACAGCGACGTCCTTGGCGAACTCATCGCCGGCTGCCGCAAGCTCGGCATGGTCATCATCGTCCGCACCGACCCGCACGCCACCTACGATGATGTCGAAGCCGCGCACCCGGATTGGATCGCGGTGGACGCTGAGGGCAAAAAGCGCCGGCACTGGGCGTCCCCCGAGATGTGGGTCACCTGCGGGCTCGGCCCGTACAACTTCGAGTTCATGACCGAGGTAAAAAAAGAGATCATGTCTCGATACCACGTCGACGGCATCTTCATCAATCGATGGGACGGTTCCGGCATGTGTTACTGCGAGCACTGTCAGCGCAATTTCAAGCAAAACAGCGGACTCGAGCTCCCACGCACGAATAATCCTCAGGACCCAGCCCGGCATGCCTACATCCTGTGGCGACAACAGCGGCTGTTTGAGCTGTGGCAAACCTGGGACCAGGCCATTCGAGCCATTAACCCCAATTCGTGCGTCATCCCCAATACCGGCGGCGGCGCGACGAGCTCGCTCGATATGAAGACCATCGGGGAACTAGCGCCCACACTAATGGCCGACCGCCAGGCGCGGCGCGGCCTGATGGCGCCCTGGGCCATCGGCACCAATGCAAAAGAATACCGCGCGACGATGGGCAACAAACCAATCGTTGGCATCTTCAGTGTTGGTGTGGAGGAACCGTATCGCTGGAAAGACTCCGTCCAGAGCCCGGCCGAAATCCGTGTCTGGGTCGCCGACCTCGTCGCCAACGGCATGCGCCCGTGGTTCACCAAGTTCGGCGCCGTGCTGCGGGACGAACGCTGGCTTAAACCGGTGGAAGAAACTTACCAGCGCCTCGCCCGATGGGAAAAGTATCTGCGCAACGAGCGAGCTCTGGCCCGCGTGGCTGTGGTGTATTCGCAGCAGACGGGTTGGTTTGTCGGAAATGAAATCGAAGGTCACATCGACGGCTGGTGCCAGGCATTGATCGAAGCGCGAATCCCCTTTGAACTGGTGCACGATCGTCTGCTTGACCACGCGCACGTCAGCCAGTTCAAGACCCTCATCCTGCCGAACCTAGCGGCATTATCCGATGCCCAATGCCGTCAAATCGAGCAGTTCGTCGTCGCCGGCGGCAGCATAATTGCCACCCACCAAACCAGCCTGTGCAATGAATGGGGCGTGCGGCGCGACAATTTCGGGCTCGCCGGCATGTTCGGGGTCGATTTCAGTGGCAAACTTGAATCCCGAATGCAGAACGCCTACCTCCGGTTGGAACACCAAACCGCTCCGCGCCATCCCCTGCTCCGAGGCCTGGAGGACGCACCCCGCATCATCCATGGTGTTGCTCGTGTTGAGGTCAAACCACGCGAACAATTTCCTCCGATGCCCCTGACCTTGATCCCCAGCTATCCGGATCTGCCGATGGAAATGGTCTACCCGCGCACGCCCAAAACCGATATCGCCCAAGTATTCTTGCGCGAGACCGGCAAAGGCCGCGTCGTCTATTTTCCGTGGGACATCGACCGCACCTTCTGGGAAGTTCTATCGCCGGACCATGGAAAACTGCTGCGCAATGCGGTTGAATGGGCCACGAACGAGCCCCCACGCGTAACCGTCACTGGCCCCGGCCTTCTCGACGTCACCGTCTGGCAACAGCAGAACTCCATTACCGTCCACCTGGTCAACCTGACTAACCCGATGCTGATGAAAGGCCCGATCCGCGAGCTGATCCCTGTTGGCGAACAAAAGGTCCAGTTGCATCTGCCCGCTGGCGTTCGTGCCAGGAAGGTGCATCTGCTGGCGGCCCAAAAGGTTTCCCACACCACTGCCAGTAACTCAGAATTGATTATCCTCGTGCCTTCAATCTTGGATCACGAGGTCATCGCCGTGGATCTCTGAAAACTCCTGTCAACAGACCACTTTTCTGCTTAGATCTGGCGTCATGAACTCTGGGAACTCGCCGGGACCGGAGTGCATTTTCTCGCGACGCACTTTTTTGAAAAACGCCGCGGTCGCCAGCTGCGGGATTGCCCTGGGAGGATTTGACGGCTTTGGAGCCAGTCATCCGTCAGCCGCCGCCTTGGAGACTGCGGTAACGGACTTGCCTGCAGGCGCAGCCCCGCCCGCGTTGCAATTCAGACATTTCCCCAGCCGCTTGCACGCTTTCGTCTGGCGAAACTGGCCTTTGGTGCCGATCGCTCGCATCGCGCAGGTCGTCGGCGCCCGCACCAGCGACCTCGAGCGGATGGGACGCGCTATGGGCTTGGGGAAACCACCGCGAATCACAAACGACCAGCAGGCCCGCTCCTATATCACGGTCATTAAGCGCAATTGGCATCTGCTCCCCTATAACCAGTTGGTCGCCTTGCTCGGCTGGACCCCGGCACAACTCGTTTACACACTGCGCGAGGACGATTTTCTGTTTGTCAAACTCGGCAACTTGAAGCCGGCATGCCAGCCGCTTCGGTACGAGATGCCTGGGCCGGAAGCGCTCCGCAGAGAGCAGGAGATCGCATCCGTGGTGCGAGAAACATTTCCTGCCGGTGCTTGCCAAAGCAACGAACCGTTGTTCGGCTTTGTTTCGGAGCTTTCACACCAGCGCGCTGCATGCGTCAGCAACAATGCCGGCCACGATTTACGATTTTGCTATTCGTATTTCGCGCTATACGGCGACCCGCTCCTCGACACCAAAGCCGACCCGTATCCTGACGGTTACCTGGCCCGCCTCGCCGAGTTGGGAGTCAACGGCGTTTGGCTCCAGGCCGTGCTCTACAAGTTGGCGCCCTTTCCGTGGCAACCTGGCCTCAGCTCCAATTTTCAGCGCCGCTTGAGCAACTTGAACCGGCTGGTGACGCGGTCCGCCAGGTTCGGCATAAAGATCTTTCTCTATCTGAACGAGCCGCGCGCGATGCCGCTCGGCTTCTTTGACAATCACGTCGAACTCAAAGGCGCAAGCGAAGGCGATCACGCGGCCCTGTGCACCAGCGTCCCTGAGGTCCAGCGGTATCTTATCGATTCAATCGAGCGCATCTCCACCGCTGTGCCGGGATTGGGCGGCTTTTTTACAATCACCGCCTCGGAGAATTTCACGAACTGCTGGTCGCACGGCGGCGGCGCCCAATGTCCGCGCTGCAGCAAGCGCTCCGCCGCGGAAGTGATTGCCGAGGTGAACTCACTGATCCTCGAGGGAATTCGAGCTGCAAAAACAGCAGCGCGGCTGATCGCCTGGGACTGGGGTTGGGAC